>JBGCFD010000251.1:0-19063 GCA_045106765.1 Saprospiraceae bacterium | reverse complement strand
CGAAAACATTCCTGACCTCATCATCAGCGATGTGATGATGCCTCAGAAAAATGGATTTGAAGTTTGTGATTTTTTAAAAAATGACGAACGGACTAGCCATATTCCAATTATTCTTTTGACTGCCAAAGCAGATTCTGATTCCAAAATAGTCGGACTCAAACGTGGTGCTGATGCTTACTTGTCCAAACCTTTTGACAAAGAAGAATTGCTCGTTCGTTTGGAAAAATTAGTGGAACGTCAGAAAAAGATGGTTACCTATTTTTCCAAAAAGAATTTTATAACTGAAAATCCTATCGAAGAAATTACACTTGAAGAAGCCATTCAAATTGAAGATGTATTTATCCAAAAAGTAAAAAAAATCATCGAAGAAAATTACTCTGATGAAAATTTTGCCTTGCCTCAACTTTGTCAAAAAATACGAATGAGTCGTTCACAGCTTTTTCGAAAAATGAAAGCACTCGTCGATACCTCCCCATCTAATTTTATTCGGACTTATCGCTTGGAAAAAGCCAAACATTTTTTGGAAACGACTGAGATGAATGTGTCGGAAGTATCGTGGGAAGTTGGATTTAAAGATGTTTCTCATTTTTCAAAAGCATTTCAAAATGTATTTGGATACTTGCCAAGTGATGTCAAGGATAATCAATGATTTTTTAAAATGTTTTTTCAATGAAAATTTACAAAATGTTTTTTGCAACCTATAACTAACTGATAATCAGTTTTTTACAGAAATGGTCATTTCGTTTTTCACAACGAAATGACCATTTTTTTTTGCCCATCCTCAACGAAACGACCATTCGTTGAACGCATTTGACTAACGCCTCCAAGGGTTTTGACCGCAAATTTGTGATATGCTTTTGACACATAACCCACCTAGAAATCAGGTTCACTCAAAAGCAGATTTCTACCCTAAGCAGTTCGCCGCCTGACGCTGGCGACGCTTTTCAATTCACTTATTTAATCACTTGTCTTGCACATGCAAGACCCTAAATTTTAATGTCAAATGAAAAATTTAATTCAAAAATCAAATGCAAAAAATAACCAATCATTCACAAATTTCTCAAAGTTTCAATTGAAAAAAGTTCAATTGAAAAATATTAAAGGTGGTAATGATGGGACAGGAGGAGAAGGAGATGGAATTATTACTGAAGATGTAGTTGATGGTTAAAACATTAATTATAAAAACTGATAAATAGCAAGAGATTTCCTAAAATGTAGGAAATCTCTTTTTTTATAGGACTGTTTCTATTTTTTCTAAAAGCCAAGATTTTAGTAATACAGGATTAGTATTTTTTAATTTGTCATATATTTTTTGGTCTAATGAATTTTTCCAATGTGCCTCTGTTATCCTCTGAATAAATAAAATGAAGTTTAAGTAACTCTCTTTTCGATGTATTGAAATAAGATTGTTACGTCTAATAAATTTTTCAAAAGCTTTTATTTGAGCAGTTATTAATTCATAATAGCTTTCATCATTTAAAAATAATTCAAAGAAAGCCCTTAACAAAGTTGATTTAGATTTGAGAATATATAATGGTTTAGAAAAGGTATGATTCAGTATTAGATCAATGGTTTTAGTTTGTTCTTTTTTATAAAAAAACATCAAACTAAGACCTGAACAGGTAGCATCTTTTTGTACTGAAAGAGGTAAATATTTTTGAGTTTTCTCAATAAATTGCTCAACCCATTTAAACTCCTTTTCATAAGATCCAATAGTAATAATATTGGTAAATGTGGTTTCACTTATTAGTCCGTTTTCTATTAATAAATTATGTTTGAGTCCAAATTTATATAAAGAAAGCATTTTAGCATAATATTTTTCTCTTCCTTCATTAATTTTTCTGCTTGAATAGTTAAGTAAAACTTTGAGAATAATAACCTTATCATTTCGTCCTAATTCGTATATTTTTTCTTTAAACAAAGATTCCAATTTTAAATAAACCTCATTATTATTAACTGAAAGCCCTTTAATTATAATCTGATAAAGATTAAAGATTGGCTCCTTTTGTAAATCTACTTTAGTTTTTCTAATTGTACTTATTTCGATTTTTTCTTTAAATAATTTCTCATGCGATTTAATGGCAAATTCAAATTGCTGCTTTTGCAACAAATAAAAATAATCCAAATGTTCCGTTGCAATTTTTAAAATTTGACCATTTAGTTTTTGCCGATTCGTCTCCTGATGATTCGAATAATTATAATTCAACTCATAAATATCTTTATAGAAAAAAGTATCTCGATAAGGCAAATTTTTCAATTCCTTCATTAATTGTTTCGTCCCTTTTTCAAACTGTGCATACAAATTCCGCTCCCCCAATTCTTCTACTAATATCTTTTTCCTTTGGAATTCTTTTTTACGTAAGTGCATTGTTACAAAAAACTCCTCTGTCAAAACTGCCAACTCATACATCACCTTCCGAAGTTTTTGAACATTAAATTTTTCGTTGGGAAATAATTTTTGAAAGACTTTTTCCTTAGCCAGTTTAGGTGAGTCTAATTCTGGATAATACTTTTTGATGTATTCAAACAGGCGAATTGTAAGAGTATTGTTATTATAGAAAGGAGATTTTAAAAATTTTTGGAACCAATGGATTTCATCAGACTGGAGTCCTCGAAGAAGGGTTAAAAGTTTACTGGAGTGCATTTGGTTTTTCTTTTTGTAGATGAAACTATCTATATATAAAATGTAAAATAAGGTTTTTTTTAGAATTCTATTAATGATTGATTTGTTTTTTAAAGTGTTGATAGTCAGTTAGATAAGGGATTTAAAAATATTTAAATGAAAGTGATTTTTAGAATTTAATTGAAAATCTGTCTTTCAAAATCGATCACCTCATGTATAACTTGCAGCAAATCATTTACGAATGGTTAAAATTTATTTATTAACCTCAAAAATACCTTAATTATGAATTATGATTATCCACAAATCGCACTTCAAGGAATCGAAGGATTAATGTTTGTTAGACCAGATGAGATTTTATATGCCATTGCAGATGGAAATTACACACATGTACATCTTACTCAAAACAGACAAACCAAAGTACTTCGTCAACTCAAAGAAGTAGAAGATTTACTTCCCTCAGAAAAATTTATCAGAATCCATCGCTCACATGTTATCAATCTAGATCATGTCATTCGACTAGGTGACAACGAAACTATTCTGATGACAGATGGTCAAGAGTTGACTTTAGCTCGAGATCGAAAAATGGATTTTATTGAAAAATTTACACGGATTTGAAACGCACTCATAACCTCAAAATCAATTTTAATTAATTCCTAAATTATTCATTTATCATGAAGACAATTAATTTTTTCATTACAGCCTTAGTTGCGGTTACTCTTATCTATTCTTGCAAGGATGATGATCCATGTACTACTTATGAAACAGACATTAAACCAATCATCGAAGCTAGTTGCTCCTATTCAGGATGTCATAGTGGAGCTGATGCAGGAATGTGGGTTTCGGCTTCTTCTAAAGATTATACAAATTACGAAGGGCTCATCGCTAATCTTGAAAGTGGATCATTTGCAGAGAGAGTGCTTGATTCTATGGACATGCCATCACCTTATGCACCTATGGGTTATCCTACAGATTTGACTCAAGCAGAGTTGGATTTGATCGACTGCTGGATCAGCGATGGTTATCCTGAGAAGTAGAATGTTTTAAAAAAAGTACATGCTTAAGATTTTGGTTTTTTAATTGAAATTTTGAGCATGTGCAACACCTAATTATTACAACTATTATTTTATTCAAACCCCC
Organism: Saprospiraceae bacterium; assembly: GCA_045106765.1. Lineage (GTDB taxonomy): Bacteria > Bacteroidota > Bacteroidia > Chitinophagales > Saprospiraceae > CAJQQY01. Next base: position 15,303 of record JBGCFD010000251.1, on the reverse strand, counting down.
ATTTATCATGAAAAAGCAAATAATTTTTTTACAAACATTACTATTCTTTTTCTTCTTCTTCAATTTTAACAATATTTCTTATGCGCAAGTGTCAAATGAGCTAGAAGTGATGATTCCTTTATATATCTATCCAGAGTTATGGCATCCTAAGGTAGGGAATATCGAAGGATATAATGAATACCTTTGGGCACCTATCGAAGAGGCTCAAAAAAAAGTAAATATTACAGCTATAATTAATCCGAATGATGGACCAACTACTGATCCTACTAAGTTACTAGGTTACAAAAGGAATATTAAAAAATTGAATGATAGTGGAGTAAAAGTTTATGGCTATGTTTCTACAGGGTATATTAATCCTAACAAGTATAGAATTAAATGTGGTAATATGAAGGTTGATTCGTTAATGAAAATCATTAAGGGAGAGATCGCTATTTATTACACACAAACAAGAAATAATGGTTATCATCTTGATGGAATTTTCTTTGATGAGGTAGCGAATGCAGATGACTTGTTACATAGATATCAAGAGCTTTATAAGTATACAAAAAGTCTAGATGCTTCATGGAATGTAATTCTTAATACAGGTGTTAAACCAACGCCGAAATTCTTAGCAACTGATAACCCTGCGGGTAATAAGATAGTTTCATTTGAACAGTCTTATGGAAACATTAGTTCTATGTCAATGAGTGCAGGAGCTACAAAAAATTATGCTGCTTTAGTTCATTCGATTTCTAGTGGAAATTATGAAGATGCTAAAAAGGCAATTGATAAAGCTAGAGTAAAAAATTATGGATATGTTTATGTTACAGATGATCAATTTAAACCCAATCCATTTGATAACTTATCTACTTTTTGGGCAAAAACGATTGACTATATCAAAAAGAAAAATGACGAAATGATCACTCCCGGAAACTTAGATAATGCGATCATCAGAAATGGCTGGCGTACAAAATCAGACGTTGCAAAATTATCAGACGGTGACAAAAGAAATATCCTAGTTATTGAAATACACCAACTTACCAACGGAAAACAAGATATCTCTTTTTTTCAGTCACAAACAAATTTGGAATTATCCTCCTATGCAACTTGCATCAACGCATTAATTACAAAACACGATTATCCTATTTCTGAGTTGAAAAAAAATATAGTAGGAAATCATCGAAATGCACTCGTTGTTCTTACTCAACTCAAAAATCCAGAAATGACGGTTGAAGAAATGCAAGGGATGACTAATTTTCAATTAGCTGAATTTTAAAAAAGTGTAAAAAGAAGCAGTATCGAAATATTTTCTGCTGCTTCTTTTTTTAGGCTAAATAATCCTTTAACTCATTTAAATTATTAATTTCCAAAACCTTCCCAAAAGGCAATCCTTCTTTAATCTCATTATTTCGATTTACCCAAACTGAATCCAATCCAAAATTACTCGCTCCTGACACATCCCATTGATTAGATGAAAAAAATAAAACTTCATCTTTAGAAGTATTCAATTGATCCAAAACCATTTGATAAACTTCTTTTCGGGGTTTATAAATACCAATATCATCAACTGAAAAAATATGATTAACGTGATGTTCAATACCCGTTTTTTGAATACCATTTTCCAACATTGATCTAGTACCATTTGATAAAATACAAATCGTTTTTTCTTGAAAAAAATCTAAAGCATCTCGCACTCCTTTAATCAAATTAGGGCTATCATAAATAGGCAAAAGCAAATCAAAAATTCTAGGGTTTTTTAAATGATTAACTCGCATACTATAATCTAAAGCTTCTTTTGTCACTTGCGAAAAAGGAGCATATTCGTTCATTTGATTTCGTAACCAAGTATATTCTAGTTGTTTTTTCCGCCAAATGAAAAGAAGCTTTTCGGTCTTATCTTTTGCAATATTTTGAAGCTCGGAGTCTATTTCACTCGTCTTAAACAAAGTCCCAAATGCATCAAAAACAAAAATGAGTTTCGATGAGATATTTTCTTTTTTCATAAGTGTTAGCATTTGTTTTAGAAGTAAGTTTAAAACAATCAAATATTTTTCTAAAATAAAAGATTATGGTTGCTATTTTATTTTCATAAAAAATAAAACGATAACCTCTTGGCAAAGGTTATCTCATTTTACCAACGAAAACCTTCATTTCAACGACCTTTTTTATCTTGCTTTTTTTCCCGCCTACGTTTGATATATCATTTTCAAAATCCACCGCTCATACATTATCGCTTTGAATACAGTAGAATATGTGGAAGGAAATCAAGTGAAAATAGCGGAAGAGTTATTACTAATCAGCCAAACCTTTCGGGAAGAATTGGTGTCTATCATAAAAGGATGACTAGATTTTAACAGAAAAAGAGCATATTTTATCATTTTAACACATATTAACAAGGAATTTTAACTCCTTGAAAATGACTTTGAATAAGGTTTTTTCTATTTTTACAATTCTTTGACAAAAACCTATTTAGTAAATTATTAAAACAACTTAAGGTTATGAAAAATTTAAACAGCCTACTAGCATTTTTTATAGTGCTATTTATCTTTTCTTCTTGTAAAAAAGAAAAAATAGATATTACTTATGAAAGATATACTGCGGAAGATTATGCAATTCTAAGTCAAACTTTAAATATAGATAATGACTTAGAAGATTACACTTTCGAATTTCCAAAATATTATCAATCTCGTTCACTTTCTTTTGATAGCGATTTAGCTACATTAGGTCGAGTAATTTTTTATGATAAGAATTTATCGGATGATCGAACTATCTCATGTGCATCTTGTCACAAGCAAGAATTAGCATTTGCTGATGACAAAGCATTTAGCGAGGGAGTTTTGAACCGAGTGACAAGTAGAAATTCATTGGCTCTAGGTTCTGTATTTAATTTTGCAGAATATTATGGAGATGCTGCTTCAGGTAGAATTCCATTCTTCTGGGATAATCGAGCAAATACTGTTCAAGAGCAAGCAAGACAAACTTTTGCAAACGAACAAGAAATGAATATGCCAATGCATAAAGTATTGGAAAGGGTAAATGAAAATGATTATTACCGAATTCTTTTCAAAGAAACTTTTGGCGATAGTAATGCCTCAGAGGATCGAGTATTAGATGCAGTAAGTGAATTTGTAAATAGTATGAGTTCTTACCGATCTAAGTATGATGAAGAATTGGATAAGCATTATGTAACTACTTATAATTTAAATAATATTGTAGGTGTTGACTTTGACGGATTTACTGTTGCTGAAAACTTAGGAAAAGATTTATATGTAACTAATTGTGGAAACTGCCACGGTGAAATTAATGGATTCCCGGCAGAGGTGAAAGCAAATAATGGTTTGGATATGGAATACGAAGATCAAGGAATTGGTGAAATAAATGGCTCATCTAACAATGGAGTATTCAAAGTACCTACTTTAAGAAATATTGCTTTGACTGGACCATTTATGCATGATGGACGTTTTGCAACATTGGAAGAAGTAGTTGATCATTATAGCAATGGTGTACAAAATCATCCAAACTTGAGTAGCCAATTGAAAGAAGGTGGGCAAGCTAAAGCTTTCAATTTTACTCAAGTACAAAAAGATGCTTTGATTGAGTTCTTAAATACATTCACAGATGAAGTAATGTTAGCTGATGTAAAATATTCTGATCCATTTAAATAGATATTAGATTAAAAATAAATTAAAAGTCTTCCATGGTTTCGCTATGGAAGACTTTTTTTTAAGAAATTTGTTTTTAGAAAATCCTGTTTGTAAGCATGTATGGTCAAGTCAAAAAGCAGAATTTATCTAAAAACGAATAAACAAACTAAAACGAAATCAATCTTATGAAATTAATAAAATTTAGTTTATACCTTTTTGTAAGTGTATTGTTTTTTGCTTCGTGTGGAAGTGCCAGTCATCATTTTTATGCAACAGATGAAGGAAACCTTGTAGCACTCCGAGAAGAGAAAGATATAAAAGTATCTGCTGGATATACTCCTCATGTGAATAGTTTGCCGGGGAATAATATTAGTGCTCAAGTGGGGTATAGTCCAATCAAACACCTAGGAGTTCATGCTAGTTATTTTCGTATTCGAAATTCATTTACAGGAGCAGAGGATATAGAGAAGAATGTTTATCAATATAATTTTAACGGAGCAGTTGGTGGTTATTATTTCAAACCAGCCAAGGCCAAAGAAATATTTGGGGAAGATGGATTAACTTCATTCGAATCTGCGACAGAAGGGAAAGGATTACTCTTTGATGGATATGTTGGATATGGCAGAGGAGCAGTAAATAATTTTTATTTTGGAGAAACGGGCAAAGTGGAATTAGATTTTCAAAAAATATATCTACAAGGTGGTTTTCATATTTTCTTAGATAAAGTTGGAGCAAGTTTTACTTTGCGAGGAACTCAATTAAGCTACCTTGATAGTTCAAAAGCATATGGTAGATTATCTGCTTCTCAATTGCGAAAAATAGAAATCATAGAAGAAAATAATCCATTTTTCTTTTTAGAATCTGCATTAAAAATTTCAATTGGAAAACCGACTGCACCGATTCGAGGATATTTGACACTTGCGGGTGTATATGATTTTGGAGATGTATTTTTAGAAGTCCAACCGAGTACGATGCAATTTGGAGTAACGACGGATATCAATTATCTTTTTTCTAAAAAAGAAAAAAAGAAAAACAAAAAGAAATCCTCGAAGAGAAAACGAACAAGGAATTACTAGAGTTTATTCTAAATAGAATTGTATGAGTGACCGTAAAACGTAAAACGTCTAACGTTCAACGTCAAACGAATAAAGTCTAATATATTGAAAAGAAAACAGGAGTCATCCCGAATTTTGGTTACCCCAAGATTCGGGATTTCTTTTTTATTGGTACCTCTCAGACTTTGCATCTTAAATTGATTTGCTATTTTTAAGTTTAAAATTATCAATAAATAGCTAAACTTAGGTTGGTAAAAAAATCATAAAACTTGAAACATATATTCTATTATTTAGCATTTAATTCAAATCAACATTTCCTTTTGTTGTTTATAGTTTTTTTTTCTTTACAACTAACTGCTCAAAAAAAACAAAATAATCAACCGCTAAATTTAGCTTTTGAGCATGTTGGACTTGAGGATGGACTAAATGCAGGAGACAATAGATTTATTAAGAAAGACTCTAAAGGTCTAGTTTGGATTGGATCTAATAATGGGGTATTCCAATTTGATGGAACTAGTATTAAAAAATTTGTATCCAATCTTCAAGATTCAACTAGTATTTTGGATAATTATATTCAAAGTGATTTTTACGAAGACTCCCTAAGTAATATTTGGTTTTCTTCAGTAAAAGGGATAAATGTTTATAGAAGAAAATCAGATGATTTTAAGACAATCCAAATAAAAGGAGAAGGAGGGAATCTCCTAGACTTTAGTTACCATATTTTTTTTTTAGAAAAAAATAAATACTTATGGTTAAGAATCAACCTGGAAATATATAGGTATGATATTTACTCGGGTATTTCAAAAAAAATATCCGATACGGCAGGAATCAACTTTGGGGTGACCCTTGATAATTTAGGGGACGTAAATACGATCTATGGCTGTCCTATGATTTCCCAATCTGGTTTTGAACAAATAACTGTAAAAAAGAATAAAGCATTTGAGCGAAAATTATTTTGGAAGAATGGTTACAAAAATAAATTTATCGATGTTAGAAATGTGATCATTCAAAATGATAGTACAGTTTGGTTATTCTCAAAATCTGGATTGATTTTGCATAACCCTCTTTCTCAAAAGACATCTTTGAAACGACTACCTCGTAAAACGGATCATGGAGTCGAGTGTGGAATTTTATTAGATGAAGAACATTTATTACTTGGAGGAGCATCAGGATTATGGATATACGACATCTCTGGTTTTACATTTACAAAAATAAATACGAATGATAAATTAAAATCAAAAAAGTCAAAATTTGAAAATTTGTTATCTATCTATTTAGATAATCAAGATCAATTATGGGTATCTTTTAAGAATGAAACAAAAGTTTGTTTTGGATGGATTTATAATATTCCATTTAATAAACCTCATCAAAGTGAAACTAATCGACTATCAATAACTTCTGTTGTAGAAGATAAAAATGCTCAAGTTTGGAGCTTAGATAAAAACAATACGGTTTACGTAAGTGATGGATTTGGGAATCATCTAAAATCTTTTGAAATAACTGACGAGATAAAAGATGCTACGAATGGAGCAAGGTTATCCTCTACTCCTCAAGGAGAAATATTTCTTCTTGCAGGAACTGAGATTTACCAATATGAATTCGAAAAAGAACAATGGATTAACATTTATAATTCGAAACAAAATGGAATACTTTTTTTTAAAGAAATTAACAGTAAAAGAATAATAGCTACGACTGTTGAAGGGATTTTAGATTTGAAAAAAAATGAGAAAAATGTATGGGAATCTCACCTCTACCAAATACCAATAAATGCTTTATCCACATTTCAATTTTATACTTTAGATAATCAAATACTCTTTTTACCAACTGCCAATACCAACATAGAGATATACGATATTTCTAAAGATACTTTAAAGTTGATACAAAAAATAGAAACAGATTTAGAGGTTTTTTCGATGTCTATTTCTTCTAGGGGAAATTATTTTTGGTTAGGAACAAATGAAGGAGTAAAAGTACTAACTAAAAAAAAAGATTCATACAAGGTTCAAAATCCTGCAAGTGGTATTATTCATTCAGGTTTAGTGAGCAATGTTGTTGAGGATAGTTTTGGTCAACTTTGGTTTACAAGTTTTGAAAAATTATTCAATTTTAATTTTGAAAAAAATAGAAAAATTTCTTTTGGTAAAGAAGATGGATTGTCTGATAATAGTTTTGCTTTACACTACTCGACCTTTGTTGGAAAGAATAATTATTTATGGTTTGCGACCAATAATGGAAGTTTTTGTTTTGATCCACAATTGGTAGTTCCTTTTATTTTTTTACCTAAAATATCTATTCAAAATTTTGAAGTGAATAATGAATTAGTTCAATCATTTGATAACAATGAGGATAGAATAAAATTAAATTATTACGAAAATACTTTAGGATTTGTCATTAGGTCAATAGGCACATATCTACCCAATAAGAATAAATTATTTTATAGATGTTTAGGATATCAAAATGATTGGATAAAAATTAAAAGTGGCGATAAGATTAGATTTAACAAACTGCCTTCAGGAAAATATGAGTTAGAATACTTTATTGAAAATGCTAACGGTATCAAAGGTTCCATAAAAAAACTTCAGATAGAAATCGATACTCCGTTTTGGCGAAAATGGTGGTTTCTTCTTTTGTGTGTTTTAGGTTTTTTGATTCTAATATTTACAGCTACTCAAGTATATATAAATGAAAAATTAAAAAAACAAAGAGTAATAATTGAGAAACAAAATGCACTTCAAAAAGAACGCAATCGTATAGCAAGTGAGTTGCATGATGATATGGGAGCAGGACTATCCATTATAAAATTTTTAAGTGAAGATTTAAGTTTAAAGAATAAAGAATATTTAAATAAAAAGAATATTCTTCGAATTAATGAGTCAGCGAAAGACTTGCTTGAAAAAATGAGCGAGATCATATGGGCAATGAATGCGTCTAATGATAACTTAGAAAATTTGGTTGCTTATCTCTGTCATTATTTTTATGAATATTTTGATGCCTTTCCAATTAAGCCAACCGTTACTTATTCTTTAGTTTTACCTGAAATAGAATTAAGTGGTGAAAAAAGAAGAAATATAGTACTAGTAATAAAAGAACTATTTCATAATATCGTAAAACATGCGAAAGCTACGGAGGTTAATTTTCTTGTGGATTTTTCTGACGGAAATTTATTTTTGATCGTAGAAGATAATGGTGTTGGATTTGATCACGAAAAAAAATTAGGGAAAGGAAATGGTTTAGGAAATATGAAAAATAGAATTAGTAGTGTAAATGGAGAAATCAAATACACACGGAATAATGGTACAAAAGTGATAGTAAGTATTCCCTTAAGTGTTGGAAAATAATTATTCCAAAAAATTACAAACGCTCAACAAAAGTTATATAATCTTATCTTTTTTAATGAAATATATTGCATTATGATTCGAATAATTATCGTAGAAGATATCGACGAAATTAGAAATACAATAAAGGAACATTTACAATCTGTAACAGATTTTGAATGTGTAAAAGTATTTGCAAATGCTGAAGATGCACTAGGCGGAATATTAATTTCAAAACCTGATGTGGTATTAATGGATATTGGTTTGCCTAGAATGAGTGGAATAGAATGTATGCTAAAAGTTAAACAGCAATATGCTGAAATTAAGTTTCTTATGTTTACTGTTTTTGAGGAAGACGAAAAAGTATTTGATGCATTGAAAGCAGGAGCTGATGGATATATTTTAAAAAGAGAATCTATTCAAAAAATTATTGATTCGATAAGAGAACTTTCAAATGGTGGAGCCCCAATGAGTAAAAGTATCGCCTTGAAAATATTAAAAAGTTTTCGAAAGGAAACGCCTAAAAAACTTGACGTAAAACTAACAAATAGGCAAGAAGTTATTTTAGATTCTTTATCTAGAGGATTACCTTATAAACTAATTGCCGCTCAACTTTCAATTACTATTGGGACAGTAAAACAACATATACATCAGATCTACAAAAAACTAGAAGTCAATAATAAAACAGAAGCTATCAATAAATATTTAAGATAATAAAAATCAAATCATTCGTTATTGATTAATTAACAAACTATTTTTTCATATAAAAAACAATCAAAATGACACAGGTAAAATGTTCAGTTTTATTTGAGAGAGCAGAATTACGGGCAGCTCTAGAAACTATTCGTGACAAAGAAGGCCCAAAAGGATTAGCTTTTAAAATTAAAGGATCGGCTGGTGTCCTCACAAAAAATGAAAAACAGGAAATAGATGGTACTCGTATCTCTGTTGTTCCTGTACATTTTGAAGATGGAACAATTAAGGGATCATCCAGTTCCGTAATTGTGAATAAATTAATCAAAACTAATGGGGAAGATTTACAAGCTGGAGAAAATGCAGTTTGGGAATATGCAAGTTTGTTTGATAATGAAGATTTCCATTTCACCTTTAGTTTTTTTGATTTTGATTCTCTTGATGTAATTCTCAATAAAATAGATTCGCATTATGAAGGACAAATCTATAATAAAGTATTACTAGGTAGCATCAAATCCGAACATGGAGAAACTAAAGAAGAAAATATTTCTGCTATTCACGGTAATTCATTTGCATTTAAATTAGAACCTTATGTTTCAAAGAATGAACCTCCTCCAGAGTTCATGGGATTTGTAGATGTAAATTTAGGCACACCATTGTTTGCCATTGGTTTATCTTGTAGAACCAATTGGAATAAACAACCAACGACCTGGATGGCTGAATATATTAGAGCCTCTAATGAGAATTTTTTTATGGCTTTAAATAATCTACCTTAGACATTCTAAAACATAACCATTCTGAAATGTTTATTTTAAAAAATAAAGACGAAGGCAAAATAAAGTTACCCTACTGTGATTGGGATAACTCTATTAAAAATGCTATTGAGTTTTATTATTATAATACACGTAATTGGCAAGAAGGCATAGAACATCTTTATGGAGGCAAACCATTGATAGATCTTGTTTCCAAATTGGAAGTAAAGATTGAAGATGTATTAACTCGAACCATAAAAATTTCCTTGTACTCTAAATTTGGAGTTGTTCATATTTCAAACCTGAGCTTCCGACAATTATTAGTGGAATCATCTTATCGCTATGGAGATGGAGCAGGGAATAAAATTGAAGATTGGCAAAAAGATGGTTGGAATATTATTTCTCCTCAACAGCGAGTTGAAATTTGTCAAAATGAATTATCACGATGGAGTGTCATTATTATTGATCCATCCAAGCCTGAATGGGATAATGGAATACCAGCTGAAATCAATTTACAAAATGGTGCTTGGATTGAATATTTAGAAATCATAAATAATTGCACGACGAGTAGAGGCTTTGAATTAAAGTTAAAATATCAAGGAGAAACTTATCATGGTTCTTTTTTGATGCATCAAAAAGAGTATCAAAAATTATGTAAAGTTCAATCTGGTGCTTGGGCTAATCAAGGATGGAGATATTGTATAGATCCAAGAGGATACTACCCAAGTTTGATCAAAACTGATACTAAACCTACTACTGATAATCCGACTTTTGGAATGATTTATCATGATGCTGAAAAGGCAAACAATAAAATCTTACTTGATCTAAATCAATATAGAGACATTGTTCCATCAAGTGAGCGTGCTTATTCTCCAAAGATTAATCACGGTGAAATTATTTATACTCGATGGGGGAAGAATAAAGAGTACTTTGAAAAACCGCATCAACGAAAATTAGTAATTGCAGTTGATGAAAAGCGATTTATTGATCCTCCAAAGTCTTATGCTGAGATCTTAAACCCTGTGGAGAAATCGGGTGATTTTCGACTACCAGAGTTTCGAGAAGATGGTTTATATGATATATTAAAACCTCAGGTGAAAAATAAATATCATCAGCTCAAGAAGATTAATAATATTATAATTTCAAAAACTTCAGTTGGACTCGATGAACTTGAGATTAGATGTGCTGATCCTGAATCTGAAACAGCATTGCATAAAATAGTGATAGGAAATATTGATTTAAATTCTGAAGAAATAAAAAATGGTTTTTTGACTATTGATAGATTCTGTTTTAACCCTAGAAAAACAATTTCATTTTACCAACATGATTGGCTTCCTGCTGCTGAAAAATTTGGAGCAGATAAGGAAGCGGTTTATGCATTTCTACTCGGAGCTAAAAATGATTATCAAAATAGTCATGGTCACTTCAAAGGTCATATTTATATTCAACCAGAGAGTTGGGGATTAGAACGTGCAATTCTAAAACGAGAAGGGAATATCTTAACAATTGATTTAATTAGCTACGAGCGAATTATACCTATCTGGCAAGCTTCTATAAATCTTGATGACGAAAATAAATTATTGATTTAATTTTTTTTTCTAATTAGCCAACAATAAAAAGGTATTAAAGCATGATGTTTTAATGCCTTTTTTTATTTGAAATGGATCAATTAATTCTTTACCAGTTGAAAAAAACAATTTGATTTTTTAGTCCTTAAAATTTTACGTCAACAAAAGTTATATAATTACCAATCTTATTCTAACCTACCTTGTAACCATAATTAGTACAAATAATATTTAGTTTTTTTTAATAAAAACAACAACTAATCGGAGATCATACTCCTACTTAGCCTGATATTTTTTTCACCTAATTATAACTCAGTTTAATTCTTTTTTTCACATGACCGATCGGTAATACACACCGAATCGGGCACAAATTTTCATGCCTTATGATAAAGCAATCCATCAAAAAAAAGTCATCTTTTAAAAAATTCCAAGATGCTAGAATCTTAACTAAAATTGAAACTCGTAAGATCAAAGGAGGAAATGATATAGTAGTGGAAGATTTAATTGTAGACTAGTTATCTAACAATTGAAAAGGATAAATGAGGTTTTCTAACTTTAGAAAACCTCATTTTTTTATTTCAGAAATGATTTGATCTAATGTCTCTAACATCCATCTTTTCCCTTGAATGATTTCCTCATTATTGATCTGATGAATTAATTCTTGATATTTAGTTTTATCTTTTTTATCTAATACATGAGCTATTTTAGAAATGTATTTAATGTAATTTTGAAAAGCTTTTTTTCTGGACTGAGATAAATATTTATTTCTTTGGATATTTTTTTTGAGCGACTTAGTGTAATCAAAAAACAAAAAAGAATAAGAGGTATCTTTTCTTAGCAATTCAAAATAAACTTGTAATAATAAAAACCTTCCTAAGATTTCAAACGAATTATTTTTAAACTTATAAATTCTTAAATATTCGATAGCATTTTCATATTCCTTTTTATTAAAATGCCAATGCGCTCGTCCCCAAGTAGCACCATCAGTTTGTTCTTCTTCTCTTAAATGAATCGTATATGTTTTTATAAAAGAATCAATCTCTTCAAATTTTTTTATTCTATTTCCTAGTGTGATAATATTAGCATAAGTATTAGCTGAAAGTCGACCATGATAAAGTAACAATCGTTTTTTTATTCCAAACCAGTATAAGTCAAATAACGTTTCAAATAATTTAGTTTTACCCATTTGGATAATTCCCATTAGTGAATTCAACAAATAGAAATAAAAAATTTGTTGATCTTTAAAAGACATATTTTCGAAACTATCAAAATAAGTTTTCTTCAATTTTACGAACTGACCTTCTGTAAAAGATTTCCCTGCCTCTTGTTTTTTTTGGTACAAATTCACAACAGGGATAGAAAAATTTTCACCAATTCTTTGTAAAATATCTAAATCAAAAAAAGGTTGATCTTCTTCTTTTAGTAATCTTTGTCGTTCTAAAAATTCACTTCGGTATCGCCATTTCCCCAACAAATAAAATCCATCTAAATAGGTATCTGCTTTATTGAGTAAAGGGGTATCTCCTCTCCATTGAGCACTTACCTCTGGGTTGTAATACAATAAATCATTTATAATACAACCATGATAATAATCATCCAAGGACTTATTTTTTTTAAATTCTAATTTATTATTCAAGCTCTCGGACAATTTTAAAAGCCTGGAGGTTTGATGTCGCTTCTCGTATTCTTTGGCTAACAATATTTTTTTTAAATCCTCTTCCTCTTCTAGTCTTTGATGAATTAAAAAGACTTCAATTTGTTTATTTAATTCCGCCATGATATTCCTAAGCCATCGGTCATTAAATTTTTTTTCAGGATATAGTTGATTAAAAATAAAAATTCTAGTCAATCGTATGGAATCATAATTAGGCGAATACTTCCTTAAAATGAGATAAAGTTCATAAACTTTTTTATTGGAATTAGACCAAGGGGATTGGAGCCATTTACCTAGAGATTTTAACTCTACGGGGAGAAGTATTTTTAAAGATTGAATTAATTTGGAATTTTTGATAGTGTTTTTTTGTGGCAAAATTATTAAGAATAATAGCATCAATTGTATTGATAATCGATTAAGTATGCAAATGTATAAATATTATTTCTATGGCAAAAGATTATTTTTGTCTTCGATTTTAGCTTTGATGTAGTGTAGATTTGTACATACTCAATTTCATTTATATTACATTTTTACCTTAAAGAAATCCTATTTTTTTGGATAGGTTATTAAATATCAAATAATTTGAAATGCTACGATACATTTTTGCCATAATCTTCTTTTCTTCTTTTTATAATTACATTAATGGGCAAGCACTAAAAGTTTTCGAAGTGGATACTATATCCAATCAACTAAAGGAGCCATTACCTTTTGATGAGCCATTTATTATAAAGATAAAGGTTGATGAATCACCAATATATATTGATTACGTTGAGCATAAAGGCAAAAGGAATTTACATCGAACTTTGGAATTTTCTACAAAACATAATTCTAGAATCGAGAAATTGAACGATAAAATTAGAATAAGTAGAAGTAGGAATAATAGATTAGAGAAAGAATTAAAGAGTGCACCAACTGCGAAAGAAGAGCAAAGAAAACGGAAATCCTTAAATAAAAGTGAACGAAAAAGAGGAAAGTTAGTTCGAAAGCGGGAGAAACTTCTTCGAAAGCAAATCCGTTCAATTCCATTCGAAAATTATGAAGTAAAAAAAGAAGGGAAGAAAAATTTTCTTTATATCACATTTAACAAGCATCCGTATTCAAAATATAAAAATCCAAGAGGTAAATTAAATGACATCTTAAAACCCTCAAAAGAATACACTTTATTTTTTGCAGAGATTCATCCTCAAGCAATCAAAATTTTTTCATTAACTCACAATAAGAAAAAGACTGAAGTAAGTGACCTTCTAGAGAAGATTTTAAAAAGCCAGAATAATCAAAATGGGTTCGTTTATATCACCCCTAGTGATACTACCGCCATAAGTAAATTCTATCAGGATTATCTTAAAGAATATTTTGATCAAATTGATAGCGATTCCAAAAAAATCTCCGAAATTAATTTAACTGAACTTTCAAAATTAGGAAAAAGCAGTCTTTTAAAGCCAGCAGTAAAATTATTTTCCAAATGTGATTCTTCTAAAAGTAAGATCAAATTATGTACAGACTGTTGTGATTTATTAAGAACTGCTCAAAATATATATGGACTTGATATGAAAATCCAAGGCACAAGTCTGTTGAAGGGTGAAATTCATATTTTAGATTTAAAATCTAGTCCAAAAAAATTAAATCGAAACATACAAATATCAAATTTGAAAAAATCAAAACAAGCTATTTGTAATTTAGAAGAAGCATTGCAAACGATAAATATTACTAATCAGCTAATCGATGAAGAAACAATTAAACAATTAAAAATATTCTCTAATGATATAGGGAACAGAATTAAGTTACTAACCAGCATAAATGAAAGTGAAGTTAAAATCAAAAACGAAATAATTAAGTATCAATTTTTTTTGAAACCTCGAATTCTAGGTAGTAGTACTTATATTTATAATTTTAAAACCAGAACAGAACTTCAAGTCATTCCAGATTTTGGCTATTCCAGTTTTGGATGGATTGATAAAAACTTAAGAAATTTCACCCCCACACTTGGTTTTCACATTAGATTCCGACCTATCAAAAAAGATATTCCTTTTAAAACCTACCCAAATAAAACTATTTTGCATAGACTATCCTTTACCACTTCATGGTCATTAACTAGTATTCAAGCAGATGGTAAAAGAGAAAATTTCTTTTCCAACTCAACTCTTCAGACTGGCTTAGGTTTTAAAATTGGAGGAGGAGTCAATCTTACTGGAGGAGCTATGTGGTTTCGAAAAATTGATCCAAATCCTTTAGTTACAGATAAAACATTAGCCACAATACCATTTGTGGGGATAAATATTGATTTAGATGTCAAAAAATTTATTAACGGATTTTCAGATTTAATACCATCAAAATAAAATGAGAACTTTTCAAATCCTAATCATAATAGTTATTTTTTTTTCGTGTTATGAAAATGATGACTATTCCATAAAAAAGATTAATCCAGACGAAATTATACTTTCGATAACTTCAGAAAAGGATACAGTTTTAGCTAATAATACTGAAAGAACTGTATTAAGTGTTGAACTACCATTAGAAGCAGACGATAGTTTATCAAAAGTCAGCTTTAAAACTTCAAAAGGAACTTTTCTAGAGTCTGGAGAAAATAAAGCAGAAGAGGTTGCAAAATTAATTTTTGAAAATGACATTGGAAAAAGAATTGCGCAAG
>JBGCFD010000250.1:0-14218 GCA_045106765.1 Saprospiraceae bacterium | reverse complement strand
AAAATAGCTTTTGGATGTTTGATGCAGAATTTGCAACATTCTATCAAGACAGATACGATTTTGTAAAGTTTAATGACAAAAACGAAATTGAATACTTAGATGGGAAGGGCGAATTAATAAGAAAAGAAACTCTCAATATTGATAAAGAAGGTAACTACAAAATAAAAGAAAATCCATTTTTTAGAGGAATTGAATTTATCAACTCAAATGAAATCAATTTAGTAATCGAAGGCGAGCACATGGAAAATGATAAATCTATGGGAATAAAAGATATGAGATTTAAACTTATCAAGTTACCTCACACACAAATCGAGATAAGTCAAAAAGAGTTGGAAATATTATTTGCAAATAGCGAATGGAAATTAACAAAGCCCAATAGAGACACACAAAAAACTATTAGATTTTCGAAATGGCAAAATGTTTCCAAAGAAGAAAAAGAAAAGATTTTAAATGACGCAAAAAGATTTTCAAAACATAAAGAAAGTAATCATTTAATAAAAATTGCGAATTCTCTAATTTTCGTTCGACAAAGACTTGACATGGTTAAATCCAAAGCAATTGTTTCGAAAATCACAGAAAATGAATTAGTTGTTTTAGCGGAAAATAAAGAATGTATTTTAAATAGAGTTTATTCTAAATAGAATTGCATGAGCGACCGTAAAACGTCTAACGTTCAACGTCAAACGAATAAAGTCTGTGTGGAACAAAGTATCAATTCCGTAAAATCATGGAAGAAAGATCGCTCATAATTTGAGAAAGGATCAATCTAAACCAATCCTTTTGTACAATCGATATGGCTATATTACAATTGATTTGGTAATTCTTTTTTACTTTATCCAACTGTGATTGTGCCTCTTGCAAAACATAGAACGGATATTATAAAATCTTTAAAGAAGACTAATTTTATTTTGAACGGACAAAGGCAAATGCCATTTTGGTAGGTGGTAAATGATCTTAAAAAAAGGATGATTTTGAAATCAACTCTGAACTCATACTTTTTTTAAAAGACTCAAAATAAATATTATCGTAATTGGAAAATTTAAATTGAAAAAATATTCGAAATTTAATTTTTCTAAAAACTAATTCTTTACTTTTAATCATCTGTAAAGTGTAAACCTATCTCAGGATAAGAAAAGAATGGAATGGATAAATAAAACAAGTTTGCGGAAAATCAATGTTCAGAATGAAAGATACCTTTGGAAAAGAGGTCATTATCATCCAATTGAATTTGAGCATTCTAATTGTGTTGAAAAGGTTATAATATATCTTGAAGGATATAAAAACTCATCACTTCATCTTCTATTTAGAACAGAAGATAATTTACTTCTAAATCTCAATTCAGAAAAAGAAAAATGGTGTTTAGGTTATCCAGATGATGGGGTAATTTGGCTTTTCAAACCAAGAGAAGATAAAAAGCCTCAAACAATAAATATTAATATCAACCTTAATAGACCTGCTGTAATAGCTAAATTAATTGAACATTTTATAGCAGAAGAATGGAAACCGAAAGTAAGTAAGAAACCTTTAATAAAGGAAAATGCTTTACTTCTAATTGAAAAAATTGAATTACCAAAAGGGATAAATTAAAAAAAGAAAACGGAAGCTAATAATGTATACGTCAATCAGCCCTATGCAGGCTGACTGCGTGAATGTGGTCGACAATTAAACGAAAAAAATGAACGAAACAACCAACTTTCAACAATTTGAAAAAATGCATGAAGAGCAGCTTCCTGTTCCAAAGCATAAATTACATGACTGGACACATTTTGCTGGTTTGTATGCAGCAGAACATGTAGCTGCCACGGAGTTTGTCATCGGAGCAACTTTTGTTGCTTTGGGTGCAAAGACAATGGACATTATCCTTGGTTTGCTAATTGGAAATATCTTGGCAGTTTTAAGCTGGACTTTGATAACAACTCCAATTGCTGTTGAGACTCGCCTAAGTTTATATACCTACCTTAATAAAATTGCAGGGGACTCCATGTCCAAATTATATAATTGGGCAAATATTTTGATATTCACAGTCATCTCTGCTGCAATGGTTACCGTATCTTCAACTGCTGTCAGATTTGCCTTTGAAATTCCTGCACAGCTAAATTGGTATCCAACGAATTTGTGGTTTGTACTAATTGTTTTATTAGTCGGCGTATTTGTAGTATTTGTAGCTATATACGGCTTCAACGCAGTTTCAGATTTTTCAGGAATTTGTGCCCCTTGGTTATTCACTATGTTTGCATGTGGGGCAATTGTTTTAATGCCAGCACTTTCTCTAGATGTTTTAGGAGTCACACTTCCTGCAGGTTGGACAGATTTTGTTGAAATAGGAAATCAATCTATTTGGACAGGATTAAATAGTGATGGCGAACCAGGTATTGGATTGGTAGAAGTCATTGGTTTTGGATGGGCAGCAAATACAATTACCCATTTTGGCTTGATTGATATGGCTTTATTACGTTTTGCTAAGAAAAAATCTTATGGTTTGGCAACAAGTACAGGAATGCTTTTTGGGCATTATATTGCATGGATTGCTGCTGGAATTATGGGGGCTGGTACAGCTGTAATATTAGGGAAATCTATTGTTCAACTCGATCCTGGTGACGTTGCTTTTTATGCTTTAGGTTGGTCTGGTTTTGTGATTGTGATTGTGGCAGGTTGGACAACCGCTATCACCAATTTATATAGAGCAGGTTTAGCAGCACAAGCAATATATTCAAATCAATCTCTGAGAAAAACAACTACGATTGTAGGAATAGCAATGGTAATTATTGCTTGTTTTCCTTTTGTATTTTCACAAATATTACCGCTATTAACTTATGCAGGATTATTAGTTGTTCCAGTTGGAGCTATTGTATTCACAGAGCACCAACTTTTTCCTAAAATTGGCTATACCCGTTATTGGTCAAAATTTCAAGATTATAAAAATAGTACACCAGCAGTCTTATCATGGATATTGGGTTTAATATTTGGCTTTGGGCTGAATATGCTTGATGTCATGTCCTTCTACTACTTGTTTATCCCAACTTGGTTTTTCACGATATTAGTATACACTTTCTTAGCGGGTAAATATGGAGCCAACAAAAAATATCCTGAAGGTGAAAAGAAAGAACAAGCTTATAATTTGTCGGTAGAAAAATATCACAATAAATTATCAGAAGAGGAATCACCAACGAAGCAGGATACTTCAACTTTTACAAAAGGCTTAAAATTTATAGCATACGCTGCACTTGGGCTTACTTTATTTTTGGCAATCAAAACATTATTAGGAAGCCCAGACAATGAGACCTATATTTTAAATAGGGAATCTTTTTATCAAATCGGTTTTGCTTGCACAATAGTTTATTTTATTACAGCCTACTGGGCAATGCATAGAAGAAAGTCATTAAACATCAAGTAAAATTAAATGAATTCAATTAAATTAAATACGCAAAATATTCCCTTTATCTCATCTCGACTTGCTTGTCCAAAATACGAAAGGAATTTTGTCAAAGCAGGTATAGTCCATATAGGTGTCGGTGGATTTCATCGTTCTCATCAAGCATACTATATTCATCAATTACTTAGAGATACTCAAAATGCAGATTGGGGAATCTGTGGTATTGGTTTACGGGAAGGAGATAGAGATATCGCTAAGGTACTAAAAGAACAAGATGGTCTCTATACCCTAATCACTCAACATCCTGATGGAAAAGAAACTTGTGAAGTTATTGGATCTATAGTGGATTACGTTTTCGCTATTGAAACGCCCAATTTAGCAATTGAAAAAATGGCGCATCCTGACACCAAAATTGTTTCATTAACCATTACGGAAGGAGGCTATAATTTTAATCCGAGCACAGGAGATTTCGATTTTGACAATCCAGATATCCAACATGAGTTGCAGCATCCAAACGAACCCAAAACAGTTTTTGGATTTCTGACTGAAGCCTTAAGAAAACGGCGAGACAAAGGTTTAGCGGCATTTACAATTTTATCATGCGACAATATTCAGCACAATGGAGACGTAGCACGTAAAATGCTATTATCTTTTGTACAGAGACAAAATCCAGAACTATCCAATTGGATAGAAAATAAAGTTAGCTTTCCAAACTCCATGGTAGATCGTATAACACCTGTTACTCCAAAATCATCCATTGAGTTCCTAAAAAACAAATACCATCTAAACGATGCTTGGCCAATAGTATGTGAACCATATATTCAATGGGTAATCGAAGATAAATTTTCTAATGGTAAACCTCCGCTAGAAAAGCTTGGAGTTCAGTTTGTTCCTGATGTTACGCCATATGAAAAGATGAAGATTCGTTTGTTAAATGCAGGGCATTCAGTTCTAGGAATCCCTGGAGCCGTTCATGGACATCCTACGATTAATGCATGTATGGAAGACGATTTATTTGCCTCATTTATGCGGCAATTTATGGACAAAGAAGTGTCTCCTCTCTTAGGTGAGATTGAAGGAATTGATTTAACGGAATACAAAAATAGTTTAGAAAAAAGATTCGCTAATCCCAATATAAAAGATGGGGTGAGTCGAATTTGTTCTGAAAGCTCAGCAAAATTACCCAAATTCTTGATACCAACTATTCAAGAAAACCTAGCGCGCGGGGAAAGTATAAAATATGGAACATTTATTTTGGCAGTTTGGTGTTACTATAGCCACAAGTGCATGGATGCAAATAATCATCAAATTGAAATAATTGATGCAAGAAAAGAAGAACTTCATCAAAATGCAAAACAATATGATCAAGATAAATTTAGCTTTTTAAGAATTCCAGATATTTTTGGAAGCCTATTGGATAACGAAAGATTCCTTAAGCATTATTCGAAGATGATTGAGGCTATTTACAAGGAGCCAAATATGCATAAACTTATTGCATTAATTAGTCAAGATAATTATTTAGTTAAATAAAAAACCTCCGATAATGATGCATACAACAGTAATACTTTCTAAACTGCTGCCTTATAATGAATGCCATTTTAATAAAAACATATTCAATGTCTGTGAAATTTATATTCGGACTTTTACTTAGTCAAATTGTATTCACTACTGCCATTAAAGGTCAAATTAATAAAAGAGAAATGGCTAGATATAATATAGCGTTTGGTGCTATCTCTGGGGATATTGGAGCTATGATAAACAAAGATCCTAATGAGAAATGGCATAAAGCGTTTCTGAAAGGAGCTGGGTATGGAATGATTGGTGGATATCTTATCTATGAAAGTAAAAATGTTTTAGGTAGAGTAAGTAAAAAGAAGAAATGGCAATACAGTTGGTATGCTAAAGGTATAAATTCAGTTGGAATTTCGATGATAGAAAATGCTGCACATAATCGATTATTTATGGAGGTATATCACATAAATTTAGGCTTCAATAGATTTGAGGTGTATACTAGAAACAAGTTTCATGTCAAGTACAAAGTTATGCCTGTATCATTGTTGTTAACGACAAGTTTGGCTTTAAAAAATAAATTTGAACTTCGAAGAAGTTTTGAAATTGGTGAATTCGTATTTTCTTCATCAAAGACGAAAGGCAATAATAGAGGTACAGCTTATGGGAATATTTTACTCATTAAAAATGGATTCTTTGATGAGTATGATTTGTATTCTCACGAGATTACACATATTTATCAGTATAGAGATTATAATTTTTTTAATTCTTATATGAGTGGACTGAAAGATAAGTTAATAAATGAGAGGATGAAGGAGAATAAATT
Organism: Saprospiraceae bacterium; assembly: GCA_045106765.1. Lineage (GTDB taxonomy): Bacteria > Bacteroidota > Bacteroidia > Chitinophagales > Saprospiraceae > CAJQQY01. Next base: position 8,510 of record JBGCFD010000250.1, on the reverse strand, counting down.
AATTGATCATATTTATTTTGACGCTAACGGACTCGCTTTATGGCCATTGTACTTTGGGCAAGAAAGTATATTTGGAGTAAATTGGTTTGAGGACGAAGCCAATTTTTGGGAACATTAAACACTTTGATAATGATTACGTAAGTGCAGTAAATGGCAGAAGCATCAGTTAGATAAATAATAAAAAAAACTGCCGATAACAAAAACTTAATTCCGTAAAGTTAAGGAAGAAAGATCACTCATAATTTGAGAAAGGATCAAATTTTTCACGTCACGTTTCCCTGAGGAAGATTTCTCATTAAAATGTAAATATATTGTTATGGAGAAACATAGCTAACCCATAAATCCAAAAAGAAGCTTTATTTTAGAAGTACTTTATGATAAACCATTTGAGATTTTGCTTAAGGAAAAATTATTTGAACCTGCTGAAATGAATAACACTTTTATCAACTTAAATAAGAGTAAACAACCATTGTTAGCTAATGGTTATAATGAAAAGCAAGAATTGATGCCCAACTTTAAGAATCCTGTGAATTTATGGGGAGGTGCTGGAAGAGTTAAATCAAATTCATTAGACATGTTAAAGTATATCAAATGGCAGTTGAACTCTTCAAATCCAGTAGTAAGAATATCACACCAGAAATTATTCAAGGACGTGGATAATATTTGGCTTGCATATTTTTGGGATGTCATTGATGATAAGAATGGTACTCATATTGAACATCATGGAGGTATATATGGGAGTCAAAATTGGTTGATGATATATCCAATGCAACAATATGGTATTTCAATTATTGCAAATTCAAGTTTCCCTCAAGCAAACCAAATCATTAAGCAAACTGCGAATAAAATATTTGAAGAATTAAAATAATACTACCCACAACAATGCGTTACGCCAATCAGCCCTATGCGGGATGCGTCATAAAAAAGAAAATAAATATTACCATATTTACCAAAAACATTATAAAGACTATATTAGCTGAAAACTGCAGAAATCCTTCTGGAATCATAAATAACAATACACATAAATGTATACCCCTTCTTTTATTGACAAGTTGCTTCGCTCCAAATATGGCTATTTAAATGAAGAGCAATTTGGTGTAATATCGCTTGTGTTAATTTTTTCAATAATACTTTTTGGTGTTTTATCTTGCTGGACTATATTTTGTTACATCCTGAACATTTCTGAAATGGTAATCTTGGATGGTATTGGAGTTATTTGTTGTTTGGTATTGATCTTTGGGATAATCAGTTTTGGCCTAAATTACCAATGGAGCAGATTAATTGTTGCGACAATCGCAATAACTGTTGCATGTACCCCAATGTTATTTTATGGTACCAACACCCTTTTTATTTTAAACGTGATTATTGTACAAATGTCAAGCATGTTGTTGTTTACACGGCAAGAAAAAAAAGTTATGGTGAAATATCTAATAGCTTACTTATTGGTGATAACTCTATCGTTTATTCATAGCTATTGGTTTGGGCCTCCATATTTTTTATCAGATGCTAAATTTGAAATAATTAACTTATTTATTATCGTAGGAGGGATAGGGATATCTTTTTACTTTTCCTATCTTTTTTACTCGGAAAACAATAAAAATAAAAATCTAATTATCGAGGAGAAGGAGAAATCTGATCGTTTATTATTAAGCATTTTCCCAAAAACTATAGCAGAGCAATTGCGAGAAAGTACTAACTCAGTTGCAGAAAAATTTGATCATGTCACCGTTGTTTTCATTGACCTTGTAGACTTTACAAAGCTGTCCAATAAAATACCTCCTAGTAAATTGGTAGCATTACTAGACAATATTTTTAGTGCTTATGACGAAATAACAGAGAAGTATAAAATAGAAAAAATAAAAACTATTGGTGATGCCTATATGGCAGTATGCGGCTTACCTAATCCAGACCAAAATCATTGTAATAAAGTGGCAGATATGGCTTTGGATATTATTGAATTTATCGAAAACTTCTCTTATGAAGACTATAATCTTAAAGTACGAATAGGAATACATACTGGAGAAGTAGTAGCTGGAGTTATCGGTAATCAAAAGTTTTCATATGATCTTTGGGGTGATACTGTTAACATTGCTAGTAGATTTGAAGCCTCAGGGATATCTGGTAAAATTCATATAACTGAAGAAGTGAAAAACCTATTAGGCACGGATTATACTTATGAGTACGATGGAGAAAAATCTATAAAAGGCAAAGGTAAAATGAAATCATATTTTCTCACAAGTAAATCCAATAAATGATGCTTCAATTGCTATGACTATTAAATGGATAAAAGTTTATAAAAAAAGAACACGACGCACAATTAAGGTGCTAATTCTGTAAAGTTAAAGAAGAAAGATGTCTCATGATTTCAGAAAGGATCAATTTTTTTACGTCACATTTCCCTGAAGATGACTTCTCATTAAAAATGTAAACTTATATCAGGACAAGACAAAAAATAAAAACACTCAAAAAAAGTACAATCAAAAAGAAAGTCTTATCAGTCAAAAGAAATAGGACTTGGATTTGAAATAGCAAAACAACTCAATGAAGCTGATTCTTTAGAAACCACTAGGGAATCAAATAGTGAAAATTATTGATAAACTTATGACAATGGATAAAAATCAAAAAGTTTTCATAGAAACACCAGCCGAATTAAAAAATTGGCTGGTGAAAAACCATAGAAGCTCGGAGAGCGTATGGCTTGTAAAATGGAAAAAGGATTCGGGTAAATCTTATTTTGGATATGATGAAATGGTAGATGAATTGATAGCATTCGGCTGGGTGGATAGTTTGCCTAAAAACTTAGATGCACAAAAGACCATGCACCGTATATCTCCAAGAAATCCAAAAAGTAATTGGTCAAAAGTAAATAAGGAGCGAGTAAAAAGACTATCAAAAGAGGGAAGAATGCACGTCTCAGGCATTAACTTAGTGGAGGGAGCTAAAGAGAATGGTGCATGGAATTTCCTTGATGATGTTGAAAAATTAATAGTACCTCCTGACCTCGAGAAAGCACTCAAAGCTAAAGAAAAGGCGAAATACTATTATGAACGTTTCCCAAATTCTTCTAAAAGAAATATTCTTGAATGGATTAAGAATGCCAAACAATCATCAACCAGACAAAGGAGAATTGAAGAAACAGCAAATAAAGCTGCTCAAAACATTAAGGCGAATCATCCTAAAGGAAGAGATTCTGGCCCAAAGGAATAAAAAAGAAGACGAACGTCAAATTGTGAAAGAACTTAAAGGGCAAATCAAAAATGGAGTACCCACTTTCCATGCCCCCGACTTACTCAAATTATATTTTTATGATCATCTCAATTGAGTTCGATCTTCTCGTCGGTTGGAGCGGGAAGGCATCGCCAACTTGGAAGTGATTGGTTCAAGCAACAGTTGAAAATCATAATGATATTTGTTTAGTCGGATTCAATTTCCGTTCACGAATAGAATTTCGATTAGGCTGCCGAACCTAAATTACTCTCCTTTCTACATTTGTTCCTAGCTCTAATTATAAATTTATTCAACTTTTTTACCTAGGTTTTTAAACTGATCACTTTTTGTCACGTTTCATCTACTGAGAATGTTACTTTTTTGTCAGCTTTAATTAACTTTACGGCAATAGCCGCACATAGTATCTATTGCCTGTACACAAGAACGTCAGAACGTCAATCTGTGAGAAAATTACATTTAAATAAATGGAAAAACTCACCTCAAATAAAGAAAAATTCTGTAACCAACAGATAAAAAAAATCAAGATAAATATCAAATAGAAACATGAAAAAAATACTAATAGCCAACCGAGGAGAAATCGCTCTGCGAGTTATGCGTTCCGCAAAAAAGATGGGTATCAAAACAGTAGCCATTTACTCCGAAGCAGATCGAGATGCTCGACATACTCGCTTTGCAGATGAAGCAGTTTTACTCGGTCCAGCTCCCTCTTCCGAGTCCTATTTAAAAATGGAAAAAGTCATCCAAGCAGCCAAAGATACAGGAGCAGACGCCATCCATCCAGGCTACGGGTTTTTAAGTGAAAATTCTGCCTTCGCAAAAATGGCTGAAGAAAACGGGATTATTTTTATAGGTCCAGGAACTCATGCCATCGAAGTCATGGGAAGTAAATTAGCTGCTAAGGAAGCAGTTAAGTCTTACAACATTCCAATGGTTCCAGGAATCGAAGAAGCGATCACCGATGTAGAATTAGCAAAAAAAATAGCCAGCGAAATCGGTTTTCCCATCTTAATAAAAGCATCTGCAGGAGGTGGTGGGAAAGGAATGCGAGTAGTCGAAAACTTGGAAGAATTACCCGAACAAATGGAGCGAGCGATTTCAGAAGCCATCTCTGCATTTGGCGATGGTTCTGTTTTTATCGAAAAATATGTCACCTCTCCTCGGCATATTGAGATTCAAGTTTTAGCAGATACTCATGGAAATGTGGTACATCTTTTTGAAAGAGAATGTAGTGTTCAGCGTCGTCATCAAAAAGTGGTAGAAGAAGCACCCTCTGTGGTCTTGACGCCTGAACTTCGAGTAGCCATGGGAGAAGCTGCCATCAAAGTAGCCAAAGCATGTGACTATGTCAATGCAGGAACAGTAGAATTTTTATTGGATGAAAATATGAATTTTTACTTTTTGGAAATGAATACTCGGCTGCAAGTGGAGCACCCAGTTTCAGAATTGATTTCGGGAATTGATTTAGTCGAGCAACAAATAAAAGTAGCAAGAGGAGAAAAATTATCTTTTAGCCAAGAAGATTTGACGATCAAAGGTCATGCTTTAGAGTTAAGAATTTACGCAGAAGATCCATTGAATAATTTCCTGCCGAATGTTGGAACTTTGGAAACATATATTCGCCCCGAAGGGGAAGGCGTTCGATTAGATGATGGTTATGAGCAAGGACAGGATATTCCAATTTATTATGATCCGATGATTGCTAAATTAATTACTTATGGAAAAACGAGAGAAGAAGCCATTGGTCTGATGTTAAAAGCCATCGAAGATTATCAAATCGAAGGAGTAGCGACTACCCTTCCGTTTGGAAAATTTGTCTGCGAACATGAAGCATTTACAAGTGGAAAATTTGATACTCATTTTGTGAAAAATTATTTCTCCCCAGAACAACTTTTAGCAAATCAAAAAGAGGAGCAAGAAATTGCGGCTGCTTTGGCGATGCAAATATTCTTAGAAGAAAAAGAACAATTAAAAGTGGTGGAGAATGAAAATTCAAATTGGAAAAAATCTCGCTTATAATTTTTTTTTCATTACATAGGCACATAGAAAATATAAATAAAAGTAGTACAAATAGAACTATGTTTTCTATGTATCTATGTGGTGAAAAAATTATTATATGGTGAAAAAACTATGCAGTAAAAAAATCGCAATGAAAAGACCCGACTTTAAAAAAATAAAATACCAGCGAAAAACAGTTTCCACTTCTTCCAAAAAGAAAGTAACCCCTTGGAAAACACCCGAAGGCATAACAATACCCTTACATTTTAATGCAGAAGATATTAAAAATGCCAAACACCTTAATTACGTTGCAGGTATTCCACCTTATTTGCGAGGACCATATAGTTCGATGTATTCAGTTCGAGCATGGACGATTCGGCAATACGCCGGTTTTTCCACAGCCAAAGAGAGTAACGCATTTTACCGCAGAAACTTAGCGCAAGGGCAAAAAGGATTATCCGTCGCTTTTGATTTGGCAACTCATCGAGGATACGATTCAGATCATCCACGAGTGACAGGAGATGTTGGTATGGCTGGAGTAGCGATCGACTCCGTCGAGGATATGAAAATTCTTTTTGACAAAATTCCTTTGGATAAAATGTCGGTTTCCATGACGATGAATGGAGCAGTTTTACCCATCATGGCATTTTTTATTGTCGCAGCAGAAGAACAAGGAGTCGAGCAATCAAAGTTAAGTGGGACAATCCAAAATGATATTTTAAAAGAGTTCATGGTACGGAATACTTATATTTATCCGCCACAACCTTCGATGCGAATCATCGGTGATATTTTTGAGTATGCTTCACAAAATATTCCAAAATTTAATTCAATTAGTATCAGCGGTTACCACATGCATGAAGCAGGAGCATCAGCAGATATTGAATTAGCATATACCTTAGCAGACGGGCTAGAATATATTCGAACAGGATTAAAAGCAGGATTAAAAATTGATGACTTCGCCCCTCGCCTATCTTTCTTCTGGGGAATCGGAATGAATCATTTTATGGAAATTGCCAAGATGCGAGCAGCGAGAATGTTGTGGGCAAAAATCGTCAAACAATTTAATCCAACCAACCCAAAATCAATGGCACTTCGAACTCACTCTCAAACCTCAGGTTGGAGTTTGACCGCACAAGATCCTTTTAATAATATTGCCCGAACGACGATTGAAGCAATGTCTGCAATTCTAGGAGGAACACAATCATTGCATACCAATTCGTTGGACGAAGCGATTGCATTACCCACAGATTTTTCTGCAAAAATTGCTCGGGATACACAAAAGTATTTACAACAAGAAACCAATATTACCGATGTCGTCGATCCATGGGGTGGTTCTTACTATGTAGAATATTTGACCAAAGAAATTGCAGAAAAAGCATGGAAATTAATTGAAGAAATCGAAGCATTGGGAGGCATGGCAAAAGCTATCGAGAATGGTTTACCAAAACTTAGAATCGAAGAAGCTGCTGCTCGAAAACAAGCTCGAATCGATAGCGGAATGGATAAAATAGTTGGAGTTAATATTTTCCAACATGATGAAGATGCTATTTTAGATACCTTAGAAGTAGACAATTCTGCAGTTCGAAAATCACAAGTCAATCGACTTAAAAGAACAAAATCCAAACGGGATGAAAAAGCAGTTCAGGCTGCTTTAAGAAAAATTACTTCATGCGCTAAATCAGGCAAAGGCAATCTCCTCAACTTTGCGATCAAAGCAGCTCGTCTTCGAGCAACGCTAGGCGAAATCTCAGATGCCATGGAAAAACAATTCGGAAGATTCAAAGCAAATAACAAAACAATTACGGGCGCATATTCTAATGAAATTTCTAGTAATAAAGATTTTAAAAAAGCGAGAGAGCTTTCTGAAAAATTTGCCAAACTAGAAGGCCGTCGCCCCAGAATCATGGTCGCCAAACTTGGACAAGATGGTCATGATCGTGGATCGAAAGTAATTGCAACCAGTTTTGCAGACATTGGTTTTGATGTAGATGTTGGTCCATTATTTCAAACTCCAGAGGAAGCTGCTCGGCAAGCGGTGGAAAATGATGTTCATATTTTAGGCATTTCATCGCTTGCTGCTGGACATAAAACTTTGGTTCCTCAAGTGATAAAGGAATTGAAAAAATTGGATCGAGAAGATATTATGGTGATTACTGGTGGAGTGATTCCTCCAAAGGATTATGATTTTTTATTTAAGGCAGGTGCGGTTGGTGTGTTTGGGCCGGGGACGGGTATTTCGGAGGCAGCTTCGCAGATATTAGAGATTATGATTGGGGGGAATGAGTAAGGGAAGTAAATTTGTTTTTCGCATTCAAAAAAATTCAATATTAGTTAGTAGAAAAAACATAGTTTGAAAAGGTTTGCATTTGAAAGTTAGAAACTACTAAAAAGGAAAAAATGGTAAATGAAAAAAAAATTGTTAGAGAAATAATTATTTTCATAAATCAAATTCTTTTAGACGACTGGGTTTTATCCAATCGCAAATTGGATAATAATAAGGAGTACAAAGAAATTGTTCAACAAGTTTTCATAAAATCTCATGAAATGGGAAATGAAGAAATTGTACCTAAATATCTTTGTAACACAAAAATTAAAGGTGTCAAAACATTAAATGATACCAATAAGAACTTGAAAATTTTTAAAAGAATAATTAAAGAAATCCAAAATATTAGAAGTAAAAATTACTATAAATCCCAAAGAGAAAAGAAGCAAAAAATAATGGAAGTAATTAAAAAAAGAATTCTTCCTTATTTCAGAGGTAAAGGATTCAAAGGTAGTTTTCCGAATTTAAGAAGATTGAAAAACAACCAATTAAATTTATTAAGCTTTCAGTTTCACAGGTTTGGAAGCAGTTTTACAATTGAAATAGGAAACTGCTCATATCAAGGGATAAAAACAAAAATGTATACCTTACCGCCTGAGAAATGTAAACCTTCAAATACGGGAAAACGAAGCATAAGAGTTGGAAGATTAATACATGGAAATGACTATTGGTATGTATATGAATCAGGAAGCGAAAATCCAGATATTTACAATTCCATTGCGAAAGAAATAATTGAAAGTTGGGAGGCGATGGAAAATTGGTGGAAAGAGAATTCTAAAACTTAAAATAAAAAATAATATTATTACTGGCGCTATCGCTCTGCGCTACAGTACCGACACAAGTCGTATTAGAAAAAGAATATATTTACTTAAAAGATGAATACCAATTTTTCACCTGAGACTATTGACACTACTACAACTCAAAAAAGATATGTCAGTCGTAAACGAAATGATTTCAATGATTT
>JBGCFD010000249.1:0-13031 GCA_045106765.1 Saprospiraceae bacterium | reverse complement strand
TAGGTGGGAGAGTAGGTCGTTGCCATTTTAATACAAAAATCCTGAGAGGGTAAGGTCTTGTACATTAATTTGTACAAGACCTTTTTTTTTGACCTAATTGATCTGTTATTAATCAAAATCCTATTCTTTATCTAACTTGATATTTTTCAAAATTATTTTTCCCCAAAAAAAACTTAAATTTGTGCTCCTTGTTAGAATACTAGAAAATCATTTTTTTAGCGAAGCAAATTTAATATGAACAAAGAAAAATCATTAACTCTTCGGATGGAATTGGTATGGTGGATTTTTACAGTTGTAATCGCATTTGCAGTTTTATTACCCATTATGCAAAATGTGGAAGATTATCCATTCTTATTTCCTAATCTTATCTTTATAGTTGTTTTTATCACATTTGCTAGGTATATTTTTTTATTAAAACATACTTTCTTGGCGAATCGCCAAATTCTAAAAGTAATTATTTTTTTCCTCTGCTTGCCGCTGTTTGCCTATTTGGTCAATGAATTAACAAGCGTTCGAACTTTCCTAGATGAGCAAGGCATTGATGTTCTTGTAGAAAATTTAGCGTATAAAAATCATTGGGGGTTTGCCAACTATGTAAAAACGGAAATGTATTTTTTTGGTGCAGCAAGTTTAGTGGTGACAGCTTTACTTCCTTTGAGACTATTACTTTCCGTTTGGCGAAATAGAAATAGGGGAACAGTTTAAAACAATAAAATATACTTGATGAAATCTTATTTGCAAGAATTGAATAATGTACAACGAGCAGCTGTAACTAATACGGATGGCCCAGTTTTAGTGATTGCTGGACCCGGTTCTGGAAAGACTAGAGTATTGACTTATCGGATTGCACATTTGATTGAAGAAGGAGTTGCTCCTTGGGAAATTTTAGCATTGACATTTACTAATAAATCAGCGCGTGAAATGAAAGCGCGAATAGAAAAAGTAGTCGGAGATAAAGCAAATAGAGTTTGGGCAGGAACTTTTCACTCTATCTTTGCAAGAATATTAAGAGTAGAAGCGGATAAAATTGGATACGCTTCTAGCTTCACCATTTACGATACAGATGATTCAAAAAGTCTTTTGAATTCAATCATTAAAGAGATGAATTTGGACACAAAAGTCTATGCAGCTAATGGAGTGAGGAGTAGAATCTCTTCTGCAAAAAGTAATTTGATTACACCAAAAGCATATAAAGAAAATAAAGAATTATTGCTCCAAGATAAAATGAGCAAGCGACCTTATATCCATGCTATCTATGCAAAGTATATGGAACGATGTAAAAAAGCAGGTGCAATGGATTTTGATGATTTGCTTTTTCAGATGTTTCGATTACTTCATCAGAATCCTGATAACGTAGTAGAAAAATATCGACACCGATTTAAATATCTTTTAGTAGATGAGTTTCAGGATACAAATTATTTGCAATATGCAATTATTAAAAAATTTGTTAAGTACGAAAACAGTCCTGAAAATATTTGTGTAGTTGGAGATGATGCGCAAAGTATTTATGCTTTCCGTGGAGCTACGATTGATAACATTTTGGATTTTGAAAAAGAATTCAAAGCATTAAAAACGTTTAAGTTAGAGCAAAATTATCGTTCGACAGATCATATCGTCCAAGCGGCAAATGAATTGATTCGAAATAACCAAAAACAGATACCAAAAAAAATTTGGTCGGATAAAGGAGAAGGACAAAAGATTCAAGTCATCCAAGCAATCACAGATAAGGAAGAAGGAAAACGAATTGCAGATGTGATTTTGGAACAAAAAAATAGATATCACATAAAGAATAATGAAATCGCGATTTTGTATCGAACTAATTCTCAATCGCGAATTTTTGAAGAATACTTACGGCGATATAATGTTGGTTATAAAGTATTCGGAGGACTTTCATTTTACCAAAGAAAAGAAGTAAAAGATTTGATAGGCTACCTTCGATTGACAACAAATAAACGAGATGAAGAAGCACTCAAAAGGGTTTTAAATTATCCGCGACGAGGAATTGGCAAAACGACGATTGATAAAATTTCAGCATTAGCTGCTGAAACTGGTAAGACAATGTGGGAATGTTTGCAACTAGTTAAGGCTAGTGCTAGAGCGACTACTGCAATCAATAATTTTGTTAAAGCAATTATGAGTTTTACTAGGAAAGCGGAAAATTCGAATGCTTACGAGGTAGCTATTCATGTGGCAAAAAATAGTGGCTTATTAGCGGAAATGCAAAAGGATAGTTCCTTGGAAGGTTTGGGAAGAATAGAAAATGTAAATGCATTGTTAGATGGAGTGAAAGAATTTGTGGAAAATGATGAAATTATCGATGAGGCAATTATGCCAGACAAAACACTAACAAGTTATTTGCAAAATATTGCTTTGCATACTGATATGGATAGCCAGGCAGATGAAACTGAATTTGTTACTTTGATGTCTGTTCACTCTGCGAAAGGGTTGGAGTTTAAATCTGTTTTTGTGGTTGGTTTAGAAGAGAATTTATTTCCATCATTTATGTCGATGGAAAGTAAAGAAGGCCTAGATGAAGAGCGTCGATTATTTTATGTAGCGATTACGAGAGCTGAACAATATTTAACTTTATCATTCGCGAGAGGAAGATATAAATTTGGAAAATTAAGAAATGATCAACCGAGCCGTTTTTTAAATGAAATTTCTCCACAGCATTTTGATACCTCATTAAGCGTTGGTGGAAGCATGAGTTTAAGCTCGAATAAAAGACAAGAACGTTTATCTTCTGGGGTAAAAGGAAATTTCAAAAGAAGAGGAACTGTTGTTGCTCCAAAATTTGCAGTCGACCCAAATACTTTTAAACCTGACTCTCCTGCTAAAGTTCAAGCAGGGATGAACGTTTTACATTTGAGATTTGGAGAAGGTCGAGTTATTAGTATTGATGGAGCAGTTGATAATCGTGTGGCGACGATTATGTTTCAAGGCATTGAAAGCCCTGAGCGCCGTATCATGTTGAAGTATGCGAAGTTGCAAATATTGTAACTCTCTGTCTTCTAAAGAGGAACGATTTAAGAAAATTAATCTTGAACAAAAAAATCCTTCTTTCAAATCATACAATTGAAAGAAGGATTTTTTAATTGTATCATTCCTCTTTAGGAGATAGGGACTTTAATCTTAAGAGAACCCTTGTGTCGAATTTTTTTAGAATTTCATATCTTTCGTGACTAATCTCAGAAAGCCAACCTTCTTCAATGTAATAGTAATCATAAAACTCATTTTTTGAAAGTTGCTCTAACCTGATCATATCTACTTGATCTTCTAGTTGCCATATTTTTTCATAATAATGAAAGGAGGGAGAATTAAAAGCACGAACTCCAAAAGTAACTTGCTTTTTAGGATTTTCATTTTCTACAAAATAGGTAATCACATCCTTTGTGTTTGTATCAAACCACCATTCTCTAACAGTAAAAGTATTTGCACATTTTGAGAAATGAAATGAATAAGCAAAAAGTGGTATTAAGCAAATTCCGAATTGTAGCCATCTCTTTTTATCAAAAAAGCTAAAAAAGAAAATTGGGAGTATGGAGAAAAGAGGAAAATAAATCAAAGCTGTACGGCCTGCAAGGAAAGGTGTTCCTAATAAATGGAGCTGTGCGATTGTACTCCAAGAGCCAATTGTAAATAATATTCCGAAAATAAATCCACCCGTAAATATATTGTTATGTTTTTTTGAAAAAAGCTTTATTGCAGCGTAAACTATTGTACTCAAATAAACCATCATTGCAATTCCGACTAAAACTTCAGGGAAATCTATCCCGAAATATTTTTTTCCAAAAAGACTTTGATTAACTAAAGAGAGAATGGTATCATGATAAAAACTTCCTTTTTCTCCATAAAATTCATTATTCGCTCGAACTCTAGAAATGGGGTAAGCAAGTAATACAAATAAAACAAGACTAGTCAGAATTGCTGAAATGTTTTTTTTCAAAGAGTAAATTATAAAAGAAGTATCAATTTTATTTTTTAAAAAATCTTGAAGGAAAATAACATTAAAAGCAACGATCAATGCTAAAAAATAATTTAGCGCAATCAAAATACTGTAAACCGAAAGCCCTGCAAGAACAAATGACCAATTGATATATTTGTTCTTCCTTTCCTGGATGTAGCGAAATAAATAAAACATACTTGCCATCATCAATCCCCAACTCAAACTATATCCACGAGCTAATCCAAAGAAGTCCATAAAATATGGATTAAGGTGTAGCAATACAATTCCGCAAATAATTACTATGGTTTGATTACTAATAGCTCGGATCAATTTGAAAGAAAAAATGATATAAAGAAAATGCCCAAACAAAGCTGGAAGTCGAACTGCAAAATCAGAGTCACCTAAAATCCATGTACTCAATCGAATTAAAAATGTATTAAAAAAATGATTATTTGTATTGACTGGATTATTGAGAAAAACATCTTTGATCGGAATCTGAACATAAACTAAGAAGGTAGTTGCTTCATCAATCGTCATCGGAATTTTTACTGCTCGAATAGTCGAGTAGGAGAGGAGCAGAATTCCTGCAATCCAAAAAATGATTTGATGTAATTTATCTTTTGACAAAGTTGAACCGAATTAATTTTTTTGCAAAATATCAATTACTTTTGGATTCAAAAAATGAACTTAAAATAGATTTTCTAAAATGAATATCCAAAGTCGTACAAAGTTGGTGAAAGAAACGGCCTATAAATTGGGTTTTGGATTTATAGGTGTTGCCAAAGCTGAGAAAATGGAAGAGGAAACTCGAAATTTGGAAGAGTGGTTGAAGAATGGAATGCATGGGAAAATGCAATACATGGAAAATCATTTTGAAAAAAGAACGGATCCAACTAAATTAGTTGAAGGAGCAAAATCCGTAATTACATTGTTATATAATTATTTTCCCGCCGAACAACAAGAAGATTCAACTGCTCCAAAATTAGCAAAATACGCCTACGGAAAAGATTATCATTTTGTCGTTAAGGACAAATTGAAAACGTTTCTAGAAATTATTCGAACAGAGATAGGCGAGGTAGATGGAAGATGTTTTGTAGATTCCGCTCCCGTTTTAGAAAGGGATTGGGCGAAGAGAAGTGGACTTGGATGGGTTGGGAAAAATACTTTATTGATTCATCCAAAGCGAGGTTCCTTTTTCTTTTTAGCAGAATTGATTATTGATTTAGAGTTGGAAGCGGATGGTCCAATTAAAGATTACTGTGGACGTTGCACTCGTTGCATTGATGCTTGCCCAACGGAAGCAATCTCACCAGAAGGATATATTTTAGATGGTAGTAAGTGCATTTCATATTTCACAATTGAATTGAAAGAATCTATCCCAGAAAGCTATCAAGGTAAATTTGAAAATTGGATGTTTGGCTGTGATATTTGTCAAGATGTATGTCCATGGAATCGTTTTTCCAAAAAACATAATGAACCAGAATTTGATCCACACCCAGATTTATTAAAAATGAAAAAAGAAGATTGGGAAGAAATGACAAAAGACGTTTTTCAAAAGATATTTAAAAAGTCAGCGGTAAAAAGAGCAAAATTTGAAGGATTGAAAAGGAATATTGATTTTCTCAAAAAATAAAAGGGTTGTTAGTTCAAAAAACTAACAACCCTTTTATTTTCTTTGAAAAAAAATTATAAAGCCACGGCTTTAAAGTTAGGCAGAACGTTTATTTCTAACCAAAAATTAGTTATTGCTCGAATAATTTTACTGAATTCAGCAATATCTTCTGGTTTTTTGATGCAAGCATTTGCTCCATATTCGTAGCAAGTAATAATTTTATCATAATCATTTGAAGAGGTAAAAACAACAATTGGAATTTTTTTCAAAACTTCATCAGTATAAAATTTCTTTAGGATATCCATTCCATCAATTTTAGGCAAATTAAGATCTAACAGAACTAACCCTAAATCTTCAATATTATCTTTTTCGAAAAAATCAAGCAACTCTTGTCCATCCTTTACTATCGTTATTTCAGCAAAAAGGTTAATTTCTTCAAAAGCTGATTTAATTAATTCCAAGTCAGCTAGATTATCTTCAGCGATAAGAATTTGTCTTACTCGTTTCATAGAGCGGATATTTTTTTATTTACTTGAGTCTTTTCTATTGTAAATATTTGATAGACAATATTATTACAAATAAAAAAGGTTAATTTTTCTGGATTAATATTGGATTCTCTAATTAGAAAGAGAGCTGAAAAAAGAGAATATTAGTAAGTTTCCAATTTGTCAAATGGTATAATACAAAGGTTATTCCACTTATTTTTTTTGAAGAATTGTAATAGGAAAATTAAGAAACTTTTGAGGAGATTTTAAGAGGGAGCTAGACTTTATTCAAAAAATTATAGAGCTGATTTTAGTTATTATTCAAATAAACCCACTTATTTTTAGATAGATGGTAACTAAGCAAAAATATGCTTTAATGAATGAGAGGGATTGAAAAAAAGAGGAATCATTCCTCTCTTATATTTGACTCTCGAATAATATAGAGCGGTCGATTACGAATATTATGATTCATTCGACTTAAATATTCACCAATAATTCCAATCGCAATCATCTGAATTCCACCAATGAATAGAATAGCAATCATTAGAGATGTCCAACCGGGAACTGAGTTTTCCCAAACGAATTTTGCAAGTAAGGCATAAATTGCTACAAAAAAAGCAATGACCGAAACTATAAATCCGAAGTAAGTTACAATCTTCAAAGGCACATCAGAAAAGGCAGTAATTCCATCTAGTGCAAAGTGTAACATTTTTCGATAAGTATACCCAGTTGCTCCTGCTTGGCGCTCTTGGCGATCATATTCAACAAAAGTTTGGTTGAACCCAACCCATGAAATTTGCCCACGGAGGTATTTATTTTTCTCAGGCATTTCTCGCAGAACTTCCACTATTTTTTTATCAATCATTCTAAAATCACCAGTATCGACGGGTATAGAGATGGAAGTCATTTTTGCTAAAAGGCGATAAAAAATTCTTGCAGTCCAAAGTTTTAAAAAACTCTCGCCTTTTCGATTTTTTCTTTTTGCATAAATTACTTCAAAGCCTTCTTCTCGTTTTTGATACATTTCTGCTATCAATTCCGGAGGGTCTTGAAGGTCAGCATCAATGATTACAACTGCGTCTCCACTAGTTTTGTCAAGCCCTGCAGTAACTGCAATTTGGTGGCCGAAGTTTCGACTAAAATCAATGTATTTGACTGTTTTATGCTTTTTAACTAATACCTTAATCAAACCAATTGAAGCATCTTTACTACCGTCATTGACAAAAATCAATTCATAAGTAACATTCAAATTTTGCATAACTAGCGAGAGCCGATCATACAAATTTTGAATATTTTTCTCTTCATTGTAAACCGGAATGATTACAGATATATCCATATTTTTTTTAATGTATTCCTAACACGGTCTAAAACCGTGTCAGGATAGGGTTAATATCTACCTAATTTTTCACACGTTTAATTTTAGCTCCAATTGCATTCAACCTCTTATCAATATCTTCATATCCTCTATCGATTTGATGGATATTTCGAATGACACTTTTTCCATCGGCGGAAAGTGCTGCAATCAAAAGTGCAACTCCCGCACGAATATCAGGAGAAGTCATTTCAATCCCTCGTAATTGAGATTTTCGATTCAAACCAATCACCGTAGCTCGATGTGGATCACAAAGAATAATTTGTGCGCCCATGTCAATTAATTTATCAACAAAGAATAATCTACTTTCAAACATTTTTTGATGAATCAAAACACTTCCATTCGCTTGCGTTGCCATCACTAAAATAATCGAAATTAAATCAGGTGTAAATCCAGGCCAAGGTGCATCATAAATCGTCATGATCGAACCATCAATAAAACTTTGAATTGTGTAAGACTTTTGTTTTGGGATAAAAATATCGTCGCCTTTGATTTTAAATTTCACTCCTAATTTTTTGAAAACAGAAAGTGTATTTCCTAATTGATCGACACGACAATCTTTGATTGTAATTTCAGATTGAGTCATCATAGCCAATCCAATAAAACTTCCAATCTCAATCATGTCAGGCAAAATTCTATGTTTCGTTCCACCTAATTCATCAACTCCTTCAATGGTCAAAAGGTTAGACCCGATTCCTGAAATTTTTGCGCCCATGTCATTGAGCATTCGACAAAGTTGTTGCAAATAAGGTTCGCAAGCAGCATTATAAATAGTGGTCGTCCCTTTTGCCAAAGCGGCAGCCATAACAACATTGGCAGTTCCAGTCACAGAAATTTCATCCATGAGTAAGTAAGTTCCTTTGAGCCTTTTAGCTTCGAGGAAAAATTTCTCGCCTTCATATTTGAATTTTGCACCGAGTTTTTGAAAACCTAAAAGGTGAGTGTCCAATCTTCTTCGCCCAATTTTATCACCGCCAGGTTTTGGCAAACTTGCTCGTCCAAATCGAGCGAGCAAAGGTGCAATCAACATAACTGAACCTCTAATTTTTTTTGCGTCTTTTTGAAATTCCTCAGAATGATAAAAGTCTAAATCGATTTCGTCAGCTTGGAAGTTGTAAGTATTAGCTTTAGTTTTTCTAACTTTTACACCTAAGCCTTTTAATAAACTTAACAATTTGCGCACGTCCAAAATATTTGGAACATTGCTGATTGTCACTTTTTCTTTGGTTAAAAGTACAGCGCATAGAACTTGTAGCGCTTCGTTTTTTGCTCCTTGAGGAGTGAGGGTTCCTTTGAGTGAGATGCCTCCTGTTACTTCAAATGATTCTTGCATGTTTAATTTTTTATACAATGATAAAGACTAAAACCTTTATCACCGCAGTCTATCTATTTTTCGCAAGCAAAATTAGAATATTCGCAGGAGTATTCTTTAAATATTGGTTTTTTTTCAAAAAAAAATAGATGTATTGAGGAGTCAGTTTATAACTATTTTCCCATTTCCTAATAACATATTTTTACTATTTACTTTGTAAAAATAAATACCGCTGGAAAGATTTTTTTTATAAAAAATAAAAGTGGAGTCAGTATGAGTTTCTTCTCGAACCATTTTTCCCATTACATCAAAAATTTGGAGGTTGATATTTCTTTGATCTATCTTTTTGATTTTAAAAATAGTTTGAGAGGTCATTGGATTTGGAAAAACTTTTATGTCAAATTTGGAGAGGTCATTATTTTTAGTGGAGGTTGTGCCTCCAATTTTTTTTAGTAACATTCCTTCAGGCGCAGCTCCAGCTAAAATATATCCACCATCCGAAGTATGTTTTATAGAAGCTATCTGTTGATTTAAAGAAGTGAAATCTTCAGACCAAACTTCTTCCCCAAATTCATCCAATTCTATAATAAATCCATTTTGGCTAAAACCCCAAAATCCTTGAAGAGCACCAACTACAATATAATTCCCGTCAGGTTTTAAAATAATATTGGACACTTGATGCTTCGGATTACCTATTAATGTTTTTGTCCATTCTCCATTTCCAAGAGAATCAGTTTTAAAAACTAAAGGTAAACTACTATTGATTCCTGTTGTGATACCTCCTGCGATGTATCCACCATCTAAAGTTTGATTGATTGTAAAACCATTATCAAAAGTTGAGAAATCGTAAGACTTAGTCCAATCTAAATTTCCATCCAGACTAAATTTGAAGAGCGTTACTTTTGAATCTAAACTTCCAATAGCAATAAAACCTCCATCGCTAGTACTATTTATTGCTAGTAAATTTCCAATACTATTTAGCACGTAATATTTTTTCCAAATCAAATTAGCATCAAGATCAAACTTTAATAAAAAAAGTTCCGTGTCTGATCCAAATCCAGAAGAACCAGCCATTAGATAATTTCCATCAGGACAAACTATACCAGATTGTACAACATGCGAAGTGTCGCTTTCATAAGTTTTTTCCCAAATAGAATTTCCCATGGCATCTATTTTTCGAAAATGAGGAAAGCCGAATTGACTACTTCCTACCATGATATCTTGATTAGTTAATTCCTTAACAAAATGTACTTCTTCATTAATAATATCTCCTTCAGTATAGGTATGTTGCCAAATCACATCTCCTAGTTGATCTGTTTTTACTAATCGCAAATAATGTCGAATTGCACCTGTAGGCAAATCAACTTCTCCACCTAGAAGATAACCGCCTTCTGAAGTTAAATTTACTTCAAATCCAATACTGAAACCCAACCCAAAAATAGTTGAGTCAGCTGGGTAGACTTTGTCCCATGCTTGTGCATTAATCGAAATAGGTAAAATAAAAACAAGAAATAAAAATAGATTTTTCATGATTTCTTTTTTCAAAAATAAAAAAGCTTTATCAAAAAGATAGACGCAAGATAACTTTTAAAAGTTGGGTGAAAGCCAAAGGCCTAATTCTTGAATATCTAATCGTATTAGAAATCCCCTCATCTGATTTTTAAATTTTTGAAAAATGATAAACGATGAATTAGTTCTTTCCAAAAGAAAAAGAAACTACTACAGAGCTTCTCTGCTTAAACGGTTTCTAAATTTAATCATAGGTTATTTTACCATTTTAAATTTATCTGTTTTGTAGGAGTATTGTTAGGATTTTTTTTCTGCTTTGAGAAAAAAATAGTGGTTTAGTATTTTTCAAAATGATTCGTTCAATATAGGCATTGAGTGCCTAGTCATTGCGATATATTATATTAGTTGTGAATGTTTTTTTGAAGGAAAAACTTTAGGAAAGTATGTGATTAAAACTTCTGTAAAAAATGTTTCAGGTCAATGAGCATCACTTTTAGATATCTTAATTCGGAGGGATTATTGTTTTTTCCATTGGAGCCTATTTCTATTTTTTTGGAAAAAAACAAGGATGGCATGATTCGCTTTCTTTAACGATGTTGGTGGATGATTTAGTTAAACAGTTAATTAGGTAATCTAGTAAACTGATTACCTAATTAACTGTTTAATTAAATCATTCTTCAGAATTGACGGTTGTAGTGGAGTCGTTTCCAAATTTAGTATTTCGTAAAATATGCTCCATTCGTTCCATGAATTTTCGCTTAGTTGTAGACGGTGCATGGATAAAACCTTCAACATAAAGTAATTGATTATTCACTTTGTCATGAATCAAATAACCAATAAATGGTCCACCCATAAAGTCATTGACCAAATCCCACACACCTCGAACTTCCACGGCATAATTTCCATGTAGTTCCATAGGGATAGCAAACATAGGTAAGTCAATATCGTTTGTTCGCATATATGCACCGTTAACTTCAGTAGTGACGTATTTTTTTCCAAGGGAATCTCGAATGCTTCGAATTCCTTCTTGAGTGAATTGAGATTGGTTCGTGTAAGGCAATTTATGAATGAAAATATTGGCACTTAATTTTGTTGTTTCTTTTCTTAGCCAGATAGTATTCTCTTCATCAATTGCGAGAAAGTACTCTTGTGGAATATTCATCTCTGCACCCATTTTTTCCTTTATCGTTTTCTCTATTGCAATATTTCGACCTTTGAGATAAGTATAATTTCCAATCTGAGATTGATCAAAATCATGAACTCGTTTGGCAATGTTTGGGAAACTTGCTTTGATATTTTCGGATAAAGCTTGTTGTGAATTTCCAAAAATAAAAGTCACCAATTGTCCTCTTGCCCATTTATTATGTCCAACTACTGTATTGAATTTAGTATCTGTTTTAGCTCGATTTACTTTCTCCGTACCTAGATCTTTTTGGATAATTTTATTAGTTTCCGAATGAACGTCCTGAAAATTTCCTAAGAAGACAAAAGTTCTTAAGTCTCTTAACATTCGATCATTTCTCAATTGCTCAGGTGTCAAATGCCGTAGGTCAAACATTGGTTCAGGTTGCGGTAAAAGTAAATAAGCAGATTCAAAATAATAGCGAAAAGTATCACCTGCCATTCCTTCCCAGACATTGTCATCTGCTACGACTACAATTTCACTTGTTTTTCCAATCGCCCCAGACATAGGCGGAGTATAATTGGAACTGGAGTCAGAGGCACAAGAAGTCAGCATGAATAGCCATCCTCCCAGAAATAAAACGCATTTCCAGAGATATGATAAATTAGTATTTGAATCTTTTTTGTAATTCATTTCAACGACATTTTTTCAAAATTAAAATAATTCATTCCTTTATACTCAATTATAAACAAGATGCGAAAGAAGTAGTTTTTGGCGCATACTTTTTTAATGTATAATGATGAACAGTTAATGTTCCCACTATGGGAACATTAACCGTTCATCATTATACATTAACCATTATTAAGTTTTTCTTTAAATTTTCTTTCACTTACTCCTTTGAGGTGCTTCAGACTATATTCAAATTGAGGTTCACTATTTTCCTTTTCAAAAAATATATTTTCAAACTTATCTTTGGGAGTTAATGGAACAGGGAATTCTAATCGGAAGGTTGCAGTAGTTCCATCGTCTTCTTGTTTGAAAAAATAAAGTGCATCACCACCTTTGTTAGCATCGTTATAATCAAAATGAACGATTATCTTTTTCTTAGGAATACTTTCGATTATTTTTAATTGACCGTTACCTAACTTTTCACTTTCCCAACGAAGACCAGCATCTTTTCCAAAGGTCCAATTGCCAAAATCTGTTTTCCAAGTTGGATCAAGATTAGCGAAGTAAGACCAGTCTTCCCAATTTTTTAAATCATTGATTTGCTGAAAAACAATATCGACGGGAGCATTGATGTGAATGGATTTTTCAACGGTATATTTTTCAGGAAGGAAAAAAGAAACGACGACCATAGTTGCAACTAAGGCAATGATTCCAAAAAATATGTTTTGTAAAATTCTCAACATTTGCTGAAGTTTGAAGTTTTTTTGATAAAATTTCAACGAGGCAAATATAATAATTAAAGGGAAGAAGGGAATAACGATTTAATAACAAGGATTTAGGATTTATGAAGTTTACCGAGAACTAATTTATTTTACATTTTAGAATGTCTCGACAACTTCTCAGATTCAAAAAAAAAAATCAGCCGCCCAATTACCCTGGACGACTGATTACAATAAATTTAATTTTCCCTCTTCTGGGAAAACCAATTCTGACAACAGCTTCT
>JBGCFD010000248.1:0-38513 GCA_045106765.1 Saprospiraceae bacterium | reverse complement strand
ATCTATACCATCGCAAATTTCTGTAACACTTGGGTTGACACTTCCATCTGTATCATCGCAATCTGTATTGTTTAAAACATATCCTGATGGAAGAGAACAAGCTTGAAGCGAATTATTAGAATCACCAAATCCATCATTATCTCCATCTGCAAAATAAGTAATCATCACTCCTTCATCTATTTGTCCATTACAATTATTATCTATTCCATCGCAAATTTCTATTGCACCAGAATTGATCGCTGGATTGGTATCATCACAATCAATATCAGAACAAAAACCATCTTTGTCCAAATCAAAAAATGGTTCACATGGATTTACTCCAAAAGTAATGTGAAGAATCGCTGCATCAGAAGAACTTCCATTATAAGATTCAGCAGTTCTATTACCAACACCTGAGATAATAAAACCCATAGAATTATTTTCTATCCAACCAGTACGATCTACAATCTCTTGTACCAAAATACTCAAGTCAGGGGTTTGCTGATTGACTCCAGCTTCTCCTTCAGAAGACCATGATGGCGGTATCCAATTAACAGAAGCAGAAGTAATTGGTCGGGAGGTAAGATTAAAATCCGAGGAGGTAAACGACAATGCATTATCAGTATCTTCTCCATGAATTGTCAAGTTGGTAGATCCAGAATCAGTTTCATCAGTAGTAAATTGAATATAAGCATTTGCTATTACTGCACCCGATGGAATATTTAAACCATTAAATACTAAACCCACCGTTTGTTCATCTGAACCATCCTCCACCATTTCCAAATCACTACTAGAAAGTATCATATCACCCGTCGATTCCTCTGCATCATCATCTCCATCACTTATTTGAATAACTAGACTGGTAGGAGAAATATCTTGAAGACTAATAGAAATTTCGGATGAAGTGATATTTCCTCCATTATCTGTAGCCGTAGCTTTTAATAAAAAACTCCCATAGGTTGGTGGTACCCAACTAAACGAATAAGGCGCAATTACATCTGTTCCTATTGATACTCCGTTTACAAAATATTCAACTTGAGTAATATTTCCATCGCTATCGACAGCATCGACATTTAATGTTATTGGATTTAAGTTGGTAAAAAATTGCCCTCCTGTCGGACTTGTCCAAATGACCGTAGGAGCAAAATCACCAATACAAATACAATTACTATTATAACTGTCATTAATCGTATTTGGATTGCTATCATCACAGCTAGCTCCGATATAAATATTAGAAGCAGTATCATCGCAATCAGTATTATTGGAAACGTAACCTGATGGAAGAGAACAAGCTTGAACTGAATTATTTGGATCGCCAAATCCATCATTATCCAAATCTACAAAATAAGTATTGATCAACCCCTCATCTATCTGCCCATCACAATTATTATCTATGCCATCACAAACTTCCGTCACACTTGGATTTACATTTATATCTGTGTCATCACAATCTGTATTATTGGAAACATAACCTGAAAGAGGAGAACACCCTTGAATTGAATTATTCGGATCTCCAAATCCATCGGTATCTGTATCTGCATAATAAGTATTAATCAACCCCTCGTCTATTTCACCATCACAATTATTATCTATACCATCGCAAATTTCTGTTGCATTTGGATTTACGCTTCCATTTTTATCATCGCAATCTGTATTATTTGAAACATAACCCGAAGGAAGAGAACAAGCTTGAATTGAATTATTGGGATCACCAAATCCATCCGTATCTGTATCTGCAAAATATGTATTAAGCACTCCCTCATCTATTTGACCATCACAATTATTATCTATACCATCACAAATTTCTGTCGCATTTGGATTTACACTTTCATTAGTATCATCACAATCTGTATTATCTGAAACATAATCCGAAGGAAGGGAACAAGCTTGAATTGAATTATTTGGATCGCCAAATCCATCAGCATCTATATCTACAAAATAAGTATTGAGCAAACCTTCATCTATTTGACCATCACAATTATTATCTATACCATCGCAAATTTCTATTACACTTGGATTTACATTTCCATCTGTATCATCACAATCAGTATTATCGGAAACATAACCCACGGGAAGGGAACACGCCTGAACTAAATTATTGGGATCACCAAATCCATCAGCATCTGTATCTGCAAAGTAAATATTAATCACCTCCTCATCTATCTGCCCATCACAATTATTATCTATGCCATCACAGACTTCCGCTACACCTGGATTTATACTTTCATCTGTATCATCGCAATCCGTATTATTGGAAACATAGCCCACGGGAAGAGAACAATCTTGAATTGAATTATTAGGATCTCCAAATCCATCAGCATCTGTATCTGCAAAATAAATATTACTCAATCCTTCATCTATTTGACCATCACAATTATTATCTATCCCATCACAAATTTCTGTTGCACCAGGGCTTATCATTGGATTGGTATCATCGCAATCAACATCTGAACAAAAACCATCTCGATCTACATCCAAGAATGGCGCACATGGATTTATGGCAAAATCAATATGAAGAACCGCTGCATTAGATGAACTCCCATCATAAGAATAAGCATTCCTGATACCAATACCTGAAATGATAAATCCCATGGAATTATTTTCCAGCCAGCCAGCACGATCTACAATTTCTTGTACCAAAGTACTCAAGTCAGGAGTTTGCTGATTGGCTCCAGCTTCTCCTTGAGCATTCCATGCTGGAGGTATCCAATTGACTGAAGCAGCAGTTGTTGGTCGGGAAGTAATATTGAAATCCGATGAGGTAAAAGATAAAGCATTATCAGTAGCTTCTCCATAAATCATTAAATTAGTAGTCCCTGAATCAGTATCATCCGCAGTAAATTGAATATAAGCATTGGTAATTATTGCACCCTGAGGAATATTTAAATCATTAAAAACTAAACCTACCGTTTGTTCATTTTGACCATCCTCCACCAAATCCAAATCATTACTATTAACTGCCATATCTCCTTCCGATTCTTCTGCATCATCATCTTCATCATTTATTTGAATCGCAATACTGGTAGGATTTGTATTATCAAATGAAATGGAAATTTCCTTAGAACTGTTATTGCCTTCATTATCAGTAGCAGTTGCTTTTACCAAATAATTTCCAAAAACTATTGGTGTCCAATTCAATGAATATGGCGCAACTGCATCTATTCCAATCGAAACTCCATCAACAAAATATTCAACTTGGGTAATATCTCCATTGCTATCGAATGCATCGACATTTAATGCGACTGGATCTAGGTTCGTAAAAAAATCTCCATTATTAGGATTCGTCCAATGGATTACAGGTTGTCCATTTTGAACCAAGGTCAAATAATCTCCCACTACACCATTTTCATTTAAAAATTTCACATCCATCTGATGACCATTCACTTCCAAAATAGTAGACCCCAAACTTTCAAGTGAAGCATACATGACAGGGTGATTTCCTACTGGAGATGATCCTCCTGCCGAACCAGTTACAACATAAACAGTACCTTCTATATTAGTATTTTGTTGATATGCACCAGTTCCATTTACTTGTCCATTTCCTCCATCTATCATATGAAGAGTAGAATCAAAAGTACTCGAAAATCCATAATGTCCATTGATTAAATTGGAACGTTCGTAAGCATGACTATGTCCCGATAGAACTAAATCAACTCCATAAGATTCACAAATCGGTAATACATTTTCCCTCATTTCAATCATTCTATTTTCACTAGTATCATCAGAATCATGTGATCCTTTTGAATAGGGAGGATGATGAAACATAACAACAATCCAGTCTTGAGTTGTTGCTGCTAAATCATTTTCCAACCAAGTTAACATAGGGCTACCTGGGCTTCTATTCTCATCATGAGAATCCAAAGAAATGATGTGAATATTAGCATAATCAAAAGAATAATATTTCTCTGTATTGGAAGCCAGACCACCAGCTTCTCCTCCTGATGGAAAAGAGAAAATATCGTAATAAGCATTATTAAGTCCTGAACCAAAATAATCATGATTTCCGGGACAAGACCAAAAAATAGAATTTTTCAACTTATCAGGATATACATCAAACATTGCATCTTGATACTCTGAATCAAACCCATCATCATAGGCATTATCTCCAAGCATCAAAACCATGTCAGTATGATTACTTCCAATGTAATTATAATAAGCATCACGAACCTGCTCTTGTTCAAAATCCGCAGTTCCACAATCTCCAAGTATCCATGCCCTCACAGGCTGGGAAGCTCCTATCGTTGGTGCTGTTTTAAAATAATGACTGGCATCTCCATTGCCTCCTACCATTTGTCCAAAGCTGTCCCCTATCGCATAGTAATAAATTGTATTAGCAATCAACCCAGAAACCGTAACTTCATGATCCGTTTGAGATCCGTTGACTATTTCAGTCTGACTTAAATTATTAACATCCGTTCCATACCAAACTTGACTATTGGTACTATTCGATGTTCGCCATTTGACTATCGTGCTCGTTGATGTACCACTTTGTAAATAGGGTCCACGTATTACTGTAGAATTTTGTGAAAAGGAATTAAGAGAAAAGAAAATAGCAACTGCAAAAGCAATTAGTATTTTATTAAAACAGCGGTTTGGTTTTTTCATATTCAATGGATATTAAGGGGACAACAAGCAAAAAAATTTAGATAGTTTAATCAATTTTTTATTCTGAAAGTCCGTTAATTCGTTTTAGTGAATGCACTTCAAGTTCAATTATTTTGGAAGTCATCTGCATTCGTTTTGGTAGTTTATTAATTGCTTCCAGCGTAGCAACATAATGATTCTTAGCAAGATCCATTTCCCCCGCGTCTTCATAAATTATTGCTTTCTGAAATAGCCATTTTTCTTTTCTTTGAAAATGTTCCATAATTTTATCAATCGTCAAAATGGCATTCTCGTGCTGTTTATTTTGCACATACAAATCCACTTCTTTTGATTTTAAAACGATATCAAAACCAAACTTCTCCTCTCCTTTTTTCAACCAATCCAACGCTTCAGAAATATTAGAATCATCAGTCAACAGCACCGCTTCAGCAATAGAAATAAAATGAGAAGGGTTTGGCTCAACTATATGATTCAAGGCATTTTCTAAATCCTTTTGACATAAATCAGGCTGCCTCATTTGTTGATAAATTTTTGCTCTCGTGATGAGTGCAATCGAATGGTTAGGATGATTTTTTAAAAATAAATTGACGTATGGAAGAGCAGCATTTGCTTCATTATTATCTGCAAACATTTGAGCTAATAATAAATCTGTGATGAGAAGATGATCATCTAAATTTCGAGCAAGAAGATAATCCTGTTTTGATTTTTCAGGTTCTTTATGTTGATTATAAAGTTGCCCTCTTTTTAGGTATAAATTAGCATCCCCAGGATTCTTTTCGATCCTTTTCGAAATCCGTTCAATTT
The DNA here is from genome assembly GCA_045106765.1 of Saprospiraceae bacterium. GTDB lineage: Bacteria > Bacteroidota > Bacteroidia > Chitinophagales > Saprospiraceae > CAJQQY01. The sequence continues at coordinate 33,125 of JBGCFD010000248.1, read as the reverse complement.
GTAAATCTAGATCACCGTGAGCCGAAAGAGAAATATTGAAAAGTAGACATAGGAAGACTACTAACAGAATTTTTTTTTGAATACAACTTGAATTATATTTCGGAAAAAGGTTCATTAGATGGGGATTCAATTTTAGAGTTAATCATTTGGTTTAAAAATTTATTTGATCTGTTCTATATAAGAATAAATCAATGTCTGTTCTGGTAGGAAACCAGTCAGTACTTCGGTGTGGGATAGTGAAATTAATTAGGAGTTATTTAAAATTTGACCATAAATAAATTTACGCCTTCAGATAAATAACTTTTCGGAATTGGAAATCAGTTGAAGATATGAAAGTAAAAGTAACTAAAATATATACTATTCTTTTAAATTGATAATTATTTTTGAAGAGTTTCTCCAAAAGTTATTTAATGATTTACGTAATTCATGATTACTTTTCTCCGACTACTTAAAGGACAAAAGAGATTGTAAAAAGTACCTCGGGAAAATTTAATTAACCTAATTGCTCCAACAACCATTCTCTTTCCATCAATATTTTTTCTGCTTGAATTTCTTTTTTGAGATTTGATTTTTTCACTTTGTCAAATAGATTAGTCGTCAATAATTTCTTAGTAAATCTAATCGTGTTTTGAAAATTGGTTTGATGATAACCGATAACCTTTTTTCTTCGAAGAAAAACTTTCATCGTATCAAGATGAGATTCCAATAAACTAAATTCCTTTAGCTCAAAGTATATTTTTAATAACAAGGTTTTTGAAATTAGATTATTTAGAAGATCTTGATACTCTGCTCTTTGTAGAAGTTGAATGGCCTGATCATAATTTTTTCGCTTGTACTCCAGTCTTGCTAAGTTAAAACTAAAAGTACTTTCCTTATATTTTTTCACTAAATTATCTTTGTATTGATAAATAAAATTATCTACCCAATTCAAATCTTCTGCATCAATCGCCATTGCAACTATATTATTATACGCAAATCTTGAAAGCGTTTTATTTTCCATCAAAATTCCTTTCAATAATCCTTGCTTATATAAATCTAACCCTTCTTTGACAAAATGTTTTTGCCCTTGATTGAGTTGCCGAATACAATAATTAATGGCAAAAAGATAGAGATCTCTAATTTCAGTTTTAGGAAATTTATCATCGTGTTTAAAAATGAGGTTTTTAAATTTTGTGAAAAAATTTAGATTTTTTGACTCTGTTAATGCTTTATAACAAAAATAATAAACTGAAATCGCTGGAGTATTTAGTAATTCATTTTCCTCAATATATTGAATCAAAAAAGATAGTAAACCAAAATCATACTCTTTTTTATAAATCGCTTGGTGGGAAAGAAGTAAACAAGTTTGACGTAATTTTAACGTGATAAAAGTAGTGTCAAGTGTACTTGAAATTTCTTGCAAATTAAATTCTTTATTTCGTTTTTGCTGAGAACTAAATTGATATTTCTCTAAAAGTTCTTTGTACCTAAGATTAAAATATTCAGCATGGCGCAATTCATTTTGCTCCAATAAACTATTCGCATCATTGATCGTTTTCTCAAAATGTTTTGGTAAATTACGTTGACGATAAGTGGAAGCTAACTGAATTTTGTTTTGAATCTCATCTGCAAAATAATTTTTACACATCAAATATTTTTCAATCAATTTATGCGTATCACTCATGAGTAATCGCATTTTGACATCGGAAAAGTGATGGCGGTTGTTGAAGGTTGTGGAGAAAATAGTACAGGTGGATTTAGTACAGGTTTTGTCAACCAATTTTCAGTAGAAAATAACAACCCGTTTTCGGCAATGGATTGTTCTGAAAATATTGGAGCTTTTGATCCGAATGACAAACAAGCTTTTCCGAGAGGATATGGAGATCAAAATTATCTCCATGCGAATACAGATATTGAATATCTTATCCGTTTTCAAAATACAGGAACAGATACTGCTTTCAATATTGTGGTGCTAGATACGCTTTCCAATTTTTTAGATATTGGGAGTTTCCGACTAGGAGCAAGTAGTCATCCAGTTGATTTTGAAATACTAGGAAATGGACTAGCTATTTTTAAATTCAATAATATTATGCTTCCAGATAGCAATGTTAATTTAGCAGGCTCTCAAGGTTTTGTTCAGTTTAAAATTTCTCAAAAAAATGATCTTCCGATTGGAACAATTTTAGAAAACGATGCTGCTATTTATTTCGACTTCAATGAACCCATAATTACAAATACAGCATTCCATACCATTGGAGAAAATTTTATTAGCGTCAATACCCAAAAACTTTTTCTCCCTAACTTAACTGTTCGGACTTTCCCAAATCCCTTTGAAGATTTGGTTCAATTTGAGATTGATGGTACTCAATTTGACCAAATCCAATTAAATGTTTATGACCTCACAGGTCGACTCATTCGAACTTCAAGTCATACTGAAAATCAATTTTCATTTTACCGAAACCAACTATTAAGTGGGATGTATTTTTATACTTTGGAGGGAAATGGAGCAATGATTAGTTCAGGAAAAATAACGGTCAAATAAATAGAAAAAACAATCGTATTAATTTTGAAGAACCTTAGAGGAATCTGTTTTTGTTAAATTATAATCCTATGAAAACTAAGACTTAGACAGAATTCTCGAAGGTTTTCAAAATCTTAAAAATCAATAGGAAATAAGGATCATAAATTTGTTGGACGGTTAGATATGAAAATATCTGACCGTTTTTTTTGAAGAATGAATATCGAATATCGAACAAGGAATAACGATTTGAGAAGTTGTCTTCCAATTAAACGCTGGGGACAACTTCTCAAATCCTTGTTCGATATTCGATATTCGATATTCAAAAAAAATCAATCCTTCTTCAACTCCAACCCTTGTCGAATTCCTTTTTCCATCGCAGGTACTCCCCTTTCCATCCACATTGGTTTTCTTTTTCCTTGTAAATAAAAATCAAAAAATTGTTGCATTCTCAAATTAAAATCTTTTCTATTTTGCAACTTCACCGGCCAATGCGGCTCATCATTATAATTCAACATCCAAGCAGGTTTTCCCAATCGACGTAGTCCATTAAAAAATTCAATTCCTTGATACCAAGGCACCGCACCATCTTTATCATTATGCAAAATCAATAGAGGCGTTTCGATTTTATCAAGAAAAAATATCGGAGAATTTTCGATGTAGCGGATCGGATATTCCCACGGCGTACCACCAATTCTACTTTGCGTATGCTCATATTGAAACGCTCGACTCATTCCACTTCCCCATCGAATTCCACCATAGGCAGAAATCATATTGACTACAGGAGCACCTGATTCCGCACATTTAAAAATGTTGGATTTGGTCACAATATATGCAGCCTGATAACCTCCCCAACTATGTCCTTGCATTCCAATATTATCTGCATCTATAAATCCTTTTTCGATTAAAGAAGTCACTCCTGGAATCACGGCATTGTAAGCGCTTTCGCCTGGATAACCTACTCGATACGGCACATCTGGATTAAAAATCACATAACCTCGATTTGAATAATAAGCATAATTAATCGTCGAACGATGAGGATATGGTGCACGATGTCGATGTAAAGTGTGGGAACTTCTTTCATAAAAATTCACCAACATCGGATACTTTTTCTTTGGATCAAAATTATCAGGTTTGACTAACATTCCAGTCAATTCTTGCCCATCAAGCGAGGTCCAAGTGTACGGTTCAATCGTTCCCCATTTGTATTCAGATTGCTGAGGATTAGCAGTACTTATTTTTGTTTCTCGATTAAATTTATGATCCTTAACTAATCTTAGATCAGGAAAAAGCTGGAAAGATTCTTTAGTAAATAACAACGTGTTTACATCTCTTGCTTTTTGAGGACGACGAGTAAATGCATAATCACCCCCTACCAATCTTTTCATTTTTTTATCAGAAAAATTAAAACTCAAATATCCTTCTTGTTTACTTTTTTCTTTAAAAGAATGTAGCAACGCTTCTTTTTTCAAATCAATACTTCGCTCTTCCCGATCTAGTCGAACATATCGAAAAACAGTTGGATCTGCAGCCTCTCGTCCTTTCGTCATTCGTGTTGGAGGTTCTTTATATTCAGGATGAATTTTCCAAATATCATATCGATCATATAACAGAAGATATTCATCATCAGTCGTCCAACCTGCCATTCCTGTACTTCTCGGATGCATCGGTCGGTCATTTAATTCATCATAAAATTTCGAGATTTTGTTATTCGAAATTTGCGTTATTTTCTTACTTGAAAAAGAGTAGGTGAACCAAGCTGTGTCAGATGGACTATGCCAATATATGTAATTTCCTTTAGGTGACATTTGCGGATTCCCTCTTATCTCTTTAGCAATTTGTTCCCATCGTCCACCATTTAAATCTTTAACATACAGATCTTTATAACTAGGCCAACCTTCCCAAGACGTTTTTTCTAAATAAGGTTTTGAATTATAACCGAACAATTTTTCCGCATTTCCTTCATCGCCCAATTCTGCCTCATCTACCATCAAATTTTCCAATTGGTAAAATGACTTTTTCGAAATATCATAGACTATTAAGTAAGCTTTGTTTTTATCTTGATTCAAGTCATTTTCTTGCTGAGTGTATAATTTTTTATCGGTATAACTCCACACTTCCACTTGTACAATTTCATCATCAAGCAAACTAGTATCTTGTAAAATTGGCGGCGGTGCAATTCCAAAAAACAATCGTTTTCCATTTTCCGAAAAAGATAATCTTTGATTTTTACTCACGATCCAATCTTCTCCTAACCCATTCATTAATAGTTTTACATTATTAAAAATAACTCCTGCGGCATCAGTTTTCCCATTCCAAAAATGTAACTGAAAAGGTTCGACTTGTGCATCAGTTGTATCAACATTGGCAAGAAACGCAGCTTGATTACCTTTTTCATCAAAAGTTAAAAACTTGTATTCTCCTTTTTCTTGATGCAGCGTTTTTAATTCTTTTTTGAAAAAATCATAACAATACATTCCCGCAGAAAAAGTAGAATCATTTCCGGTACTCGAAAACAACATCTTCCCACCTTCTTCTGAAAGTGTGTAATTTTTCACATAGGTAAAATTTTGTTCCTTTCCTGTTTTTAAATCTCGAATAGTTAGGCGAGTTCCATGGTCAGTAGTTTCTTTCTTCTTAGGTCGAACAGATACCGTATCTCCCTTTTCAAAAGTTTGTTCTTCTCTCAAGTAGGCGATATGGCCATTCCATTTTGCAGGAACTTTAAATGATTTTACATTGGGTACTTTAGATAAAGAACGAGTAGCTAAATTATAAATCCCCAAAGTATCATTAGGCATATTTTTCTTTTTGACTTTATTTCGCTTCATCGTTTTTAGAGAATCTGCATGTGGTGTTATTGTAAAAACTACAAACTTTGAGTCATCGGTAATTTTTGCTTTTTCGCCACGATTAAAAGTATATTCCTTTTGATTTTTTGCATTAAAAATTTTGAGTTCTGTATCTCCTTCTCCTGGTTTTAAATGATAAACAATCCATTCGCCATTATTAGAAATAGTCGGACTTTGGATTCTATTCCATTTAGCATATACAGTTTCATCCATCGTTTTTTTCGAGGAATTTTGACTAAAAGAAATATTAATAAAAGAAATGGAAAAAATTAGGAGGTAAAAAGATTTCATAATGTAGTTTGTTTTATTGCTCAAAATAATAAAAAGCATTCATTTTAATACTATGAAATTGGGTTCATATTTAATCAACACAATCAACTAAATCAACCAATTACACATTGCAAAAATTAAATTATAAAAGTTATAAACATTATTCATAATGTAATATCATCTATAAAATGAGTTTCACACGCACAATCAACATGTTGATAAGTACTAATATAATTGCTATTTTTTCAAAAAAAATAGCATAAAATACTGACTCACAAATAATTAACAGATGTTAATAACTTTTGTTAATTATTTGTGAGAAAGTAAATTCCAATAATTGAATCTAAAAAGTTTACCTTAGCATTATAATCAAAAAAAATATAATTTATTATAAAAAAAATATATAACTGATTATTATTATCGTGTAATTTTGAATGTTTTTCCCTTCAAAATTTATCCAAAAGGGAAGCGCCCCAAACAATGAAAGCAAATTAACTACAATCGCTTTATTATAATTACAATTTAGATTTACTAGAGAAAAATTAAAAAAGGGAATGATGATGCTTTCACTTTCTAGTCTAACTGAATCTGAGATGAAAAAGTGAATTAGCCCTCGGTCTTTTCATAAATTTTAACAACTATTGCAACATTGCAATATCCTTTTTAGCACATCATCCTTAAGCTTCTACAATTACTGATACTACAAGACGACGTAGAAGGTAAAGGGTTCAGGAACTTGGTTCTTGAATCCCTTTTTTTTTAGATCCTCCCTACTGGTCAATAATTCCGTGACAATTATTTTCAGTTTCCAACCCACCAAGTGATTTCGAAGTATGAAATTCACCTGAATGATCTTAAGTTAGGTAATTTAAAAGCTAGTCAGTAATTTTACCTTTCAATTAAAACGAAATATCATGTTTGAAAAAGATTCCTTACTTGCAGGATTGTTACTAGGTGTATTTATTCCATTTGTTGGTTATGCGGTGGTGTTAGAAATATACGACCAGTTAGATGCAGCTGATATTATTAGTGGATTTGGATCAGGAGATTTTAGACGACGTACTTCTGCCCTTTTGGGACTTTGTATAAATCTTATTCCTTTTGCATTTTTTAACCGAAAAAGATTTTTTTACTCCATGAGAGGAATTATGATTCCAACAATAATTTATGCTGGAATCTGGTTTTTCTATTTTGGTTCAAAAATTATGTGGGATTAAATAATCGTTGAACGATAGACGTTTTACATTCTACGCTTTATTGTTAGTTATCCAATTCTATTTGGAACAAACTTTTTTATATAAAAAAATGAAATATTATATAATTGCCGGTGAAGCTTCGGGGGATTTACATGCTTCCAATTTGATGAAGGCATTAAAAGAGGAAGATCAGGAAGCTCAATTCAGGTTTTGGGGAGGTGACTTGATGGAAGCAGTCGATGGAACATTAGTGAAACATTATCGAGATTTGGCTTTTATGGGGTTTTCAGAAGTAGTGATGAATTTGAAAACGATTCTAAATAATTTCAAAATATGCAAAGCTGATATTTTAAAGTACCAACCTGATGTTTTGATTTTGGTCGACTATCCTGGTTTTAATTTAAGGATGGCGAAGTGGGCGAAGCAGCAGGGAATCAAAGTATTTTATTATATCTCTCCACAGATTTGGGCATGGAATAGTCGCCGAGTTCATGGTATTAAAAAGAACATCGACAAGATGTTTGTGATCCTTCCTTTCGAAAAAGATTTCTATAACAAATATGATTGTGAAGTAGAATTTGTTGGACATCCATTGTTAGATGTAGTGGCAGAAAGAGAAGTAGATTCGGATTTCAAAAGCAAAAATAGCCTTTCTGCAAAACCGATTATTGCACTTCTTCCTGGTAGTCGAAAACAGGAAATTTCAAAAATGCTGGAAGGAATGTTAAGTGTGGTGAATGACTTTTCGGACTATCAATTTGTCATTGCAGGCGCACCTTCGATTACATTGGACTTTTACAAATCTACTTTACAAAACGTTGATAGTCAACAAGTTAAAATCATCCAAAATAATACTTACGAACTTTTACAACATAGTTCTGCGGCATTAGTGACGAGTGGAACAGCGACTTTGGAGACGGCACTTTTTAATGTTCCGCAAGTGGTTTGTTACAAAGGAAGTCCGATTTCTTATCAGATTGCAAAGCGGGTGATTAATGTAAAATATATTTCGCTAGTTAATTTAATTGTTGATCATGAAATTGTAAAGGAGTTGATCCAGAGTGAATTTAATTATAAAAATTTGAAAACTGAGTTAGGAAAATTACTAGATGCTCAGTCAGTTACATCTGTACTTGATGGTTATATTTTATTAAAAGAAGAATTAGGAAATTCTGGTGCATCAAAAAAGGCGGCGAGGAAAATGGTTGGTTTTTTAAAAGAATAAAATATGAAATCTTTACTTTTCTTGATTTGTATTTGTATTGTTATAAGTTGTCATTCACGGTTTGAATTGGAAGGTAAATTATATGAATGTGCAAAAAAAAACTTAGCATCAAAGGACATAGATCCAGACCAACTTATCGTTGATTTTGAGACTTACCTTATCCAAAAGAAGTTTCTAAATGGCACCTCACCAGATAATTATCTTCAATTAATTGATTCCTTAACTCAACCTATTCCATTCTCTATTTCTATTCCAAAGGAATTAGAAAATCCCTTATTCATTTCCTTTTCTGTTCCTGGAATAAATAATTATTGTGAGAAAAGTAATTTTGATTCAATAGAAATTAAAACTTCAAGAATATTTGAATGGCAGAATGAAGTTGGAAAAGTGTTTCAAAAAATGAGAGATACAGGAGAATTAGATCAAGGAAAATTAACAAAAGATCTAATGCATGTTTTCAAAGGAAATGATTTTCAACATCCGATCTATAAATTGTATTTCTATAATTTATTGACAATGTATATCTCAAACTCTAAGCAAGATCAAGGGGTATTAACAGCTCTTCCCCCTTGGTCAGAAAATGAACCAGACATCACCAAATTAAAAGAAAGGAATGTATTTAACGTTTATGTTAATTCAAAAAATAAAATTCTCGTCAGAAATAAACTGATGAAATTGAAGGATTTGAAAATGAGTGCGAAAGAATTTATCAACAATCCAAATCAAAAATCTGATCTAGCAGAGTATCCATACAAGGCAATTATTTCTTTAAAAAATGATCGAGGAACGAGCTACAAAACTTATCTTGATGTATTCAATGAATTAAAAGCAGCCTACAACGAATTACGAAATGAAAAGGCAATGGAGTTGCATAATTTGCCTTATGAAAAATTAGAAAAACCACAGCAAAAGGAAATCAGAAATATGATTCCTTTGATTATTTCTGAAGCAGAACCAACTGCATTTGGAGAGGAGGGATAATTAAAGTAAGAAAATTATATATTTACAGTAGAATTTTGAGAAGTTAAATTTTTAGACATGCTCTAAATAAGAACCAATAAGATTCGATATTCAGATTTAGAAATACACAAAATTTTTCCCTTATGAAAGATGAAGATATTTATAGCAAGGCAGCTGAAAAAGTAAAAGCAAAGAAAGGATTTTTCTATCACTTTATAGCTTATGCATGTATCATCGGAATGCTCTATGCAATCATGCATTTTGAAAATAATGGTGAAATACTTCCTGTAATCATTGTCGCAATGAGCTGGGGTATAGGTTTGGCATCTCATTATTTTAAAACATTTGGGACAGAGCATTTGGATATTCTTGGAATTAATTCCAACTGGGAGGAGGAAGAATTAGAAAAAGAACTTAAAAGACTAGAGCGCAAAAGAGAATTAAAAGAGCGTATCAGAGATGAGAAAAATCTTCTAGATGACTCTGAATCCTTAGAGTTAAAAGAAATTGAAAAGAGACCTTTGGATGATGACTTCGTTTAGAACCAAACTACTGGACATGAAATTTTTGGTGTTGAGTATTGAGGCAAATATTGAGAGAACTTATAATCTTGTATTTCAGTACAAATTTTCAATCAGATAGACTTTATTATTTCGGGGAGAAGATCATGAAAACTTGATAAGTTCGGAAGTGAAACTAACTATAATTGGAAAGGAAAATTAAAAAATAATCCACTTGATTTCATTGGCTATTTTCTGATTAGAAAAATCTATTTCCAATCTTTCTTTTCTTTCTAATATTTCATTTTGAGAAAACTCTTTTTGAAAAATATCACTCAATATCTTTTGAAAATCTTCCGCTGTTTTCCCCACCAAACACAAATCTTCCAGCCCCGTATTTCTCACCATAAAATCATTCACTACACAAAAACGACCTTTAAAAAGGGCATTCAATAATTTTAATTTCATGCCTGCAGACTGAAATGATAACAATATATTTACGTGAGCATTTTTTATTAAAATTTCCATTTGTTCATTGGAGACATTTGCTTTTAATTTAGCATTTTTGGTTTTTAAAATAAGTGCTTTTAATTTTTCAGAAGGATTTAATCCTGCAATAATTAATTGATAATCAACACTTTGCATTATTTTTTCTAGTAGAAAAACTGCGGCTTGTTCATTATCTTTCACACTCAAATCTCCGTGAAATAAAATATAATCTCCTCTTCCCTCTTTGATTTCCACCTTTTCATTTGGGTGAAATGCAGGAATATGATGAGTAGAAACACTCGGATATTTCCTCTTGAAATATTGCTCATCCACTTTTGAGATTGCTAAAATCCCATCAACATTTTCAATTTTATTTTCAAAAGAACGAAGCTTTTCACTTTCTAACTTAAAATAAGTTTTCTTTAAAATATTACTTTCCATTTTTGCCAAATGCGCATAATATTGCCACTCCACATTGTGCATCCGAATATACTTTTTTCGTTTTACTAAGGCTGGATGATTTAAAAAATAACACGTGTGCAAACCTTCAAAAAGAATTGGATAATTATCTTTTTTTAAGTTTTGTAACAATGTATTTACATTTCTAGTTTTAACAATAAATGGAAGAACGGAAAGTTGTTTAATTGGACTTAGTGAACGATGATAGTAGTGAACTTGAGAGCAGTATTTTTCTAGCTCAGGAGATTTGCCTCGACCATATTCGAAGGCGTGAAGAATGATATTGATGCCTTGATTGTGGAGTGCTTTTATTTTGTAGAATACATCGATAACTCCTCCATAATTCGCAGGGAAGGGAATATTGAATGAGACGATATGGAGGATTTTTTTTTTCACATTTTGTGATTTTTTTCACCACATAGGTACATAGAAAACATAGATTTCTTTAGGAGAAAAATTAGCAGTCAAGACTATGTTTTCTATGTACCTATGTGGTGAAAAAATAGAAATCAAAAAAAAAGTGATGAATAATAGTCCTGAGACTCATCATTCATCACTCCTAGTTCATCATTAAAAAAAACTATTTAGTAGTTGCTTTTTTCTTCTTTGGAGCTGCTTTCTTTTTCGGAGCTGCTTTTTTTCTAGTCTTCTTTTTGAAAGCATCTGGAATTTGTGAAACGATAATTTCCTTCACATACTCTAAAGTGAATTCTGCTGCTTCTTCGGGCGTCACTCGAGTACCATCTTCTTTTTTTGCAATCTTAACTTGCTTCTTTTTAAATTTGATGATTGGTCCCCAACGTGCATTTTGGACAGATATTTTTTCATCATCCCATCGTTGAATATACCGGTTCGCCTCTTTGACTAATTTTGCTTCAATCAATTCATGCGCCTCTGCTTCTGATAAATTCTCTGGATCATATCGTCTTGGAATATTTACGAAGTACTCATCGTATTTCAAAAATGGTCCAAATCTTCCTTTGCCTTGTGTGTAAGGAATACCTTTATAAGTACCTACTGGAGCATCTGCCTTTTTCTTTTCTTCGATCAATTCATGCGCTCGCTCAACGGGTAAAGTCAAAGCATCTTCATCTCTTGGAATCGAAATAAATGCTTCTCCCCATTTTACATATGGCCCAAATCTTCCTGCACCAATGATGACATCTTTATCTTCATATTGCCCTAATTCTCTTGGCAATTTGAATAACTCAACTGCTTCCTCAAAAGTTACTGATTCCAAAGAAAGTCCTCCTCGAAGATTTGCATATTTTGGTTTTTCATCTTCTTCTAATTCATCAGGAGCTCCAATCTGTGCAACTGGTCCGAAACGAGACATTCGCACTAAAAGTGTTTTTCCTGAAACAGGATCTTTTCCTAAAATTCGCTCTCCTGTAGCACGCTCTGCATTTTCCAACGTATCTTGAACTAGCTCATGGAATGGGTGATAAAATTCACCCAACATTTCTGTCCAATTTCGATCTCCTGCTGCGATAACATCAAATCGTCCCTCAATCTCTGCGGTGAAACTATAGTTCATCACATCTTCAAAATGCTTATTCAAAAAGTCGATCACCAAAAGCCCTAAGTCAGTTGCGACTAATCGACCTTTGTTGGAGCCTGTCTTTTCAGTTTGAACTTGTTTTTTGACTTCCCCATTTTTCAAATTCAAAACATTATAATTACGAGGATTACCTTCGCTATCACCTTTTATTACATAACCTCTTGAAGGTTCCATAATTCTACTGATCGTTGGTGCATAAGTTGACGGACGACCGATTCCGAGTTCTTCTAATTTTTTTACCAAACCAGCTTCTGTAAATCTTGCAGGCGGCCGAGTAAATCTTTCCGTTGCACCCATTTCATTTAAAGCCAACTCTTGACCTAATGTCAATGGAGGTAAAATTCCTTTTGCATCTTCATCATCTTCGTCATCATCATCTTTGGATGCCAAATAAACTTTAAGAAATCCATCAAAAATCAAGACTTCTCCTTTCGCTTTAAATGTAGCATCTCCGATAGTTGAGATCCCAATATCAACTGTGGTTTTTTCTAATTCAGCCTCAGTCATTTGCGAAGCGACGGTTCTTTTCCAAATTAGATCATACAACTTTTGTTGATCGTGATCTTTGGTGACCACTCTTTTATCAGCATAGGAAGGACGAATAGCTTCGTGAGCTTCTTGTGCATTTGATTTTTTATTTTTGTATTGTCGAGTACTAAGATAATTCGCTCCGTAATCTTTTGTAATGACATCTGCAATATTTTTCAAAGCAGTTTCACTCAGAGTCACACTATCTGTTCTCATATACGTAATAAAACCTTGCTCATATAATCGCTGTGCATTTGTCATGGTTCTTTTTACAGAGAAACCTAATTTTCGACTTGCCTCTTGTTGTAAAGTTGAAGTGGTAAACGGAGCTGTTGGTTTCCGCTTGGTAGGACGGACAGCAATATTAGTTATGGAAAAAACTGCTGCTTTACATTTTTCTAAAAATGCTTGAGCATCTCCTTCTGAATCATATCTTGAAGGCAAATCAGCCTTGAGTTCTACCATTCTACCATTCTCATTTTTGACATCAAAAATGGCAGCTACTTTATAAAAAGGAGTTGTTTCAAATCCTTTGATTTCTCTTTCTCGTTGCGTGATTAATTTCAACGCCACAGACTGAACTCGACCTGCAGATAACTTTCCTTTGACTTTTTTCCAAAGCAAACTAGATAATTCAAACCCAACCAGTCGATCTAAAATACGACGTGCTTGTTGTGCATCCACCAAATTTAAGTCCACCGTTCGAGGTGATTGAATAGCTGTTTGGATAGCAGACTTGGTAATCTCTCTAAAAGCAATTCGTTTGGTCGTTTTGGGATCTAAGCCTAAGACTTCGCACAAATGCCAAGAAATTGCTTCTCCCTCTCGATCCTCATCCGTTGCGAGCCATACTTCGTCTACCTTCTTCACAGACGATTTAAGATCGTTAACTACTTTTGTTTTGTCTGGGGAAACTTCATAACTAGGATTGAAATTATTTTCAATATCTACCCCTTTATCACCTTTTGCTAAATCACGTATGTGCCCCATACTTGATTTGACGGTGAAATCTTCCCCTAGAATTTTTTCTATTGTTTTTGCTTTTGCTGGGGACTCCACGATTACCAAATTCTTCGCCATTGTTGAATTGATTTTTGATCAGTATTCTTTAATAAATTAGTTTTCTGAAAAATTGAACTCATTGTAATACTTGAAAAACAGGAGTTAAGTTTCATTAAAAAAATTAAAGCATCACATTTAGAAGCCTTAATTTTATTGGTTTTTTTCGTTTTAAATAACTCTTGTACACCTATTATATTGTACTTGCTTTTCTTCTTTTAGAATGCAAATGTATAAATTTTAAAATAAAGTGATAAGAAGAATGTTTTTTTCTGATTTAATTTTTTGATGAATTAAGGAAAAGTTGAGGTGAGATTGAAATAAAAAAGGTGTTAGTATTTTTAGTACTAACACCTTTTTTTGAATCTCTAATTCTTCCTTTTCCTTTTAAATGTCTCCAACACCTTTCCCTTCTTCAATTTCTCTTTTTTCGCTTCTTCTTTTTTCTTTTTGAAATCTTCCATATATCCTTTTACATCCAGTTTATTTTTATTCAAATATCGATGATACATTAGTATAGTGAAGGAAGCCATTTCTTCGGGGTGATGAATGCCTACACTTTTGATATAATGAGAATATCGAGAACCTGAGTACAAACTCCAATTATGGGTGATCCATCTACCGAAACTAAAGTGTAATTTTTTAACTGCTTCAGTTTCTTCCATACTTTTGAATTTTGATTGACTACTTTTATCAATCAAAATATTGAGTTGGATAAATGCATCCGCCAAATCTTTTGGAATGTAAACTCCATGTACTCTTTCTTTTTTGATATTTTGCTGATATTTTTTTTCAAACTCTTCTTCTGTGGATGGCGGCTTTGGCTCTTTGTCTTGTGCTTGAATCAACAAAGGAGAAAGAATAAATAAAGTCAGGAGAGAAAAAACAGATAATGATTTCATGTATTTTTTTTAAAAATTTAATATGCGTCTGTGTGTATTAAGTGTATATGTTTGATAATCTGATTTTTTGTTTTTAGAAAAACATATACACCTATAACACATTAAAACCTAAACACTTTTTCTATCATAACTTCAAAACGTATATAAAGGTACAGAAATTTCTAAGTGACTTAAAAAAATTAATATTTCAACCATTATGCAAAATATTAGACCGATCGAAATATTCTTGATTGAATTTATCCTATTTTCATTACTATGGTTATGGGATGATTATATTGCTTCGATGTTAACCATTGTATTTTCATTTATCTTCTTTTTTATTTTAGTTATTTCGCTAATGGTTGAATTAGTAGAGCGGTCAAAAGTACCAAAGTGGTATTTTACATTTATGGCAATTTCTATTTTTGCTCCAATTTCGGCAGCTTTCGTTTTTATTTATTTTATGGGAGCTGACTTTGAATGGTTGAGTATTCCATAAAGTTGTCACAATCTATTCCAACTTTCCTTTACTCATAAATATCTATTAAGATATTTTCGTTTTAAGATGCGTCACACACAGTTAGATTTCCATCTTTTTCTTTAATTCGATCGTCCATTTTAAGCTATTCCATGATTTGTGTCAGAGAATTTTGGATCAAAAAAAATATTTTACATTTTTTTAATCTTAATTAATTAAAACTTGATATGTATTAATAATTGACAATCATAGCACTTACAAAAGAAATGAAAACACATGGTAATAAGTCTTAATTTCAGATATAGAAAAAAAATTCAAAATAATTGACACGGATGCGGAATGGTTGTATTTTTACATCATAATCACTAACACACACCAACACATACCCTCAATTCAAAGCAAAAAGCAAACACTTTCCTTATTCTCCTTCCTAGAGAAACAAGTATAATCAATCACTTCAAAAAACAAACAATCATTATTTTTTTTGATCACCAAAATTCTTTGGGATTCAAAAAATAACCGAAGATTAAAACACTTTGTTTTTAGAATTCAAAAAACAAACCTAGAACAACACTAAAATACTCCTCCTTCTTTCCCTCCAAAAAAGAAATATTCCCCCTATGCAATAATATTATTTACCTAAAATTTTTATGTACCAAAACTAGTAATCATGAACAGAATTTTACAAACGCAAACATTCAATCCTGCTATTTTGCAGAAAAAAACATTAATTAATTGGGGAGTCTTGGGTTCCTTGATGTTAGCATTTATGCTATCTGCTACATCTTCATTTGCAACATGCTATGGGAATGTAACTGATGGAGGGGAAATTGGGTCAGACCAAACTATCTGCTCTGGAGAAAGTGTAACATTAACAAATGAAACATCTCCAAGCGGAGGAGTTGGAACCTTGGAATACATGTGGTTAAGCAATACCATTGAGCCAAGTTTTACTGGATCAATAGGTACTGCTACAAATTCTGCTACCTTTAATACTGGCAATTTAACAGAAACTACATGGTTTAGAAGATGTTCTAGACGAGATGGTTGTAGCAGCTGGAATTATGGGGAGTCTAACTGGGTCAAAGTTACCGTTGGAAATGCTGTTTTGGAACATGTAGATGGTGTAAACGAAACTGCATGTGATGCAAATGATGGAAAAATCATTACAGATCCTTATATCAACGGAGGAACTACTTTACCTTATTCTGTTGAGTATACTTATAACGGACAAGTTTATTCTGCTGGACCATATGCTACTAATGAAGATCACTACATTACTGGATTAGCGCCAGGTGTTTACTCCAACATTACAATTATTGATGCAAATAATTGCTCTAGTGTTTGGGGAAATGATATTACAATTGCAGAATTCACTACAGGATGTACTCCACCAACAGTTACAAATACTTGTGAATTGACTGATTATGATACTCGATTATTATGGTTAGATTTTGATAATAGTGGTGTGAAAGAATATGCTGCTGATAATGCTTTTATTGTTACTGAATATAGTAACGGGACAGCAACAATTACAGGTACAGCGACTCAAGTAAATAATAGCAATAATACATGGGAAGTAAATGTAAAATTATTAGCTAAAAGAACTTGGACTGAATGGTCAGCTTTAGGGCGATCTTATAAGCCAAATAACTCGATTAGTTATGAGGATCACACTACTTGGTCTTACTATGAATTAGATAATAACAACAGTACTTTCACAGGATTAGGTGACTTAGCTGGGAAAACTTTAAATATTACTCACAATCCAAGCGATTATGAATTTGGATTTCAGGTAGGTTTAGGTGCGAACTTAAAAGATAGTGACGAAGGGTTATCTGGATGGTTTGCATTTACTGGATCATATACTGGTCATGGAGATTTTAATGGAGATTTTGATTGTGGAGATGTTGATTGTGCTTCAATTTCTGAAAATATTCCTGGATATATTTTCTTAGGAGAATATAATGGAAGCAAATACTACTGCTCAGATTCAAATGATAAAACATGGGAAGAAGCTAACTCTTTAGCTCAATCAATTGGAGGTCGTCTTGCTGTAATCAATAATCAAGCTGAGAATGACTTTTTACAAACTAATATTTTATCTAGTTCTTGGATTGGTTATACGGATGCACAGAATGAAGGAACATTTGAATGGACTTTTGATAATAGTTCATTTACGAACTGGAACCCAGGTGAACCTAATGATTATAATGGCAACGAAGATTTTACAGAGATACTACAAACTACTGGTAAATGGAATGATTTATCTGATACTGATACTAGAGAATTTATTGTAGAAATTGAATGTGGAAGTTCAACTGCAACAGTTGGAAATTTTGCTTTCAATGATGTCAATGGAAATGGTATTCAAGAAGCAGGCGAATTCGGATTGCCAGGAATAGCAGTAATGTTAATTAATGCTGATGATAATTCTTCAGAATCTACAACGACAAATTCAGATGGAATTTACTCTTTCGAAAATGTTTTACCTGGTAACTATAAAGTTAAATTTCCTTCAACTGGTACTGCAAGTAGTTTAACTTATAATTTGACCCTACCTAACCAAGGAAATGATGGTAATGTAGATAGTGATCCTATCGATATGAATAATGGATCAGGAAATGCAATGACAGAAATCTTTGTGGTGAATGCAGGAGATAACATTGATAGCATTGATGCTGGATACTACATCGGTTCTAAGATTGCAGGAATCGCATTTATCGAAACAGATATTGATGGTTTGCAAGATGGATCGGAAACTAGATTAGATGGAGTTACAGTTATGTTGTTGGATGAAGATGGAAACATGATTGCTTCTACTACAACTAGTAACGGGGGTGCTTACGAATTTGATAATCTTGCTCCAGGAAATTATAAAGTTAAATTCCCGGAAGATGCTTCTGATGCTAGCACAAATTATTCATTAACTCGATCAGAAGTTGGAATGGACGATGATATCGATAGTGATGCCGTACCAATGAATAATGGATCAGGAAATGCAATGACTCAAATCGTTTATGTTGAAAACGGAGCAACTGTTGACAACTTAGATGCAGGATACTATCCACTAGCAAAAATTGGAGACAGAGTTTTCCAAGATGTTAATGAAAATGGAATTCAAGATAGTGACGATGTAGCCTACACAGATGTAGTTATCATGTTAATAGGAACTGATATTTTTGGAAATTCAATTAACGAAACTACTACGCCAGATGAGAATGGATTCTATCAATTTGCAAGTATAGTTCCTGGAGATTATGAATTGAAATTTACTTCTAATCAAGTTCCTTTTATTCCTACTATTAAAGATTTCTCTTTAAATGAATTTGATGAAGAAGATAGTGATATCTATCAAGTAAGTGGTCGAACAGATGTTATTACAGTAAATGCAGGTGATGTTAATAATACCATTGATGCAGGTTTCATTTTTGATTCAAGCCTTCCTGTTCAACTAATCAGCTTTGAAGCTCAATTAGTTAATGAAACTCAAGTATTACTTAAGTGGGCAACATCATCTGAAATTAATAACAGACACTTTGTAATAGAAAGATCAGTAAATGGTACTGACTTCCGACCAATTGGATTAGTAGAAGGAAATGGAACAACTAACTCAATTAATCATTATTCTCAAGATGATTTAGATCCTTTTTATGGAGCTAATTATTACCGATTGAAACAAGTAGATTACAATGGAGATTCAGAATATTCTAAAATAGAAACTGTTATCGTTTCTGGAAATGATATCCCTGATGTAATTGTTTATCCTAATCCAGTTATCCATACTACAACTTTGAGAGTGGTAACTCCATTCGAAACAGATGCTCAAATTGAAATCATCAATCAGGCTGGAAAAATTATCAAAGTATTAACGATGGAAGCTGGAGCTAATAGCAAGCAATTAGATTTATCTAATTATACAGCTGGAATCTACTACGCTTACATTAACTACAACGGACATAGAACACTAGTTCATAATATCGTAAAAGTGGATGAATAAGAAATTACCAAGTATAAAATGTTCTAAGATCAAAATTCAACGAACATTTTATACTAGTTCAATTACTTAAAAATTCATTTAGGATTGCTCTTTTGGAAAACGGTTATCCCTAAATTCAGGGATGACCGTTTTTTTCTACTTTTTTCTAAACAAAATAACACATAACAACAAAATTACATATCACAGAAGTTACTCAAACCCTCCTAAACCTATACATTTCACTCCACCTAAACGCTATTTTATTTTAATAAAAAATTAGAAAACACACAAATATATTAAAATAAAAAATCTACAACTTACTTACAGTTAAGTAATTACATCTTTCCATCTTGCAAGTTGAGTTTTTACAGATGGAGATGATTAACCTCAAAAATTATTACAACTTGTTACTTCTCATTAATTATCTTGTCACAATTGTGATTTAAAATCTTAAAAAAATGGATTTTGTTTCACATTTTTTGTATTTTATAATTGAACATATTTTCAAACACCCTGCTTCAAAAAAATAGAACATATCAATTATTTTTTTGACAGGCAAACACTTAAAATTATTATCCCATGAAGTATCTAAGTTTATTAGTACTCTTCACCTGTCTTTCCCTACAATTTGGATTTTCCCAAGTAAAAAAACAATTTCTCGATAACAAGAGTTCCAAAACTACCGTCGTCATCAAAGAAGATGCTGCTAGCGATATGGATATTCTTAATTCTCAATTTGATCTTAACTCAATTGGGATGGGACAAGAAATTAGAATTACAACTCAACAAGACCCTACACCAAAACAACCTAAGGCAGAAGTACCATTAGCAGAAGTGCCGCTTGCTGGAGTACCAAATGAAGGTCTTACTCCTAAAGGTAATAAGATCGTAAAAAAAGCCGCCGTAAAAAAAGTAATCAACGAAACAAGAATGCCTGCTAGAGCTGTTGCGACTATGCCACGAGCTAAAACAAAACCAACAGAAATTTATTATAAAGGAATTGGAAAATCTTCCACTAAAAAAGTGAAGATGAAAAAAAGAAAATTGGTTAAAAGAAAAAAAATCAGAAAAAGAAAACG
This sequence comes from Saprospiraceae bacterium, assembly GCA_045106765.1. GTDB lineage: Bacteria > Bacteroidota > Bacteroidia > Chitinophagales > Saprospiraceae > CAJQQY01. The sequence continues at coordinate 13,112 of JBGCFD010000248.1, read as the reverse complement.
ACGAAAAATTCGTTGCTACCGCTTCTAAAAAAAGCCCTTGTTCATATTTGAGCAAGGGCTTTTTTTAGGTCGCTGTGCTATCAGTCAGGAGTCAAGGGGCTTTTCGTTATGCCTAATGTTCAACGTATGCTTTTAAAAAAATGGGGAGAGCACCAAGCCTCCTGACTCCTGACCGAGCATACAGCGACCTATTATTTTTTTCTTAATTTTGCCACATGTCAAAAAATAAATTTCTCATCGTTGTCGGAGGAGCAACTGCCACAGGCAAAACTGCAACTGGAATTCAGTTAGCTCAATATTTTGAGACTGAAATTCTATCTTGTGACTCTCGACAATTTTATAGAGAAATGACCATCGGTACCGCTAAACCTACCGCGGAAGAATTAGCTGCAGCACCTCATCATTTTATTAATTTACTTTCTATTGATGAGGATTATAATGTCGGAGATTTTGAAAGAGATGCTATAAAATTATTGGACAAAATATTTTTGGAAAAAGATGTAGCGCTGCTCGTTGGCGGTTCAGGTTTATTTATTCGAGCGCTTTGCGATGGATTGGACGAGTTTCCTAAAATACCAATTGAAGTAAAAAAAGAAGTGCTAAATATATTTGAAAAGGATGGACTAGAAGCACTTCAAGAAGCTGTAAAAATAGCTGATCCTATTTATTTTAAAAAAGTCGATCAAAAAAATCCAGTTCGATTAATGCGAGCATTAGATGTTATCAAAGCAACAGGAAAACCTTTTTCTTCTTTTCAAAATCAAAAAAAGAAATCACGTAATTTCACTCCGATTTACATTAACGTGATTATGGACAGAGCACAACTTTACGACCGAATTAATCGAAGAGTTGACTTGATGATGGAAGCGGGTCTACTCGAAGAAGCTAAAAGTCTTTTTCCTTACAAAGAAAAAAACAGCCTACAAACTGTTGGCTATCAGGAGTTTATGGGGTTTTTTGAAGAAAAAATCACTTTAGAAGAAGCTATCGAATTAGTCAAAAGAAATTCAAGACGATATGCAAAAAGGCAAATGACTTGGTTTAGAAAAGAAAATCATTGGGGAAGTTTCCAAGCCAATGAAATTGAAAAGATAATAGAATATGTGGAAGAAAAAGTAAAAAATTATTAATACAATTTCTTAAACAGTTTCAGCCTTGTTTTGAAATTAGAAATAAATGATGCTATGTCATTTTTCAGTTCTTGCCTAAATTTTAGATCCTCTATTTTTACAATGCGCTTTTTGCAAAAAATCAAACACAACAAAACCTTTCCTTCCATTTTTTTCCAAATCCAACAACTAATTATTATTTTGGTAAAATATTATCACCAATAAAACCATTTGAAAGGGTATATTTTTTGCTAGTTAAAAAATTACATACCCATCTTAATCTACCCGAATTCATTTCGAAACAATTAAAATTTATTTTATATGCTTTCACCTTACAACGGTCCTTGGACTTTCGATGAAGCAGCTCACCTATTGCGGCGTACTATTTTTGGGCCAACCAAAGCACGTATTCAGCAAGCTGTGGATGAAGGATTTGAGGCAACTTTTGCTACACTTTTTGCAGAACCTGCTACAGTTGATCCACCTATTTATTATGATTTTGATGATGATCCTGAGGCTGGGATTGGAGAAACATGGGTAGGCAAACCATTAGATGGAAGTGTAACTGGGATTTATTTTGCAAGATCAAAAACCCTCTGGGCCTGGTGGTTTATGCAAATGAATAAAAACGATCAGACCATTACAGAAAAGTTGACGCTCTTTTGGCACAACCATTTTGTGATTTCGGAAGCAGGGCATGCAAATATGAATTGGCAATATTTAGAGAAATTAAGAAGCTTTGCACTAGGTGATTTTAAAGAATTGACCAAGCAAATGACTATTGATCGGAGCATGTTGATTTACCTCAACGGTACAACCAATTTTGCAGATGAGCCGAATGAAAATTATGCAAGAGAATTGTTAGAATTATTTACCATTGGAAAAGGACCATTGGTTGCACCTGGAGATTATACAACTTATACCGAGCAAGATATTGCTGCAATTGCAAGAGCTTTGACAGGTTGGTCTGCATGGTCTGGAGATGATCCAAATGCGATTTTTTATTATTCATGGGGACATGATAAAGATGATAAACAACTTTCTCACCGGTTCAATAATCAAGTTATTGTAGACGAAGGAGAAGATGAATATAAAACCGTCGTTGATATCATTTTTGAAAAAGATGAAGTAGCTCATCACATTTGCCGAAGGTTATATATTTGGTTTGTACATTACGAAATTACCGATACTATCGAAAGTGAAGTGATTGCTCCGATGGCGCAAATTCTACTCGACAATGATTATCAGATTCAACCTGCCTTGGAAGCACTTTTAAAAAGTGAACATTTTTTCAGTATGGCAACAAGAGGTTGTATGATTAAAGGCACACTTGACTTTTTCTTTTCAGCACTTAACACTTTACAAATGCAACTTCCTGTAGATCAATACGAGGAATATGACACTTGGGTAGGTTGGTATTGGGATTTTGAAAAATTAGGTCAAGCCATTTTTAGAGTCCCAAGTGTAGCAGGTTGGAGAGCCTATTATCAATCACCAGGTTACTATCGAGATTGGATAAATTCTGCCAGTCTTGCGTTACGAAAAAGATTGATTCCAAATATTAAATGGCACGTTTTATATTATTCACAAGATACGCAAGCGTTCAATTGGATTGACTTTATTGCCACCTTGGAGAATCCATTGGAAGTCAATGAAATGATCGATGAAATCTGTCGATTACTTTTTCCAAGACCAATGACAATCGAACAAAAAGATTATTTTAAAGAAGCTTTATTGGATGGTTTACCTGACTTCGAATGGAATGTAGAGTACACCGATTACCTCTCTGATCCTACGAATGAAGATAAGCGACAAGCTATCGAAAACAAATTATACGATATGTTTTTGTCGATGATTCGAGTTCCTGAATTCCAACTAAGTTAATTTATAACAATACAATTACGTTTTGGAAAAAAAATCATAACGCTTAGGCTCATACATTTCCAAACGCTAAAAAAATAATAAAATGAAAAGAAGAGCTTTTCTAAAAAATAGTACCGTTTTTACTTTACCTGCATTTTTGGGTGGCTTTGATATGGCAGCAATGCCTTCTAATTTGATGACCACTTTGATCAATGGAGATAGTGATAAAGTTTTAGTACTCATTGATCTTAGCGGTGGCAATGATGGTTTGAATACATTTGTTCCAATGGATGTTTACGGCAACTTGGCGAATGCTCGACCCAATGTAATCCTCCCTGAAAATTCCATTTTGGAAATGACAGACACAATTGGATTACATCCTGAAATGACAGGAATCAAAAACATGTATGACAATTCCAATCTGACTTTAATTCAAGGAGTTGGATATCCGGATCAAAATCGTTCGCATTTTAGGTCAGCCGATATTTGGAATACAGGGAGTCAAGCCGATGAATATAAATCAACCGGTTGGATGGGGCGATACTTGGATGATTCTTTTCCTGGTTATCCCTCTGACTTTCCAACGACTGATTGCCCTGATCCATTTGCGGTGACAATGGGAAGATCAATCTCAGGAACTTGTCAAGGAATCGATTCCAATTTTAGTCTTGCCATCATCGATACCAACGACATTGGAGGTCTTGATACAGGTGTAGAAGTTCCTCAATCTAATGATTGCTATGGTGCAGAAATGGATTTCCTAGTGGAGACTTTTAAGAAATCAAATGCTTACGCTGATCGAGTGGTGGCTGCTGCTGACGCAGGAGATTCCAACGAAAATTTATATCCTGACACTACTTTATCTAATCAATTAAAAACGGTGGCAAAATTAATTTCAGGTGGATTGCAAACAAAAATTTATGTTTTGAAATTGAGTGGTTTTGATACACACTCTGATCAAGTCGTAGATGGAAACCCTACTCAAGGCTGGCATGCAAATTTGATTAAAACATTGTCAGATGCGATTTATGCATTCCAAGAAGATTTAAAATTACAAGGACTAGAAGACCGAGTAATTGGATGTACCTTTTCAGAATTTGGAAGAAAAATAATTTCAAATGCAGGGATTGGAACAGATCATGGTTCAGCTGCGCCGATGATGGTTTTTGGAAGTTGTATCAATCCTGGAGTGATTGGTGACAATCCTCAAATTGGAACTGACGTAGATTCTGATGAAGGTGTGGCGATGCAATATGATTTCAAATGGGTCTTTGGCTCTATCCTCATGGACTGGTTTGATGTGAGTGAAGATAAAGTGAAAATGTTTCTTTCAGATGATTTTCAACACTTGCCAATTGTCGGTAGTTGCGACAGTACTTCAACGGAAGAAATTGATAAAATCCTTGATACCAAAGCCTTTCCAAATCCATTTGATCGAAGGTTTACTTTGAGTTTTTCTATTTTGGAAAAAGAAAATGTACGAATTGATCTTTTCGATGTGAAAGGAAAAATAGTAAGAAATATTTCTAACAAGACATTTACATCAGGAGAGCATAATGTTTTAGTGGAGGCTAATTCGCTTGCTGCTGGAGTTTATTTTGCTAGAATTCAAGCTGGGAATGGGGTGAAAACGCTGAGAGTAGTGAAGCATTAATTTTCTTTTTTTGAAAAAACTAAAAGCCATTTACAAATTCATGTAAATGGCGTTTTTAGTTTAAATAAAAAAGACTCAAAAAAAGTGGTCTTTGAGAAATGGGGCAGGTTGGGTATGGCGAAAAATATGGGTGCGGGTGCCTGCATGGTGCCTTGCTATTTCTTCGCCAAGAATTTTTGAAAGAGACAGAGGTGGAGCGAGCGGGTTAGCATTCGTTCTATCGAATTTATTTATTCATTTATCGAAAATTCTTAGGAGAGAATAATTTTTCGAGCAATTTATAAAATATTAATAAAAAACAGAACAAGACATGAGAAAACCTATTCAATTCGCATCTTTAAAGGTGTTAACCTTCCTTTTTATTTCATCCATTCCATTTACCTGATATACCAGTTAACCTTCGTCGATGGTCAATCTATGCCCGAGTATACGAAGAAGGGTGACCAGTAAGAACAACAAGTGATATAACTAGATTTCATTTCGAAGAGATTAAACTGGCCTATTTTCTTTAAACCATTTATTAATGAATAAAAAAAAAATGAATTCATCCCCACTTTTCCAAAAAAGAACATTTAGTATATTCCCTCTCTTTAAACTATTGTCTTTCTTTTTTTTATTGCTGTGTAGTTATTCTAGCGTCCAAGCTCAAAAAGTAAAGTTGAAGGATCATGCAAAAAAATACTATACAAAATTTATCAACGATAAACGTTTGGAGATAGAAACAAAGAACACCACCGAATTCTTAATGACTAATTTTGCATTAATTCCTTTAGAAATAAAAGTAACCGAATGGCCTAGGTCTGCAACGATTGTTCCTATGCAGCAGTTTTATGATATTAAGGTGGAAGATATTACTGCCAAGTCAAAATTAAGTGTACGTTTTACCAGACAAGCTTATAAGCAGTTGATGAGTCAATGTCGAGAAATCGAAAAAATAATAATTGAGTATGAAAAGGATGAGTCAAATTTGGCGGTAGTTGTTATATTGAAAGAAAGGTTAGAATATTATGGAATGAGTTTTTTGTTTAATGAACCCCGTCTTATTTCTCCCTTGACTAATATTAATGTTTACATGTACTACCTTGATCAAGCCTTCCATTATCCTGAAAGATTTCCAAATATTTTTAATACGATTGATCTTAAACAATATATTATCAAAAAAAATAAACCATATAATCCTACATTTTTTTTTGAAGGGTTAGGTAAAGGAGCAAAGTTAAATTTAGATAATTTGTTTTTAGATGGAGGTTTTGCAACAGTTAATTTGGGCGTACCGATCACTAAAGAGTTTAACTTGAAAAAAAATAAATGGTTTACTCGATTGTATGTGGTTGGCGGTTTTCGGTATTTCTCAGTTAACAAGTGGAACCTTTCAACACCCGCTCAGGTTAGTGGAGCTTATCTCCAAAGTGGTGCTCCAACAGAAATAATTGATAATTCTGGTTTAATACTCACTAGTAGGGAATTGACAAGTGCTATTCGTATGAAAAAAATAGCCAATCCTGCTGTTTCTTATGATTTGGAAATAGGAGTAGTCGCTTATCGAAAAGCTAAATTAACAATAAAAGATAAAGCTTTTGACGCTTCGGAGGAACTTAACTTAAGTGAGTTTACAGATGTCTTTGGACAGCATTCTATTTTAAAAAATGCTTATTTAAATCTTGGGTTGAATTTTTTCTTTCCCAAGCATAGTCGAAAAAAGAGGAACTTTATCAAACTCAAGTCTTATGATTCTCGAAGAGGTTTGGGGCTAAGGTTATTTGGAGGAATAATGCAGTATGAGCAAAAGGTAAATGATAAGTTTCCACTTCTAGGTGTAAATAATTTGACGCTTAACCTTAAATCTTCTCAATATATTATATTTACTTTTGGCGGAGGATTGTTTTATGCATTTTAAGAAATATTAGCTATGGTTCTGCTCTCGCCCAATGCTACCCTGCTGGTGCTACCCCAATGCCATTAAGTTAAGGATTTTGAACATAGAAATTATAGAAAAGAATATGTATAAAATGCGTTTTTTGTCAAGGTTTATAAAATTCTGAAATACAATAATTTCCTTAACTTAATGGCATAAGGCAAGCACCCGCACCCACATTTTTCGCCAAGCCCAACCCGCTCCACTTCTCATAGAACACTTCTCAAAGTTCATTGTCAAAAAAAATCAAACTCATATATTAAACTAAAAGCCATTTACAAATTCATGTAAATGGCTTTTTCAAAAAAAACATTTCTATCCTATTTTACTATATTTACCTTCACACTCTTTTCCTCCTCTCCTACTTGCACCACCAAAAAGTACAAACCATCTGAAAGCCCTTTTCCATGCAAAGATAAATTCACAGAATGTTTCCCCTCAGATTGCCTCCCTCCAATTTCCGAAAACTCAGCAACTTTTTGTCCCAAAACAGAATGCATTGAAACTCGAACATCTGCCGTTTCTTCCAATTGCAAATCTAAAATCAAAAAATCATTCGCAGGATTTGGAAATACATTTAGGTCAAATTTTGAATCTAAGTCATTCGCAGCAACGAAACCAATTATTTGAAAAACAGCAATCAAAGTATCTGGTTCAGTCAAAGTAATCGTTGCTCGAATAGAATCTTCATCAGGAAAAATAGTACTTCCTGAAGTACTAATCCAATGACTAAATTCATATTCGTCATCAAAATCATTAAATACTTTTGCCTTAATTTTATTTTCCATCCCACCAAAATAACTTCCTTGCCAAGGGAAAACTTCAATATCTAAGGTATTGAAATCTATCTCTCCAATTCCATCTGGCGAAGTCATCAAAGTCACTTCATAAGGTCCAGTCAATTCATCATAACATTCTAACATTCCATCATCCAATAACTCACATCTCGCATTGATAAAATCCTTTAAATCTTGAACATTGCTTTCCCACTCTGACATCGAACCTCCCCACCGTTGAATCTGTCGAGGCATTTCTGGTTCGATTACAGCAAGCATACTGTCCAAGGTGGTGATCATATTTTCACAAGAAAAAACAGTATTCATCATGTCAGCTTGCCGCGAATAATATAATTGTTTGAAGGTCTCATTCTCTTCCAATAATTTTAAAAATATTTTCTCATGCTGCCCAACATCTTCCGAGGGAAGCCACGGGTTATCCCACCAATCATCTAAAAAATCAGCAATATCTTCCAAGTCACAAGGATCAGCATCTGGATTAGTATTCGGCACTCCACTATAATTAATATAATAATCAAATGTCGCATCCAAATCCCAAAGAATGTATCCCCACTTTTTATGATCGCCATCAGGGTTACGACCTCGCCACCAACCAGTATTATAATTCAACCAATCTGAAGCTACCACATTTAGGTTGACAATAAAATAATCAATCATACTCACCAGATTAATACTATCGTCAACAATCTGATAATTTGCTTCAATACTCATATCATTATCTAAAATAAAGTCTCTTAGATTTATCCAATCAGTCTGAGCTTGCTGACCTCCATATTCAATTTCAGTATCTCCCCATGTTGATAAATATTGAATTTCATATTTTCCTTGATCATAATATTCATCTGTATAATCATGATCTACAGGTCGTTCTCGCATACCATAAACGCCCCAATACTGACCATTCAAAAATAGAACAACTCGTTCATTTGCTCGAGTGTCTAGCTTCATTCCTCCTTTCATTGCTAGGTGTTGGACATATTCATCTCGAATATGAGCACTTCCTTCATGATCATTGTCATCGATAGCTGGATAATTATCATCTCCTGAATTTCGGAACATAAACTTTTGATATTCATCCCTATCCGAATAACTAAAAAGTGGTGCATTCACGGCCTTAGAATAGCCCATTTCATCTCTGGAAATCCAATCCAAACTCCTGTGATCCAAAACCCAAGAGTCTTGTCCATGTCGATTTAAACTCCCAAAAGAAGTAGCTTCTCTTTCTTGATTTGTATTAAAATATTCCAACGATCCAATTGGAATTAATGGACCATCTCCATTCGCTAATTCTAGCACTTGATCCGCCGCTACTGAAAAAACAGCTAAAGAATATTCTTCATTAATAAAGTAAGTATGAAAATCCATCTTCCCAGGAAGAATTGTTGAATCATTACTAAATGACTGTGCTTTGATCACTTGAGTAAAAACTACATTGATTGAATCAGAGTATTCTAAGGAAGTAGAAGTTGGGTTAGTTCCGTCAGTTGTATATCGTAAAATTGAATTAGGTTCATTATTAGTGATACCTACTTTTTGAAATCCTTGATAGAAACCAGCAGGTAATCCAATCGTTGGAGTTTGAGTATAGCCAATCACTTGAGGTGCGGAATCATTCGATGTTCCAAGACTTGGTTCCGTAGAAACTACCCATTCGGCAGCACCATCTGTAGCTCGACATCTAGAATGCTCCACCAAAGTTAATTCCATCGCAAAAGATTCTACCACAGTCCCAGCAGCATCAGATAACAATACAATTTCATTTGCCTTAGTTTGCGCCAATTTGAAATTAGTATGAAATTGACCATTATCGGTAACCAGATCCCGACCAGAACAATAGAAGACTAAAAAGCCATTTGCTGGAATAATAGTACCCATTGGAATCTCCCATTTTTCAGGTTTCAATTCCTTATCAGAAAGATGCCAACCTCCGATATCTATAGATGAAGAACTCGAATTATACAATTCTATCCAGTCTTCGGTTCTCCCAAAATCATCTATAAAATTTTCAAGGTTAGATGCAGAATATTCATTGATATGAATCTGACCAGTTAGGGAAAAGATAAAGCTAAATAGTAATAAAATGGGTAGATAAATTTTATTCATTATTTATGTTGAATTTAGTTAGATAATATTTGCTTTTTATATAAGTCTCATAATAATCCTTTTTCCCCCAAACAAAATTTCTACAAAGGATTGGAATGCAATTTAAATGACAATTAATTCTAGACTTCTGATTAATATTTTACATTTTAGGCTAATGTTCATAAGCTTTAAATCCTCAATGAGAAAAATCATTACTTTTATATCTACACTTGAATTTACTAAAAAATACCGATTATATACTTCCTCTTTTTTCCAAAAATAATAACTTAAAATGAAGTTCCAACTACTTTCTTTTTTCCTTTCAACCTTTATCATCTTTCAAAGTTGCACACCAAAATTAGCCGAACCTTTAAAAAAAATACAAGAAGGACAATTCGCACAAGGTTGGCAAAAGCAAACCTCTTACCCTATCAAAAATGGTAGAACTGACGATTTACATTTCTTTGATCCACAAACTGGTTTCGTCATCAACAGCAACGGATACCTAGTTCTAACTGAGAATGGAGGAACTGATTGGGAAATCATTCACAAAAACGAAGGAACTTTTTTTCGCTGCATTACTTTTAAAAATCGGCAAGAAGGTTGGCTGGGAACTATCGGAACGGATGATCCATATTTGCATTCACAAGATTCGATTTCATTATACGAAACCAAAGATGGAGGACACAACTGGAGTCCCATAAACTTCATCGGCCCACAACCAAAAGGACTTTGTGGTTTACAAAAAGTCAATGAAAATTTTATTGTCGGATGCGGTCGAGTACGTGGCCCATCTTATTTTATCAAAACAACTGACGGTGGAAAAAATTGGTATTCCTACGATTTGAATCATGTAGCAGGCAGTTTGATTGCTGCACATTTTTTTGATGAGTCACATGGGTTTTTAATTGGAGGAACTACTCGTGATAAAGAAAATTGTCGGTCAATGGTTTTAGAAACTTTGGATGGTGGAGAAAATTGGGATACCGTTTATCTATCTGAACAGATTGGAGAATATCCTTGGAAGTTTGCTTTTCCGACTAAGGAAAAAGGATTTATTTCTATTCAACGTAATGTTCGCGATGGAAGATTTTATCATCTCCAAACAACTGACGGTGGAAAAAACTGGAAAGAAGTGGAACACTCTCCCAATTATTATTACGTGCAAGGCATCAATTTTATCAATGAAAAAATCGGTTGGATGGGCGGTAGTAATACTTGGACTTACGAAACTAGAGATGGAGGCGAATCTTGGCAAAAATTAAAAAACATCGGAAATGGATTTAATAATTTTCAAACCTTCGGAGATAGTTTAGTTTATGGAGTTGGCTTTGGTGTTTTTAAAAATGGTAACGTCAGTAAAAATTACAACAATACACTTACAAATTATTATAAGGATGGAAATTTGAAAAATACTACTCCATTAAAGAACAATCGAAAAAATGGAATCGCTAAAAATTTCCATCCTAATGGAAAACTTGCTAGCACAGGTTTATACAAAAAAAATCTAAAACATGGGATTTGGAAATATTTTGACGAAAATGGACAGTTGCTTAATTCCGTCAAGATGAAAAATGGAACTACCAAAATTTCTAAAAAGAAATTACAATCCTACTGTGGAAATTACAAAACACCAAATGGTGATTTTAGAAAAATATTTTTGAAGGGAAATCAATTATTTTCCCAAAGAGGCGAAGGAGACCAATTGATGATTTTTCCAGAAACGAAAACTCGATTTTTTTATGGATTCAATCTAAATGTAAAAATTGAATTTCTCACCAATGAAAAAGGAGAAGTGGTTGGCTCTAGAAATTCGAATGGAGAACGATCGGAAATAGCCGAACTTATAAAATAATTTCAAAACAGTCTCTAATTACTCAAAACACTATCCTACCTCAGTAAAAAGTCATCCTTTTTTTTTCAACTTATGAAATTTAGAATGACTTTTTTTTTGATTTTTTTTTCGAATTAATTTTTTTTAATTTATCATTGCAATAAGTTCTACAAGTGTTGATAAAATACTTGTTATTTTTTTACTCATTTAATCTACAAATATTGAAGAAATGCAAGGATTAGGATATTTAGAAGAGACCATTCTCCTACTAGTCATGACAATGCACGAAGATGCTTATGGCTTTTCTGTCAGCGAAGCTTACAAAAAACACATGGGAAAATCCATTTCGATTAGTGCCGTCCATGCAGTTTTATCTCGAATGGAAAAGAAAGGACTCATCATAAGTGAAATGGGAAAAGCTACCGCCGAACGAGGTGGGCGACGAAAAAGAATATTTCAATCAACAAACAAAGGCATTGAAGTCATTCAAGAAATCAAAGCCTCTCGCCAAAAACTGTGGAATTTAATCCCCCGACTAACATGAAAAATCAAAATCATTTCCCTCCCAAATGGGCAGATAAATTTTTAGCCTGGTTTTGTGCGGAAGACTTACTTGAAGAAATCCAAGGTGATCTCCACGAAGCCTATCACCATCAAGTAGAAAAAATCGGGAGAGCAGGTGCCAACCGCTGGTACGCCAAAAATGTATTCCAATTCTTTAGACCCTACGCCTTTGAAAAATATTCTCGGGCAAAACAATTTTTACCTATGTTCGACAATTACTACAAAATTGCCATTCGAAATATCTTACATCGCAAAGGTTTTACAGCTATCAATATGCTAGGGTTAACCGTTGGAATATCCGTGATTATGCTGATTGGTTTATTTCTAAAAAATGAGCTGACCTATGACCAATCTTCACCAGACCATGAACAAGTATTTCGAGTGATGAATGGTTATCGGGATCAGATTTATACACCCATGTATTTTGGAAATTATAGTAGTACTTCACCAACTTCTCAGTTAAAATTAACCAATCATTTACGAGCGTATGATGATGTGGCAGCAGCTTGCCATTTTATTCAATCAGAGTCGTCGATAGGTGGTCGGGAACAATTTTTCGTAGAAACGGAAGGGAAAAGGTTTACCGCACAAAATATTTTATATACCAATACAGGTAAAGAATTTCAAAATATTTTTCCCCAAAAATTCTTGATGGGAAATACTGAAACTGCTTTTGGAAAATTTGATCAAATCATCTTAACCGAAAAATTAGCTTCAAAATGGTTTGGGCAAAACTGGTTATCGCAAGACTTAATCGGAAAGGATTTAGTCATAGAATCCAGAAATTTTCAACTTGGTGGCATCATTCAAAATGTTCCTGATAATGTGCATTACGAATTTGATTGGATAATTCATCAAGATAGCATTCCAAGTTGGGCGGCTTATACTTATTTTAAATTAGAACCTGAATCTTCCGTCGCCCCTGTCATTGCTCGCCTAAATTCCGAAGCTGATTTAGTTTATCCCGGTTATTCTGAAGACCCTTTGAGTAAAGGAATGAAAGCTTTACCGCTAGCAGATATTCATTTTACCAAAAGCACTTTATACGAACTCAAACCCATCGCTAACCGCACTTACTTAAATACTTTGGGCTTGGTCGCCCTCGTAATTTTACTCATCATTTTGATCAACTAAATCTTACTTATCCTTCTTGTCTTCGATAAATTTATTTTGAAATCTTTTTTCATGTTCCTATTAATATTCCCATTTCCTCCTCTAAATTGATTTAAAGCTATTAAAACATTTTTTCTCCATTTATTTTTTTTCTTATAATAATGATATACAGGTTCTTCTC
>JBGCFD010000025.1:0-40899 GCA_045106765.1 Saprospiraceae bacterium | reverse complement strand
TTTAGACATAAAAATGGTAGATTAAATTTGGTTAGACTTCTAAAATTTAGCGATGCGAAATTAAATAAAATTAGTTGCTTTGACAACGATTAATAACATTCGTAAATACTGAATTTGTTATTTTCTGAAATCACGTTTACTTCTTTAAAAATTTTAATCAAATGAGTTTTAAAATTCAAATGCTGGCTTGCGACTAATTCGAACCTTCCTCCATTTTTCAAACATCTTTTCACTTCGGAAAATAGTCGGATGGCCACTTCAATATTCGTTTCATGCTCAAAATGAAAAGGTGGATTTGAAATCACTAAATCAAAATAATCGTCTTCAAAGATTTCCATAGAATCACTAAAATGAAAAGATACATTTTCAGCATTCAAATTTAATTTTGACGACTCGATAGCCAAAAAGGAATCATCCATTAAATGAATTTCACAACTTAGATTTTGTAACTGAATAGCTTTGGATAAAACACCATTGCCAGAGGCTAAATCTAAAACTCGTTGATCACTTTCTTTTAATCTAAAATGTTGGATAAAAAACTGACTCGCATAGTCAATATTTTTTGCCGAAAAAACACCAAAATATTGTTTGTAATTCAAGCCTTGAAATTCTAATGAATGTAAAATTGAAATATCTTTAAAAGGCTTTTTATTTTTTAAAATCAGCACGCGAGATTTTTTCCAAGCCTTGCTTTGATCTACTTCTTCAAAAAAATCATTAGCAATGGAAAGCATTTGTGGCGAAAAATATTTTGTCATAAATGAAGCTAAGACAATAGAATTTGAATCTAATGATTTCGAAATTTGAAATAATTGCATTTTGAACAAATCCATTGACTTTGGTATTTTAAGAATAGCAACGTCTAATTGCTCAGGCAAAGATTCCAAAGGACTAATAAAACTTAGCTCGCTAAATTTTAAATCATTTGATTCAAGGTTTTGAAAAATCGCTTTTTCTTGGCTTTTATAATTTAAAATAATCGTTGGCGAAAGTTGATGTAAGTGGCAAGTCAAAAAGCCAAATCGATCATTGAAAATTGCGATCGTAGGTTTTTCCAAATTCAAAACATCGAATTCAGTCAAAAGATATTCGTCCGCAGCGCTCCATGCTTGCAGAGATTGATTTCTCGTTTTTGGATAGCGAGTGATGGAGTATTTATTTTTATTGGTATTATTGTCTGTCATTTGCGTGCAAAAATAGAGATAAAAATGTTTCCCTTTGGTAAATTTGTTCGTCTAATGTTTTGGAAATAATAAGCACACACTTTTTGTAATCACATCGCACGTAGTTGTCTGCTTTAGCTGACCTAAAAAAGAGTGAAGCGATTTTTTTGAAAAGAAATTTTTGAATTCGTTTTTCTTAGGAAAAATAAATTTGCTGCGCTCATATTTTTCAAGTCAGCTAAAGCAGACGACCACGTGTTATAAAAAATACATTTTGGAAAAAAGCACTCGAACACTTGTCAGAAATTTAGTTAAATCAAAATACCTTGATGTATTTGCAGCGTTATTGATTTTTGGAATTTGTATTTGGAGAGATTTCCATGGAACGATTTTTCTTAATGGAGAAATCCAATTTGGAATACCGATGAGTGAGCTGTTAAGTTATATGCAGCAAGGTGCTTTTCCTTTGGGAATCGTTTCCATGATTGGTGCAATTTTTTCTGTATTGGCGACTCGCTTAGTGGGCAAACAAAATAACTGGGGGAATTTTATTGGCATTTTTACCACCATTACTTCAGGAGTAATTGATTATCTATTTGGAAACCACTCAGCTATTATCACTTACCCGGTGACCTTTTTTATTCAGACTTATGCATATTCAAAATGGAAAAATGGGGAACGAATTCGTAAAAGAGATATCTATTATTATTTGATTTTAGCAGCAGGAATGTTGTTAGGATTTGCTTTGGTTTATTTGGGAGCTTATCTTTTTGGAGGAATTACCGATCCAACATTTTTGATTTTTGTTTCCGTCATTTTTGGATTGTCAGTAGGTGGAAATGTTTGTAATGCATTTAAGTATGAGGAAACTTGGTTCAGTTGGGTAATTTATAATATCGTTAATTTGGGAAAAAATGCGATGCAAGCCAATTTAGCCAATGTCGTAAAATATTTATTTTATTTATTTAATGCTGCAGTAACTTTGTTGGATTGGAAATGGAATGGCGATGTCAATAAAAATATTTCAGATGATACCAATCTTTTAGATCAAGAAGTGGTGACTTCATAATATGAATTTTTAAAAAAAACTTATTGGTATTTTTATAAAAAGAGAAAATAGATGTACACACAAAATGAGATCAAGCAAATAGTCCTTCCTTTACTCAAATCAAAAGGGAAACCTTATCGAAAATTTAAGAAGGTTCTTGCTCGAAAAGCAAAGAAGGTAGAACCTATATCAACGATAACTAGTGATGGTTTAGAAACGACTAACCGAGCAAAAACAGGAGATTATATTGTCAAAAATCAAACAGATGCTGGGGAAGAATATGTGATGTCTCCACAGAAATTTAAGGACAGATATAAATATAAAAAACGGTCAAAAGCTGGATTTTCTGAATACGAACCGAAAGGACGAATTACTGCCCTAGAGGTGAATAAGAGTTTTTTGAAAAAACTTAAACTTGGTGAAGAGTTTTACTTCGAGGCAGCATGGGGCTCGAAAATGGTGGTTAAAGAAAAAGATTTCTTGGTTTGTCCGATGGGGGGAGATGAGATTTATCGAATTGCAAGGAAGGAGTTTTTTGAGACTTATGAGAAAGAGTAAGGGGAATATTCAATATAGAACAAGGAATAACCAATTTCCAATAAATCACAAAATTAGATTTTACACGAGTTAGAAATTGGCTACTCGAAAGGTAAAAGATGAAGTGCCTACGGGGGTGTAAGCACTTCACTCCACATACTATGAGAAAGCAAAGTGGTCGGGAAAACCACTTTGAATATTTTTAAGCAGTTCGAGAATGATGATGAAAATAAATATTCAATGGAATAGCTGACCATCCTTTTTGTTTTTTTCCGCCTATAACTTTATCCTTTTCCAAATCATTTAAAATTTCATGAGTGCCTAAAGATTGGTTTAATGCATCAAGAGATTTAGATTTTTTGACCATCATATATTTATCAAAATCAGAAAAGGAAGTCAATCTATTTTTTTGAATAATAACTTTATAACCTTTCAGGTTGCATGCTGTAATCAGGTTACTAAAATTTTCGATTTCATAAAACATTGCATCATCGTCGTTGAAGAAATAATTGAAAATGACTTGATAGAGTTCTTCCTTTTTAAAAGGAAAGAGTTTTTGGAAATTAGGATAAGTCAAATTCAAGACTTCCTCAACGACAACAGAATGCAGATGACTATTTGTCCATTTCTGTGAATGAACTAATTCGTTTGTTTTGCCAACATGTAAATTTTTCATAGTCATTTTAGATGATGTAAAATTATAGTGTTTGATAAATGTAAAGGGGATATTTATCCTATTTTAATTCTCTTTTTGATTTTTAATCGCAACCTATGAAAATTAGTACCAATAGTATTAGCAGGCATTTTTAAAAGGTTAGCAATTTCTTTATTTTTAAATCCTCGATCAGTCTTCAAATAAAAAGCAACTCGGATTATCTTAGATTCTTTTTCTAATATTTCAAAATATGCATTTTTGATCATGCTGATATTTTCGTTGGATAAATAATTCGCTTCAGTAGATTGTTCAAAATTTATTCTTTTTACTTCGCAATATCTTTCTTCTCTCGCTTGTCTATTTTTATTTTTTCTTAGAGCATCAATATGCGTATTGTTCAAAGTGCTACAAAGATAAGACAGCGTCCTTGGTTTTTCCCAAAGCACCATTTCTTCTAATTTTATCAAAGGCCATTTGCATACTTTTTCAAAAGTATTAGCGACTAATTCATTAGCATCAGTTTCAATCAAAGTCAAGTATAGCGCGATACCTAAGAGTGTATGGTAGTAGGTATGATGAAAGGCGGTAATGATTTCGTTTGAACGAGTTATCTGGGGTGTTTTCTCATTTCCCATGGTGATCGTTTTGAGTCAGATTTTAATCTAGTATGTTGAAAGCATAATTCTTTTTTTCCCTCAAAAGAAGAATGCTTGAATAAGCATGTTTAATATTAAGACGATTCTAAAAGAGAATCATTTCAAAAAAATCGTGAATTAAAATTTAGTTTTGTTCGAAGTGTGTAAGGCAAGGAATTTAAAGTTCGTATTTGTAACTTTTTTTTAAAGATAAGAAAATATTTTTAACATTTTAAAATGTATTATATGTTTTTTGAGAAGTTATTTGTTTTTTCTTTTTAGAAAAATAAAAAATGCGATTACCCATTTTGAATAATCGCATTTTAATTTTTAAAAAAAAGCAAACTTAATCCACAATCGAAACTCCATTCAAATCAGTCGTCAGCACCTCACTCATATAATTAAAAAATGGATGCATCGCTTTGTAAGTTTTGACTACTTCTTTGACAAATTTTGGATCCTTAATTTCTTTGTCCGTAAATTTTCGATAGACGACAAATTGTTTGTACCGCAATAAATCAACTGCCGGATGATCTTTTTCAAAACCACGAGGTGCAGTTTTTAAAGTTGAACCTTCCAATGTTCCAAACATTTTTTTAAAACTAGCTGACTTAAGAATCTTACGAAGCGGTTTGTCGTCGATAGCAATCTCTTCTCGAATCCTTTTGAGGTCAGCTGAATTGGGTGCCCAAAAACCTCCTGCGGCAAATGAGTTGCCCGGTTCGATATGGAAATAATATCCACCTCTTAATCTTGCAGTTGCACGAGTCAGTCCTCCAGAAAGGTGTTTTTTATAGGGCGTTTTATCTTTTGAAAAACGAGTGTCTCGATAAATACGATGGGTTTTGCAACGTTCGATATTATCGATTTTACTCATCTCATCATTTAGTGTGTTTGCAAAATTTTTGAATAGCTCGATTTCTTTTTGGTAGCGCGGTTTGTGTTCGTTAAACCAATCTCGATTATTATTTTTCTGAAGGTCTTTGATAAATTTTAAAGTAGAAGTTGGAATATGAGTTAATTTCATGTTGTGTGTTTTTTGCAAAAATAATTAAAATTACGAGAGTCAAGACAGCAACTTTCGCAATTCTAATTTTCTAACAAAAAAGGAAGTAATCTTGTTTTGAAGAATTAAGCTTCGACTAGTTTTTTTAAATTTTTATTCATTTGGATAAAACTTTCTCGAGTGGCATTTCCAATTTTTTTCATAATTATTCCTCGCAGCCAACCACTAAAGTTTTCTCCATGAATAAGTTTTGTTTGAGTAGGACTGATCGCTTCTAATTTAAAATAATGTTGTCCATTAAAAATTCCCAAAGGTGCTTTTCCTAACCATTCTAAATGTTGATTGGGAACTACTTTTAAAATTTCAGGTTTGAAAATATTCTCTTTTCCGTTGAGCATCAGTTTATTTTTGAGGCGACTTCCTTCTTTTAATTCTCCTTCGATGGAAATTATAAATGTATTCCAGTTGGGATAATTTTCAAAATCAGTAAGTGCTTGCCATATTTTTTCTTGAGAGGCATTGATGATAATTTCTGTTTGAATGGATTTCATTTTTCTTGAATTTTGAGCGGTTAACGAATAGCTGATAAAAAATAAACTTAAAGTTGCAATTAACTTTGCATGCATGATTTGTAATGTTTTGATTCGATACAAAGATGCGGCAAGTTGAAATCAGGTAACGTTAACAAAAGATAAGAAAATGAAAAAATGAATTTTATTTCCCATCAAAAATTCGTTTTCGAATTCGACTCAATGAAACAGGAGTGATGCCTAAATAAGTAGCTAACATATGTTGTGGTACTCGATTAAGCAATTCAGGCTGGCGTTGGAAAAGTCGAAGATATCTTTCTTCTGGACTGTCTAAAATTAAAGATGCAACTACTTTTTGAGCGAAAACAAATCGCTCGGCTAAAAATTTCCGAGTAAAAATATTGAGTCTTGGAATTTTTTCATGTAAGTCCTCAAATTGGAGAAAAGGAAGGATGACTAATTCACAAGGCTCTAAAGTTTCAATTCCTTGTTGGCTAGGTTGGCGAGTTAACATACTTTCAAATCCACCCAACATCATGTTTTCGAGAAAAAAGAAACCTGTAATTTCTTCGCCATCTTTATCGTAAAATAAACGAGCACAACCTTTATTGATAAAATAAACTTCACGTGCAATCTCTCCGATTTTCAGTAATGGATATTTTTTAGGTACCTCTCGAAAGATTAAAATATCTTCTAATGCTGATTTTTCTTTTTCTGAAAATCGAAGATAGTTATCGGTGAATTGGAAGAACTGCTGGAACATGAATATTAATTTTCTAATTAAAAAAATCACTACTGAGAAAACGAAATAGAACAAAGGTGAATCATAAGGTTGTATAATCTCATAAAATTAATCTTTAAGATGAAAAAGAAATGAATATTGGATTACATAATTCAAAACCTTTTTCGTGGATAATGAGGATTCAATTATTTTATTTTTATCTTTTCGCTATTAATTCCATATCAAAAATCACTAACAACTTTTCACTAAACCTTCTTCAATATAGTAGTTCTCACTTTTATATTGTAAAACCAAAACTCTCGTTCAATATGAAAAACTATTCCAAGCTGACGTTACTTGTTATCTTTGTCTTTTTATCTAATCTAGTTTTTTCTCAAAAAGATTTTAACCTCCATTTGCATGCTGGTGAAATAACTCAGGATCAATTTTTAAATCCTAGTGAAATTAATTCTCCAACTTTGAGAGCAAATCAATTCGGAGCAGATTATTTTGTGATGGTACAATTCGATCATCATCTTTCTTCGGCTGAAAAAAATAAATTAAAAACACAGGGCATAGAATTGCAAGAATACATTCCTAGTTTTGCATATATCGCAAAGGTTTCTAAAACTGCTCACCTTAGTAATTCAATTGTAAAGTTTATTATTCCATTTCGACCAACTTATAAATACTCGATTGAATTGGTGAAAAATATTATTCCAATTCATGCGAAGGTAGGAAATGAAGTTAGATTGAATGTGATGAAATTTGATGGAATTACTATGGATGATTTTTTATCGACGCTTAGAATAAAAGGTTTTGACGGAAAAATAATTTCTGAACGAATGGCTATTGTTCAAGTAGAGTTAACAAAGTTGGAAGAGTTAGCTTCCGTCTCAGTTGTTAAATATATTGAACCCGTTCATCCAGATCCTGTAAAAGAAGGACTCAGAGGAAGAACTGTTCAGCGAGTAAATATGATTTCAAAAGGACCTGGCGATGGATATGATGGGGAAGGAGTGATGCTTGGTTTGGCTGATGATGGAGGAGTGAGTCATGTAGACTTTAAAGGAAGGTTGACTGATAATACTGCGAACGAAGGAGGTACACATGGAGACATGACTGCTGGACTTGCCATCGGAGCTGGAAATATAAATCCCATAGGAATGGGATTGGCAACAGGTGCGGATTTGAATTTATATGATTATAATGGATCTAATAATAATCCTCCGGTTACGAATGCGATCAATAATTTCAATAATCATGGGCAAGTAATTTCCTCTACTTCCTACTCGGAAAGTTCAGGTGCGCAATATACAGAACGATCTAATTTTGTAGATAATCAAGTTTTTAATAATAATCAATTCTTGCATTTTTACTCAGCTGGGAATAGTTCGTCTTCGAATTCTAGTCCTGTTTATGGAGGTATTCAAGCATCCAATGGAGGGTATTTTGGTAATGTAACTGGTGGATCGAAGGCTGCCAAAAATACGATTGCAGTTGCCAATATGCTTTATAATGATGATCGAGTTGGTTCTTCTTCTCGAGGACCAACTGCGGATGGTCGAGTCAAACCAGATATTTCTGCACACGGAAATGGAAACTTATCACTCGATCCAAATAACCAATATGGAGCAGGTGGAGGAACTTCAGCAGCAGCTCCTTCTACAGCTGGAACAGTTGCCATGTTGTATGATGCTTATCGAGATCTAAATGGTGGTGCTAACCCAAATGGAGGATTGATCAAAGCAATAATCTTAAATACTGCAGATGATATCGGACGAACTGGTCCGGATTATGATCATGGTTGGGGAAGGATTCATGCAGGCAATGCGTATGAAGTTATTTCCAATAATCAATTTCTTATGTCTTCGATTTCCAATAATGGCTCAAATACACATACGGTTGCAGTTCCATTAGGAACGAAAGAAGTAAAAGTGATGGTGCTTTGGGTTGATCCTGCGGGTTCTGCAAATGCTTCTATAGCATTAATAAATGATATTAATATTACGATGACTACGCCAAGTGGTCAAAATTATGAACCTTGGATTTTAGGACTTGATCCAACTTTAGCAAGTTTAGAAGCTGATGCTGTTCGAGGGGTTGATGATAGAAATAATATGGAGCAAGTGAGTTTGGAAAATCCAATAGCAGGAAATTATACTATTAATGTTTCAGGGTTTGATATTCCACAAGGACCACAAGAGTATTCTTTAGTGTATCATTTTGTCCAAGATGAAATTACCGTCACTTATCCAAATGGTGATGGAGAACCGATGGTGCCAGGTGTGGAAGAACCTTTGCGTTGGGATGCTTTCGGAAATTCTGGAACTTTCACAGTTGAATATTCTATTAATAATGGAGCAAGTTGGACTAATATTTCAAGTTCAGTTCCTGGGAGTGATCGATACTTGGATTGGACACCACCTGCCATTCCAACTGGAACAGCAAAAATTAGAGTAAGTAGAAATGGTCAAAGTGATGAGTCAGATAATGGATTTACGATTATCGAAGAACCTAGCTTTTCCATAGCTTCTGGTGCAAATAATGAAGCCATTATTTCTTGGGATGCTATTCCTGGAGCAACAAGTTATGATGTTTTTAGATTAGAAGATAAATATATGGAGGTGCTTGGATCAACATCAACAACTTCCTTTACTTTGCAAAATTTAGTTTTAGGAGAAAATAATTGGTATTCTGTCAGAGCAAAAGATACTGGAAATAATATCATAGGAAGACGTGCCTATGCAAAGGAGTATCGCTATTTTATTTGTCATGTGAATATTTCTGTGAATGTTTTGACAGATAATTATCCTGGTGAAACCTCATGGAGTATATTCGATGATTCTGGAAATGAAATAGTTACAGGAGGTGGATATTCACAGCAAGCAACCAATTATTCAGATGATGTTTGTGTGCCTTTTGGTTGTATGGATTTTGTCATTTATGATTCTTATGGTGATGGTATTTGTTGTAGTTATGGACAAGGATCGTATGAAGTAGTTGGCCCAGCAGGAAACGTATTAGCTTCGGGTGGTCAATTTGGATTTAGTGAATCTACTAACTTTTGTTTGCAAACTGCTCCGCTTGTTTTAGAATTAACAAATCAAACTAACGTATCATGTAATGGTGGAGGTGATGGCGAAATTACCGTCCAAGCATCAGGTGGACTAGGAACATATACTTATAGTATCAATGGAGGAACTCATCAATCGAGTAATGTTTTTACGGGACTTTCAGCAGGAACATATTTGGTTGCCGTAGATGATGGTACCAATTCGATTTCCATGAATATTACTTTGACGGAACCACCTCTTCTAATTGCATCTTTGAATACACAAAGTAATATAACTTGTAATGGACTGAATGATGGTTGGGTCATTGTCGACGGAATAGGAGGTACAAATTTGGGAGATTATACCTATAGTATTGATAATGGACCTTTTACAAATACTAATTCCTTTTTTAATTTAGCGGCAGGATCTCATGAAGTGAAAGTTAGGGATGATAATGAGTGTGAAGCATCCACCTTTGTGATAATAATTGAACCGGATGTTTTACTTTCTTTTATTGGAAGCGAAACTTCGATTGATTGTAATGGGAATAATAATGGAGCAGTCGCTATTGAATCTTCAGGAGGGTCACTTCCATTTACCTATTCATTAAATGGAGGAACTTATTCGAATAATAATGTTTTTGAAAATTTAGCTGCTGGTGTTTATGAGGTAACTACGCTTGATAATAATTTATGCGAGCATTCATTTAGCGTTACAGTTACTGAACCATCAGCATTGGAAATGACTGTTGAAACCCAAGAAGACATCACCTGCTTTGGAGCAGACGATGGATTGATAGAATTATCAGGACAAGGAGGAACGGGTGATTTGACTTATCAAATTAATAATCAAGGATTTCAAAATAATCCTGTTTTTAATAATCTTCCTCAAGGAACGCACAACTTAGATGTCAAGGATGAGAATGGTTGTATCACTTCCAGTTCAGTAGAAATATCTGAACCGCAAGAATTGCAGATAGCATTGACTAATCAAACAAATGCTTTATGTTCCAATCCAACAGGAACGATTACGATTAATGTTTCAGGTGGAGTAGGAACGTCAATAATTAATTTTAATGGAAATTCAGTTAATGGGAATTCTGCTACTTTCGAAAATTTAGGAGTAGGTATTTATCCAATTTCTGTAACTGATGAGAATAATTGTGAGTCAAATTCTTCCGTAGAAATAACTGGAAGCTCTCCCGTCGAGTTACAAATTATCAATACTCAAAATATCTTTTGTAATGGAGGTAATAATGGGATGATCGAAGTTCAGTCATCTGGCGGTTCTGGAAATTATACTTATTCCTTGAATGGAATTAGTCAAGGAAATAACAATATATTTACAAGCTTGCCAGGAGGTGTTTATTTGATAGGAAGTACAGATGATTTAGGATGTACGACCTCAATTGACGTGACGATTACAGAACCGAATGTAATGACTGCTGAAGTGACTCAGCAAAATAATGTGAATTGTTTTGAAGGAAATAATGGCTCGGCAACTATTCAAGTACAAGGTGGAAATGGAACTTTAGAATACATACTTGGTAGTACTTCAAATACAACGGGCGAGTTTAATAATTTATCTGCGGGAACTTATGAAGTGATGATTTTGGATGGAAATGATTGTTCCTCCATGATCAGTTTTGAAATAAATCAGCCAGCAGAAGTTGTTGCCGAAATTACAAATAATACTTCTGTCAATTGTTTTGGAGCAAACAATGGAAGTCTTCAAGTTGCAGCCTCAGGAGGCGTTTCGAATTTTGAGTTTACAAATGGAACAGAAACGAACTCTACAGGAATCTTTAATAATCTTGCTCCTGGTACATATCAAATTTCTGTAACTGATGGTAATGATTGCGAAACAATGATTGAAGCAATGATTGAAGAACCATCAGAGTTGACCGCAAGCATTTCTTCCCAACAGTCGGTTGATTGTTTTGGAGAAAATACCGGTTTCGTTTCTCTCAATTCGAATGGCGGATCAGGAACTGTAACTTATACCTTAAATGGGGCATCAAATACAACTGGAGATTTTTCCAATTTGACAAGTGGAAATTATGTAGTAGGAATAGCAGATGAAAATGGTTGTGAAACTACGGTAGAATTTGAAATCGACGAACCCGCAGAATTAGTTGTCAATATTTTTGCTCAACAATCAGTTGATTGTTTTGGAGAAAACACAGGTTCTATTTCCCTAAATTCAAATGGTGGATTAGGAATAATTACTTATACTTTAAATGGAGCATCCAATTCAACTGGAGATTTTTCTAATTTGATTAGTGGGATTTATGTAGTTGATTTAGTAGATGAAAATGGTTGCGCAACGATGATAGAATTTGAAATTGATGAACCAGCTGAATTAAATATTGAATTAGAAAATATCAATCAAGTTGCTTGCTCAGGATTGGAAGGTGCGATTGAAGTGAGTGCCAATGGTGGCACAGGTGATTATGAATTTTCTTTAAATAACTTGTCTAATTCAACTGGAAGTTTTACAAATTTATTAGGCGGAATATATTTAGTGCAAGTGACAGATGGAAGTGGGTGTACTGCAACTTTGGAAGTAGACATTAACGAACCTAACTCTTTGAGTGCTTCTATTTTGCAAATTCAAAATATCAATTGCAATGGTGAGTTAAATGGGAGTGTTCAAATAGGTGGAGAAGGAGGAACTGGAATATTGACCTACACTTTAGGAACTGAAACAAATACAACAGGACTCTTTGAAAACCTATCAGCTGGAAATTATACAGTTACTTTGGAAGATGACAATAACTGTATTTCCCAAGTTGATGTGATAATAACAGAACCAACTGTCCTCGAAATTGATATGCTTTTTATTACGGAAGTAAATTGTTATGAAGGTTCAGATGGCCAAGTGAGTTTATCATCGGTAGGAGGAATAGGTAATGTTCAATATACGCTGGGAGGTATTTCAAATACGACTGGAGTTTTTGAAAATTTGGTAAGTGGAACTTATGACTTATCGATAGAAGATGAAAATGGTTGTACAGAGTCAACGACAATTACTTTAGATGAACCTATAGAATTGGAAATACAAGTTGTAAATAATTCTGCAGCAGGTTGTGGAACAAGTACAGGTGCAATCGAAATTCAAGGATTAAATGGTGCAGGAAATTATTCTTACCAATTAAATAATGAAACCAACACCACAGGAGTTTTCGAAAATTTACCATCAGGTAATTATGATGTCTTATTGATAGATGGAAATGGTTGTGAATTTGAAATGACAATTTCTATCATAGAAGATGATGAAATTTCTATCGAAAATATGACCGCTCAAAATGTAGATTGTTTTGGAAATGAGAATGGAAATATAACTGTGCTTGCAACAAGTCCAGCAGGAAATATTTCCTATGAGTTAAATGGAATGACCAACACCACAGGAATTTTTGAAAATCTACCTGCTGGAAATTACGAGGTGATTGTTTCGGATGGAAATGAATGTTCCGAATTTGTTTTATTTGAAATTATTGAACCTTCTGCGATGGACATAGTAACTACCATTACTAATTCAATTGATTGCTTTGATGGAGTTGGTGAAATATTGGTGGAGGCATCTGGAGCATCTGGAGACTTCAATTATATTTTGGATGGAGAAACAAATGAAACAGGAATTTTCCAAAACTTACATGCTGGCACATTTGAAATTCAAGTGATTGATGGAAATGGATGTGCTCAAATTGAAACAATAGAATTACAAGAACCAGATGAGTTATTCGCCACAGTTAATCAAACAACGGTGGATATGGGAACTGGTGATGGGACGGTAACTTTAGAAGGAAGTGGAGGAACTGGAACATATTTATATTCCATCGATGGACAAAATTTTCAATCTAACGCTTTATTTATTGAACTTTTAGCAGGTGATTATGAAGGATTAATTCAAGATGAAAATGGTTGTATCTCCATCGTGACTTTTACCATCTTTTTAGAAACTGCGATTCAAAATCCAGCAGAAGGAATTGGGGAAATAGAGGTAATGCC
Organism: Saprospiraceae bacterium; assembly: GCA_045106765.1. Lineage (GTDB taxonomy): Bacteria > Bacteroidota > Bacteroidia > Chitinophagales > Saprospiraceae > CAJQQY01. The sequence continues at coordinate 27,538 of JBGCFD010000025.1, read as the reverse complement.
AAATCCATTTTCTGAAAGATTATTCTTGAATGTTGAATTAGAAAGATCTCAAGATTTAGCATTGACTTTGTGGACCGTTTCTGGAATTCAGGTTTTTCAAAAAACAATACATTTGCAAAATGGAAATTCTAGCATTGATTTAGATGTAAACGAACAATTGGCAGCAGGAGCTTATTTTTTAAAAGTTGAAAATGGCAATGGCTCAATCGGACATTTTAAATTGATCAAACAATAGATTTTTTTAGTAGAGAAAATTACTCACAAGGTGACTTCGAGTCACCTTGTGAGTAGAAGAGGAGTAATCTTGAATATAAAAAGTATGAACATACAGTTTATTTTGTTTGTGTTGTTATTGACTTCCCTATCTAGTAATGGTCAGCAAAAATATGGAAAAAATGAATTTTCTTTTTCTTATTTCAAAGGCATAACAAAAACAAATATTAATAACTTTCAGGAAATATCAAGTTCTAATTATTTTACCAATTATCTTTATGAAACAGCTCGTCCGACACAAACTGTTTTAGGGTATTCTTATGGAGGAAATTATTTAAGAAAAATAAATAGAAAACTAGGAATAAGCCTTGGATTTCGTTTGACGAAAAGAGGACAGAAATCTCCTAAATTTCGTAGCATTGTAGGTATTCCCGATAACTCCCTTCCAGAAAGTTACGGAGAAAGTTTTTATAGGTTTACAATGAAATCTGTTGAAACTCCTTTACTACTTCATTATGATTTTTATCAAGCTAATAGACTAACCTTATTTTCAAAATTAGGAGTATCTACAGATATTTATCGAGTGTTCTATGCCGAATATCTTATTAGGAAAACAGGTAGAGATGAATTTCAGGTAAGTTCTAGCCAAACTCTTTTTAATGCTAAAACATCATTATTAAAACAATTAAAAATTCATATTGGAGAAGATATAATTAGATTTGGAGGAGTAGGAGGTTTTGGAGCTAAATTTAAAATATTCTCTTTCCTTTATCTTAAAACAGAATTTGAATTTAGTTATTATGGAGATATTCTTCGTTCTAAAAGTAAAAACCCTACTACGATTGTCAGAGGAAGTGTCTATGCGTTTGGTTTAAATTCTGGAATTATTTTTAAGTTTTAGTTTTTTATAACACTATACTTACATTTTAATAAGCATGTTGTTTCGTATCTGTCCCACCGCCATTCGTTGCAATGATTTTCACTCTAACTGCGAAGTAGTTACTCTAAATTAGTGTTTCGCAGTTTTTTTTGGAAACTAACAAAAAAGCTGATATAGTAACAATTCTGGAGTTTACTACATTATTATTCACGCCTAGGCATGAATAATATTTTTTCATGTTTATTGGTGATGTTTTATAGTCTTCTTTATGGATATTTGTTTTGTTCCAAACATTTTTAGTTTTTACGAATACAAATTTCCAATTGGAATGAATTTAAAAAAATACACACATATTATGTATAGACCAATTATGTATAGGTCAATATTATCTAACTTTAATCTTAAATCGATGAAATTTTTTTGCTATAATTTAATCTTCTTATTATGTCCATTGATGACATTTGGTCAATGGAATCAACTTGGATCGGCCATTCAAGGTGAATCTGATGGTGATAAATATGGATACTCCACAAGTATTAATGCTTCAGGAAATGTTATGATTGCTGGAGCTTATGAGAATAGCGACAATGGTTATTTTGCAGGGCATGCCCAAGTGTTCGAATGGGATGGAGGCAACTGGATTCAGCGAGGAGAAGATATTGATGGCAATCTTGAGGAATGGAGTGGACACGAAGTAGATATCGATGGAAGTGGAAATAGAGTTGCAGTTGGAGCAATTCAAGGGGTTAATTCAGCAGGTGTAAGTTCTGGAATAGTCCGTGTATTTGATTGGGATGGAACAAACTGGAATCAAACTGGGAGCACCATAGAAGGATTAGGAAGTGGATTAGGAAGTGATTGGTTTGGATCTGCTTTGAGTTTTAGTGCTGATGGTAATACTTTAGCAATCGGAGCTCCTCTTAACAATAGTAATGGAGGCTTAGCAGGTCAAGTACGGATCTATAAATGGGATGGAACAGATTGGGTACAACTTGGAGATGATATTTTAGGTGATGAAGCTCACGATCAATTTGGAGGAAATGTGAGCCTTAATGATGAAGGAAATATGTTTGCTGCTGGAGCGCGTGGAGCAGGGGATAGTGGTTTTGGAACAAATTTCACAGGTCATGTCTATGTTTATGAATGGGATGGAAGCGATTGGATTAAGCGTGGCAGTCAACTATTAGGAGACATAAGTGGGGATGACTTTGGTCGATCAGTAAGCCTAAATGGTTCAGGGGATATCCTTGCCGTCGGTGCTCCAGGCTACAATGTCGTTTCTGGTAATCTTGAATGTACTACTCATATTTATGAGTGGGATGGAAATGATTGGTTACAGCGTGGAAGTACACTTACTGGAGTGGCCGACATTGATTTATTTGGATGGTCTGTTAGCTTAAATTCAAATGGAAATATCCTTGCGGTAGGAGGTGCTCCTTTTTTTTCTAATGGTAGTGTTTGGATTTTTGAATGGACAGGTACAACATGGGAACAACAAGGTGATGAGCTTATGGGAGAAAACTCAAATGACTTCTTTGGAAGTAGTGTAAGTATAAATGATATTGGCAACACACTTGCTGTTGGTGCGTGGGGAAATCAAGATATAGGTCATGTTCGTGTTTTTGAAAATCTTTCCATTGTAAGTACTCAAGATATCAATACCATTAATCTTAATTATTTTCCTAATCCAACTAGTGATTATCTTCATGTGTCAGCTTCAACAAATATTGAATCGATAATAGTGTATGATATATCTGGAAAGGAAATGATGACGAGACAAGGAACCAATAAAGAAATGAGATTAGAATTAGATAAATTAAAAGAAGGTACTTATTTTTTGGAAATCCGATCTCAAAATCAAAAAAGAACCGTTAAATTTATTAAGGTTTAAATAAGATTAATTTATTGAAAAGAAAAAATCAGAGACTAGTATAAAACTAGTCTCTGATGAATACACACTTTAGTAAGTATGTTCTTTTGTATCTGTTCCACCATCATTCGTAGCAATAATCTTCACTTTATTCTCCGCCCCATTTGCTAGACTGATCGACACTTGAAAAACTTTTGTTCGAGTATTAAAAGTGAAATCAGTAATCTCTTTGCCATTGTGTGTAATTTTAATCTGGTCTTTCTTTGAGACATTCAAGATATTACCAATCACAGTACTTCCTGAGATATTTGGATTAAAAGGATTTGCCGTAGGTGTCGAAACTGAAGTAATTGTAATCACCGGTTTACGTTCTAGAGCTACTCTTGGAGTATACTTCAAACTAGTCTCAGCTGAGGCAGTTCCTCCCTCATTTGTTGCTTTTACGATAAATGTATTCGTTCCAGCTTTTAAGGAAGCAGGAATTGAGATTTCTTTTTTTCTAATATCAAAAGTAAAATCAACATTTTTTCCATTGAAAGTAACTTTGACCTGATTCTTCTTGGTAACGTTAACAAGAGCTGCTTTGACAGTAGTTTTTTGAACTCTTGCTTTTCTCCCCGGACGTTTAGGATTTGTAAATTTAATAGACGGTTTTGCAATAACCACAACTTTCTTTTTATAGGTAACATTCACTTGGTCACTATCATTTCCATCGCTATTTTTTACATTGATTTTGATCGTGTTACTTCCTTCTTTTAATTTTACTTGTGCTGAAAGTTGAGTACCTCTCAGAATGAAATTACTCACTCTTTTTCCATTTAACAAAAAGGTTATATTACTTTTGCTATCTACATTTTTGATATTAGCTTTTACTGTAACTGTTTCTACTTTAGCTTTTGAGTTATTTTTAGGCGAAGTAATTTTCACCGTTGGTAAAACTTTAGGCGCATTATATTTTACTCGCACCGTTTCAGAATCAGTACCATCAGCAGTAGTAGCTTTGACCACAATCGTATTAGTTCCTTCTTTTAAAGACACATTTGCCGTCAAAATTTTCGAAGAAGTACTGTAAGAAAAATTACTAGTATTGCTTCCATTGAAAGTTAAGCGAATATCATTTTTACTATTGACATTTAAAATTTTGGCTTTGACTACCGCAGTTTTTGTATCAGTAGTTGAGTTATTTGAAGGTTGTGTGATGTCCACAGTTGGTGGATTTTTGGCAACGATATATTTCACTCGAACGGTTTTAGAATCAGTACCATCAGCAGTAGTAGCTTTGACCGTAATTGTATTAGTTCCTTCTTTCAACGAAACATTTGCTGTCAAAATCTTCGAAGAAGTACTGTAAGAAAAGTTACTAGTATTACTTCCATTGAAAGTAAAACGAATATCATTTTTACTATTGATGTTTAAGATTTTGGCTTTGACTACCGCAGTTTTTGTATCAGTAGTTGCATTATTTGAAGGTTGTGTGATGTCTACAGTTGGTGGATTATTCGGAGCATTGTATTTAACCCTAACACTTGCTTCATCTGTTCCATCATTATTTTTTCCAAAAACAGAAATAGTATTATTTCCGTTTTTCAAATTAATACTTGCCGTCACGACTCCTGAAACTGGACTAAAAGAAAAACTACTTAGCGTATTTCCATTTACTTTTACAGTAACGTCACTTTTCTTTTGCACCTTTTTTACTCGTGCATTTAAGTTAGTCGTTGCTGACGAACTCGTACTATTATTAGTAGGATTATTGATAGTCACTTCTGGCGGATTGGAAGAAGATAATTCACAATTTTTATTGGCAGTATCTTCATCATCACCAACATCATTGAATGCTTTCACACTTATTGAATTATTTCCATTATCCAAAGTTAAAGTACTTTTGAATACCTTAGAATTTAAGTCATAGGTAAAATCAGTTCGCTGCTTTCCATTAATTCTAAAAACAATATCACTCTTGCGCATTACATTTAAGATAGTAGCAACCACAGTCGTTCGACAAAGTTGAGAATTCGGATCCATAGGATTCGATGTTCCTGAACTTACACTTGTGATCGTCACGACAGGAGGATCCATCGTAGGTGTATTATTTCTTTTGTAAACAATAGTCACTTCATCTTGTGCTTCACCGGCTTGATTATATCCTTTTACGATAATTTTATTTTGCCCTTCTCGCAAATTCGTAGAAGCACTAAATCGACCTGCACGAGAGTCAAAATTAAAAGAATTGTTTTGAGTTCCATTGACATAAAAACGTACATCATTCTTGCTCGTAACATTTTCCAAAACAGCTTGGATCGTAGTTCTATCAACAGTCACCTCAGAGTAGTTCTGATTGGGCTGAGTGATATTTACTCGAGGAAGTTGAACTGTAGGTGTATTGGTTTTATAGATGATCGTTGTCTCATCTTGTGCCTCGCCAGCTTCGTTAGAACCTTTTATAGTCACTTCATTTCGACCATTCACTAACTCCAAATCAACATTAAATCGCCCTGACCGAGAATTATAATTAAATAAACTTCGCTCACGTCCATTGACATAAAAACGTACATCATTCTTGCTCGTAACATTTTCCAAAACAGCTTGAACAGAAACATTTCGCAAATCAGTTTCATATGGAGAACGAGCAGGAGCAGTAATATTTACTCTTGGTAAATCTGCTTTTCTTTCATAAATAATAACCACATTATCACGAGCACTTCCCGTTTGATTCCTTGCGATGATTTCAATTTCGTTTCGTCCTTCGTTCAATCGGATGTTTGCAGAAAATTGATCACTTCTTCCATCATAATTGAAGTTGTAATCATTTTGGCCATTCACTCGGTATTCGATATCGTTTTTACCATTTACATATTTAATATTTGCTTGGATGGTAAAATCTTGATTTTCAGAAGTATATCTTTCACTTCGAGGATTGGTAATATTCACTTGTGGTGCATAATTATTATTCACTACAGGAGGACCTGATCCACCGCCATCTCCATAGTAAATGATTATAGTTTCCTCATCAGAACCTGCTTGATTAGTAGCAGTAATCAATATTTCATTATTACCATATTCTAATGGGAAGTTCGTTCGAAATTTTCCTTTGTTAAAACTAAAACTCGAAGGATTTCCGTTGACATAACATCTGACGTCATTCTTATTTTTGACGTTTTTAATTTTTGCATCCACTCTTCCGGACGAAATATTAGAAACGTAAGGATTTGTTCCAGGATAAGTTACATTGATAATTGGAGGTTCCAATGTATTCGTTCCAGGATCAATAATCCATTGCAATCCTAGATTGGTGTAATGATGTAAATCATTGGTTCCAGTCAAATTATTATCATCTTTCCACAACTCGCCATCCAAATCATCACTCAAAGGAAAAGTCAATTTATGACCAGCATGCATCGAAAATCTTGGAGTAAATTGATAACCTAATTCCACTCCAAGAGAAGGCATAAAACCAATTTTCCCAGCTCCATCTTCGAAGCCATGTGCATTAGTTTCGTACACGCCATCTCGAATATTATTTTTCAAAATATTTTTAATCTGTGATTTACTTTCATTCACATTATCAATACCAGAATAATCATAAATTCCTCCATTGTCAGCTTGATCTAATTTGACATTGTACCAATCCAAATTAATTCCTCCATAAAGTGAAGCAATGATTCCTGTATTTTCCCGCAATCGATTAGCTGTAATTACACCTTCCAAACCGAGTTCGAATTGGTGTGTTTTATTATTTTGAAAAACATAACCTGGACCACTCGGAGCAGTATAATCCAATCCTTCGCCAGCTTCACGAGAACCATTTAAAGCATCATTATTTTCAAGTCCTGTTGACCGCTTGGTATCCAAACCAATGCTTTGAGAATACAACCATCGACCTCTTGCATCAAATGAAATTGGCGAACCAGGTTGGTAGTATAAATTTTTCGCAAGTGTCATTCCAAATCCATATCCTTGGAAGGTAGTTGGAACATCACTTGATTGATAAGCCCAACCACCATTGATGCCGAGTGTCCACCAGCCAGCATCTCGTGGAGGGAAATAACTTCTTTGAAATTTTGTTGTTTCTTTCGTTTCTTCAAAAACGACTTCTTCGTCTTGAGCGACGATTGAATTAGCACCCAAAAAGAGGAATGCGAATATGCCGAAGATTTTAAGTAGATTTTTCATAAGCAATAGTTATAAAAATTATTCAATAGGGGTTTATTTTTTGAGTATTGAGTACTGGGATATTTTTAATGTGATTTTTTTATAAAAAAATTATTAGTCATGTTCTAATATCTAAATTTCAATACTCAAAATCTCTTCTCTATTAATTAGACGATTTGTTTTTGGAAAAATAGCAGTTTTTATGCCGAGTTAAAAATGAAGATGTTTGGAAATTTAAGATTTCAAAGGTCTTGAAAACTAAGTGAAATATGTCTTTTTTTTATAAAAATTTTAAAAAATATAAAAGTGTAAAGTCTTGTAAATCAATCGATTGAGGAGGTTGATAGAAGTAAGTGTATTTTTTACTTTTAAATAGTAAAAACAACAGTATAATTATGTTAAAATAATATATGTTTTCGAGTAAGTTTAACTTGATGTTAATGAGATTCTTTGAATTCCGATCTGATATTTTTAGAAAATAAGGAATATTGGATCGAAATGAATTTATCCATAAACTTCCATATAGAGGGTTAAGTAGTATAATTCGGAGAATCGACTGATTGAAAAAAATAGATCTTATTAAACTTCACGTATCATTTTTGGTTATATTTACAATTCAAATCCTTTCCCAAATTCCGTCAGATTAAAAATCTCTAAACGAAACAAGGCCAATCTCATTAATATTTGTCATTACATGACGAATAAAAAACCTTGCTATTTGTATCTTTTAACCATGAACATTCACTACTGATGGAGAGAATTATACTATTAATTATTGGGCTTACTTTTTTTCAAATAACTACTTTTTCCCAAGATAACCGAACCATTGATGGCTCGGGGAACAATCTTCAAAATTCAGATTGGGGAGCAGCTCATACTCAACTCAAAAGATTTACTACTGTAGATTATTCTGATGGAATTGAATCACCAGCAGGAGCTTCAAGACCTAATCCACGAACGATTTCCAATACACTTTTTGCTCAAGATTCTTTGCTCAATGATCCATTGAATTTGAGTGATTTTGTTTGGGTATTTGGTCAATTTATCGATCATGATATTTCGCTGACAGGAGATAGTAATGAAAATGCATTTGTTCAAGTACCAAGTGGCGATCCTTGGTTTGATCCATTTGGTCAAGGAACAGCATTGATTTTTATGCGTCGTTCTAAAGAAATGGCTGGAACTGGAACTGATCCTTCTAATCCTCGACAACATGGAAATGAAATTACAGCTTGGCTTGATGCATCAAATGTGTATGGTTCTGATTTGGATCGAGCGAGTTGGATTCGAACTTTTTCTGATGGAAAAATGAAAACCTCCAATTATAATTTATTGCCTTGGAATACTTTTACAGGAAATTTTGCAACGCCTGTAGATTGGGATGCTCCGTTGATGGATGATGCGGTACAATTATCTAATTATCATTTTGTAGCAGGGGATGCACGAGCAAATGAAAATCCATTGTTAGTTGCTTTTCATACTTTATTTGTTCGAGAACATAACCGCTTGTGTGATACGTTAAAAATAGATAATCCAAATTGGACAGACGAAGAACTATATCAACATGCTCGGAAAATGGTAAGTGGTTTAATTCAAAATGTCGTTTATTCTGAATGGTTGCCATCTATGGGTGTTCAACTTGATCCTTACTCTGCTTATGATGAAACCGTTGATCCTCGAATTATGAATGTCTTCTCGGCAGCTGCATTTCGAATGGGACACACTTTGTTGAATAGTACAATTCTTCGATTAGATAATGAAGGAAATGAAATTGCGGGAGGACATTTGGAATTGCAAGAAGCATTTTTTAATCCACAAACTATTCTTTTTTTGGGAGGAGGAATTGATCCTCTGTTCAAAGGAATGGGAACACAGATTAGTCAAGATTTAGATTGTAAAGTAATTAATGATGTACGTAATTTTTTATTTGGGCCTCCTGGAGCAGGTGGATTAGATTTGGCATCGATCAATATTAACCGAGGACGGGAGAGGGGATTACCTGATTTTAATACGGTTCGAACTGATTTTGGTTTGCCAGCTTATGCTAGTTTTTTAGAATTAAACTCAGATACTTTGATTGCTAACTCTATGGAACAGTTATATGGAGATATTAATAATATAGATCCGTGGGTGGGTATGTTGGCAGAGGAACATATGACTGATGCATTGTTTGGAGAAACGATTATGAAGATTATGGAATTCCAATTTTCAGCGCTGAGAGATGGTGATCGTTTTTATTTTGAGAACGACAATGGTTTATCTACCGATGAAATTCTTGAAATAAAAAATACGACACTTCATGATATTATTATGCGGAATACAAATATCACGTTGATGCAACCAAATGTATTTGAAGCGATGCCACATAATGATATTTGTAATCCAAATATAGCAAGTGGAATCGCAGGTGTGGTGACAAACCAATTTGGAGAAAATGTACAATATGTAGATGTATTGTTAGAAAACGATAGCACGACTTCTACTTCTTCTCTTGGAACGTATGAATTGGAAACATTGAATTGTCAAGAGCATACTATGACACTTAGTAGAACGGATAATCCAGCAAATGGAGTGACTACTTTTGATATGGCTTTGATTCAAAAACATATACTACACTTAGAGCCTTTAGATTCGCCATATAAAATAATTGCGGCAGATGTAAATCGCTCAAAGGAAATTACGACATTTGATTTGGTTCATATTCGACAAGTAATTTTGGGCCTCGTTTCTGACTTTCCCAATAGTCCTTCTTGGTTGTTTTTGGAAGAAGACTTTACCTTTGATGATCCTACTGACCCTTTTACAACGGTATTGCCTAACAATGTGTACACGTTTTCGACTGATGCAGATACATTGGATATGAATTATATAGCATTGAAAATTGGGGATGTAAATAATAATGCGAATCCTAATTTTGATGGAGATGTTGATACTAGAAATGAATATGCAAGAACATTGTTATTAAATGTAAATGATCGAGCGTTTAAAAGAGGAGAAGAGGTAGAAGTTTACTTGAAATCAAAAGAGGAGGAATTATTAGAAGGCTATCAATTTACTTTTAATTATGATTCAGAAGTGTTAGAGTTTCTTGATTTGACTTCGGAAGTGACAGAAGATTTTTCCATAAATAATTACGCCTTATTTGAAGATAGAGGAGCGGTGACCGTGAGTTATAATGGAGATTTTTTATTGGAGAAAAATAACGCCCTATTGCATTTTACTTTCCGAGCGAAACGAAGTGGGAAATTAAGTGATTTGCTTTTTGTCAATTCTAATATTACAAAAGTGGAAGCATATTCAGCAGAAGATGAATTATTAGATATTGATTTAAGTTTCAAAGGGGAAAATGAAAATGTGTTAGTACAAGTATCAGCAGAACAATTTAAATTATACCAAAACCAACCTAATCCTTTTAATAATTCTACTGAGATCAATTTTTATTTGCCAGCGGCTAGCGATATTGAATTGAAAATATTTGACCTTTCTGGAAAAGTATTGATGGGTGTGCAACGTAATTTTAAGGAAGGATTACAAACTTTGATTATTGATAAAAAAGACTTTGATGCGACAGGTGTTTTTTATTATCAATTGCAAACATCGTTTGGAACTTTGACTAAAAAAATGGTTCGAGTTCAGTAAAAAATAATAGCATCTCTATAATTGATATTATAGAGATGCTATTGTCAAAATGCAGGGCACTTTATAGAATTCTTTTTCTTCATCATTTCTATTCCTCCTCGAACGATCAAATACTGTCCTAGTAAATACAAACTCATAATCCAAATGTGTGCCTGTGGAACAGTCGATTTAAATTTATTTAATGCAATAATCGAATCTGAAAACATAAAAAGTAAGGCACCTAAAAAAACGAATTGAAAAGCTTTACTCTCCACAAATGTATTCCAATTTAGCGCAGCTAAAACCATCACAATTATTACACAACTATAAACTGTAACAGGTATTTGCATTGCTTCTTCCACATCAGGAAGTAAGTAATTTTGAAATCCTAAAAAGAAAATTAAGAAAGGAATTACGATCCATTTATTTTTCCATAAAAAACCATTTTTCCAAGAGACGGTTTTAAAAAACGCAACGGCATATAAAGTATGAGTTACTAGGAAACTCACTAATCCAAATAAAAAAAAATGTTCCCCTTTTGATTCCACGAACATCAAGAGTGTATCTCCTCCCCAACTAAAAAATAAGGCGATTAAAATTAATTGACGAAAAAGAGAAGGGTGATCTTTTGTTTGGATATAAAACCAAAGAGCCAAAATGGGCATCAATAGTGGTTTTGAATAAAATGTAAGTATATTGTTGTAAGAGTAACCTGCCCAAAGATTTATTAAAGAAAAGGATAAATAGAGGAGGAGTAAAATTGTATTTTTGTTTGGCATAAGAAACTTTTCTATTAAAAAGAAGTACTTCAACTTGAGTGCAAGATTCAAAAAAAAAGCGATGCTGAGTATTCAACATCGCTTTTCTTTTTTATTAAAGATTGTTAATAATTACAATCCTAATTTCTTTTTAACCAAATCAGTCACATCATCAGAGTCTTCAGCAGAAAGGATAAAATTATAAAGGCTTGAATCAAAAATCATTGTATAGCCATTTTCTTTTCCAACAGCTTTGACTGCAGCATCCACTTTATCCAAAATTGGTTTAAGAATTTCATTTCGCTTTTTTGTTACTTTATCAATAACATCTTGTTCCAAGGCTGCGATGGCTTGTTGTTCTTTTCCCAACTTTTCTTCAGCTTGCTTGACCTGTAAACCAGTTAATTCGCCAGCCTGTGCTTTAGCCTGAAATTCTTTCACTTCTGTTTCCCATTTCACCGCTCGATCTTGACCTTGTTTAACTAATTGATTTCGGAACGTTTCCAACGTAGTGTTTCCACTTTTAAGTTCAGGAATTTGTTCCAATAGATTGCCATAATTCATATGACCATATTTGCTTTGAGCCGAGAGGGGATTACCTGAAGCCATAATGACGATAAAAGCAAAAGCTAAGAAGGTAATTTTTCGTAGTAATTTCATTTTCAAAATTTTGTAAAAAAATATTTATTCAAGTTCTTCAAAAAAGAGAATACCTTGAATTGTTCCCAACAAAGGTAATGTTCCTAAATTCTTTAATCTAATTTTTAACTAAAGATTAATTGTTTGAGATTTAAGGAAATAAAGATAATGTTAAGGGGTGAGTATAAGATGTTGATAATCAGTAAGTTGAGTTAATGTTAAACACATTAACAGTTTTGATAATTGTTAAAAAGTGTTAATTCGAAATCGAAGTTTATTTGAAAAAAAAGATTAGAATCCTATCTTTGGAAAACAACTTTTAAGAAAAATAAATTGAAATGATACAAGTAGAAAATTTATCAAAAGCATTTTCTCTTTCTAGACAACAACGAAAAGAAATTGGAACAGATGCAAAGAGCATCACGGCAGTTAATAATATTAGTTTTAATTGCCAACCAGGTCGAATTTATTCTTTGCTTGGTCCGAATGGTGCTGGGAAAACAACGACCCTAAGAATGATGGCAACTATTCTGAAACCGACTGGTGGAAGTATAAAAATAAATGGGTATGATGTTGTTCAAGAAGGAGTGAAAGTTCGATCATCAATTGGATTTTTGACGGGGTCAACTGGCTTGTATCAAAGATTGACGCCCAATGAATTGACTAAATATTTTGCAGATTTATATGGTGTGAATAAGCATGATTATGAAGAGAGAAAAGATAAACTATATACTTTACTCGATATGCATGATTTTGCTAAAAAAAGAATCGGGCAACTGTCAACAGGAATGAAGCAAAAAGTATCGATTACTCGTACGATGATTCATAATCCTGATGTTGTAATTTTTGATGAGCCAACATCTGGTTTGGATGTGATAACTGCGGAAAATATTATTAATCTAATTCGTAATTGTAAGGAGCAAGGGAAGACTGTTATTTTCTCTTCACATATTATGAGTGAAGTTGATTTGCTGTGTGACGATTTAGCAATTATTCATAAAGGAAATTTAATTCATTCTTCTACCATGGAAGAATTTAGAAATCAAATGCAGAGTAAAAGTTTGACGGAGGAATTTATTAGAATTGTAAATACTACTTCTGTAGCTGTTTAGATTATGTAGAGATACGAATAAAAAAACCTCACTTTCATTGAAAGTGAGGTTTTTTTATGTCGAGAATTAATTACTGATTAGTATTTAACTCCTAAAGATTTCAAAGTTTCAAAGTCCATTTGACCAACTGGTAGGTTGTTGTCTCTTTGGTACTTCATCAAAGCAGCCTTAGTTTTTGAACCTAAAACGTTATCGATTGGCCCTGGATCATATCCTCTTGAGTTTAATGCTCTTTGTACAGATCGAACCATTTCAGTTGTAATATTACTACCACAAACAACTTCTCTCCATTCTGTAAATCCACCTTGTTTTACTAAGTTTCTTTTAGTAACAGTAGTGTACTCAGCAGGAACTTCGATAGATCTAGTTTGAGCAGCAGCTTTTAATACTTTTTTAGAAACAGTAGAATATTCAGCAGGAATCTCTACATTTCTAGTTTGAGCAGGAGTTTTAACTACTCTTCTAGATACTGTTTTGAAAACAGCAGGAGTCTTTACTTCTTTAGTAGTTGCAGGAGTTTTTAATCTTGTCTTAGTAACTGTTTGGAACTCAGCAGGAATCTCGATAGTTCGAGTAGTTGCAGGAGTTTTAACCACTTTTCTAGATACTGTTTTGAAAACAGCAGGAGTAACTTCTTCTCTAGTCGTAGCAGGAGTTTTCAAAACAGTTTTAGTAACTGTAGAGTACTCAGCAGGAATTTCAACCACTCTTTCAGAAGGAGGAGTTTTCATTACTCTTGAAGATCTAGTTGCATATTTTGCAGGAATAGTTACTTCTTTAGTACAGTTAGAATTAGGAGTTCCGTCTCCACCTGCACAACCTTTGTTCACTTGTTTAGATACAGTTTTGTACTCAGCAGGAACTTCTACCAAACACCATACTTGACAATCGTTAGGATCAGCAGAAAGACAGTTTCTGTCAGCTCTTTTCTTTACCCATTTAGTAGAAGCAGGACGAGTTTCGATTCGTTCAGTAACTGTTTCAAAACGAGGAGCTAAAGTTTCGATACGAGTTCCAGCAGCTTCAGCTTCGTATTGCTCAGTAACATTTTCGTAAACAGCAGGAATTACTTCGATACGAGTAGAAGCAGCTTTAGATATTACTTGCTCAGTTTCAGTACTATATTCAGCTGGAACTGTAATTAATCTTGTTTTTGCAGGAGAAACTTCAACTTGTTCAGTTACCGTTTCGTAAACAGCAGGAATTACTTCCAATCTTGTTGAGGCAGCTTTAGACTCAACAGTCTCTGTATAAGTTTCGTACTCAGCAGGAACAGCTATTAAATTAGTTTTTTCAGGAGTAACCATTACTTGCTCAGTTACTGTTTCGTACTCAGCAGGAATTACTTCCATTCTTGAAGCAGCCGCTTTAGCTACTACTTGTTCAGTAACATTTTCGTAAGCAGCAGGAATTACTTCTGTTCGAGTTCCAGCAGCTTTAGTCTGCACTTGTTCAGTTGTAGTTTCGTATTGATCAGCGATCAAACATTTTGCGTAGCATTTTCCGGCTTCGCCATTTGGTGGCATTTCAGAACTTGGTTGTGCTAAAACAACAAATCCACAAAGCATAAAAGCTACTGATAAAATGAGGTTCAATCTTTTCATAATTGAATGATATTGGTTTTGATTAATAAAATTTATTTAATAAAATTATTGAGTAGTAAAATTGCTATGTCACATTTGGTCTTTTCTAATTTGACTGCAAATTTACTGTTTAATATTTTGGATAACAAATATAATGTTTAGTAATTATTTTCGGTTGAACTCCGTGATCGGAGGCATCCGACATTGGAACTACTTTTCCATTTTTATAAAGGATTTTAATTTCGTTTTTATTCGTGGTGTAAGCACTATTTGATTCTTTTCCCTCAAAAACGAGATAATCTGCAGCTTCAGAACGACCTTTGGGCAAGTTGTTTACGATCATGTGACGAAGATCTTTTACATAGTCACTTTTAAAAGGCTCATTTTGCATTTTTATTTTAAATAATTTTCGCTCAATGATTCTTTTTGATAAAAATGATAACACATAATCGTTGTGATTACTCCAATTTTTTAAAGCTGATAAAATATCCACATCATCTAAAGAGGCATATTTATCTAACAAAATATTTCGGTTTTTCTTAAAATCCTTTAATGTTATATTTTCATAGAGAAAAAACTTTAATCCCTCTGATGCTTCCAATTCAACTCCTTGCTGAGCTAATTCTTTTGCTCTTTTCAGCGTTCGAATCAGCATTTGCTCGGCAGCTAAAACTGTTTTATGCAAATACACTTGCCAATACATTAATCGGCGTGCAATCAAAAATTTTTCAACGGAGTAAATACCTTTTTCTTCCACTACGAGTTCATTCTTTTTCACCGTCAACATTTTAATAATTCGGTCGTATCCGATTACCCCTTCCGAGACACCTGTAAAAAAACTATCCCGATTGAGGTAGTCCATACGATCCATGTCGAGTTGACTACTGACTAATTGATGCAAAAATTTCTTTGGATATTTGTTTTGGAATATCTGAATAGCAATCTCAAGTTTACCTTTAAACTCTTCATTGAGCTTTTGCATAAAAAGTTCCGACAGTTCTTCGTGGTGAACATTTACTAAGGTGTGTTCCAAGGCGTGAGAGAATGGCGCGTGTCCAATATCATGTAATAATATAGCGATTAGAGCACCACGAGCTTCCTTTTTAGAAATCTCTACATCTTTTGATTTTAGTGTTTCTATTGCTTGGGTCATCAAGTGCATTGCACCTAGTGCATGATGAAATCGAGTATGTAATGCTCCTGGATAAACATAATGAGAAAGTCCCAATTGCGAAATCCGTCTCAGCCGTTGATAGTAAGGATGTTCAATCAGATCGAATATAATTCCGTGAGGAATACTGGTAAAACCATAAACGGGATCGTTAAATATTTTTTTCTTATTCATAATTTCTAGCGGTCGTTGTATTTTCTTTTTTGAAGAAGAACAACGGCATCAATTCAAAGATTATAGCAACAATATGTTCAAAATCTAAGAATAATTTTTTGCAAAAATATCTAATGAATCCCAAACGTTTCAATTATTCAAACCAAATTTACTCCCGTTTCAAAGAATCTTTTTTCTTCGATAAAAGTAAACATTAGATGGATTAGGTTTAAAAAGGGTTGCGTCTTAATTTTAAGCTAAGTGTTATTTATACTTGAGGAAGGGGATAAGACGATAAAACGAGGGGATAATAAATTTAATCGAATATTGATAAAATCTCATTATTGCTGATGCGTGAGGTTTTTTTTGTTTTTTTGTAAAAAAATGACTTGATATGAGTTTTGACTTATTCAATTAAATTTGGGTTATTATTTTTACAGAAAAATAGAGAATGGGCTGATGTAGAATGGAGTTATTAATATGTAAAAACTTTGTTTTCTTCGTAATTAAGGTGTTTGTATATACAAGTTTTGCACAAGTAAAAAGAAAAAAATGAAAGCTATTACCTTGATAATTACAGTTATACTTTTAACTCAAGCTAAAGGTCAAAATGAAATAATCGGAACATATTCAAATCACTTCGGTGAAAAGATAACTCTAAAACCCGATTCAACTTTTGAGTTTAAATGGCATTTTGATTTAGCGGGAAGCTGGACAAATGGGAAATGGAAATACGTAAAGGGTTCAATTACCCTTGAACCAATCTATATTTATGACACACTAATGGTAAAAGACGAAAATGGAAATTTTGTAAAAGACAGTTTAGTATTTTCATTAGATTCTTATTCGAATAAAATATCAGAAGAAGATTATGCAATCTTTTTATTAAATTCTTCAGCACAAAATAAAGTTCTTCCTCCAATCAAATTATTCTACAAAAAAAATAAACTAATTGTAATTGGAGAGAATGGTAAATTAATAAAGAAAAAAGTTCGAGGTTTAAGGACAAAGAAAAAATATAGGCCTTGGTATTTAAAAAGAAAAAAATAAAACCTGTGCACAACAAAATATACACGGCAATCACTCTCATTCGGTCGTAACTGCGCGTATACAAAAATGTCAGTCTGTAAAAAAACTTCTTATCGATTTTTTCGAAGCAAATTTTATTCTAATAACAATACAATTACAAACAATAATATATAAGTAATTATCAAGAACGAAGCCTCTGTAAAACTAAATTTGGTTTTCAAAAATCACATTTTAGTTTTTTCACAGACTGATGTTAGAGACAACTAGATAAACAAAGAAATGGGATTAGATATAAGCATTGGAATTATTGATGAAGAGAAATGGTATCAAAAGATAGATGAGGAAAAGATTGATACAATGAAATTCGAATTAAGTAGACAATTCTGTAATCTTCAATGCAGGCAAAATGTAGTAACACATGAAACCGAAATGAAGCAAATAGGAAAATTGGCGCAAATAGATATAATTCTTATCGAGCAAATGTCTTGGTATTTAAGAGATAGAGAAATGGAAGACCAATTATTTTTTTATGATTCTGAAGAAGAAAAAGAAAAGTTTAAAGAGAAAGTCAAAAATACAAATGAACAAGTAATGGGAAATTTAGTGAAGGTGAAAAATACAGTCAAAACACTTATTTCAAAACTTTCACAGATAGATGATTTACCAAGCAAATTAATAAATACTGATTTTGACACAATGAATAATGAAAGATATTTCTCGAAATTTAATGAGAATCTTGGAGACGGGTATATTGGAAATAATTTTGGCCAAGATTTGAGAAACCTCCTTAAATTAATTGAATTTGCTGAATCACTCGGAGAAGATACTGTATTTTTTGAGTACGGATCAAGAAAGAAAACAGAAAAATATATTCTTCGATTTTAATCACCTGAAAAGTGTAAACCTATATCAGGACAAGACAAAAAAAGAATACAGGAATAAAAAATGAAACGAATTATTATTATAATTTTAGTAGTCTTCAATCAAAATTTATTTGGTCAGATAGATACCACAAAACAAAAAAACTTAGAAATTATAGGTGATTTCAGATTTAGAGTTGAGCAAGATTGGAATTCAAAAAATCAGAATGGAGTAAAGAGAAATGATAGAAGTAGACTCCGATACAGATTTAGATTTGGATTAAATTACTCAATTGACAAACAGTCCTCATTTGGCGGAAGATTAAGAAGTGGAAACATAAATGACCAACAAGGTCCCCATGTAACATTGGGGGGGAATCAAGGAGAATTTGAATTAGTAAGTATAGGTCTTGAAAAATTGTTTTATCAATATGAAAATAAAACATTCACAGGTTGGATAGGAAAAAATTCAATTCCATTGACTAAACTGAACGAGGTATTTTGGAATGATAATGTGTTTCCCGAAGGACTTGGAATAAAATACCATTCAAAATTGAAAAACCAGAAATTTCTGAATGATTTATCCATCCATGCAGGACACTTTATTATAAAATCTCAGAACAAAAATTTCTCTGATGATAGTTATTTGCAGATTCTTCAACTAACCACAAACATTAAAGAAAGAATTAAAATATTTCCAGGGCTGTATTATTTTAAGAGTATTGGAAATTATCCAGATGATAAACAAACATTTGAAATGAATTATTCAATTTTTCATTTAGGAAGTCAGATTATAGTTGATAAAAAACAAAAGTTTAAGTTGGGGATAGAGTATTACAATAACTTTCAGAATTATTCTCATACTGATTCAATTCCTGATAATCTAAAAAATGAAACTGAAGGATTTGTAATAAGTGCAACGTATGGGAGTATGAAAAACAAAGGTGATTGGTTATTTTATCTTTCGTATGCCAACATTCAAAAATATTCGATAGTAGATTACTTTGCACAAAACGATTGGAGTAGATGGGATTATTCATCAATTGGAGCAAGTGGTTCAAGAATTTCAAATTTTCAAGGAGTTGAAATAAAAATCGGTTATGCAGTAAAAAAGAATTTCAACTTAAATTTGAGAACTTATTTTGTAGAACAATTAGTTAAAATTGGTGACTTTAAAGAAAATGGAAGCAGGATGAGGTTAGATTTGAATATAGGATTTTAAATAAAAAAAGACTACTGTCAAACAATAGTTTCCATTCGGTCGTTACTGCGTTTATACGCGACTGTTGGCTGCCATGAGAAAAACGAAAATTCAAATATGGAAGATGAAAAATTAAATGAAGCTATAAAATTACATTCAGCAGGAGCAACTGTTAGACATAAATCGCCTTTTGAAAATTTAAGATCCTTCCAAAATAAAGTTGAAATAGATCAACCTTTTCGAGAAAAATGGGTAATTCCTTTTTATTTCGAACTGCAAAGAAATGATAATGAATGGATAAATAAAGTAACAAATATTTATCAAGAAATAAGTGATGAAATAATTCTCAAAAACTTAGGTGATTTCGATTGGCGAACACGTTCAACGGGTGCATTTTTCGCAGCAATAAAAGAGAAAAAAGAATTTATCGAAATAATTGGAACTCATTTAATCAAAAGCGAAGTATGTTTTGCTGGAAGAACTTATGCAAAAGTTTTAGCCTATTTTAATGACAAAAAAGGAAATGAATATTTAGAAAGATATTTAGAATATTACCTCAAACAAAAAGACCTTTATTTCGACCAAGGAGATATTTTTCAAGCAGTCAAATATTTAGATGAAATAAATGGAACAAAGAAATTAGATAAGTATGTAAATGATTGGAATGAATATGCAAAGGAAAAATTCCCAGACGAGGACGAAGAAATGGAAACAGATGATTTAAAGAAAGAAATAGAGACAATTAAAAAAATAAGAAAATCAATATCCGACAATTAAAACAACTTCTTAGATAACAAACCTTGATGAAAATTTTTCTACTTTTATTATAAAATTGCTACGCTCAAAACAATACTATTACCTGTAGTATTATCGTTTTGTGTGTTCAATTTAAGTGCTCAAGAAGAGAGCAATATAAAATTGAAAATAGAAATTGGGTTTCTCTGGGATACAATTAATGAAAAAATATACCTTAGTGGACCTTTCCTTTATGTTGAACCTAAATTGAAAGCTTCAAAAAATACGGTCATCGGATTGAGAATCGGAGCTGCACTAAATACTCAAGCAATTAAAAATTCTGATCCTTTTGAATTCTATATCGGTAAGAATTATAACTCTAATAATGTTGCCATTTCATTAATACCGACCTTTGATTATTATTTTGCTAAAAATAAATTCCGTCCATATTTAGGTTTAGGTGTCGGATACTATTTTTTGACTACCTCCAAAAAAGCTTTTGTCGGAGGTAACTTTATCGATGCAGTTGAAGTAAGTATCAATAACAAAATGGGTATTTTAATTAGAGGAGGATTAGATTTAAATAAGGTTAAAGTTGGAAGATTAGATTTAAGTAAGTTTACAGTTGGCTTAGAATTCAATTACATTCCAAAGGCTGATATTGAAATACCAAATGGACAAAAAATAGGAACAATTTCTAATAGTAATATTGCACTATCCATTGGACATATAATTGGAAATGGAAAAAGTTAAAATGTTCTTATAAGCTTGATTATTCCAAATCAATTCTATGTGCAAAAAATGTAGTTAGCAAAATATCAATTGTTGTTATGCGTATATTTTGCGAATATGAATACCGTTATGGTTTTTAATTGCCTTCAATTTTTTTAGTTTAAAATAAAATAATTATAAAATACATTTACACTCTAAATTTTTATATAAAAACCTGTCTCGAATTTCGGGGCTAAAACCAACAGTTTACTTATGGAAAAAATTAAAATCCTTTGGGCAGATGACGAAATTGATTTGTTGAAACCACAAATTATGTTTTTAGAAAAAAGAGATTATGACGTGATTGCAGTTAGTAATGGTCATGATGCCTTAGAAGAGTGTGAAACTACAAACGATATTGATGTCGTATTTTTGGATGAAAGTATGCCCGGTCTGACAGGACTAGAAACTTTAGCAAAAATCAAAGAAACAAATCCACATTTACCTGTGGTCATGATTACCAAAAATGAAGCTGAAAATGTGATGGAAGAGGCACTCGGTTCTCAAATTACAGATTACTTAATCAAGCCAGTTAATCCAAATCAAATTTTATTGACGTTGAAAAAAATCATTGATAGTAAGGATTTGGTAAGTGAAAAAACCAATTCTGATTATCAACGAGAGTTTCGTCAAATTTCGATGGACATCAATAGTGGATTGGATGTAGTAGAGTGGGTAGATGTTTATAAAAAAATTATTAATTGGGAACTCAAGCTAGATGCATCTTCTACTCAAATGGGAGAAATCCTTGCCATGCAAAAAACAGAAGCGAATGCCGAGTTTTCCAAATTTATAGAAAGAAAATATGTGAACTGGATTGGTAACCCAGATGATAATACTCCGATCATGTCTCATAATTTGATGCGGAATAAAGTTTTTCCAAAATTAAAAGATGATCGACCAACGATTATGTTACTGCTCGACAATTTGCGATTCGATCAATGGAAAGTTTTAGAACCATTATTTACGGAGTATTTTAGAGTGGAGGAGGAAGATTATTTTTATAGTATTTTACCAACTTCGACACAGTATTCTCGGAACTCAATTTTTGCAGGAATGATGCCTTCCGAAATTCAAAAGCATTATCCAGATTGGTGGTTAAATGATAATGAGCAAGGTGGAAAAAATATGCGGGAACATGATTTGCTTAACGAACAAGTGAAACGAATTGTTCACAAACCAATTAGGGTAGATTACGTCAAAGTGACTAATGTGAATAAAGCGAAGCAAGTTCAAGATAATATTTTGAATTACATGAATAAGGATTTGACGGTAATTGTATATAACTTTATTGATATGTTGTCGCATGCTAGAACTGAAATGGAAGTACTTAAAGAATTAGCAGGTGATGAAAAAGCGTATCGTTCATTGACTCGATCTTGGTTTGAAAATTCATTACTTTGGGATGCCTTGCAAACTGCTGCCGAGCGAGGTTGCCAACTTTTGGTAACTACTGATCATGGAACGATCAGAGTAAATACTGCCTCCAAAGTAGTTGGAGATAGAGAAACCACCACGAACTTAAGATATAAAGTAGGTCGTAATTTACAATATGATAAGCGAGATGTTTTAGAAGTGCGAGATCCTAAAGATGCAAAATTGCCTCGTCCAAATATGAGTTCAACTTTTATTTTTGCGAAGGAAGATGCTTTCTTTTTGTATCCAAATAATTATAATCATTTCCACAAATATTATAAGAATACTTTCCAGCATGGAGGGATTTCTTTAGAGGAAATTATTTGCCCGTTCATTACGCTATCCTCTAAATAACTGTGAACTGTTAACGGTGAATGATTAACCCCACTTTGTAGAATTACATTGTGGGGTTAATTATTCACCGTTATTTCAAAATCGTTATTCAACGTAACTCTTCCTCACTACCAATGCAAACCATCCATTATCCAACGGCAAATATCCTTGGTCGTAACAAAAGTAATATACCTTTCCCGCTTTAGTTTTGTAGACATTAGTGAAGTAGCTAAACTTAAATCCTTTTTCCAATAATTTGTCTTTGTGTATTTTGGTTTTTCCATTCGGATTTAGTTCGGCGAGGATACGTCGATTTTTGCGAAGGATATTATTGATATTGCGCACGAAGTTGGTGGCGTCACTATTGAGTTTGTTATTATAGGAACTTCGGCAACTGTCGCTACAGAATTTTTTATCTGCTCGACCGATGAAATCGTCGTTGCATTCGAGGCATTTTTTTTTCATGTATTTCTTTTTTGCAATCAAGAATTAAAATTAAGGAAATAATATGAATATTATAAAGTGAAAAATGTAAGAGTTTCGTATTCTAGGCATGGGTGCAGGAGCTTTTATAGTTGGATATAATGCAGAAGCAGGAGTAGCAAGTAGAAATGGAGGTAAAACTGGACATGCTTTTAATTTATATAATGATAATGAATCTATAAAGATTATAGATGGACAAACAAATCAAATACTTGATGCTAGGTTTCAATGTGATAAAGGAATGAGGAGTGGTTATTATTATTATTATTATTATCAATTGAATTCTCCAGATACTTACTATTTTTGGAATACGACAATTAAATAATTATTGATGACAAAATCAGAGGCAATAAAGCTAGCTTTAAATTTTTTTAAATTAAAAACTATTGATTCATCCAATCCCCCACAGATAATAAGTGAAGAAAGTTATCCGTGGGGATGGGTTTTTTCATTACAAAGTAAATCTTTTCTTGAAAAAGGAGAATTAAGAGATAGTTACCTTGGAACTCCAAATATCCTTGTTGACAAAAAAGATAGTGAGGTTCACTTTGTTCCTTATCAGCCAATTCAAAAAGAAAATTTTCTTAGAAAATATTGTTTGAAAAAAGGTTATTCGTATAAAGAAAAGGATAAAATAAAGAATTGCATTTTTTCTGATCAAAATGGATTTTTGTGCTATGGTTGTATTGATATGGATAGACAAATTAATTCAATGAGTAAACCAGATAGAGTAAAAGTAGATGATTATGTAAATAATCTTAATATTTTATCTGAGGATGTAAAAGTTAATTTTTCTTCAGAATTAATTTTAGGAGTTTTAGAGAGTAGTAATTTTAAACAATTTATATTGGATTTTGTCCCTTTTTCTCAGAAAGGATTGTTTACATTTAATATTGTTTTTTCTAAAGATTACACTTATAAAGAGTGTCATTTGGTAACTTCACCAGTTTATCCGTTAAATGTTAATCAGCTACCAGACGAATTGTCAAGGTTGATAGTAAAGTCTAATTTGAACATTTTGAATAATTCAATATTTAAAGTTGATGAAATAATATTATTTGACTGAGTGACCAAAATGAATATTTTTTAAAAACGTCATACCCATCAATTTTTCCAAATTAAATAATATACTCATCATCATTTACCCACCAAAAAGAAAGGTGGTCAGGTGATTCCCAACCTTCTTGAAAATTATACCATCCATTTAATTCAAAGCCTGCATCAATTTTTTTTCTATCAATTTTTTCTTTTTCTAAAAAATGAAATGCTTCTAGTTTTGTCCGATGCCAGGATAAATAATCTCTCGTTCCAGCAATAGCAAAATAACTCATTATTACTATCGGTAAAACATAAATCACCTGTCGTAATTTCAAATCGATGAACAACATTAAGTATAAAAAAACAGATGCAGAGGTTAATAATAAATACCTGTCATAAAAACTTGTGATAGACATTAACGGAAGGTAGATAGCATTTACTAAAAAGAAAAATTGAAAAAACTTTTTTTGCAAAACGGAAATCGAACGATACGTTTTAACGATCAAGATCATAATCCAACAACCCACAATTTGTCCAATAAAATTAAATAAATACATCACCCACATTGGTAATCGAGGTGTATTTACCATCTCCAAAGTATAAGTATTTTTTAATAATTCAGAGCCAAGTCCGAAGTTGTACATTATATTTCCACCAAAAGGAAAATTTTTTCGGATAGAATGTAAAAGAATAAGAGTCCAATGTTAAGAATTAATAAGGGAAGGATGACTTTTGAACCTTCAACCAAAGGTTTATTCAAGGAAAAGCAATATTTAAACCTACCAGTTAATTTATTTAGAAAAAATCTAAATAGTTATTTCCTATTATAAACACATCCTTACATATTTAAAAATTTCAAAAGGTTTATATCTTTGCGTGATATTTTACAAAAACGTTAAATCTATTAACGTTTCTGCATTTTTAAACTTATTTTTTACCATAAAATATTAGAATTTTGAGAAGCAAAATCAATCGGTTTTTTCTCCTTTTTTTCTTCTTAAATTTTGCCTTCGTAGCTTCGGCACAATCTTCAGGCGGAGGATCAAATTACCTACTAACAGCGTTAGCTGCCATTGCAGTATTTATTATTCTAGGCGCAGTTATTATGGTATCGGACAATCTTTTAAAAATCGAAGCTAAAGATAGTGGAGCAGATAAATCTGGCACTAATTATTCGATCTTTCCTAAGTTCAACGAATTGTTTGGTGCAAGTGCACCTGATTACGTTGATGGTCCAGTTACATTTTTGAAGAAAGGACATGACATCTTATTACAAGGTGAAGCAGCAAAATCAACTAACGACGGCGCAGGTGTAACTACCTTTGCAGTCCAACCTCCTAATTTCACAGCGATGTCACCTATCCCAAAGGTAGTGGTGGCAGTTGGTGATGAAGTAAAAGCTGGCGATCCTATCTTTTTTGATAAAAAAAGACCAGAGATTCAATATGTCGCTCCTGTTAGTGGAGAAGTCATTGCGATCAATCGAGGTGCAAAACGTTCGATTGCTGAAGTAGTAATTTTGGCAGATAAAGAAATGAAGTATCGAACTTATGAGGTGCCTAATTTGGCAGATTGCAGTCGAGAAGATTTAGTAAACTTCATGATGAGTAGTGGTGCGTGGACATTTCTTAGACAAAGACCTTTTCATTTAGTGGCTGATCCAGCAGATACTCCTCGAAATATTTTTGTTTCTACTTTTGATTCTGCGCCATTGGCTCCAGACCTAAATTATGTAGTAGTTGGTAACGAAGCTGCCTTCCAAAAAGGATTGGATGTTTTAGGGAAATTCGCTCCTGTTCATTTAGGTTTAAATGCAAACGGTAGCGAAGCACCAAGTCATGCTTTTACTCAAGTAGAAGGTGTTAACAAAAATTGGTTCCATGGAAAACACCCTGCTGGAAATGTAGGTGTGCAAATTCATCATACTGCTCCAATTACATCTAATTCAAAAGTTTGGGTAGCAGGTGTACAGGATGTAATCACTATTGGTAAACTATTTACCGAAGGAAAATTTGATGCGTCTCGAATAGTAGCTGTTACTGGAGCTGAGTTAGAAACACCTCAATATGTAAAAACTTACCTTGGAGCTAGTATCGAAGGTTTAGTAAAAGGGAATTTAAAACCTTTGGAAGAAGGAAAATCTATCCGATTTGTATCAGGTGATGTTCTTTCTGGAAAACAAACTTCAACTGAAGGTTTCCTTGGATATTATGATGATCAAGTAACTGTGCTAGAAGAAGGAGACAAGTATGAAATGTTTGGATGGTTATTGCCTATCGCACCACGTCCAACAATTTCAGGAACTTTTCCTAATGGTTTATATCCAGATTTGAAATTCCAGGCAAATACCAATACGCATGGTGAGAAACGTGCATTTGTTGTAACGGGACAATATGAAAGTGTTTTACCAATGGATATTTATCCACAACATTTGATGAAAGCGATCATCACGAATGATTTTGAAAGGATGGAAGGTTTAGGTCTGTTAGAATTAGCAGAAGAAGATGTAGCATTATGCGAATTCGCTTGTACATCTAAACAACCATTGCAAAGTATTTTAAAACAAGGATTGGACGCGATGCGCGATCAATAGTAATATAACTGCTTGATGACCATCAAGAAGTTAAAATAAATTAAATTAATAACATGAGTTTATTAAATTTTTTAAAGAAAATAGAACCAGACAAAAAGTCGTCTCCATTCATGCATACGTTGTTTGATGGATTCTTCACATTTGCCTACGCCCCAAATACTGTAACTAAAGGTGGAGTTCATGTCCGAGATGGTATGGATTTAAAAAGGTTAATGGTACATGTGGTTTTAGCATTGCAATTATGTTATGTTTTTGGTTCTCTTAATATTGGACATCAACATTTCGCAGCACTTGGAATGTATCCAGATTTCCTAGATGCTTTTCATTTGAAAATCGTTTACGGTTTGATTCAACTCATTCCGATTTTCGTTGTTGCACACTTAGTTGGTCTGGGTATAGAATTTTGGTACGCAGCTAAAAAAGGACATGCGATAGAGGAAGGATTCTTAGTTTCGGGAGCATTGATTCCATTGATTATGCCGCCAGATGTGCCATTGGTATGGTTAGCATTGGCAGTTGCATTTGCAGTAATTATTGGAAAAGAAGCATTCGGTGGAACAGGAATGAATATTTTCAATGTAGCCTTATTAGCAAGAGCATTTATCTTCTTCGCATATCCTACGGAAATGGCTGGAGATACCATGATTACTGGAAAAGAGGTTTGGGTGTCAGGTTTAGAATTTGATGCAGCGCAACTTGCCGAGGGAGTCAAACAGCAAGTATCCTATTATCATTGGTGGTCACATGGCGTATTTGATTCAATCTTTGAAACATTCGGTTGGAGAACATTTGGTGAAGGCGGTGTCGCTGTCGCTGATAGTTTCACAGGTGCAACACCACTAGGTTTAGCAAAAACAGGTGGATGGGCAGCAGTAGCTGAAGTATATACGCCAACACAAATGTGGTGGGGAGGATTACCAGGTTCTATTG
>JBGCFD010000247.1:0-3985 GCA_045106765.1 Saprospiraceae bacterium | reverse complement strand
CGAAGGTGAAGAATCATTCGGTGGAGTTTTGGGCGGAGGTATCGAAGTATGTTTCGAATTGGAGAGAGTTGGATGAAAAGATGAAGGGCTGGAAAATGTGATTTAGTCTATATGCGTTTGTTTTATCCCCCCTGCTGTGTAATACAAAGCACAATGACAATTAAATGCATAATGCTCGGTAACAGCTTAGCTGTTTAACCGAATCAAGGTTACGGATTTCATCCGTCAAAATATAGAATAAAAGAAGCTGCTATTTCAAAAGAATAGTGGCTTCTTTTATTTGTAATATGTTCCGTCCTGAAATAGAGATACAAATTTATTAAAATCTATTAAAGTAAATCTTATCGACTTTTTGGGATATGTAAATGATTTGTTTTTTACGCATGAACTTGTAGACTGTCGGACTAAGTCCGTAACCTTTATCCGTGAAGTACTATAAGTGCTAACGAGCGGGTTTCATTTTTAAATTACATTCTGGTTTGTGTTGGACAGCAGGGGCAAGCTTCGATTTATTTTGAAGTCCTAACCAACATGAAAAGTCTTATCTAAAAAAATACTTCTTCACTTTTACCCATTTCGTTCGATATCATTTTTCCTTAGACTTCCCTGCTGCTCGGGGAGCAGATGCAAGCCGCAAATGAGGGTTTGGTCATGGCAAGGTATGGATGAAGGTATATTGTTATAATGATGTTTCTTTTTTATTTTCAGGAGGTATTTATAAAGTGGATACTAGAAGGTTTGGAGAGGGATGGGAAGGTATAGCTGCTGAAGGGAAATAGAGTAGAGCCATTTTTAAAATAGCACTTTATGGGGTAGGGCAGGTGTTTTGTAAAAGTGTTGTTTTAAAAATGATATGGGGCTATTTCTCTTTAGCTGCTATGGTGTGCGGCATTAGCTTCATCGTAGAGCATGGTGTAATGATTGATGCTGATGACGGTGTATTGGAGGGAAGGAATTTATTTAAAATCTATTCTAATTTAGGAGTAGAAAAAATACAGATTGCGAGAACTTTATTTTACATAATTTTAGAATTGACGATAATTTGATTTCCTGAAAATAAGACATGCTGGCATTGCAATAGAATTACTTCAGAAACACGCAAACCGCAATCGAGCATCAAGAGGATGAGGACTTGGTATTTTTTGGAGGAGGTGGATTTTAAAAGTGTTTCTTGTTGTTGCTGGGTGATTATGAGTTGAGTATTTTGATTCATGATTTTATTATCTTTAAAATATGAATCTAGAAATATATTAATTCTTTATTGGTATCGATTTGTAAGGATTCTAAGACATTCTGAAACCTGTTAAAAAAATGCGGAGGATACATTTTTTTTCTTAGTTTGATTATTAGAGATTGGATGTAACAAATCAATTACATTGTGCAATTGAAACAGAATTCCTCAATCCCTATTCTCGACAACATCGCATTAATCAGGCACACATATAATATGGTGAAATGAAGATATAATTTCTATTTTTTCATCTTACATTGACCAATCTAAGAAGGAATATACGATTGGTTTTCCAATGTTATACTGACATTTGTCTATTTGAAGAAATAAGCTTTAAATTTATATTATTGTGAATAATTTTTTTTTTTAAGTAAAAAATTAATTATTGAAAATAATTAATCCCTAACTTATGTTTCTATCCAGAATAATTTTGAAAATGTTAGATTATGTCGAATTCTAATAAGATACCAACCTTAGAAATAAAGAAACTAGATAAGTTTCATTTTCCAGACGTGGAATGGCGTTTTTACAAACAACATCATCTTTTTCATATTAATCGTTTGGAGGATTATAGGCCAAGGTTATCTTTTCCATTACCTCCACATCGGAAGACAGTTTATGATTTAATATTTTTAACTCAAGGTGAAAGTATCCGTTCTAAAGGATTGAATCAATACAAATTTTCTGAAAATCAATTCTTCTTTTTACCTGCCTTACAACTTACTGAACATATTACTATGAGTGAGAACGTAAAGGGGTATTTTGTACATTTTTCACCAACTCTTTTTTCAGATAATATTTCTCTTTTAAATTCATTTCAGTTTTTGAATTTTAATACTAACCCAATTGTTAGCATACCTAATCATCAAACGAAGCCAATATTAAATATTTTTGAAAGGTTACTTGAAATTTATCAAAAAGATGAATCCAAGGCAGCTTCAATTTTAGTCTGGTATTTAATGGTATTATTATCAGAAGTTAATCAAAATGTTGGCAAACAAAATGTAAACTTAAAAAACTCTGCAGCTGAACTCACACAACGATTCAAGGATGTACTTACTCAACAAATTTATAGCTACCATACTATTAAAGAATTTGCACAATTATTACACGTAAGTCCCAACCATTTAAACAAATGTGTAAAACATACACTCGATAAAACTGCACAATCCCTTCTGAATGAAATGCTCATTATGGAAGCTAAATCTCTCCTTAAATACTCTAATCTAAACATTTCGGAAATAGCTGAGAAGCTATACGGAAGCACTCCAAGTAATTTTGCTCGCTTTTTCAAAAAACAGACAGGTTATTCTCCAAGAGATTTTATAAATCAATGATAAAAATTATTATGATTGATATTGAATAGTTATTGCTTGTTTTTGATTAATGACTTTTGTCACTATATTCTACTTTTGTAAAGTGATACAAAATTAAATTTTACTAAAATCATTTATTGTTCTTGCTAATTTTGCATTTATACTCATTGACGAGAATTATTTAAGCTTGTTTTTTTCTAAATGAATGGTTTAAAGCTTATGTTTTAAAAGGTAAACTTTAATTTTCTAATTCGTAAATCAATTATTTTTCAACTCAAATAATCCATGACTATAAAGCTTAACTATTGTAACGTAGGTCGTAATTTGAAATAGAAATTACTTTTTGATATTCCAAGAAAAAATTGAAACAAAAAAAAATTAATCAACTTAAGGAAAAATAGGTTACGCATACGGAGACCTTTCCAACAAAACTATTTTAATGATGAAAAATCAATCACTTCTTAAATTTATTTTTCAGAATAGTCTTTCTGAAAAAAGTAAATTCATTTACAGCTTTTCTTTTTTATTCATGTTTTTTTCAATCGTGTCAACTGCACAAATTTCGGGAATCATTGTCGATGAATCTGGCGAAGGTTTAATCGGAGCAAGTGTAATTGAGGAAGGAACCTCCAATGGAACGGTAACAGACGTCGAAGGAAAATTTACATTAAATGTAGCAGAAGGAACCATTTTAACTTTTAGCTACACAGGTTATCAACCACAAGAACTTGCTGCAACTTCTGATATGAGAGTTGTTTTATTGCAAGGAGTTGGTTTAGATGAAGTAGTAGTAACGGGTGTGTTCGATGCCCGTACAAGAATGGAATCTTCAATTTCAATTTCAACTATTGATGCCAAAGAATTATCCAGAGTAGCAGCTACTAGTTCGGCCGATTTATTAAAAAACATTCCTGGGGTATTTGTCAACCAAGCTCGTGGAGAAATCTGGAATTCCGTATATTCTAGGGGACTTTCTGCAAATTCAATTGATAACATCAACGGTTACCGATATGTCTCTTTGCAAGAGGATGGTCTGCCGGTGACAAATGTAGAGTTGTTTCCTGATTTATTTTTAAGAGCAGATGCGATGACAAAACGAGTAGAAGCGGTAAGAGGTGGAACAGCCTCGATTCTTGGAGCGAATGCACCCGGTGGTATTTTTAATTATGTATCTAAAACAGGAGGTGATGAATTTGAGGGAGAGGTAAGAGCAAAATTTGGTTTAGAAGGCAATGGCAGTAACCCATATTATAGAGCGGATTTTAATATAGGTGGCCCACTTGCTAATGGATTGACATATAATGTTGGAGGATTTCTTCGTCAATCTGACGGAGCAAGAGATCGAGGTTACCCTATTAATAAAGGAGGACAAATTAGAGCCAATGTGGTGAAAAAATATGATTCAGGATCTTTTAGATTAAATTTAAAATACTTGAAT
>JBGCFD010000246.1:0-2747 GCA_045106765.1 Saprospiraceae bacterium | reverse complement strand
AAGGTCATATTGCAGTAAGGGCACCAATTACCTCGGTACCAAGTCAATACTACGGGGCCTTTTTTGAGGTAATCTGCTAACTGAACCGTTTCACCAGTTGCGTTTTTCAGTGAAAAATTGGGTGCTGTATCTCCTACTTGCTTTGCACTCTTGGTGATGCCACTTTCTACAACCGCTTCAATTCCATCACCATACAATTTTAATTTCTCTTTGGAGGCTCGGCTTTCAAAAGCAGCCTTTTTTGCATCTAATTCCGATTGAAGTGTTGCTTTGGGTGTATTCTTGGATGCTTCTTCAATTGACTTTGCACCTTTTTTCATTTCAGACGAATTTTGTTGTGTGCACCCTGTCAAGCAGCTTAGGCTGACGAGGATACTGAGGAAGATTGTTTTCATATATTTATTCTTTTTTTTGAAGGTCATACGGAACTTACCATAAATTAAATAATCATTTTCTTTTGTATCTAAATAATGATTTAATCATGGACGTTTCATTGAATAAAATTTATTTTGCTAAAGGGACTTAACTTGGCAAGAGAGGAATTTGTTTAAATTCTAATGGGTGCTCATTGAAGAATAAAAGGAGAAATAAAAATTTGGCAAAAAATAAACAACAAAAATGAATTCACCCACATCATCTTCCCTGCAAAACCATATAAATCAATCAATTGCCTCAATTCCGTCTTTCTGCTGACCACTTAACATTTTTTAACCCAATTTGAATAACGTTCTTCGATTAGATTACGTTTTAGAATGGTAATAGATGATATGAATGAAAAGATTTGCGTCGTGTTCTTAATAATGCTGTTACCTTTTTTAAAAAATGGGTTCTTTAAGTGAAGGGATATTTTGAGTCCCAAACCACAAGTGAGTTCGTTGATTTAGGCAGATAGAAATCGAAACAGTCTAAATAAAAATTAAAAGAATTCATTTAATTGATTCATTTTTTAAATATTGGCATGATATTTATAAATATATGTTTAAACTGCTTAAAAGCCCTGAATTATGACCTACTCGAAAATAAATGTTTCCAATCAAAATGACGAAGTCTCTGGCTTCTCCTTCAAATTAATTCTATTAATCGTTGCCATCATCGCAACACTTGGAGTGAATGTAATGGTATTCAATGCCAATCAATCTACACATATGGAAGCCAACAAAATTTCTTCTCCTTTTACTACCGAAATGGTCATTCTCGTAAAGTAGTTTTTGATTTTTATTGATTCCCTAAAGTTCAACTCCCAATATTCTTTCCAAATCTTCCTTCAACTTTTCTGGGCTTGAAAAGTGAATTCCTTTGATACCAACAGCGTCAGCTCCCTTCACATTCTTCAAAGAATCATCAATAAAAACGGATTCTTCTGCCTTCACCCCATATCGCTCCAATAAAACTTCGTAAATTCTTGCATCGGGCTTAATCAATTTCTCATCTCCCGACACTACAATTCCTTCAAATAACTGCAAAAAAGGATACAAAACCCTTGCAATCGGAAAAGTCTCTTGTGACCAATTCGTGAGCGCATAAATACGGTATTGTGGCATCCCCTTCAAGGTCTCCAAAATCCGAACCGTCCCTTCTATCAAACCGCCCAACATCTCTACCCAACGGCTGTAATAAGCTCTAATCTCTTGCTCTTTATCGGGATATTGCTTCACCAACAAATCGGTTCCCACCCACAATGGTCGTCCCCTATCATGTTCTATGTTCCAATCACTCGTACAGATTTCCGACAAAAATTCGTTTACCTCTTCTTCGGTGTCGAATATTTTTCGGTAAAGGTATTCGGGATTCCAATCGACAAATACGCCGCCTAAATCAAAAATAATGGTGTTAATAGGGTTTGATTGATTCATGTTGTTGTTTGGTTTTTTATTTTTGAAGTAGCAAAAATAGTAAAAGCTTTGTTTGAAGTATTTGGATAAGGTAAAATGATTTAAATTAATTCTCCAAAAGAAATAACCAATGAATATAGGTTCTGCAATCAAAAAAATACGTTTGAAAAAGAATATAAAACAAGTAACGCTTGCAAAAGAATCAGGCATCTCTGTTTCTTACCTGTCCGAAATTGAAAATGGTAAGAAAAATCCAGATGTACGAATTATAAATCAAATATCCGATGCTTTATCCATTCCTGTTTCATTTCTTTATTTTGCGGCTTTTGAAAAAAACGAGTTAAACATAGTTGAAAAAAGAATATTTATTCAAAATTTAAAATTAGTTGTATCTGTCAATCCTTTTTTCCTTGATTTTTTGAACCAGTATTTCTCAACTCGCATTAAAAAGAATGAAAATTTTATAGAACCCTTGGGGCATTGGGATATCAGAGAGTATTAATATTCGCTTTAAGCGAATATTCTCTATCAAATACTATTTAAAATAACTTTTAACAAATTAATTTTCATAAAATTACATTATATTAAAAAATCAAACTTTTTATTTCTGTGTCATTTCACCCCTCTTTTTTACAGCTAATCTTAATTGATAATCAAAGATGTACTAAATAACATAGAGCTTTGTCCGTTTCAATTTAGGTCAATAAGTTTCCTTTAGCTTCTATAACAAAGGTGGTAATATTGCATCAACTTTTCGGACTAGTCCCTTAGTTCTTAATTCCTAACTCAGAGAGCAATCTCTGAGTTTTTTTACATTAAAATGACTTTTATTATTATCCTGATTTGGAATAATATTTATTTTTTTGTAGGAGAGAGATTAATACTATTTACACTTCCCCAATACATCCCGTTTTT
>JBGCFD010000245.1:0-6749 GCA_045106765.1 Saprospiraceae bacterium | reverse complement strand
AAATTTCTGAAAAGTGATTTTTTGTTTTTTGCCACAGACTTGGACTGACTATTATGACTTTTTATGACTCTCCCAAAGTGTAGATTTATTGCCTAACACAAAATGGGAATGTCTTAAAAGATTATAATAGTCAGTCCAAGTCTGTGGCAAAAAAATTAATTTTCATTAAAGTATTCCGATGCTCGACGATTATTATTAGGCACCACTCCTGTAGCATCAATATAATTCGCACCACTCACTTCGTTAGGTACAGCATTATATAATTCTAATTGCCATTGTGGATTATTCATTTCTCCTCTAACAGTCGAATGCAACAGTCGATAATTAGTTCCCAATTCTGGAGCATAGAATAAAAACTTCACATCCGCTTGATTCGTTTGAGGAAAATCATTGTAAAACCATATTTCATAAGGTGGTGCACTTGGCTCATTATCAACTTTTATCACATCATTTGGACGACCATATCTAATAAAAATTCGACCTCTATCCGACTCAAATCCATAACCAAATCCATCAGCATATAATTTATCTACCGCCTTAGCAACCTCCATAAATGCCTTATAAGTAACGTCAGGGTTATTTGGATTTTGGTTCACCCAAAAATTAAAGAGGAAACGTTGCTGGACAATGGAATCTTTATTTTCGACAACTGAATTTAATAATTCTACATCACCATCTTTGACCAAAGGTGCTATTGCTTTCAAACTATATCGTAATTCTTTTCGAGAAAGTTTTCCCACAAATTCATCTTTGACTTCTACTGTTTCTATTTCTTGATGGGAAGCTTGGAGATAAGGATTGCTGCGTGTAAATTCAACTGATTTTCGAGAAAGTAATTCTTTGGTTCGGTTTCTAATTTCGACAAAAAAGTTATAATTCCCAGATGGCAAATCTTTAATATCCATTTGTAAGATCAACACATTAATCGGTTGTGGTTTTCTTTTTTTATGTCCAATTACAATTGGTTTGATTTTATTATTGACCATCCTTTCAATGCCGTAGGAAATTTGAAAATCATCACCAATTTTTTTATCACTATCATATACTTCATTGTAGAAAATTAATTTATCTAAATTTTTATGATAAAAATTATGCGGCAAAGGCTCGACGAAAAATCCATTTTTCACTAGAACATGATCTTCATTTTCTGCTTTTTTTACAGAAGCTAATAATTCGATATCAGATTGTAACAATACATTTGCATCCTTGGAATAATCCATTTTGACTGTTCCATCATACCGAACAACATTTTTTGTATTTTGATTATCTTGAACAGAAACTTCAATTTGGTATTCTCCATTTGGTAAAGCAAATCGTTTTAAATCAACAAAATCTTCTTTTGAACTGCTTTTAGGTGAGTTCAAATTATATTTATCAAATTTGATAATTTCCTCCCCTTGCTTAAATAAAATTACTACTTCCACCCCCGCTTGGTACATCGTAGAGTCTGCATTTGGAACATAAGTCACCGTTTTTCCTACTACATATAAATAGACTTCTACATAATTTTGAGTTGGACTTTTGAAGGTCGAATAGGTGATGCTCGCATCCAAAGCTTGGCTTGAAAAAGAACACAACAGAAAGAACGCCAACGATTGGAATATTTTTTTCATCATAAATTATTTTAGATTCTTTAGAAAAATGAAATACATCAGTTAATCAAAGTTACTACAACTCGATACATTAGACAAACCATAAACATGGGAAAAGTCAGGAAGGTGGCGTTTGAAACCAATTATTAGTTATCAATAAATTCTTTTGAGAAGAATTAATGGAATAAACTTGCCCGCTTAATAATGATGGAAATAGGATAAAAAATACTAGGACAATATTACATCTCATTTTCAAGGTTTCCGAAGTAAAACCACAAACTTTTTAGATTCGATATCCATATTCATAATCAGAGAATCTTTGACTAATTTCTCAATATTATATTCAATTGTTTTGCCCGTTTTTTGAGTTAACTTTTCCTTCTCTACTGACATTTCATAACTACCTTCCTCTTCAGAGCCTAGAATATTAGTTTTTAAAATACCTCCATCCGCAAATTCAAAATAGGCGCCATCCAAGCGAGGACTCGGAATTTTATTTACTGTTGCATCAGTCAATTCCCATTTACCAATTAATAAAGCAGGGTTTAATTTTGTGATTTCAACTTTGGGATCATTTTCACAAGCTGTAAAAAACGAAGCCAACAAAAAGAAAGGAAGTGCTAATTTTAAGAATTTCATGTTTGTTAAGTTTTGTTCTCTTTTTTTATTTGTCAAATTCTGGGAATCCCAACTTCCCGATCACCTGTTCGATCATTCCACTAATTCACTTTTTCCTCAACTCCATCACAGTTATTTCAGGCAAAATTCCAACCCTTCCAGGATAACCTAAAAAACCAAAACCCCGATTGACGTATAAATATTGTTTATTTTTCTGATAAAGTCCTGCCCATTGTTTATAAACATATTTTATCGGACTCCATTTTATGATTCCAGGTATTTCCAAACCAAACTGTGCACCATGAGTATGTCCTGAAAAAGTAATGTGAATATCTTTAAATTTTTCCAAAACTTCATCCTCCCAATGAGATGGATCATGAGAAAGCAATAATTTTAATCCTGCCTCATCTGTTCCTTGATTCGCTTTTGCCAAATCTCCATATTTCATAAATCGACCATGAGCGCTATAATTTTCTACACCGATAACTGCGACATCTTCTCCTTTAATTTTAACCAACCTATTGTCGTTTAAAATCAAATCCCAGCCCAATCGCAAATGGATATTTTTTAAGTTCTCTAAGTTTTGTTCTTTCTGAGTCGCACTTTCCCAACGCACATAATCTCCATAATCGTGATTTCCCAAAATAGAAAAAATACCATATCGTGATTTTATTTTATCAAAAATATCTACGAAAGGTTCCATCTCATGAGAAATAGAATTGACCAAATCTCCGGTGAAAAATACTAAATCTGCTCGCTGATCATTTATCATATCAATCGCCACTTTGATCGGATGTTTTTTAGTAAAACTACCGGAGTGAATATCTGAGATTTGAACAATTTTCAATCCTTCTAACGCTTTCGGCAAATCAGGAATTGTCACGGAGGTATTATAAATTTTATAGCGATATTGATTTCTTAAAATTCCATACAACAAGGTGAAAAATGGAATAACCCCGGTAGCAACAGCAACTTGAGAAACCAACTTTGTTCGCCCGAAATCAAAAACATTCCCATTTGTCATAAATTCAAAAAGTGAAAGAATCAACTGTCCAACATCTCCCAAAATCAAAACTGCAATGATGAGAAATTTAGAAAAATAACTCAACATTATACTTGATCGAACAATAGTAAAAGTATTCTTACTCCACTTCGCTGCAGCCCCTGTGGAAAAAGAATAAGTCAACCCAATTGCTAAAATTGGAATCATCCAATAAACCGTATTTAAAATTGTTTTACCCATATTCGACCAATCTTCCGAAATAGCTACGAAAGCTTGGAAGGCAAAATAGTCTAAAATAAAAAGTAAAATAATTAATGGGAGTACTCTCATTTTTCATTTAAAATTTTTGATGAAAGATTCTTCTGTTTAAGAACGTTTTAAAAAAGGGAATGTTTACTTTCGACACGAACCTCTGACAGCCTAGCGATCTATTTTCTTTAATTTTTTTTGCATATTTACATCAAAAATAATGAAATACATTTTAATCACCGGAGCCTCCACAGGAATTGGATATACCTCTACAAAATTTTTATTGGACGAAGGATATTTTGTTTTTGGTAGTGTAAGAAAATCAAGCGATGCTGAAAAATTAGAAAATGATTTTGGTGAAAATTTTAAAGCATTAATTTTTGATGTGGTTGATGAGGTAGCCATCAAAAATGCGGTGCCAATTGTGGAAGAAATTGTTGGGGAAAATGGTTTAGCTGGGTTAGTCAACAATGCAGGAATTGCAGTTTCAGGACCGATGCAAAATGTCTCAACCGAGCAACTTCGTTACCAATTAGATGTCAATGTATTAGGAGTTCATCGAGTGACAAGTGCTTTTTTACCCTTATTAGGTGCAACCGAAAATTGCAAACATGAGCCAGGGCGAATTATTCAAATTAGTTCTATTAATGGAATTCTTTCTCCACCGTTTACTGGTCCATATGCTGCATCAAAATTTGCTTTGGAAGCAATGTCAGATGCATTAAGAAGAGAGCTTGTTTTATTTGGAATTAAAGTCGTTGTTATCCAACCTGGGCCAATCAAAACTCCGATTTGGGGTAAAGCTCTTTCTAACGAAGCAGCAGATTATGCGGATACTCCTTATGCTAGAATTTTAAGCAAGCGAGCCAAGAGTATAAAAAAAATAGAAGCTAATGCAATCCCAGCAGAAGAAGTTGCCAAACTAGTTCATAAAGGAATCGCATTGAAGAACCCTAAAACTCGTTATTTAGTTGCTAAAAAATCTTGGCAATATAAATTATTCAGTATGTTGCCTGACAAATGGTTAGACAATGCTACTACAAAAGCAATGAAAAAATATTCTTTTTATAAACCTAATAATTAACACGAAACAGTCTAAAAATAATGAAGCACACCCTTTTAATTCTAACACTTTTTACATTTCTTCCACCTACTTTTTCACAGGTAGATTATTTCAAAAATTTCAAATTCACAGAGGCGGATACCCTTCGAGGTATGCTCCGTCCAGAGCGAACTTGCTATGATGTTACTTTTTACGATCTCCAAATTAAAGTTGATATTGATAAAAAATACATCAGCGGTTACAATGAAATTCACTTCAAGGCAATCGATGATTTCTCCAAAATTCAAATTGATTTATTTGATAATATGAAAATCAATGAGATTATTTTTGAAGGAAAGAAATTAAACTTCAATCGAAAATTCAATGCAATTTTTATTGATTTCCCCAAGCAAAAAAAAGGCGTAACTAACTCATTTACAGTCCATTACGAAGGATCACCAATTGCCGCCAAAAATCCACCATGGGATGGAGGGTTCGTTTGGAGGGAGAATAAAAATGGAGAACCTTGGGTGGCTGTTTCGTGTGAAGGAATTGGAGCAAGCTTGTGGTTTCCCAATAAAGATCACCTCTACGATGAACCTG
The DNA here is from genome assembly GCA_045106765.1 of Saprospiraceae bacterium. GTDB lineage: Bacteria > Bacteroidota > Bacteroidia > Chitinophagales > Saprospiraceae > CAJQQY01. The sequence goes on along the minus strand of JBGCFD010000245.1, from coordinate 1,642 downwards.
ATAGTGTTCGAATTGGAGTAGCAGTTCCAAATGGTTTGACTTGTATTGCCAATGGAAATTTGGAAAAGACGCAAGCAGAAAATGATTATACTCGTTTCAATTGGTTTGTCTCCTACCCTATCAATAATTATAATATCACACTTAATATCACAAAGTACGCTCACTTTTCTGATACTTATAAAAATGAAGAAGGTGAAGAACTTGATCTAGATTACTACGTTCTTCCCGAAAATTTAAAAAAGGCAAAAAAGCATTTCCAACAAGTCAAACCAATGTTGGCTTGCTATGAAAAGTTTTTTGGAAAATATCCGTTTTGGGATGATGGTTATGCATTAGTCGAAACACCTTATCTTGGTATGGAGCATCAAAGTGCTATTGCTTACGGCAATCAATATATGCGTGGATATTTGGGTCGATTGATTCCTGATGGAATTGATTTTGATTACATTATCATTCACGAAACAGGACATGAATATTGGGGCAATAGTATCAGTTGTGGCGACCATTCAGAAATGTGGATTCACGAATCTTTTTGCACTTACTCTGAAGCATTGTATGTAGAATACATGTATGATTTTAAGGATGCAGTTCGGTATTTAGCCATGCAAAAAATGTTTATCGAAAATAAAAAACCAATTCTTGGACCAATGAATGTAAATTTCGGTGAGTGGGGACATAGTGATCATTATTATAAAGGTGCTTGGGTTTTACATACACTTAGAAATTCGATTAATGATGATAAAAAATGGTTTGGGTTAATCAAATCATTTTATCAAAAACATAAAATATCGGTTGTATCAACAGAAGATTTTGTGACTTATGCTAGTGATTATTTACAAAGAGATTTGTCTAGATTTTTTGAACAATATTTAGAGCATCCTACGATTCCAACCTTGCTTTACCGAGTCAAACAAAGTGGAAATGGAGTTGATGTGAGTGTTGCATTAAAGTCAGATGTGAAAAGATTCTATATGCCAATATTGATGGGTGATCCTAATAATTATCGAAGTGTCAATGTGTCTTCTTCAAAATCTAATTATTACTTTCCTGATATGAAGGTAGAGGATTTTAAAGTGGCAGATGAGTTGTTTTTGATTAATGTGAAAGAATTGGATTAGTTAGTTATTCACAAGATGACTTCGAGTCACTTTGTGAATATTGATTTCTACTATCAGCAAAAAAGAAGCAGCTTGTGAATTACTCCACAAACTGCTTCTTTTATATCGAAAAATAAGATATTGACTATCTTCTCTGTTTTTCTTTGATCCGAGCTTTTTTCCCTACTAACTCACGTAAGTAATATAATTTAGCTCTTCTAACTTTTCCTCTTTTTAGGACTTTGATATCCTCAATTGCAGGAACGCCAAATGGAAAAATACGCTCAACACCTACTCCATTAGAAATTTTTCTAACTGTAAAGGTCTTAGTCGCACCTGTACCGTTAATTTGAATTACGTCACCTCTGAATTGTTGAACACGCTCTTTAGCACCCTCTACAATCTTGTAACTTACAACAATATTATCACCAGGTCTGAAATCCGGAATATCATTCCCTGTCTTTAATTGCTCATGAACATATTTGATGGCTTCCATGATATTGAAATTTTAAATTTATTTACTAATTTTTAAAAAGGACTGCAAA
>JBGCFD010000244.1:0-7188 GCA_045106765.1 Saprospiraceae bacterium | reverse complement strand
TGAGTTTTTTGATGCCGATGGAAAAATCGTAATTGCCGATATTGGACATTATGAAAGTGAGCAATATACTATTGAATTATTATATGATATAATAACAGAAAAATTTAGTAACTTTGCCGCCTATTTCACAGAAATCAATACAAATCCTGTGAATTATATGTAAGTCGAATCTCCAAAATCGACTTAAAAACTCACGATACTTTATTTTTTTAACAGTTTTGGAAAGCTGTTTTACTAAAAAAAATCAAAAATATGGCTTTAACCGAATTGTCAGTAGCTGATAAACTCAAACAATTATATGAACTTCAATTAATTGATTCTGAGATTGATGAAATTTCAATTCTTAAAGGAGAACTTCCTATGGAAGTTAGTGATTTAGAAGATGAAATTGCAGGATTGGAAACCCGAAAAGGACGACTTCAAAATAGCATCGAAACGATGGAAGCGGATCTTGCTAAACATAAAACAAATATTAAGGAAGCAGAGTCTTTAATTGCGAAGTACGAAAAGCAAATGGATAATGTAAAAAATAACCGAGAGTATGATGCGCTTTCTAAAGAATTAGAAATGCAACGGTTAGAAATTCAATTATCCGAAAAAAGAGGTAGAGAAGGTGGTGCGCAACATTCTGCTAAAAAAGAGACTCTCAAAAATACAGAGATTCGATTGAAAGCTAAACAAGGCGCACTTGCAGAAAAGAAAGTTGAGTTAGAAAAAATTATTGCTAAGACGGAAAAAGAAGAAGAAAAATTAAAAAAGCAATCAACTAAAGCTCAAAAAAGAATTGAAGATCGATTGATGAAGTCTTATAATAAATTAAGAGGTGCCTACCGAAATGGTGTAGCAGTCGCAACGGTTCAAAGAGATTCTTGTGGAGGATGTTTTAATCAAGTTCCGCCACAAGTTCAATTAGAAATTGCAGGTCGTAAAAAAATTATTGCTTGCGAACATTGCGGAAGAATTTTAGTTGATGAAAATATCTTAGAAGCACTTCCTGCAGAATAAGATTGTCATAAAAAACTTTTATGAAAAAGCCATTTCCTTTTTTAAGGAAATGGCTTTTTTCGTAGGACTTCCCAAGTCATTGTATAATTCAGTATGATTGGAATTACACAGGACTTGGAAAGTCCTACTACGAAAAAAGTCTTCCTCTTGAAAAAGAGAAAGACTTTTTTGATAACCTTATTTATCTTAATTTCCTTTTTAGAAAAGGATAATTAAGGTCTTGCTGCGCTTACTAAAGTAGTTAAGTCAGGCATTACGATGAAATCAACACGTCGATTCATTTTTCTAGCTTCAGCAGAGTTGTCAGAAGAAAGTGGATTATACTCACCTCTTCCTGTAGGCAATAATTGACTTGGGCTAACTCCCATTCTAGTCAATTTTTTAACTACTGATTTAGCTCTAGCCAAACTCACATCCCAGTTATCAGAATATGCAACACCTGCTTTTACAGGTACATTATCTGAATGTCCTTCAATGATTAATCGAAGAGAAGGATTTCCTTTCAATACAGCAGCAACACTTTCTAATGTTGAGTTATAAGATCTTTTTACTCTTACAGAACCACTATTGAAAAGGATAGGATCAGCCATCGTTACGAAAAGACGACCATCTCTTGGAGAAAGGTCAAATCCACCACCAGAAACTGCTGCTCTTACATTAGTTTGTAAAGTAGCTAAATCTGTTTCAGATAATTTCAATTTTGACATTGCTTCAGTTGCAGTAGCTTGTGAACCTTCCAAGTCAGTTTTGAATTGACTAACTTCATTTGCTAATCGTGCAGTCTCAGTATCGTATTTACTTTGAAGAGCAGCTTGATCTGATTCAAGTCCAGCTACTTTGCCTTCTAATTCTGCTGTCTTTGATTTTTCAGCTGCTAACATTTGGTCAGTTGCTTCTTTATCAGACAATAATTGTGTCCATTTCTTTTTGGAAACACATGAAGACATCAATACTACGATAGATAGTAACATTAATAGGTTTAAATTCAATCTCATGTTTGCTATGTTTTTTATTTTTAAAATTTTGAAGCGCAAAATTAAGAAAAGACCTTAACAATGCACAATTTGTGAAAATATATAAATTATTAGAATATAATAGTCGGTGTGATGGAATTCTCTATTTTTTTGAGACTTGATAGGTGAAAAAATCACCCATAATTTGTTCATGACTATTAAGTCTTTTTTCAAAAAAGGTGTACCTCTTTTTATTTTTTTTTCGAAAAAATACTCCTTTTAGAGATTAAACAAATACATCGCTTAAGTGTCTAATTATCTGAAGTTAAAATTCTTGTTGAAATACAAGGTATTTCATCAACTTTTTCGGATTGATATACAAGCGGTTAAAAAAAAACGTAATTTTGTATTACAACTATTGAGTGATCTTTTCTTTATAAGAAATCGACTCCTCATATTTTGTATTAATAATTTAAAAAAATAATTATGAATAATTTATTATTTATTGGTGGATTAGGTGGTCCAGAAATTCTTCTTGTCTTTTTTGCAATACTACTTTTATTTGGAGGGAAAAAAATTCCTGAGTTAATGAGAGGTGTTGGAAAAGGAATCAGAGAATTCAATAGTGCTCGATCAACTATCGAAGAAGAATTGAAACAAGGAATGAAAGAAGTAGAAGGCAAAAAAAAGGAAGAAGGTAATTCTAGTAGTTAGTCATTTTCCTAAAAAGATCTAATTTCTATTTTATGAAAAGCACTTAATTTTTATTTCTATCAATAAAAATTAAGTGCTTTTTGTGTTTTTATATCAATCTAGATTCCCAACTCACAAGCAACAAATAATGCGAATCCTCCTCTTTTTATTGTTATTCTCTTTTTCCCAAAATATTTTTTCTCAAAACCAACAAGTCATTGTCACCGACATCCTAATCGAAGGCAATAAAAAAACGAAAGAAAGAACTATCCTTCGGGAGCTTAATTTTGCCCTTGGCGATACCATTCCTACCATTGATTTGATCCAAAATTTACAACGAAGTAAAGAACTACTTTTGAACACAGGCCTCTTTACCTCTGCTAATATCAATATCAAAGATTGGGATACAAATACCAATCAAATTACGATACAAATCAAATTACGAGAAATGTGGTATATCTATCCATTTTACATATTTGAATTAGCCGATCGGAATTTTAATGTATGGTGGGAAGAACAAAATCGATCTTTGAAAAGAATTAATTATGGTGGGAGGTTGACTTGGCTTAATTTGACAGGCCGTCGAGATTTATTAAAAGCGACGGTCCAGTTTGGATATACTAAAAAATTTGAGTTAAGTTATAATCGGCCGATGATTGGTAAAAGTCGAAACCTCGGAGGCTTCGCAGAAATTCATTATTCTAATCGAAAAGAAATTGCCTATATCACAGAGGAGAGTAAATTGTTATTTAAAAAACAAATTGGCGAACCTTTGTTGTTGACTAGATTTCGAGTGGGTGCTGGAATAAGTTATCGACAAGGTTTGAATAAATATCATACTGGAAAAATAATTTTTAGTGATAATTCGATTGGCGATACGATCAGTCAAGTCTTGAATCCAGATTATTTTTTAGAATCCCGAAGTCGGCAACAGCACTTTACATTGCAATATAATTTCACCCTCGATAAGCGAGATGTAAAAGCTTATCCACAAGGAGGAAATTTATTTTCTATCCTTCTACAAAAAGATGGATTTGGTTTATTTGATGATGTCAATGCTTTTGCAGCAACTGGTACTTACGCTCATTATTTTCCATTAGGAAAAAAACTGAGTTTTGGTGCAAAATTAAAAGGCCGATATATTTTTACGAGAGCAGAACAACCTTACACCCATGTTTATGCTTTAGGATATTTACCTGACTTTTTGCGAGGGTATGAATTATATGTGGTTGATGGAATGGATTACGCTTACGCAAAAACACATTTTCAATTTCGAATTTTCCAAAAAGAAATCAACTGGGGAAGATATATGTTCATTCCCCAATTTCGTTTGATGCCCCTAAAAGTTTATCTTGCCATCAATAATGATTTTGGATATGTCAATGCACCTTTTAATGGTGAACGAAGTACACTTAGTAATGAGTTACTTTGGGGCAGAGGAATTGGGTTAGATTTTGTGGTTTTTCAAGATAAGGTTTGGCAGTTTGAATATAGCTGGAATCACTTGGGAGAGCATGGATTTTTTTTACACTTTGAATTTTCATTTTAATGCAAATTGTAGTTTACGGACGAATAGGAAAAAAGAAAGACTTTCCAATTATACAAACTTTCTTTGATACTTTAGCAGAGCAAGGCATTAGCGCCTATGTCAATAAAAATTATCTAGAAAGTCTAAAAGGAAATATTAATTTCAAAAATGACGTGGGTGTTTTTGAAGGATATTTGGATTTCAAAACTCGAAATTTTGATTTTGTTATTACCCTTGGTGGAGACGGAACAATACTCAACGCAGTTGCAGAAGTTCGAGATGCTAATGTGCCAATCTTAGGAATCAACTTAGGCAGATTAGGTTTTTTAGCGAGTATAGAAAAAGAAAAAATCAAAGAAGCTATTGGTTTATTGAAAACAGGTAGATATAGTTTCAGCGAACGAACTCTTTTACATATGGAATCTAATCATCCAATGTTTGGAGATATTCCATTTGCATTGAATGATTGTACTTTGCTGAAAAGAGATACTTCTTCCATGATTGTAATTCACACCTATATTAATGGTGCATACTTGAATTCGTATTGGGCCGATGGATTAATTGTTTCAACTCCAACAGGATCTACTGGTTATTCCTTGAGTTGTGGTGGCCCGATTATTTTTCCAAATTCTGGAAATTTTGTCATTACTCCTGTTGCTCCGCATAACTTAAATGTTCGTCCGATTGTGATTTCTGATAATTCGATAATTTCATTTGAAGTGGAAGGTCGGGCTGAAAATTTTCTTTGTACGCTAGATGCTCGTTTTGAAACAATTACTTCTGATTTTCAATTAGCGGTTCGCAAATGTGATTTTAATGTAAAATTAATTCAATTGCATGGTTGGAGTTTTATGCATACCATTCGAGAGAAGTTGATGTGGGGAAATGATACTAGGAATTAATTCTTGCATTCAGATTCCTTCCATAGAAGAAGGCGACTTAAAATTTCAAATCGCCTTCTTTTTATATAATACTTCACTTAATTTTTAATTTCCACTAACTCTACTTCCTTCGCTTTCCAATCCAGTTTTCCTTCTTCTTGATTTCACTTTTTGATTTCCAAATCTATACGTCACATTTATAAGCTGCATAAACATTTTCAGTATATTCGAAGATGTTTGACCGATAGTTATTTTGAATGGGGACTCTATTTATCTCATCAAAAAATAAAAACGTATTATCAGAAACAACTCGACTTAATTTTGTTCCAAAACCTAATCGACCTCCTAAAAAATTATCTTCATAATCTGCTTTGAAAGTATAAATATCAATATCAGTTGGAGTGTCAAATAAATTAATAATTTCAGTCAACAAGTTTCCTTCGCTATCATAATATCGATTAGGTTGGTATCGTTCCGAATCGTTTTCAAAAACGCCATAATCTAAATCTAGGTTTAAACTCCTTCCTTTTTGATTATCAAAACGGTAATTTACGTTGAAGGTATTTTGACTGCGTTGTCGCATTGATTCAGTATTTGCTACTAAACTACTATCCAATAAATTTGGAGTATTTGCTTTTTTAATTAAAAAACGATTGACTAAACCTTGCTCATTTTTTCCTCCATTATTATTAAATAAAATACCTAATGTGTGATTTTTTCCTAAAAAGAAATCAACTCCGAAACGGACATTATAATATTTCCAATCAAATTTAAAATCATTGGTCTCATCTAAAATTAATCCATTTTGTAAGCTTTCAAATGCAATTTTATTAAAGCCTTCTCCTTTCCCTCCACCAATTGCGGCAAAAGCATTTAGTTTTTTATTTCTATAATTCCCGCTTGAATTGATATTATATTTTGGATAAATCCCTTGCATATAAGTTGAACTGATCGAACCATTTGCTCCATGACTTTTATCTTTTTTAAGTCGTATATCGATGATCCCTGCATTTCCTTCAGCCTCATATTTTGCTCCTGGATTAGTAATGATATCAATACGATCAATTTGTTCCGCCGTTAAATTTTGTAAATAATTTTTCAAATCATCACCTACCAATGGAAGTCGTTTTCCATCAATATATAAAAGTACTCCTGCTCGCCCCAAAACATTAATATTATCATTATTATCAACGGTGACTCCAGGTGCTTTTCGTAAAAGTGAAATAGCATCAGAACCAACACTATTAATCGTGCCTTCTACATTAAAAACTGTTCGATCAGGTTTTATCTCCACTATCACTCTAGAAGCGGTAACTGTTGCTTCTTGCAACTTTACGGCAGAAGAATTAAAATTTAGTTTTCCTAAATCAAGTTGTTGATTGTCGGTGAGTTAAATATCATTTTTTCTCATTTCAGTATATCCAACATAACTTGCTACAATAAAATAATTTCCTTCTGACAAATTTTTCAATTGAAAAACCCCAACTTCATCACTCGTTTCCACTTTTACCATGCTACTATCTGAAGCAAGGAATAAAGCAACATTTGCAAAACTAACGGGAGTTTTATTTTCATCTTCTAATAATAATCCTTTTAGGCTTGCAGTCTGAGCTTGGAGATTCATCGAAAGCATAAAAAGGAGGGAGGTAATAATTAGTGGTTTCATAATAATTTTTTGAAGTGAATACAATATGTTTTTAAATAAAAAGATAATCTCAAGCACAGTTGAACCTGTACTTAATTTTTTATTTTTAACAGAAACCAAAAAAATTGTAAGTGGGAAAGAAAGTTTTTGAAAAGCAGTTAGAATTTTTTATTCTAAAAGTTCATTGCTTTTAGTTGAATTGGGTATTGATAAGGATATTCAAATTTAGAATTAGAATTAGTTGCATCGGAAAGGAATCATTCCTCTAAAAGGAAGAAGAATTATTATTTTTTAGTACTAAAACAACAAAACCCTTCGTGAATTACTCACAAAGGGTTTTTGTTTTTGAAGGTGGTGCCTCCAGGAATCGAACCAGGGACACATGGATTTTCAGTCCATTGCTCTACCAACTGAGCTAAGGCACCTTCCAGCTGTTAAAAGCGAGTGCAAATATATGTTCTTACTTTTTAACTAGCAAGCATT
>JBGCFD010000243.1:0-29843 GCA_045106765.1 Saprospiraceae bacterium | reverse complement strand
CGATTGGTAAAATAGCTGGCTTCTTCTCTTATTATTCTTTCGTCTTGCATTTTTTGGTTTTCTTATCAAAATTATTCCATCAATTTAAAAACAAAGAGTTGAATCTTATTTTATCAACTAGACTTACCAAAATCCTTATTGTCTTTGTAAATAGATTAAGATTCCGATTCCAATAAGTATTAAAACTTGAGCAAGAAGAATCATTCTAAGTAATTGTTTTTTAGATAAACTTTTTCTGTTCGTATTCTTTTGTTTTGGATTGTCTAAATCATTGATAAACTCACTTAGCCACCTTTTTAGTCGATTTCTTTGAACATTAAATTGTTCATGAGTAATAAATTCTCCTTGTTTTTCTCTGAGAATCATATTTCTTTCCGATTCAAAAAGCAATGCTTCATTATACAATGTAAAATCAACTTCCTCTAATTGAGTAAGTAAAAATTCAATTACTAAACTCATCTCCTTTTCTGCAAAAAGTTTCTGTGCATTTGATTTAATTTCAATTAATTTATTCATTTCTGATTATTTCTGATTTAGTTTTTTGCCATGGCAGTCAACTCAATAATATGAACCTTAGGCACACATCTTTTTTTATCCTTAAAAATAATACATTTTTAAATATCTAAATTACAAGTTATCCAGATTTACCCATCTTATTTTTAAAACCTCAAAATCAAACTTTTCGCCTCTCCCCTTTTATCAATATTAACAATATACAAATTCCCATAATCTGATTCTGAAATAGATTCCACAATTGTTTCTTTCATAAAATAATTTAATAATACATTAGTAGTATTCGAATGTCCGACCACTAAAATATTATCTCCTTTTTTATTTTCTAACAACATATTTCCAAAATCATTTAAAGCTCTTGGATTGTAACTAATCACTTTTTTCCTTTGGGCAGTTGCAGTTGGTTTTGCAGTCTGTTGCGTTCGAACATAATCGGAAGAATAAATATGATCTAAAGAAATACTGGAAAGAATATTCTTTAATTTTTCTGCTCTTTTATTTCCCTCATCTGTCAAATCTGGATCTTTTTGATCTTTCATTTTTTCAGCATGACGTACCAAAATAATTGTGGTATTTCCTTCTGAATCTTTTTTTGACATATTTAATACTCCTCCATCTTTCATTATAGCTTTGGAAGTATGAATTTGTTGAACTTCACCACCATTTTGAATTTTGGGGATTTTAACACAGCTACTCATCGTAATTAAGCAAAAAAGAAGAAAGGGTAAATACAAGATTTTGTTATTCATTTCAAATAGTTTTAAAAGATTGATAATCAATGATTTAGAATAATTAATTAAAAAGTTTTTTGATCTTAATAAGTTTAAAAAAGTGGTTCACCTTTTGCAAAAATATTATTTAATCGCAATATTATACACTTAGAATAATATATTAAAGTTTTCTTAAAATTATGTCATTCTAAACTAGTGTTTTATATTTGACGGCTTTTAGACTTTGAGTTATATATTAATTTAATTTAAACTGTAAAAAATTGGAGCAACCACATTCGGTAGGTCGATTAAAATCGATCTGGAACCAAGCAAATAAAAAGAAATTATTAGCAGGCGGTACTATATTTTTGGCAATTTTTGCCTTAATTTCTTATCTACTCTTTTCTTTTCCAAATTCTCCAAACCACTTAGCTTCTAATTCTAATCAGGGAGAAAAGTTATCTTTTTTTCCTGTTTTCAAGCCTGAAGTAAAGTATGGTTTTATTCTAGATACATTTCATATTTCTAATGCAACTATTAATTCTAATCAATTCTTGTCTGAGATATTAGATGAGCATCATGTGATTTATGAAAAAATTGATGCTTTGGCAAGAAATTCTGAAGATGTTTTTTCTGTAACAAAATTACGTGCCGGAAAAGATTACACGATTTTATCGAAAGATGCTTCTAGCCCAGCCCAATATTTTATCTATGAGCCTGATGTTTATAGTTATGTAATTTATGATATCGAAAAAGGAACAGCAGAAGTATTTGAAAGAGAAATAAGTACTGAAATAAAATCCTCCTCTGGAATTATTAAATCTTCTTTATGGCAGACTATGGTTGATAATGATTTAAGTTATGATTTGGCTTCTCGGTTGGAAGATGTTTTTGGTTGGTCGATTGATTTTCATCATGTTCAAAATGGTGATCGGTTTAAAGTAATTTATGAATCAAGATCTATTGATGGAAAAGTGGTTGGTGTTGGAAATATTCTAGGTGCCTATTATAAAAACTATCATAATGAATATCATGGAGTTTATTTTGAAAATGAACAACACCAAGGATATTATGATTTGGAAGGACGTCCGATGAAAAAGAACTTCCTAAAATCGCCAGTTAAATATTCTCGAATTTCTTCAGGGTTCAATATGAATAGATTTCATCCTGTCCTAAAAAGAAGAAAAGCTCACTTAGGAACTGATTATGCTGCACCTTATGGGACTCCAATTTTGGCTGTTGCAAATGGAGTGGTTACCAAAGCAAGTCGAACACGAGGTAATGGAAATTATGTGAAAATTAAGCATGACAAAACTTACCAAACTCAATATTTGCATATGCAAAAATTCGCTAAGGGAATTTCTCCTGGAGTTCATGTAAAACAAGGACAGGTGATTGGATATGTTGGTTCTACAGGTTTGGCGACTGGACCACACGTATGTTTTAGATTTTGGAAAAATAATAGACAAGTTAATCACCGTAGATTGAATTTCCCTCCTGCTGAGCCAATGCCAGAAGGAGACATTCCAAGGTTTAATGAAAAAAGAGATGAAATGGTTAAGCAGTTAAATTTAATAAAATTCAAAGCAGAGCCTGTCTTAGCTAATGTAGATACTAAAAATGAGGATGCAAAGGATAAAAAAGAAAGAAAATCAAATCCTTAGTTTATCTTTGCTCAAAAAAATAGCCGAATTTTTGATATGAAAATTCGGCTATTTTTTTAAGCATTTTTCATGCTTATTCCTTCTCCAAAGTAAATCCAAAAGTAGAACCCACTCCGTAAGTACTTCTTAAATTAATCGTTTGTTTGTGTGCCTCAATGATATGTTTCACGATAGAGAGACCAAGTCCAGAGCCACCCTGTTTTCGAGATCTACTTTTATCTGCTCGAAAAAATCTTTCAAATACACGTTTTAAATATTGTTCCTCTATTCCAATTCCATTATCTGCAATCTCAATTAAAATATAACTATCCATATCATAAAACCCTATTTTAGTTTGCCCATCCATTTTACCGTATTTGATAGAATTAACTACCAGATTCATCAAAACTCTTCTGACTTTTTCTCGATCTGCTTTTACCTCAAAATTCTGATCTGCTCCTTCTTTTATTGTCAACTTAATATTAATTTCTTCAGCAGTCATTTCTAAATCTTCAATTACCTCTTCAGATAATTCTCGAATTCCAAAAGTTTTAATATCCAATTTCATTTCCCCAGTTTCCAATCTTGAAATTTCTTCTAAATCTTCTACAATAAAATGAAGTCGCTCTACATTATTGGCGGCACGAGTCAAAAAGTTTTTATTAATTTTCTCGTCGTAAAGCCCACCTTCTAATAACGTATGAATATATCCTTGAATGTTAAATATGGGTGTTTTTAGTTCATGAGAAATATCACCTAAGAAATTTCTTCGATAAGTTTCCATGGCTTTTAAACTCTCAATTTCTTTATTTCGATTCTCCGCCCACAACGCTACCTCATCTCCCACATCTTCGAAAACATTACTTGATAAATCAATAGATTTAGAATTTTCCACACCTGTAACTTTGGTACTTCTGATATTTTTATAAATCAATTTTATTTTGCGATATATATAATTTTTTAAAAAATAGGTAAAAACAAAATGGCAAGTTAAAAATACACTTAGTATTAAAATGGCAATTTCTGTAAAACCAAGATCAACCATTTTTACTAGAGACAAAATGCTAAACAATAGAAGCATGATTGCTGCAATCACAATAGAAGCATAAATAGATATAAATTGAGGAGTAGGGTTTTTTATCTTTTTACTCATAATTGACTTGGAATCTTTATTTCTACAAAATTGAACTACTCCGCAGCAAGCTGCTAATCTATGCACACAAGTTTAGAAATGATTGACTTTTAATACTTTGTGAATAGTGTATTTTGTTGATTCAAAAAACAATAAAGAAAAAATAATCTATCTAAACAATCTGTTTTCAATGATTTATATATTTTAAAATGATTAATTCATTTTTGCGTCAATTTTGTATGCATAGATTAGAGCAAGCTGACGGGGAATCAAAAAAACAGTTTCATAGATATCAATATAGAATTCCACCACATAGACACATAGAAAACATAGAAAACATAGAATTTCACCTATGTTTTCTATGTGGTGAAAAAAATTGGTTGTGGAGGGATTTTTTCACTTATGAGATATCATTGCTGCTGTTGCACCCGATGCAAGCATCGAGGAATTCTTTAGATTAAAATCAGTCAATTCTAATTTGAGTTCTAAAGTAGCATGAAAATCATTTTTTTCAAATCCTAGATTCTTAAAAAATCAAATAAAACCTTAAAATAGAAAATTCTTGATTCAACAATTCAAAGATGGCATCATCAATTATACAGACTCAACGTCAAGGATTTAAGTTTGGAGAATTGACAATGTAAAGTAAAAAAGAAACCCTGTGGAAAATTTTCCACAGGGTTTCTTTTTTACTTTATGAAAATATTATTTCATTGATTCTAATCTAGCCTTATACTTGTTAGAAGTTTCAAAATCATCTTTCTTTGCATAGATTTCTTTCAATGCTAAAATCGTATTAAAATCTTTAGAATTAAGATCATCTGCTTTCAAGAAAAAAGGTAATGCTTTTTCAAATGCATTTTGATACTCAGATTTTAAGGTATCAGCTTCTCTTTGGCTAGCTGTTAAAGGCAAATCATTATATTTTAAAACTAATGCTGCGGCACGATTATAATTTAACTCACCAAGACTGTATAACGCTTCAAAACTTTTATCATCTATTTCCAAAGCTTGCTTATAATAATCTTCTGCTTTAGCGAAATACCCTTTTGCCTTTTCAACATCTTCCTCTTTCTTGTAAAAATCATTATAAACATTTCCCATTACTGCTCTCAAACTAGCATTATTTGGTTCTTTATCCATTGCTTCTTTTAATTTCTCTTCAAGCACATCATATTGTCCTTTTTTCAAATAGAAATTAATTTCAGAGAATAAAAGGTTGATATTTTCTGGATCAATAGCCCTACCCTCTTCTAAATATTTTAAGGCAGCCGCTTCATTTTTTTCAATATTAGCTTTAAATAAAGCATCATAAACTTCAATTTTCTTACTTTTTTGATCATATAATTTTTTGAAAACAACGATTGATTCATCAGTCATTCCACCATATTGAGCAGCTAATCCAGCATAAAAAGTCATATTTTCTATTTTCTCCGCATCATCTAAAAGTGGCTTCCCTCCATTAGCCTGAACCATTTCATTAGAAGAAACTAAAGCATTGAAAAGTTTATAAGCACTTTTATAATCTTTGTTTTCATATGAATATAATCCTATATCGTTTAATTGCCTCGAAACTACTTCTAGTTCTTTGACTATTTTTGATTGGCTACTTTTCTTTTCAGTCAATTCAAAAGCTTTAGAAAGAGCTTCAAAAGCTAATTTTGAAGCCTCAGGGCTTTCAAAAGTATATTGAATTGGAGTCATAGCTGTTGCATCTCCTCCAGCAGCTAATTGAGCTTCAACTTCTTTTTGTTGACGAGTACTTAGTTCATTTTGAGCTATGAATTGGAAAATTGCAGCCTTTGCATTCCAAATTTCAGGCATTTTTTCAGCTCCATCCATTGCCATTGCTTTTTCAATAGCTTGCTGCGCCTCTTCTAATTTAGCTGTATTTGCAGTATCTGCTTTATATTTTTTTAGTGCTTTTGACGAAGACTTAATTAATTTTTTAATGGCTTTCGTGTCTTGAGCTTGGATTGAACCTGCTCCTATCACTAAAAATGTAAGTAAAAAAAGGAATGTTTTTTTCATTTCTTCAGTTTTAATAATTTATTGATTAAATATATTCACTTGTGCAAACGTGTGAAAAAGTTGGATTATTATTTTTTTATTCAACTATCATTAAGACGTTATAAAAACACCAAAAGACGTTTCAGAATAAGTTAAAAAACGAATTAATCTGTTAAATACTGTTAAGGTTACTCTTCTTCTTCAGTATTACCCTCTTTAGTTGACTCTGCAATTTGATCATTCGCTTCTTCTCCTACTTCAGACGATTCTGTTATTTCTATATTTTCATCTTCTTCAGATTCTGTTATTACTGCGACATCTGCAATTCCATCTTCATCATCCAAACGAATAACACGAACTCCTTGAGTTGCTCTACCCATCACCCGTATTTCATTAACACCAATTCGGATCATAATACCTTCCTTACTAGTAATAATTAAATCATCTTCATCTTTTACAGCCTTTAAAGCGATTAAAGAACCTGTTTTTTCAGTTACTTGGATAGTTTTAACTCCTTTTCCTCCTCGATTGGTTACTCTGTAATCTTCTAATTCTGTACGTTTTCCATTCCCTTTTTCAGAAACAACCATAATTGTAGTTTCTTTATCTTCTAAGTCTATACATATCAAACCTACCATTTCATCATTGTCATCAGCCAGTCTAATTCCTCTAACACCTGCAGCAGAGCGTCCCATAGGACGAACTTTTGTTTCGTTAAATCGAATTGCTCTTCCACTCTTAATTGCCATTAAAATTTCAGAATTTCCATTCGTTAATTTTGCTTCCAATAATGAATCACCTTCATTGATAGTAATTGCATTGATTCCATTAGCTCGAGGTCTTGAAAATGCTTCTACCAAAGTTTTCTTAATTATACCTTTTCGAGTACCAAAAACGATGTAGTTATTTTTGATAAATTCTTCGTCATTAAGATCAGTAATCTTAATATAAGCTTTTACTTTATCTTCTTTTGGTATAGAAAGTAGATTTTGAATAACACGTCCACTAGATGTTTTAGTTGCTTCGGGAATTTCATAAACTCTTAACCAATGGCATCTCCCATTTTCAGTAAATAATAATAAATAATTGTGAGTCGTAGCAACAAACATATGTTCAATATAATCCTCATCTCTTGTTTTTGAACCTCTTGAGCCTCTTCCTCCACGACCTTGTTTTCGATATTCAGAAGATTTAGTTCGTTTGATATAACCTAAATGAGAGATCGTGATAATTACTTCTTCATCAGCAATCAAATCTTCTATATTAATTTCACCATCTCCTTGAAGATTGATTTCTGTCCTCCTTTCATCTCCATATCTCTCTTTAATATCTTCTAACTCTTCTTTAACAATCCCTTTTTGTAAATCAATACTTGCTAAAATCTCTTTTAAATTAGTGATAGTTTTCATCAAATCATCATATTCTGCTCTTACTTTATCTCTCTCAAGGCCAGTCAATTTTTGGAGACGCATATCTAAAATTGCTCTCGCTTGGATCTCACTCAAATCAAATTTTTCCATCAATCCATTCCGAGCATCTTCAACTGTTTTAGAGGCTCGGATTAGTTTAATTACCTCATCTAGATTATCAATTGCAATTAATAAACCTTCTAGAATATGTGCTCTTTCCTCAGCTTTTCGAAGTTCATATTGAGTCCTTCTAACAATTACTTCAATCCTAAATTCAACAAACTCTTGAAGCATATCTTTAAGATTCAATAAAACTGGTCTGCCTTTTACCAAAGCAATATTATTGACTCCATAAGAAGATTGTAAAGGTGTGTATTTGAATAACTGGCTCAAAATTACATTAGCCATTGCATCACGCTTTACTTCAACAACAATTCGCATTCCTGTTCGATCCGATTCATCACGTACATCACTAATTCCAATGACTTTCTTATTATTTACTAAATCAGCAATTTTCATCACTAAGGAAGCCTTATTAACTTGATAAGGAATTTCAGAAATGATAATTGTTTCTTTTCCAGATTTGCTAGTTTGAATATCTGCTTTTCCTCTTACGATTACTCTTCCTCTTCCTGTATGAAATGCTTCTCTTACACCATTATACCCATAAATCATTCCTCCTGTTGGAAAATCAGGAGCCGTGATATGTTGCATCAATTCATCAATAGTAATTTCAGGATTATCAAGGGTAGCAATTACTCCATTGATCACTTCAGTAAGATTATGAGGCAACATATTGGTAGCCATACCAACTGCTATCCCTGAAGCACCATTAATCAAAAGATTAGGAACCTTGGTAGGTAAAACGGTAGGCTCTTTTAATGTATCATCAAAGTTTAATTGGAAATCAACTGTTTCTTTATTAAGGTCAGACAAAATCTCATCACTAATTCTTTTTAAACGAGCCTCTGTATATCTCATTGCGGCAGGACTATCGCCATCCATTGATCCAAAGTTTCCTTGACCATCCACAAGTGGATATCTTAAAGACCAACTTTGCGCCATTCGTACCATGGCATCATAAACTGATGTATCTCCATGAGGATGGTATTTCCCTAAAACCTCTCCAACAATACGAGCGGATTTTTTATGAGCTTTGTTATAAGAAAGACCTAATTCTGTCATTCCAAAAAGTACCCTTCTGTGAACTGGCTTTAATCCATCTCTAACATCAGGCAAGGCTCTTGAAACAATCACAGACATTGAATAATCAATGTATGCTGACCTCATTTCATCTTCAATATTTACCGGAATAATTTTTCCATCATTTGCCATAAATCTTAAGTGTTTCTGATTATTCTATTGGTTATAAAAAAAATTTCTCAAAAGAGGTGCAAAGATAAGAAAATTGAATGACGGAAAGGAATTTTAAGTGATGGAATTTTTAACAGAAAAATGGAAGGAATTATGGTTAGAGACAGAAATATTACATAAAAATATTTAGATTCAAACATAAAAAAAGTCAGAGTTCTTTGCAGAACGCTGACTTTAACCAATAGAATTATGCGCCATTAATTTTGATTTACTTTTAAGTCTTTAATAAAGGTAAATCGTCATGAAACAAAAACTAATATTAAAAAGTAAGTAACCCTTCATATTTGAAAAAAAGTGGGTGCAGGAAGACATCTCCTACTCATATTCCTGCACCACTTTTAAAAACTAAAACTCATTTATTGTTTTAATGCTACTCTGTACTCATTTGCATTATGTTGGTTATCGACCCAAAAGTTATAATCTCTAACCATACGATCTAAATTCTTGTATTCAAAATCTTTTTTACCAATTTTGGATGTCATCGCCGTATAATTCTTAAATAATTTACCAGCGATTTTTCTAAATTCTTTTTTCTCTATTTTTACCAATTTACCAGCAGCATCTTTGGCATAGTAATGATACCTGTATGGGTTTTTTCGATCATTTCTAACTTCTACGTAATAACAGAAAAGGGTTAAAGCCCCTCCTTCTTCTCTTTGCATAAATACTGTAGTTGACGCAAATGGTTTAGGAGGGTAATCCACATTTTGCTGTTCGTAATGAATCCATCTTTTGTACTCTAGTCCTAGATCGTCATCCTGAACGGATTCGTAGCCGTAGCCTTTAAGCTGTTTTGCCTTGTAGGTTTTCTTTTTGTCTTCTCCCTCTTCAATGAATTGAATCTTCACTTCATTGTCAGTAATGCTTCCAGTAATTATTTCTCCATCGATTCTTTCATCATCGAGAGTAATAATGTAGCCCGGAAATTTGTCGTTTTTAGCATGAACCTGGAAAGATAATAGAATAAACAGGAATGGAAATAGGATAGCAGGCTGTTTAGTTAATCTCACGGTTAATTGCATAAAGGTTTTAAATTGGTTTAAATAATCGGTTATGTAATATGGTTTTAAAAATCGAGAATAAGACTTGTCAAAAAGTTGTTTAGAGATACATAAAAAACGGTTTGGAATAGTCGAATTAATTTATGTTTTGACAAAGTCTTAATTCCTCGGTTTATAATGGAACGACCTCAATCGCTTCTGGTCACAATGTAATTCAACATCAAAAATTGTTTCACCCACAAAGTCTACTTTTGTGACGGCACAAAAATTAATTTTATGTTTTATGAAAATCTTTCCAACTTTAATATTTTCTTGTTGTTAAATAGTTATAGACTACTTTTTAATAAAAAATAGTATAAATAATAATGATTTATTGAATAGGCAATTACTGCTCTTAGAATCAGCATGATTGATTTTGTAAAAATTTGTTGTGACAATTTTTTAGTTAGTTTCCTTATATTTTTTGAAAAAAAAGTCTAATATTTTTAATTTCTAATTTTTATCACGTTCAGAATAATATCTTTGCACGAAATTTCTGAATCTAAAATCTCCAACTTATGGCAGAACATATAAAACCTTATAGTCAAGAGGAAAATAAGAAAGGACAAGTTTCAAAGATGTTTGATAATATTGCTCCTTATTATGATTTTCTTAATCGATTTCTTTCATTAGGAATCGACACCATCTGGAGGAAAAAAGCAATCAATGAACTTAAGGAGACTGATCCTAAAAAGATTCTTGATGTAGCAACAGGAACTGGAGATGTAGCCATAGAAATGACGAAGCGTCTTAATCCTACTCAAATTATTGGTTTAGATATCTCAAAAGAAATGTTAGAGATAGGTAAGAAAAAAATTAAAAAGCGACAATTGTCAAAAATCATCGAAATGGAAGTTGGTGATTCTGAGAATTTAAGATTTGAAGACAATACCTTTGATGCTATTACCGTTGCTTTTGGAGTACGTAATTTTGAGAATTTAGAAAAAGGGATTGCTGAGATGAATCGTGTTTTGAAAAAAGATGGCAAACTGATTGTACTAGAGTTCTCTAGACCTTCGGTTTTTCCGATCAAACAAGCTTTTAATTTTTATTTTAAATACATTCTTCCGCTGATTGGAAGGTTTACATCTAAAGATAAAAGAGCTTATAGTTATTTATACGAATCAGTTCAGGCATTTCCTGAAGGAAACAATTTTTTAAAAGTTTTAGACAAAACTGGATTTAAATCAAATACATGCAAACGATTAAGTTTAGGAATCTGCTCCATTTACACGGGTATAAAATAGCCCTAATTGCACTTCTTTTTTGCTTAGCAGCTCCAAGTGCCAATGCTCAAAAATATGCAAGAGGAAATTATAATTTCCTTGATTTTCAACAAAAGGCATATTATTTCGGAATTACCTTGGGATATAATACCTCAAGGTTTCGAGTTTTTCATTCTGATGATTTTATTTTAAATGATAGCATTGCAACTGCTCAGGCAGTTACTGGCCCAGGATTTAATCTGGGAATTGTTAGTAATTTAAAAGTAGGACAATATTTTGATTTTCGATTCTTGCCTACCCTATCATTTGCAGAAAGAAATATTGGATATACTGCTGCAAATAGTGATCGTCGACCTTACACTCGAAAAGTCGAATCTGTATTTGTAGAATTACCTTTTCATATTAGATACAAGTCAGCGCCATTTAAGGATAAACGAGTTTTTGTAATCGCTGGTGTAAAATATTCATTTGATGTGGCTAGTGATTCTAGAACTCGTCAAGCTAATGAATTAGTTCGGATTGCTCCTACAGATTTTGCTTTTGAAGTGGGTGCTGGAGTTCAATTCTTTTTCCCTTTCTTTATTTTTTCTCCTGAATTTAAAGTTTCGCAAGGTTTGGGAAATGTGCTGATTTATAATGACAATTTGGATCAGTCAAGTGTAATTGAAAAAATAATATCACGTACGTTTACTGTTTCTCTTCATTTTGAAGGGTAAAAAATTAAATTTTAATAACTAGAGTTTATTCGTTCAACGTTTTACATTTTACAGCCCCACATACAATTCTATTTAGAATAAACTCTACTTTTAAGAAACGCTTTAGGATAAAAATTCTAAAGCGTTTCTTAGTTAATATTTACATTTTCCAAAAATTAACAATAGAGAAAATTACAAATGAGTAATTTATTTTTTAGCTTTTAAAACTTAAACTAATTGCCTAGTTTTATGTTTATATTTTTTATCAAAAAAAAAACTATGAATTATAAAGTCAACAAAACAGAAGAAGAATGGAGAAAAGAATTATCTCCCGAAGAATATAGAATATTAAGAGAAGCAGGAACCGAAAGAGCTGGAACAGGTAAATACAACATGCATGAGGAAATAGGAACATATACTTGTGCAGCATGTAATTTCGAGTTATTTAAAAGTGAACATAAATTTCATTCTGGATGTGGGTGGCCAAGTTTCTGGGG
The DNA here is from genome assembly GCA_045106765.1 of Saprospiraceae bacterium. Taxonomy (GTDB): domain Bacteria; phylum Bacteroidota; class Bacteroidia; order Chitinophagales; family Saprospiraceae; genus CAJQQY01. The sequence goes on along the minus strand of JBGCFD010000243.1, from coordinate 17,594 downwards.
AGAATTAGATTCCGCAAATATTGAAAAAAAAGAAGATCGTTCTCATTTCATGGTGCGAACTGAATTATTGTGTTCCAATTGTGGTGGACATTTAGGACATATTTTTAATGATGGTCCACCACCAACTGGTCAACGATATTGTATTAATTCTGTCAGCCTTAATTTTAATCCAAAATCAGAAGAATAACTTTTAGAAAAAATAAAGAGGAGAGTTTTGTAAAAGCGAAACTGTCCTCTTTTTATTTTTAGAACAAATGTCGTTTCTTGTTGACCAAAATTATATACAAATGATTCATACATTAGATTTAGGGTTTTTACATCAAGAAAGTACTATTGCTGCATATTTAGTTGAAACAGATCACGGGCCAATCCTATTTGAAACTGGTCCGCATTCTACTTATCCAAAATTGAAATCCGAAATTGAAAGAGTTGGTTTCCAAATCACAGATATTAAGCATGTATTTTTAACTCATATTCATTTAGATCATGCAGGAGCTGCTTGGGTTTTTGGAGATATGGGAGCAAAGATTTATGTTCATCCACGAGGTCTTAAACATCTTGCTTCTCCCGAGAAATTGATGAGTTCAGCAAAACGAATTTATCAAGACAAGATGGATGAACTTTGGGGACAAATGAATCCTATAAAAGAGGAAAACCTAATTTCTTGCGATGACAAAATAGAAATAGATTTTGGAAATTTAAAGGTCGCTGGTTGGCATACACCAGGTCATGCAGTTCATCATATTGCATGGCAAATAGGTGATAAATTAATTTCAGGAGATGTTGCTGGAGTTAGAATTAATTTAGGTTTTATCGTACCACCTTGCCCACCACCAGATATTAATATTGAGGATTGGAAAAATTCAATTCAGTTGATTCGGGAAATGAATTTGACTGAAATTTATTTAACTCATTTTGGAAAGATAACAGATATTGAATACCATTTAGATCGTTTAGAAGAAATACTTATAGATTGGGCTAATTGGATAAAACCACATTTCGAAGCAAATGCAGATTTAGCTGAAATCACTCCCCTTTTTGCTGATTATGCTGCACAACAATTAAGAGATTATGGAATAGATGAAAAAGGAATTGCTCAATATGAAGCCGCTAATCCTGCATGGATGAGTGTTGCAGGTTTGATGAGATATTGGAAGAAAAGACAGCAATAAACTTACATAGCTAAATAAAAAAAGGCTGCAAAATCAGAAATGATTTTACAGCCTTTTTTTATTTTTTATATAATATCATTATTGGGAAACAGGCACCATGTTTTTTAACAATTCAACTGCTGTTTTCACAATTTTGACATCTGGCATTAAAGTTTCCTGAGTTGACAATTTTTCAATTTCAATTTGTTCGATATCTAAAGAAGGATCAATTGAAGAAGAAGGAGTTTCTATAGTATGTAAAAATGCATAGCTAAAAATACTAAGCAAAATAACTAGAGAAAATAAGGAAGTTTGAAGTTTGTTGTTTTTCATTTTCAATATTTGTTGTAAAGTTTTCATAAGATAAAGTTAAAGTCACTTTTAATCTAAGTTTCTAGATAATTAAACTTAAAAACTAGATAAAAGGTTTGCTTTCAAAGACAAAATAAAACAATTAAGGTTGCAAAAACGAAAAATATCTAATAATTAACTTATTATTTGCATTTCTAGCAACACATACAAAACCCTATAATTTCTCCTTCAATAGATTATGAATTTTCTATTATATTTGTCATGTCGATATTTGTAAAATAAAAATTGATCCATGAAATTTTTTCATATTTTAATTGGTTTTTCTCTTTTGATTTTTAGTTGTAAAAAAGATAATTCAGGGAATGTTATTATGGACGAAAATCTTGTAGAAATTATTCCTACTACTGGTGATGAAAAATACCTTAATCAAAATTCCGATTATATTTTTGATCAAGAAAAATTACACACTTTTGAATTGAGTTTGCCTCAAGCTGCCTTGGAAAAAATCAATGATGATCCTACAGCTGAAGAATATGTAGAAGGTAGTCTAACTTTTGAAGGTGAAACTATTAGTCCCGTTGGAATAAGATATAAAGGATCAATTGGGGCATTTGTTGGATGTGTTTCAGGGAACGATTGGACTAATCCCTCAGGTCATAAAACTTGTACAAAATTATCCATGAAAATTAAGATAAATTGGGAAGGTCGAGAAGAAAGATTTTATGGTTTAAAAAAGATTCAATTACATTCCATGAATAATGATGATAGCCAAATGCGAGACAGATTAGGTTATTGGTTATTTCGAGAAATGGACATTCCTACCCCTCGTGCAACTCATGCTAGGCTTTTTATAAACGGAGAATATGTTGGACTTTTTGCCTTAATAGAACACATAGATGGTCGATTCACTCGATACAATTTTGATAATGGAAAAGGGAATCTGTACAAAGAAGTTTGGCCATTGAACTCTGATAATGAATCTCAATCAGAACAAGTTTATTTAAATGCTTTGGAAACAAATAAAGATGAGAATCCAACTGCTCAATTATTTAAATCTTTTGCTGATCAAATTATTGAAGCAGATACAGAAAGTGATTTGCAAAATGTTATTTCCAATAGAATGAATACCAATGAAATAATTTCATATGCTGTAGTAGATCGAACCATTCGACATGATGATGGTCCATTTCATTGGTATTGCAATGGAGATATTTGTACCAATCATAATTATTTTTGGTATGAAGATCCTTCTACAGAAAAATTTCACTTGATTCCTTGGGATTTAGATAATGCCTTTGAAAATATCATTTCTAATGCCAATCCTGTCACTCCAATAAAAGATGGTTGGGGAGAAACTTCTGGAAATTGTGAGCCATTTAATTATGGTGCTTTCTTTATTTCTCAACGTTCTGCTGCCTGCGATAAATTAACTGGAGGATGGGCAAGTTTTGAAGATGAATATGATCAACTGAAAACTCAATTCATCGAGGGACCTTTATCCATTGAAAAAGCAAACGCAAAATTAGATGAATGGAAAACATTAATTCATCAAGCTACTTTAGATGCAAGTGAAGAACATTCTGATGCTATTAGCATTTCAAGTTGGGAAATTTCTATTGAAAAATTAAAACAACAATTACAATATGCTAGGGAAAACTAAATCCATTTTTCTAGTCTTATATTTGTCCTTCCAGAAACACTATCGACACTATATTACGTCTCTAACATTTAGCTTGTTATCTTAGCAACATCATTTCATTTTTTAATCAACAAAACGAAATTCATGAATTCACTTTACAACCTTTCACGCAAAGGGATATTTCTCTTTATCCTATGTTTTCCTATTATTCTATTTTCACAGGATCATAATCCACTTGAAATTTCTCTAAATCATTTAGAAAGTAAACAGGAGATCTTTGGGTTAACGAAAACCGATATTTCTAATTATAGAATTAGTGATAGTTATACTTCAAAACATAACGGAGTCACTCATATTTATTTGCAGCAGCAGCAAGAAGGAATTGATTTGCAAAATGCAATTATCAATATAAACGTTTTACCAAATGGCAAAATATTAAATAGCGGGAATAGATTTTCAGCGGATTTAAAAAATAGAATCAACAGTTCTTCTCCTTCTATTGAACCAATCCAAGCTTTACAAACGGTAATCAATAAATTTCATTCAACTAATTCAAAACCTATCAGAATTCAAGAAAAGGTAAATGATAAACATTCAATTTTTGAACACGAAGGAATTGCCCTTTCTCCAATCAATGTTCGATTGAAATATGGTATTCAAAAAGATAACTCGATTCGATTGATGTGGGAAGTTGGATTTTATCAGTTAGATGCTCAACATTTTTGGAATGTACAGATTGATGCAATGGATGGAAAAATATTAGATTATTTTGATGAAGTGATTCATTGCAACTTTGATCACACACATGATAATTGTCATGAAAAATCGAACAAAAAAAATACTAACGCTGACGCTAACACACCTACATTTTGGGAGAAAGCGGAAAAAGCAAATTCAGGAGAGTCCTCACTAATTATGGCTAATACTTACAACGTGTTTCCAATGCCAATTGAAAGTCCAAAACATGGAGCTCGTGCTATGATTACTGACCCAGCAAATTTAGTAGCATCTCCATTTGGATGGCATGATACTGATGGAATGGACGGAGCTGAATACACTATTACTCAAGGGAATAATGTCCATGCATATCATGATATTTTTTCACAAAATAAATCAATAGGTGGAGAACCTGATGGTGGAGCAAACTTAGAATTTGATTTTCCTTTTGACATAAATAATGATACCACTTATCAAGCAACTGAAACTTCAATTGTTAATTTATTTTATTGGAACAATCTTGTTCATGATGTTTATTACCAATATGGGTTTGATGAAGTTTCTGGAAATTTCCAAACCAATAATTATGACAATGGAGGAGTTGGAAATGATTATGTAAGAGCAGAAGCAATGGATGGAAGCGGTACAAATAATGCGAACTTTTTCACTCCTGCTGATGGCCAGAGACCAAGAATGCAAATGTTTATTTGGAATGGAAGTAATAATCCTGGTCAGCCAAATAGATTAATTGTAACAGATACAAGTGGAGCTGTAAATGAGTATAATATGATGCCCGCAGGCTTTGGTTCGACTCTTCCAGAGACTCCGATAATAAGCGAATTAGTGTTAGTAGATGATGGCATTGATAATATATTTGATGCTTGCGAAAATATAGGAAATGGAAATGAAGTGGAAGGAAAAATTGCACTTTTAGATCGAGGTACAAATGGTTGTCAAAACGGAACGCAAGTGCTAAAGGCTCAAAATGCAGGCGCAGTTGGAGTGGTAGTTTGTAATACTGGAAATGGGATTTTTACCATGAGTTCTGGAAATGATGGCGATCAAGTAACTATTCCAGCGGTGATGATTAATGCAGAAGATTGTGATAGTATTAAATTGTATTTGCCCACATTAACAGTTGCTTTGGGAGCTCCTGATTTTACGATTCCTACTCCTGGTCCATTCGGAGGGTTTGATAGCGATTTTGATAATGGAGTAATTGTGCATGAGTACGGACATGGAATCTCTAACCGATTGACAGGTGGTCCATCAGCAACTAATTGTTTAAGAAATATGGAACAAGCTGGAGAAGGTTGGAGTGATTGGTTCGGTTTGGTGATGACTTCAACTTCTAGTGATAATGCAGAACAAGGTCGTGGAATCGGAACCTATGTTAATGATGAAGAAACTAATGGATTAGGAATTCGGGAATTTCAATATAGTAGAGATATGTTATTGAATCCACATGTTTATACCAATATCAATACAGGTTCAGTTCCACATGGAGTTGGATCAGTTTGGGCAGTTATGATTTGGGATTTGTATTGGAATATGATTGATGTTTATGGTTTCGATGATGATATCTACAATGGATCGGGAGGAAATAACATAACAATACAGTTAGTTATGGATGGATTAAAATTGCAAACTTGTAGCCCAACATTCTTGGATTCAAGAGATGCTATTTTAGCAGCAGATATTGCTAATAATGATGGAGCTAACCAATGTTTAATTTGGGAAACTTTTGCTCGACGAGGACTAGGTGTAAGTGCAAAAGTAGGTGGGACAGTAGCTTATGATGTTCCATTAGACTGTCAATTCCGATTAAAAATAAACAAAACTACATCTAACGAAATATCTGCTGGAGAAATACTTACCTACTCAATCGAAGTCTCCAATGACTCTCCAAATGCACTAACTAATCTTACCATCACAGATCAACTTCCTGATGGCGTAGAATTAATTGAAAATTCGATGACTTGCTCAGATTTTAGTTTCGACAATTCAGTATTAACTATTGAAATTGGGGATTTAGAATCTGGTGCTTCCACCACTTGCACCTATGATGTTTTAGTCCTTCCAAATCCATTTTCTTACATTACTTTTGAAGATGATATCGAAAATGGGATTACAAATTGGGTTGCAACAGCTGGTTTGGGAACTAATCTTTGGGAAATAAGTGATAATAGTTATGAAGGAGATAATGCTTGGTATTTTTCTAATGGTGCATATAGTACTGATTCGAGATTAACAACTGCCTCTTCCTTTGAACTCGGAGGAGCTAATCCTTCTCTTTCTTTTTGGCATAGATATGATACTGATTCAAATCGTGATGGAGGAAGAGTTGAACTTTCCACAGACGGGGGTGTGACATGGAATGATTTACGTTTTGATTTTACTCAAAATGCCTATAATGGCGTCATGCTAAATTCAATCCTTACAGGTGAATTCGGCTTTACTGGAAAAAGTGATGGATATATTAATACTGTCGCTGACTTGAGTGAATATTCAGGAGAAACAGTTATGATTAGATTTAGATTTGTTTCAAATGATACAGAGGAGGCTGACGGTTGGTATGTTGATAATGTTAGATTATTTGGAGATTATCGTGAAGTAATCAACGAAGCTTGTGTCTCTTCAGATCTTAATGAAAATGAATGTGATTCAGCAACTTCTACTGTTTTTGGAGATCCTTCTACTTCAAATAAAAATTTAGAATCATCCTTAGACGTCTCTATTTTCCCAAATCCAACAGAAGGAAAAGTGTTTTTAAAATTAGAAAATACATTCAAAGGGTCTACTATTTTTAAACTTAACTCATTAGATGGAAGAGTTTTAAAAACCAAAGAAGTTGACTTTTCCAATGGAGTTTTTGAATTTGATTTATCCAATTTTCCAAAAGGAATTTACTTGATTCAAATTCAAAACGAAGAAACGCAAATCGTTCGAAAAATTGTTTTGCAATAAAATCATAATAATAACAATGTATTTACATTATTGAATTAATTAAAAAAAAAGCCTTTCGAAATTAAATTATCGAAAGGCTTTTTTTCTAAACTACCCTCTCCCCTTTTTCGAACTACTCCTTGATTTGCTAGATTTACGAGAAGAGCTTCTAGAAGCTTTTGGACTCGATGACCTTGATGAACTTTGTCGACTTGAAGAAGAAGATTTTCTATTCGGTTTTGTTGACCTAGCGCTACTAGATCGAGATTTTTTGGAACTACTTTGACTTCTCACTTTTGAATTCGACCGACTCGACCTAGTCGATTTTTCTTGTTTAACCCTTCCTCCAGAATTCACCTTTGGCGTCCTGTTGGATTTCGATATTCCAGAATTGTTTCGATTAGATTTATTTGGTCTAGTTGTCGATGTACGAGTTCGATCTCTTCCTGTGGAAGCAGTTGGAGATTGACTAGAATTAGTTCTATTTTTTCGAGTTGTCTTAGTGGAAGTTCTCGGAGTTGTTGAATTAATTCGATTACTTCTTTCATTTTTATTTACATTGGCTGTCGAATTAATTCTACTCTTATTTACTTTCTTTAATCCTGGTCTAAACTCTTTTCGATTTGTCCCGTGATTAATTCTGTCTCTTTTAATTGCTGGTCTTCCATGTTTAACTCTAATCTGATTTGATCGATGAACTACATGATGACTGTAATGTCTGTAAGGACGATAAAAATTATGCACATGACGTAATCTGTGAAAACGAACACGGTGAAAGTGGTGGTGATAAATTACAATTCGTGGTCTAAAAATGTTCCATCCACAAGGCCTCCAAGGTCTCCAATAACTTGGATAATAAGACCAGTAATATGGCGATCTATAAACTCGGTAATGTCGTCCAAAAATATGTTGAACTGGAGACCACCAATAAACATTTACATAACCTCTTGTAAAATCGTAATCTGCAGTTGGGCCACCTCGACCTCTTGAGTATCCAGAACGTTCATATGGTTCAACAATAACTTCTTCCCCATACATATCTTCGTCTCCTATGATCTGTAACATAGCACTACGACGGCCAGTTTTCTCGATTTCTATCACCGCAATATCCTGAACATCATAACGGTTAAGAGGTACTTGCAACACTATTGCATGAAAATTTCCTTGTCGAATATGTTCCACTCGAATAAAATCAATTTGACCATCTCGATCCAAATCCAAATTATTTACATAAGTATCTTCTTCATTCAATCTTCGTTCAAAATCTGAAATAGTGTTCGAACTTTTAAATAATTCAATCGCACCTTCCAAGCTGAAAAAGTCTCCATCATAGCCTGTACGTTCTTCTACCCTTTGAGCGGTGGTTGCAGAGAGAAAAATGATGGATAGCAACCAACTAAAAATTAATTTTTTCATAATTGTACTTTTTTAATGAGTTAGAAAAAGGGGTTGATCAAAAAGTGTGTTGTGTGATTTCTACTACAATTATGACGAATTATTTTGAATCTAGTTCAATTTTAGGTACTACTTTATTATAAGATTAACTAAAGTTAAAAGAAGTTGAAGAAGGTCTTTTTTTTGTTAAATTTGGTGAAAATTAAAATAAATGACCTATAAATTAGTATGCAGCGATATTGACGGAACGCTTCTAAATAAAGATCGAGAACTCTCTCGAAAAACGATTGAAATAGTTAAGCAAATCAAGGAAAACCACCCAGTTATCCTTATTTCTTCTAGGATGCCTAAGGCGATGACTCATCTTCAAAATGAGATGGATATTTTAGATCATCCTTTAATTGCTTACAATGGTGGGCTTGTTTTAACAAATGATAATGGGAAAAATAAAATGATCCTATCTATCGAGATTTCTATTGAATTGGCTTATCAAATTTTAACATTTATTTCTAACTCAACTATTCATATGAGTTTGTATAATTCAGATAAATGGTATGTACCCGAAATGGATTATTGGGCAAAACGAGAGATGAACAATACTAAAATCCAACCTGAAGTAGCTCAGCTAAAACAAATTTGTATGGATTGGAAAAATCAAAATATTGGCCCCCATAAAATTATGTGTATGGGCGAAAAAGGAGAAATTCAATTACTGGAAAATTATTTAAGAATGCATTTTTCCAATGAATTAAATATCTATCGATCAAAAGATACTTACCTAGAAATTGCTAGTAAGAAAATATCTAAACTATCCGCTTTAAGTTTTTTATTGGAAAAAAAATATGACATCTCTTTGCAAGAAGTGATTGCATTTGGTGACAATTATAATGACATCGAAATGTTAGAAGGTGTAGGTTTAGGAGTAGCCGTTGGCAATGCAAAAAAGGAAGTAAAACAGGTGGCTGATCAGATTACTTTGAGTAATCTGGAAGATGGAGTTGCCCATACATTAGCAGAGATTTTTTCAAAAAAATAAAAATAAACCAATGGCATTTGACAAAGAAAAAATTGAACAAAAAGCAATATTTAATTTTTGGTTTAAGACAGAATTCTTACAGAGTTGGTTGGTTTTAGTACTGTGCTTATTGGTCATTCATCCATATTTTTCTGGAACAAATATCAATCCTTTAGAAATTAGTCTTTTTGGATATTTTATGATTTTATTCCTACTTTTTTTATTCGTGCTTCCTGCTTTATTTCATGCTTTTATAACGACTCAAAAACACACTATAAAATCTAAAAACAATAGCTTTAAAAAAAATATTAATAAATCATTAAGCGTAATTTCAATTTATATTATAGTTGGATATTTTAGTTTAACAAGGCAAGTCAACACTTTTAGTTCAACTTTAATAGATCATGAAGCTGATCTATTGGGAAGAAAATTTAGATTTGGGGCAAGTTATCATGATGGAAGAGATTTATTCTACACGATAATTATTGCAAGTTTATTTTATGTATCAATTTCTGCGTGGTATTTATATCGAATTCAAAAGTCAGAAAATTAATCAATATCATTTTACAGTATTCTACATTTTGAACTTACTTTAAAACCTTCTATTTTCAAAAAAAACTATGGCTAAATGAATTCACTTCAAACCCAAAGTGTCTGCGAAATACTAAAATCTATATTTAGCTGTTCTTATTTTTTCAAACTTCAAAATATTTACTTTTAATTTATTTACTTGCAGGAAATCAAAACCAAAACATAATTTTTTATGAAAAGACCATTAGTCAATCCTCTTCCAAAAGATGCTAATCAAAAGGCAAAAGAGCTCGCAGAATTTTATCAAGAAACTTTAGGTTTCACTCCCAATAGTTTATTCACCATGATGCATCGTCCTCGAATTGCCTTAGCTTTTCAAGAAATGAATAAAGCAGTTATGGAAAATAAAGGGAGAGTGACTAGTGCATTAAAACGACTAATTGCTTATCTCTCTAGTATGACTGCAGGATGTCGATACTGTGAAGCACATGCCATCCGAGCAGCTGAACGATATGGTTCCGAGCAAGATAAAATGAACCATATTTGGGAATATAAAACTTACTCGGCTTTTACCGATGCTGAACGTGCAGCTTTTGATTTAGCTATTGCAGCATCAACTGTTCCCAATTCGAATAATGATGAAATTTCTGAAAATATGCGAAAACATTGGGACGAAGGTGAAATCGTAGAAATCCTTGGAGTGATTGCACTTTTCGGATATTTGAATCGATGGAATGATAGTATGGGAACTCAATTAGAAGAACCAGCCGCAGAAGATGGAAAGAAATTTTTAGGAGAAAAAGGTTGGACACGTGGAAAGCATGAGTATTAATTTTCGATTACCATCAATAAAAAAGAGTCTTAGTTTTGATTAATTAAGACTCCTTTTTATTTTGTAAATATATTGTTATGCAGTTTTGTCTTTTGAAAATAAAGTACTAAGCTTTGGAGGTTTTTCGTCAAAAACAAAAATAGGAACTAAGAAAATCAAAATGGTTTCTAATACCCAAACTATTTTTGCTAAAATAGCTCCTCCCACTATTTCTCCTTTTATAAGTACCCCTTGAATATTGATTTTATTTAATCCTTCGAAAAGGTTTCCCACCCTATTAAACATCGGTTCTCCTAATTTAGTAGCAGTCCAGATTGCCCATAAAAAATAAGTAGAGAAGATTGTTCCAATCAAAACTAGCAAAATCAAATTTTTAAACCCGCTAACTTTCCCGAGAAAAAATCCCCAACTCATAAAATAACCGATAAGCATACAGTAAGCAAATGGAAGCATAACTCTTACCACTAAAATTGGAACAAAAATATTCATTTGAGCATAAATATTCGCTAAGACTATAATTGCCACAGCTACAATTATACTATAAATAAAAATCCCTTTTATCGGAGTTTCCTCTTTTGGAGATAAAAACACATTTGGTGGTGGTATATTTTCCATGATCTAATTTTTATTCTCCTATCTCTTCCATTAATTGTTGAATCTTGATTACAGCAGGCATCATATTCCCTTTCATTTTTTGCAAAATTGCCATTTTCTTTTCATCCCCATCTTTGACCACTTGCGAAACTAATTGACTAAATCCATCCAATCGATTATTCCGTAACCAATGACGCAATTCTTTTTCTTGAGACCAATTAAATTGATTCATCATAAAAACTGCCATCATTCTAATCCAATCAGTATCGTGATTTGGTAATGGAACCACTTGACAAAGTTTATTTTTTTGCTCTTCCGTTTCATAAGCCGCTTCTATATGAGCAATAAATGCTGCACTAAAAACAGGTTGATAAGATCGAACTGTTTGTGGGGTAATTAGGTCGCCTGCAAAAATCGGTTTCATTTCTAAATTAGAAATCGCGCTCGCAGAACAATCTACATGAATATGATTTTCAGAAGTAGGAATACTATCGTCATTAAAAATAATTTTATCTTTTTCTATACTTTGAACTCTTCCTTTTCGAACCACATTTTTTATTTTCCGAAGCTCCTCTAATTCCATTTGGCTAATAGTTGCACCATGGAACATTTGTGGTCTAACATTTTTATCAATTCTAAGTAAAGAGCCACACGCTTCTAATCGATCAAATAAATCTTCCACCGAGGTTGCATTCGCTAATGCTTCAAATTGATTCGCTTGTGCACCAATCGCATCTTCAAAAAACTCTATGGTTGGTTGTGTATTCTTTCGATCAATCAGCCAGGCATCTCTTGAAACAATCCAAGTAATTTTATCTGGATCAACTGAATTCTCTAATAACCAAAGGCAGGCATCAATCCCTGTTTTTCCTCCACCAATCACCACAAATCCTTTCGGTGGACTTTCTATTTTGGGTAAATCATTTAACGAAATAAAATTTACCTCAGACCCAATCGAAAAATTTGGAGTATGAGTAGAAGGAACAGTCGTTTTTAAATAAGTAGCATCAACTGTTTTTTTATTAACCTTGACTTGAAATTCCTCTCCAGAAATCTTTGAAACAAATTTTCCATTCCCTTGATAGTCACACATCGGAAAATATTGAACTCGACCTGTGGGCAAAAATTGATGTCGCATCACATCATCAAAATATGCCATCACTTCTGCTCCTGAAGCTAAATCATTTAATCCTTTGTTCCATCCAATTTTATCTTTTACTCCTTTACTCAATTCACGTGAACTCACTCCATAAAAAGCAGAGGGTTGATGCAATGTGACAAATGGATAAGCTGAATTCCAATGTCCTCCAGGTTTTGCAAATCTATCAACTATAATAATTTTAGCATCTGTTTCTGTTAAAAGAACATCTGCGAAAGCCATTCCGACTGCTCCACTTCCCACTACCAAGTAATCTGTTTCTAACATAGTTTTTATTTTTTCTAAATTTAAAATTTGATAGATTTAACTCGACCAAAAATAATATCATTCATTTTATCAGCCAACAGAAAAAGAATAAATCATTATTGATTTATTCCTTTTTTATAAGAGTTTAATTAAAGTATTGGTTGCTCGTTTTTTAATAAAAAAAATATTTTACTTCAAAATCGGCAATTCAATTTTTGACCTTTGAGCTCTTCCACGATGAATATTTAATTTCGCGGATTGACAATTTTCTAATTTTCCATCAGGACAAAGAGTTGGATTAAATTCAAAATTTTCAAAATCTGCTCCAGCAATACTCACTCTTAATTTATGTCCTTTTTGAAAAACCCAAGATGTTGGCGTTAAATCAAATCGCATCGAAATAATCGAATCATTCGCTAATGGCTCATCATGATAACCACCTTGATCAAATCCATGCCAAGGCAAATCTGGTTTTATATCATATAAAAAATTGACTTGTTCATCATCTTCTACTTGTCGATGCCAACCTGCTCGAAGTTGTCCTTCTGAAACATAATAAACCGTTCCATCTTCGGCTACATCACTTAAATAAACATAAACGTCCGCATCATTTTGATTGGAAGAAATAAATAATTCCACAATAGAGTGACCCGTCACTTGTAAGTTATCTTCCAAAACTGGAGTTTCATAAACTAGGCATTTCTTATCCAACTGAGTTCTAATCATTAATGAATCTGTTGTAGTTGCCATATTCCAACGGTTATCATTTTCTGCATCATAATTTGACGCATGGCTAAAATCTACTTCATAAATATCTAAACCATTTCCACTTGAATCTTTACTGAGTTGATTTTTTTCATTAAAAAAAAGCGTTTCATAACTCGTAGATTTTGGAGGATAACTATCAAATGATTCCCAACCTTTGTAACAAGTATACAATTGAACAGGATCAATCTTATCATATCCATTTTCTATTCCTTTGAGATAAAAATCAAAAAATTGAATACGAAGAGAAAGTAATTGATCTTCATATTCACCTTGATAATTGAATAGTTCTTTATATGCTGGAGTAACGGTCATAGGCATATGGAATCGAGGAGCCATGATAAAATGAGCTGGACTTTCTTCTTGCAAACTTGCATAAAGTTTCGTTACGCCTTCAAATCCATCAAACCATCCACCAGTTATCAAAATGGGAATTTTACTTTCCTTAATCGCAGGCACAAAAAAACCTGGAGTAATATCTTCTAAGCTCAATGTGTCGTCATAAACCACAAGTTTATCATCTCGATATTTCCAATCCTTAGCAATTTCTGCTGTCCAAATATTTTTTAAATGATCTTTTGTATGATTAAAATAAGTATTCTTTTCTCTGACAATTCCGTCAGCATAAATTGGTTTTTCTGCTGTAACAAAAAGTGGTTCAGCTGAATCTGTATAGAGTGGAATTTCATCCATAATTTCTCCATCGCCATCTTCATCTATGACAGGTTCAGCAGGAAAAACTGGCATTTTATTCTTTCGATCTAAAGCATTTAAATTAAGTAACCGAAGTTGCTTGTTGAAATTCTTCCCCCATTTTGTCATCAAAATTCCTCCTTGCTTTTGTGCTTCCGTATAAATATCACTTCCCATAATTGATGGACTGATACATTTTAAAGCATCAGGTTTTTCGCTCGCAATCGCCAACTGAATCCATCCCAAATAAGATGGTCCTTGCATCCCAACTTTTCCGTCACTCCAATTTTGCTCGGCAATCCAATTTATCATTTCGATCCCATCTTTTTTTAATTGAGGTGACATTGCGCTTGTAAATCCAGAGGAGGCCCCAGTCCCGCGCATATCTGCTACTACTACAGCATAACCGCTTGAAGTTAAAGTATTCAAAGTTTTCCGATTGGGAAGTCCATTAAAAACAGGTCCCCAACTTCCAGTAAAAGCTTTTGCTCCTGCTTTTTCCCACCAGGCCAAATCCGGCAAAACAATACTTCGATTGTAAGGTGTAAAAATAAAAATAGTGGGTACTTTTTCAGATTTTGAAATGGTGGGAAGAAAAATATTTGCGGCAATTTGAGTTCCATCTTTCAGCGAAACATACTGCTTCTTTTTTTCATATTGGTTAAGCTCAATGGATTTTAAAGGCTCATATTCGAATTGCCCTGCGGTGTCCAATTCAATCGCTGGACCAGAATAAAATACTAAAAAAATAAAACCTAAAATCAATAAAGAGAGAAGACCTAAAAAGAAGATTTTTAAATATTTCATGTATGAAGTTTTGGTCAATTGAATTTTTCCCAAGGTAAAATAATCTATTTCATTTTTAACTTTTTACTATCAAAAAAAGGAATACTTTTGCGCCAAAAATTAAATCATGGTAGAATTATTAATCAGTTTATTCGGATGGGTTGGAGCGATAATTAGTTTGTATGCTTATTATTCAGTTTCCACAAATAAAATGGAAGGCACATCTTTTAAATTTCAATTTTTAAACATTTTAGGTGCAGCTTTAATCCTAGTTAATTCAACTTACTATGGCGCCATGCCTTCAGTAATGGTTAATTTTTTCTGGATGGTAATCGGATTTGCTTCGGTGGTACAATTCAGAAAAGTGAAAAGAACTTGATTGAAATCAATTAAATTTGCTTGGGAGTATGTAAATCCTTCTATTCCAGTTTCCACTAAATATAATTTTACCACATAGGCACATAGAACACATAGTTTTCACCTATGTGATAATAATAATTCTGTGATCGTTTTTAATTTTTCACTTATGAGTCAGTTTCTTTTTTTTTGAAAAAAAAATTGATTTAGATGCAGCGTTAAGAGAGTTTAATCAATTTAGATATTGAACACCTTCTTTATTTAATTCAACGAAAAACAATCTGACATGAAAAAAATTATTTCATTACTCTCATTTTTGTCTATTATTTCAATCATCACTTCCGCTCAAATTATTCCAAATACGGACATGGAAGATTGGCAAGAACTTTCTCAAAATAAGGTTGCTCCGATTGGATGGATCACCACTAATCAAACTAGCAATAATTTTTCAAGAACCTTTATCAATCAATCTACGAACTCTTATTCAGGAGATTTTGCTTTGCAAATGGTTAATCATATAGTTGGAAATGGCGCTTGTTATTCTTCTTCTCTTCGATTGGGAAATTTTGATCCAGACAATCCAACAGCTGAAGGTATTGCTTTTTCTCAGCGTCCTACGGGGATGTCTTTTTATTATACTTTTCATGGACACTATCTTTTTGATTCATTATTTATGGGGAGTCCAATATTAGGAAATGCAAAAATTCAATTGAAAAAATGGGATGATGCTACAAATGAATTTATGATAGTCGGAGAAGGAACAAAATATTTTGGAAAAAATGACAACACCACGGAATTTGAATATGCAGAAGTAAATATTCAATATTATTCAGCGGATGATCCTGAAATTTTAGAAATTTCTTTTAAGAATCCTTGTGACAACGATTCTCTTAGTGAGTTTACAATTGACGTTGTAGAATTACGAGGATTGAATTCTACCAATATAAATGAGACTAGCCCTTTGTCTGAAATAAATGTTTTTCCAAATCCTGCGAAAGACCTCTTAACTTTTGAATCAGTTTTGGAAAGTGATAAAAATACTTCGATTCAAATTTTTAATATGCAAGGAAAATTAATGAGTCAATTTAATTTCTTAGGAAATCAGCAAAGAGTTGATGTTTCGAATTGGAGCAATGGAATGTATTTTTATCAAATATCAAATGAACGAGAAAAATTAAAAAGTGGAAAAGTTTCCATTCTAAAATAAACCTATTTTTAAAATCACTTTTATATTTCGAAAGTTAGAAAGCTAAAACTATGGCCCATTTTTGAGAGTTAATTCTTTTGAAAATGGGTTTTTTATTAAATGAAAAAAGAATAATACATTTCATAAGAGATAATTAAGATGCTTGAAATTAAAAACATGTATTCACCAAGTAGAATAACTTTTAAATGATTTTTGTCTTCATTCGTAATATTTTCTTTTTTCTTAATTTGACTCACTAATTTTTTCCTACTTTTTAGGCAGTAGAAATACAAAATCCCAATAATTAAATAAGGAAGGTAAAATAGTATTTTATAAATCATCATTTATTATTTCCTCTAGTATACTTTTTGATTTAAAATGAGCCAATACATAGGATATGGCAAAAATTGCAAAGCTGATAATTATTCCCAAAATATTTTCGTTTTTTTAGGGTCAATAGAATTGAGATATTTTTTAGAACAAAAAAATATTTCAAGAGTAAAATATTAAGAATATAAATCAAATCAAAAAATGCCTAAATACGACATCAACGATCCAACTGACCTAGACATCATGCGAGCACAATTTAATATGGTTACTCATGAAGAATGGGATGAATATATTGAAATAGCAGAAGAAAGAAAGATGGGTTACAAAAATGTAAAAATCTTAAAATCAGCGAGCAAAAAAACAGGCATTGCAAAATACCTTAGCCCTAAAGTTATTAACTGGGTTTTAGGTTTAATTGATCGAATTGAGGAAGACGAGTTTGAAGATGAGGAAGAATAGGTTTTATAAATCCTCTAATGCTTGTCCATAATCATATTGCAAATCTTCATGCAACTTTTCGATTTTTTTTCTAATCATTTCAATTTGCCGATTGTATAAATTCATCATAGTTGTACTTCTTCGAATCGAAGGAGAAAAAGTTTTAAGTGATTGACAAAAATAGATCAGCAAATCTACTTCCGTTTCCTTATTTTGAGAATAACGATTATGCTTTTTTACGCTTGTCAAAATTTTCCGAATTCCTTTTTTGGCATAATAAAAATTCTTCCGATTAACATTCTCAAATTGCTCATCCATTTCACTTTTCACACTATGAATAAATGATTCCTCATCCGCAGCTTCGAATAAAAGATAGGTTAACAATTCTTTATTTTCTTTTTTAAATTTTGATAAACGAAGGCAGAATTCCAAAAGTTCTTTTGGAGATCGGTCGTTTAGTTCATCTTTGATTTGTTTTACTGTAGCAGCTTTCATGGAAGTA
>JBGCFD010000242.1:0-6014 GCA_045106765.1 Saprospiraceae bacterium | reverse complement strand
TCTCCGTCAAATTTATCCGAATACTCCCTCGAATCCGTTGCCCATCATCCCCCCATTCTTCATCTCGACCATGCGCCACTAACCAATGTGTTCCCAACGGCAAACCTTCAAAACATCCTTCCCCAGTTTCATCTACTTGAAAGTTAGCATCGAAAATATCTAATTGATCTAAACCATAACCTGGAAAAACGGAATCATTATATTTAAAATAAACTTTAGTATTCGGCATCAGAGCTTGGTGATGTTGAATTTTGAGACAGACTTGTGGGCGATTCACAGGTTCTTTTTTGCAAGAAGTCATCACAGTCATGCTAATGAGAAGCGTAAAGATTAGTCGAGTCATTTTTTTATGTTTTAGTTCTATATTTTAAACGACTCTTTAAGGTAAGTAGTTTTAGTTTAACTTTATTTTTTTTGCAAATTAAAAAAGGACTTTTAGCGCTCGAAACGCTAAAAGCCCTAATGATAATATCTAAAATATCGATGTAAATTTACTCGATGTAAAATCATATTAGTTTAGTGGATCGTAAAACGTCTAACGAAAAATCATTTCTCCTCCTTCACATTCATTACTGCCCATAATTTATCTTTCAATTCCTCCAAACCAATTTGCGCTACTGATGAAATAAACAGAATATCAATTCCCTCAGGCAATTCAGGTTGTAACATTTCTTTCAACTCTTCATCAATCAAATCACTTTTTGTAATTGCCAGAATTCGAGGTTTATCCAACAATTCAGGATTAAACATTTTCAATTCGTTTAGCAAGATTTCATATTCCTTTTTGATATTATCGGTATCAGCAGGAACCATAAAAAGCAAGATCGCATTCCGCTCAATATGTCTCAAAAACCGATGACCAATTCCTTTTCCCTCGTGTGCCTTTTCGATAATTCCAGGAATATCAGCAATGATAAAAGAACGATGATCTCGATATTTTACAATTCCCAAATTAGGGGTCAAAGTGGTAAAAGCGTAACTCGCAATCTTAGGTTTTGCAGCAGTAACGACGGAAAGCAAAGTAGATTTCCCAGCATTCGGAAAACCAACCAAACCTACATCAGCTAAAACTTTTAACTCTAAAATTTTCCATTCTTCCACACCTTCTTCGCCCGGTTGAGCATATCGAGGAGCTTGATTGGTAGAAGATTTAAAATGAGAATTTCCTAAACCACCACGTCCTCCTTTTGCTAAAATTCGTTCCTCCCCATGTTCTGTAATTTCAAAATGAACTTCCCCTGATTCTACATCTTTAGCAATTGTACCTAATGGAACATCGATATAAATATCTTCACCTTCTGCACCACTTCGATGACTTTCACCACCGTTGCCGCCATCTTTTGCAATCACATGTTTTCGATATCGCACAGGAAGTAAAGTCCATATATTTCGATTTCCTCTCAAAATGATATGTCCACCACGACCGCCGTCACCACCATCGGGACCACCCATTGCGGTAACTTTATCTCTTCGAAAATGTGCTGACCCTTGCCCGCCTTTTCCAGTTCGACAACAAATTCTTACAAAGTCTATGAAATTTTGTTCTGCCATTGTTTTTCAATTTTAATAAATTCCTTTTTCCTCAAATTCCTTATCTAGTTTTTCCCAATCGACTATTGGATATTCTGCTTCTATTGCAGGTTTTAAAGGAATATTTTTGCAAATATCATCAATATAAATTAAATCGTTAGTTTTAAAATAATTCCAATCCCAAGGATGTGGCTCTAATTTTTTATTTTCAAATGCTTCAATAATTTTAAATCCATTTTCAGCAGCCGAAAGATTCAAATAAGCGATTGCAGCTTGAAGTGTTCCATCTTTCAAATTTGCTCGATAAGTATTTAGAATTATACGATGACCAGCCTGTTGTAATCTTTTAATCACTTCAAAACAACCTTCGTTATAAATACCAATGTCGGGATATTGATGTTCAACCACAGTTCCGTCAAAGTCGAGATAGATTTTCATTTTGCAAAAATAAAAAATGTCATCGTACATAAAGTACAATGACATTCGAAATACTTATTAAAAAAACCGTGTTTTTTTAGCGTTTCATCCAAAAGATCATAGCGCAAAGTCTTTCAAAAACCTCATCAAGAGAACCGATACCATCTACTTTGTTCGCACGATCTTGTTTTCCATAAAAATCAAAAACAGGCGCAGTTTCATTATTATAGGTTTCAATTCGATTGGCAATGATACTTTCATCCTGATCATCCGCTCGACCTGAATCTTTTCCTCTAGATAATAATCGCTTAATTAATTCCTCATCAGGAACATCCAAAGCTAACAATCCAGAAACGTTCAAATCTTTTTCTCCTAAAAAATTATCTAACGCTTCAGCTTGCGCAATCGTTCTTGGAAATCCATCAAAAATATATCCTTTCACATCTGGATTTTCGTTCACTTTAGCTTTGAGCATATTTATGGTAACTGAATCAGGAACTAAATCTCCTTTTTCAATATAACTTTTAGCTTCTATTCCAAGTGGAGTATCATTTTTCATATTATATCGAAAAAGATCTCCTGTGGAAATGTGTAGCAGATTGTATTTCTCAACTAATTTTTCTGCTTGTGTTCCTTTACCTGACCCTGGAGGTCCGAACAAGATTAGATTTAACATGTGTGTGTAATTTGATTTTAGATAAAAACGCTGCGAATATAAGAAAAAAAGGAAGAGGATGAAATGGAGTACTCCACTTTCTCATGGAGAATTATAGCCTTGGGAGGCAGATAATAATATGTTGCAGGTAGCTGTCTGCTTCAGTAGACCTGAAAAAAGAGCGTAGCGATTTTTTATAAGAACCAAGAATACTAATAAAGATTTCAAATTTGAATAAAAACCTATTGTAATTATTTTTCAAATCTGCTGAAGTAGACAGCTACCTGCAACATATTATTATCTGTTTTTCAGGGTAATCTTAATGGAAAGAAGATGTATAATCAAAATAATGATTTTATGTTTTTGTAAGAAAATTAAAACGAGAATATCGCCTTTTACTTTAAATGAGGCGTATAATTAAAATACTTTTAAAACAAATTATTTTAAATTAAAACAACAAATTGTTGTTAAATTGAAAAAGTGTCTTTATATTTGTTATGTAATCGAAATTATTTGATTAGAAATTTCGTTTTTTAATAACAAAAAGTTTTAAAAATGAATATTCAAATTTTAATAAGCAAAAAAGGAACACAAGTAGTCACAGCGACGAATTTACATGACGTTTTAGACCTACCATTGCATAAATACAATAGTAATATAAAAAGGTGGGTGTCTGATATTTATGCTTTTCAGGATGATGTACGAAAACCTGAAATCATGCATGATTATGCTTTGCGTTCTTCCAAAGGGAAAAGAGAAGACTATTATATTTCTCTTGAATTGGCAAAATTGATTACCCTCAATTCCAACAGTTTAGTTAAAGCAGAACTAGCGAAATACTTTCTTTCTCTTTGTAAAAAAGAAGAAAAAGAAGAGATGTTGACAAAAGATCAAGTTTTAGCAGTTTTGGAATTGACAAAAGTGATGGGAATGATCTCTTGTCAAAAATCTGTAGAAAAACAACATCAAAATAAATATAACCAAGCGCAAGGCAAACCATACGAATGGTGGAAGTATCGAGCTAACCTTTTAGGATATTCTGTACAAGAATTAAAGGATAAAATGCATCAAGTAGGACAGAATTATAAAAGCAAAAATTTACTTCAACTTTTAATGCACTTGGATAAATATGAAATTATTCGAATGGCAGTTATTGATTTGTTTTTGGCCTTAGGGAAAAGTGAAAAATATGCTAAAGACATGGGAGATTTATCAAAAGTCTTTGCTCGTGAAATGAAAGTGGAAATTTGGGATGATCGAAAATCAGATATTCAATTTACACACAATGTAAATATGGAATTGGTGAATGAGGTGAAAAGTTTTCAAAATGAGGGAGAAACTTTAGGATTATGGTCGCATCGAGCGACAGCTTAAAAGATGGTACGAATTTTACACACACTAAAAAACCATATTTAAACTAATCAAAAAAAATCCTAATTATGCATTTTTTTTATTCCATCCTTCAAAACGATAATCGAAACACAGATTTCGACTCGGACGATTCAGGTCAACAGAAAGATGATTCTGATGAAACTCAAAAAAAGACAAATTAAAACGGTCCCATAAATTATTTGATTAGCAAACCTTCGAGTTTTCAACCTCGAACTTATTAGAGAAAACTACATACCTTCCGTTGTCTTTTGTACAGCGGAAGGTTTTTTATTTTCAAAACAAAAACAGTTTTGATGTAGAATTCAATCAACAATTAATTTTTTAAATCAATAAAACCTTTATTTTTGTGGCAAAAAGAACAAGAAACACTAAAAATCAAAATCGAAAGATGGCAGAAGTAACTTATAATGAAGATAATATTAGATCCCTCGATTGGAAGGAACATATTCGTCTACGTCCTGGGATGTACATTGGAAAATTGGGTGATGGTTCCGCACCTGATGATGGAATTTATATTTTGGTCAAAGAGATTTTTGATAACTCAATTGACGAATATGTAATGGGACATGGAAAACATGTAGATGTAAAAATTGAAGATGGAAGAGTTTACGTCCGAGATTTTGGTCGAGGAATACCTTTGGGGAAAGTAGTGGATTGTGTTTCCAAAATTAATACTGGTGGAAAATATGATTCGAAAGCTTTTAAAAAATCAGTAGGTCTAAACGGAGTTGGTACTAAAGCGGTTAACGCATTGTCTGACAGATTTAAAGTGCAAGCCTTTCGAGAAGGAAAAACAAAATTAGCAGAATTTGAAAGAGGAGTTCTGACGAATGATGCTAAGATGAAGAAGACCAAAGAAGAGAATGGAACGCTCATCGAATTTGAACCAGATTTATCTATTTTTAAAAAGTATAAATTCCGACCTGAGTTTGTTGAAGCACAACTTTGGAATTATGCATTTTTGAATGCAGGATTGAAAATTCATTTTAATAAAAAAACACTTTATTCTAAGAATGGATTATTGGATCTTTTGACGAAAAAAGTAGGCGGGGAAGAGTTGCGATATCCAATCGTTCATTTAAAAGGAGAAGATATTGAAGTAGCCATCTCGCATGGTCAACAATATGGTGAACAATATTATTCTTTCGTCAATGGTCAAAATACGACGCAAGGAGGAACGCATTTGGCAGCTTTTCGAGAAGCAGTAGTTAATGCAGTTCGAAAACATTTTAATAAAAATTTTGATGCGAAAGATGTACGTGCTTCGATTGTGGCAGCAGTAAGTGTTCGGGTGGAAGAACCAGTTTTTGAATCTCAAACGAAAACAAAATTAGGTTCACTCACTATTGCTCCCAATGGCCCAACTGTTAGAACTTTTGTCAATGATTTTATTGGAGAAAAATTCGATAATTATTTACATAAAAATAAAGAGGTGGCTGATGCATTGTTGAAACGAATTCAACAATCAGAAAGAGAGCGAAAAGAAATTGCAGGCATCAAGAAACTCGCCAATCAACGAGCAAAAAAAGCGAACCTTCACAATAAAAAATTAAGAGATTGTCGCCTTCATTTTAATGATACTAAAAAGAGTGTCAAGGAGGAAGATAAATTATTGACGACTGTTTTTATCACGGAAGGAGACTCTGCAAGTGGTTCGATTACTAAGGCGAGAGATGTGCAACGACAAGCAGTTTTTAGTTTGAGAGGAAAACCTTTGAACTGTTTTGGCTTGTCCAAAAAAGTGGTTTACGAAAATGAAGAGTTGAACCTATTACAGCATGCTTTAAATATTGAAGATAGCATGGACGACCTTCGTTATAATCGAGTGGTAATTGCAACTGATGCTGATGTCGACGGAATGCATATACGATTATTGTTATTGACTTTCTTTTTGCAATTTTTTCCAGACTTAGTTCGAAGTGGACATTTGTATATTTTGGATACTCCACTTTTCAGAGTTCGAGATAAAAAGAATACTTATTACTGCTACACCGATCAAGAGCGAAAAGCTGCGATTAAG
>JBGCFD010000241.1:0-47990 GCA_045106765.1 Saprospiraceae bacterium | reverse complement strand
AAAAAATCAGCCGCCCAATTACCCTGGACGACTGATTACAATAAATTTAATTTTCCCTCTTCTGGGAAAACCAATTCTGACAACAGCTTCTTTAGTTAACGGTTAATAGAGTTTACTCAATGAACGGTTAACTGTTAATATCTTATCGAATAACGGAAACAGGCATTCGTGAATCGTATACTCCTGTTAAAGTTGGCGACTGTGCATTACCGGTATAATTTCTTACTTTCTTAAATACGAAATCATACAACTCCTGAACCGTTACAATTTTATTTTTATTTTTATCAGCTTCTCCTTTTAATCCTCGGATTAGGTAATGGCTAAAAATTCCTTGACGTAACCCTTGATCTTCCAATGAATATTCTTCCCCTTTTGATGACATCAATAATGCCGTTCCGCCAGTAGAGTTATCAAATGCAGAATAGTATTTTTTTAAACTATTTTCGAACGATGATGAATTTCGCATCGCAGTCAAAGAACCTGAGTGACATGCATCTGCTAAGCAAAGTTTATGTTTCGCTTTTGACTCTTTAAAAATAGCTTTGACATCTTCATGTCCCACTTTATTATTAAATCCATCAAAGTCAACTGGCAAAAATGAGCCTGGTAATCCATGTCCTGAAAAATATAAAATCACCACATCATTTTCATCAGCTCGAAGGAAAACGTTTCGCATCGTTCGCAAAATATTTCCACGAGTTGCATCTTCATCAATCAAAACTTTGATTTGATTGTCAGGCAATGCACCACCTTCTGGACTTTTCAAAAAGGCATAAGTGTGATAAGCATCATCATCAGTATATTTCAAAACAGGCATATGCTGGTATCTCGCTACTCCAACTACAACGGCCCAGATTTTCACATTAGCACTTTGATCTACTTCCACATATTCATTTCCGATAGGTGTGTCACCACTTTCTAATTCTTTGATCACATTTCCATTATTCCAAAGTGCTCCGAGTACTCGCCCGTGTTTGTAGTACATTATTCCCTCACCGTGAGGAGCATGATTTTCCCAGCCACCTACGTATTTATCACCATTGGAATAAAAGCAAGTTCCTTCGCCATGAGGATATCTATTTTTAAAAGTTCCGATGTAACGACTTCCATCTGAGTAAGTAAATTTTCCATGACCACTCATACAATCTGATTTATTACAATCACGAAGCGTTTTGTCATTTGCATTGGCTTCTGAGTTAGATGGAAAATTAGAAGCAGTTGTTGGCTGATTATAATTATCATTTTGAGCGACAGTTGAACCTCCTTCATTATCATCTAGGAAATTATCATTTGCCCAAACACCTAAGGTAGCAGTTCCATTAGCATCTGTCATAGTTCCGTGACCATCTCTTTGGTTATTTTTCCAAGCACCTACAAATCTAGATTTGTCTTGATAGATCATCGTCCCTTCACCATGCATCTTTCCATTTCGAAAATCACCGACATATTTTTTTCCATCAGCAAAGAAAAATGTTCCTTTCCCTGAAATGACATCTTCTGACCAATTTCCTTCGTAACGACTTCCATTTCTAAATTCCATGGTACCTCTACCATTCATCTTTCCTCTCTTGAAGTTTCCTCTATAAGTATCTCCATTGGCAAAAACCATTTTACCTTTTCCCTCTCGGTACTGCTCTGCCCATTGTCCAAAATATTTATTTCCGTTGCTAAAATACAGCGCTCCATCGCCATGCATCTTGCCACCTTTAAATGTACCAATATATTTAGCGCCACTTGAATACATAAAAGTACCTGTGCCGTTAAAACAATTTCCTTTAATACATTGTGCTGTTGAAGTCTGAAGAAAAGCGATGGAAATCATCACTACAATACAAATTAATCGTCTCATGCCTTTGGATTTTAAATCTGCAATACTGCAGGTGAATTAGGTTGAACCAAAAATAAAATTATGTATTGTAAAATTTCCTTATGTTTATTACTCTTTTTTTGGAAGTGAAGCTTTATTCTTTTTTGAAGTTGAAATTTTTAGAACGAACAAAAGTTCACTAAAAATAGAAATGCGTATTATAAACTTATTTCTACATCTAATATTGTTTAATTTTTTTCATTTTAAAAAATTATTAGCGGAAAAGAATTGTTTATCTTTACTTTTGATTGATTTTTATCAAAAACGAATTTAACACACAATATTTTTCATTGTTCTTATACAAGTTCTATGGTCAAGCTAAAATTGAAATTATAAACGATTAGCGAAAGAGTAAATTTCGATTTTAGCTTGACTTATCAGAAGCAGAATTTGTTTAAGAACTTTTTATTAATCTAAAACTCAGGAAAAAATGTTTAAGAATTTTTTATTTGTAATAACTACTATTCTAATTTTTGCAGCTTGCGGTGATGAACCTAAATCTGCTACACAAGTGGCAGAAGAAAAAGCTACAGATCAAATTTTTGGAGAAAAAATTAATGCAGATGATGCACTTACATTTACAGACTTGTTGAATAAGATGGATCAACTAGATTCTATGGAAACAAAAGTTACAGGAACGGTAGAAAGTGTTTGTAAAAAGAAAGGATGTTGGGTCAATATCGTTTCGGATGATGGACGTGAGATGTTTGTAAAGTTTAAAGACTATGGATTTTTCTTACCGAAAGATTGTGAAGGACGAAAAGTAGTCATGGAAGGAAAAGCTTTTCGAGAAGTTACTCCTGTTGATGAATTGCAACACTTAGCTGAAGACGGAGGTGCTTCAAAAGAAGAAATTGCAAAAATAACAGAGGCTAAGGAAGAGCTTAAGTTTATGGCTTCTGGTGTGATGCTTCTTGCAGAACAAGAGGTTAAAAAAGAAGCAGAAAGTAAACAATAAGAAAAACTATTGCAATTGTTTTGCTTCGCTGCAGTTTTACTGTTTTGATATAAAGTATATATTAGTTAACAGTAAAGCGATTGCGAGGCAAAACAGTTTTTTAAAGAAAACTTTTCGATCTTATTTTTTTTCCAAAAAAAAAATAATAAATTAAGGATTCATCAGGTTGTTACTTTTATTGTTTTATTTTTTCAAGACTATATGGACTACAGAGCTGCTAAATTATTTATTTTAAGAAAAATGGAAAGTGAGTTGACGAATAAACTCACTTATCATGGCATGCATCATACGCTTGATGTATTGAAAATAACGAGCGAACTCTGTGAAGCGGAAAGTATTTCCCAAAAAGAGACTAAACTACTGAAAACTGCAGCTCTTTTTCATGATTGTGGTTTTACAGAAACATATACGAATCATGAGGAGAAAGGCTGTGAAATCGCTAAAAATAACTTACCTCAATTTGGTTACTCCGAAGATGATATTGACATCATTTGCGGAATGATCATGGCGACTAAAATTCCTCAAGCACCTAAAAACTTATTAGAAAAAATTATTTGTGATGCAGATTTAGATTACTTGGGGCGAAATGATTTTTATAAGATAGGAAATACTTTGTTTGAAGAATTTAAAGAATACAAAGTGATTTCTGATGAAGAGTCTTGGAATCGCTTGCAAGTAGGATTCATTGGAGGACATAACTATTTTACTGAAACAACTTTAGCGAGAAGAGAATCTAAGAAACAAGAATATTTGCAAGAGCTAAAAAAATTGGTAGCGACCTACGAAAACGAATAAAATAGAGATGGGTGGCAGCGTTTGAGAGACGATAATCGTAATATTAATGGTTAAAAACTCATCAATCTATAAAAGATGCAGCCCCTTTCTACTCTCACTAGTTTTTAATTTTTACAAATTGTTTTGACGTTAATTATGTAAAATTAAAAAAAGGGGCTGCATTCTTTTTTTGTCAAAAATCTTTCCAAATACATTTATATTATATTTAATGTCAAAAATGAACTTCATTTTTGTAAATAGCGAAAGCCCTTGGTAAAATTCATTACCAAGGGCTTTTTTGTAAATGCGATTGTGATTCCAATTATTCCGAAGAATAAAAAAAGCTGTAAGAGAAGGACTCGAACCTTCACGAAGCGATTAGTCTTATTCAAAGAATAGGATTTATTTCGGAATCTTCACCCCCGAGACAAGAGGGCATGGCTGCCTAATTTCATCACCTTACAGTATATTAATTTTCAAAAGAATAAATTTGCCGTTGCAAATTTATTAGCTGTAAGAGAAGGACTCGAACCTTCACGAAGCGATTAGTCTTATTCGAAGAATAGGATTTATTTCGGAATCTTCACCCCCGAGACAAGAGGGCATGGCTGCCTAATTTCATCACCTTACAGTATTTTAAATTTTAATGAATAGTTTTATGTCTGATTGAAAAAAATATTCATTTAAAATAATGTCATTGTTCTTTAACGTTGACAATACAAATATACGTTAATGTTTCATTTTGATGCAAATTATTTAACGAAATACTTTTATTTTTAAATATTGTTTAATTTTATTGGTTTTTTTTTGAATGAATGATATTTATTGTTTTTAAATTAATGGTTTTTTTTAAAAATCATTAAAGAAATGATTGTATTGTAAAACGAAATGTATTGAACCTTATCATTTTGTCAATGAAAAGGATATTTCATTGGTTATTTGTTAATAAAAAAGAGAATAAAATGTTTTTAAGTTTATTAGAAAAACATCAAACTGGATTTTATCCAATTTTAGGAGCTTCGTTTCGAAAAATGGATTTTTGCAAAATTAATTTAAGTGTGTCTTCGCCAATTTTAGATTTAGAATCGATTCAAACTTATAAAGGCTTGGATTTTTATATCCAAAATGAGTTAAAGAAAAATAATGCAAAGGTTGGAATTGGAGGGTATTTGGAAAAAAGAGTTTTGTACGAACAAAGCAATAATTTTAAAGGTGAAGCTGAAAATCGAAATATTCACCTTGGAGTAGATTGGTGGTCAGTAGCGGGGACAGAAATTTATTCGCCACTTAATGGTAAGATTCATAGTTTTCAATACAATGATTTATATTTGGATTACGGAGCTACGGTTATTTTGCAACATGAGTTAGAGGGTGTTGTCTTTTACACATTGTATGGACATTTGAATTTAGCTTCGCTTAGGAATTTGGAAAAAGGGATGCTTATTGAAAAGGGGACAATCTTTACAGCCATAGGAAATCGAAATGAAAATGGCGGATGGGTTCCACATTTGCATTTTCAAATCATCAAAGATATGATGGGTAAAGAGGGAGATTTTCCAGGAGTGATAAGTGAAAAATTATTGGCCAAATTCTCGGAAAATTGTCCTGATCCAAATGTATTTTTTGTTTATTGAAAAAAACTTCAACTAAATTATTTTTTTAAAATGAAAATATTTCCCTTCCTAATTACACTTTGCTTTTTAAATTTTTGCTGCAACACTTCATCTGAAAAAATGAGTTCTGCATCTTTAGAATTGCCAACGGAAAAAATGAAAGGACTCAGTTTTGTCGCTCCTTCCAAACCATTTTCTGATAATCCAATGGTACGAATTAATGAAGTTGGAGCAGATTGGATTGCTGTAACACCGTTTGGATTTTCGCCTGGCGATAGTCCGATGGTTCGTTTTAACACAAGTCGACAATGGTGGGGTGAACGAGTAGAAGGCACAATTGAAACAATCCGATTGGCAAAAGAAAGTAATATAAGAGTGTTACTCAAACCTCATGTGTGGATGCATGGAAGTTGGATTGGAGATTTAGATTTTGATAATGAGGCAGATTGGAAAAGATGGGAATCAGATTATACAGATTACATTTTGACTTATGCTAAAATTGCAGATTCACTAAATGTAGAAGTTTTTTGTATCGGTACAGAAGTGAAACAATCGGTTAAAAAACGAGAAAAATATTGGAGAGGTTTAATTCGAGCAGTTAAAAAAATCTATGATGGAAAATTAACTTATGCTTCGAATTGGGATGCATATCAGATGGTTTCATTTTGGGATGAGTTAGATTTTGTAGGAATTGATACTTATTTTCCTTTGGTAAAATCAAAAACTCCTACTATCGAAGAACTAAAAAAAGCATGGCAACCTACAGTCAAAGAGTTACGTAAATTTCATCGAATAACGGGTAAGCCAATCGTTTTTACTGAGTATGGTTATATGAGTATTGATGGTTGTGCACATAAAAATTGGGAATTAGAGAGTCGACGAACAGAGATACCAGTTAACCAACAAGCTCAAGCGAATGCTATTGAAGCACTCTTCGAAGTTTTTTGGAAAGAGGATTGGTGGGGAGGAGGTTTTCTTTGGAAATGGTATCCTAACTATAGAGGAGAAGGGCAGGGGAGGCGAGCGAGATTTCGGGCTGCGGATTATACACCTCAGGGAAAGATTGCAGAAGGGGTTTTAAAGAATTGGTTTAAAGGTGAAAAATCAAAATAAAAAACAAGAAACTTGAAAATGGAATTCATCATTTTACTTTTGATTAATATTTTTTTACTTTCGGAAAAGACTTAACTATTAGAATCAAAAAAACAAACAGATGAACTATTTAAAAACGATAATTTTTATTTTTAGCCTTGCATTTATTTTTTCAAATTGTACAAGTGATGAAAGTACTCCAACAGAAAAATCGATAAATAGTATTTGTGATTGCACACAACCTGTCGTGAAAATTAATCAACAAATGAAAGCGCTACAAGGCAGAGGAAATATCGAAACCATTACTGATTTAGTTGAAAAAGCAGGAGCAGCATTTGAGGAAGCGATCAAGTGTACTCAAAAAAATACGTCTGAAAAAGTCGATAAAATAAAATTGAAGAAAGCGTTGATAAGTAATTGTCAAGTTGAGGAACGAATGATTAATGATTTAATTGAGAAATTGTAAATACAATCCCTATTCTTTAAAAGAAGAAGGATTTCTTGATTTTGATGCTCATTTTAGTTTTGATTTTAATGGTCAATTCTTAATTATTCAATACCTTTGCCTTTTTATTTTTTAACCTAAAAAATTTCCCTACAGAAACACCAAAGCGGAATTTACAACTGTGTCAATAAAAGCAGACCGTAAATTTCCCTTTAGAGGTTGGGGTTTTTAATATGAAATTTGGAGTAGTTGTTTTTCCTGGATCTAATTGTGATGATGACATGATTCACGTGCTTGGTACCGTAATGCAACAAGAAGTTGTAAAGTTGTGGCACAAAGACACCGAACTCAAGGGTTTCGGAAAAGGTGATTGCATCGTCTTACCAGGCGGATTTTCTTATGGAGATTACTTGCGAGCAGGTGCGATTGCTCGATTTTCTCCGATCATGAAATCAGTTATCGAGTTTGCTAATAATGGTGGCTATGTTTGGGGAATTTGTAATGGATTCCAAGTGGCATGCGAAGCAGGATTATTGCCAGGAGTTTTGTTGAGAAATAGTAATCAAAAATTTATTTGTAAAAATGTTCATTTAAAAACATTGACCAATAAATCTGCGATTACTTCGAATATTGATTTGGAAAAACCACTTTCGATTCCAATTGCACATGCAGAAGGTCGATTCTTGGCTGATGAAGCTACGCTAAAATCATTGGAGGAGAATGACCAAATCCTTTTTAAATATTCTGATGAAAATGGAAATGTAACTAACGAAGCAAATCCAAATGGTTCGACTAACAATATAGCAGGTATTTGTAATGCCAACAGAAACGTATTTGGCATGATGCCTCACCCAGAGCGAGCTTCTGAAAAAGTATTAGGAAATGACGACGGACGAATTATGTTCGAGTCATTAATCGGCTTAATGGTTGATGCTTAAGATAGAGTTAGCAAAAAAATAAAATATGGGATAAAATCAATTAATTGATTTTATCCCATATTTTATTTTTTTATTTCGAAAAATATAGCAACAAATAAATTTAATTTTATAATTTAGCATCACAATAAGAGCATATGTTTAGAAACATATAAAAGAGACAACAAACATACCCTTCCCATATCTCATATTAACATATCTAGTATTTCCCATTGACCTTCATTTTAAAACTTTACCCTATCATATCAAATTGACTTAAGAGCAGTCAGTTCATTAAAATTGGTATCTATTTTGAGCCTTAGGCGCATCAAGACAAAACGAAAATCAACCACTATTTAATAATAGTACCATTTTTTTTGACTGACTAAATTATAGCATAATTAAACTGTTTCTAATTTTAAATTTATCTACTAGACATGAGAGTTGCTTTACTACTAATTTGCTTATTTTCTTTCTTTTCCGCTTCCGCTCAATTGGAACCAGTCAAATGGTCTTTCGATGTTGAAAAGGTAAGTGATACCGAGTACGACATTATCTTTACTGCCAAGATTGACAAAGGTTGGTCGGTATATTCTCCTTACCTCGAATCTGATGAAGGACCAATTCCTACTACATTTGAGTTTTATAATAATGACCTTAAAGCAGTAGGTAAAGCACGTGAGGAAGGTAATCGAAAAGAAGTTTTCGATGAATTATTTGGAATGAACTTAATTAAATTTAGTAGAAAAGCGAGATTCACTCAACGTGTAAAAGTTGATGACTCCAATACTGTTTCTGGTCATTTGACTTATATGACTTGTGATGACGAAAGTTGCCTTCCCCCTGAGGATGTAAATTTTGAAATTGCACTCAGGTAAATAACATATTTCCAAATATGTTAAAATTTAATCTAAGCAAAACGAAAAACATTTTTTCCCGTTTAAACAAGCATTAGACAAAACATTGTTAGAAAAAAATGGTCAAGTATTTTGAATTTCAAGAATTAAATTCAAAATACGCTTTTCAAAAACCATTGTTAGTGATTGGCAGTAAGCTTCGGGCTTGCTGCCAATCATTTTTTTTTGTAGGTATACAGTCAGTAAAAGACATTTTAGAAAGGTATATTTGCAAATATGTAATGTAATGATTTGTATTTTTGTAGAATATGCAAAAATCAATTTTGATATAAAATAAGAACTACTTCAAAATCAAATAAATTTTTTAGATATGCGATTACTGCTAGCACTACTTTTTAACCTCAGTTTTATGACTGCTTCGTTCGCTCAAATCCATAATCCTGTAAAATGGAAAATGGAATCGAAGCAAGTGAGTGCCAATGAATTTGACTTAATTTATAAAGCGACTATTGATGATGGTTGGACGGTTTATTCCCAATACTTGGAAAGCGATGATGGGCCGGTGGCGACTTCTTTTACTTATGACGAAGGATCACACTTTGAATTAGTTGGAAAAAATAAAGAGTCCGACAATCGAGTAAAGAAATATGATAAGGTTTTTGAAATGGATTTAGTCAAATTTTTCAACTCTGCAGTACTTACGCAACGAGTTAAAATCAATGATTTTTCAAAACCAATTACAGGATATTTTACTTTCATGACTTGTGATGCTACCAAATGTTTGCCTCCTACAGACATTGATTTTAATTTTGCATTGAAGAATACCATGACATCTTCAAGTGGCGGTGAAGAGGAAAAAGAAAAAACTCCTGAACCTAAAAAGGAAGAACCTGCTCCAGAAAAAACGCCACAAGGGAAAGGTGATCTGTCTTTTTCATCTGGCTCAAATGATGGTGCTGGTGGAAATAATACAGATCAAAATACTGATACTAAAATTCCCTCAACTATTTCAGAACCGATTGCTCAAAACGAAACAATTGAAATTGCTCCAATTGATGATGCTCAAGCTGATAATGGTTTAAAAAAAACAACTACTTGGGTAGCCAATTTAGATAAAATAAATGACTCGGAATATAATTTAATTCTTAAGGCAAAGATTCAAGATCATTGGTATTTATATTCTCAAATCCAAGACAATCAAGATTCAGATGATTATGATGGGCCATATCCTACTGCCTTTAATTATGATCCAGGTGATAATTATGAGTTAGTTGGAAAAACGAACGAATCGGACAATATGAAAAGAGTTCGTGATGCTGTTTTTGAAATGGATGTTAATAAATTTTCTGATGAAGCTACATTTACGCAAAAAATAAAAATTACCGACCCTTCCAAACCAGTTACCGCATACTTCGAATATCAAACTTGTGATGACAAACAATGCATCATGAATACGGATGATATTTATATTGATGTAAAAAATGGTAAAGCATACATAGGTGCAGCAGCAACTAAAATGATGAATACGCAAGCTTCAACTGGGAATGCAGGTAGCAATGCTAATCCAATTTCTGGTGACACTATTGATCAAGCTCGTGCAGCGATTATTGATACTTTTGAAAATCCAGCTGGAGAATGTGGAGGAGAAACAGAATCTGGAAGTGGATGGCTTTGGACTTTCCTATTAGGGTTTGGTGGTGGATTATTGGCATTATTGACACCTTGTGTTTTTCCAATGATTCCATTGACAGTTAGTTTTTTCACCAAAGGAAGTAAGACTCGTGCGGAAGGAATTAAAAATGGATTAATCTATGGTGCTTCAATTATTGTAATTTATGTCGCACTTGGATTACTAATCACTTTTGCATTTGGCCCCGAAGCATTGAATCGACTTTCGACGCATTGGCTACCCAATTTACTTTTCTTTGTCATCTTTATCATTTTTGCCATTTCGTTTTTTGGTTATTTTGAAATCACTTTGCCAAGTTCTTGGACAACAAAGACAGATTCGATGGCAGACCAAGGAGGTTTGATTGGAACATTTTTTATGGCAGCAACTTTATCGTTAGTTTCATTTAGTTGTACTGGACCAATCATTGGTTCTGCGCTTGTGGAATCTGCTTCTGATCCCATTGGGCCGTTTACAGTTATGCTTGGATTCTCTACAGCATTAGCATTGCCTTTTGGATTATTTGCCGCCTTTCCTGCTTGGTTAAATTCTTTACCTCAGTCAGGAGGATGGATGACGAATGTAAAAGTAATTTTAGGATTTTTGGAAGTTGCACTAGCATTCAAATTTCTTTCGGTAGCAGATTATACTTTCCATTGGGGAATTTTAAAATATGAATTATTCTTAGGTATTTGGGTCATAATTGGAATCTGTATGGCGCTTTATATGTTGGGATATATTCTGTTTCCACATGATGCTCCATTAAAAAAAGTAACGCCAGTTCGAGGAACACTTGCTGCAGTATTTTTAGGTATTTCGATTTTCTTAGCAATGGGATTTCAATATAATGATGTAACTAAGTCTTATAATTCTCCAAGTATTCTGAGTGGGTTAGCTCCTCCTTCTATTTACAATTTCTTTTTGCCGACTCCAGAAGTTGACCCTGCCATGAAGAAAAGATTTCCTTCTTATACCAAGTGTGCAAACAACTTAGATTGCTTTAAGGATTACTACGAAGGTTTGGCTTATGCACAAGAAACGAACAAACCTTTGCTCGTTGACTTTACAGGTTATGGATGTGTGAATTGTAGAAAAACGGAAGATAATGTTTGGGTTCAAGATCCAGTTCGAAACAATATTGATACTAATTTTGTCTTGGTTTCGCTTTATGTTGATTCTCCAGATAAATTAGAAAAAACTTTATTTTCTAAAGTTCAAGAAAAAAAGATCAGGAACGTAGGTAACAAATGGGCTGATTTCCAAATTGCTAATTTTAGAAATAACGCTCAACCACTTTATGTATTGATGACTCCAAATGAAGAAGTGCTTGCTCGTCCGGTTGGATATTTGGACGGATGGAATGATTGGGAACAATACAATGATTATTTGAATTGTGGCTTAGCTACTTACAATGGAGTAAAAAATGGTAAACTTGGAATGAAATCTAAATAATTGAATTCGTTTGACGTTGAACGTTAGATGTTTCACGGTTTTAAACATTATTCAGATTTTCATTTTTGTGAAAAAAATAGCGCATCGAAATTAAACTCGATGCGCTATTTTTTTCGCAAAAACCGAAACGTAAAACGTCGAACGTTCAACGTCAAACAATTTTACTTCTTTGGAATCTTCACAATATAACTCCTTCGATTTTTATTCGTCAAACTTGTCTTCACCAACCACGGATTATACACCTTCAACATTCGATAACTGATATTATATTTTTTTGCAAAAGTTCCCCAATTCGAAACAGGTTCTTTGACTTCCACTTCATAAAATTTATCATTAGGTTGATACAAATCAGCCTCTTCAATATAAAAACCAAAGTCTTTAGGATTAGTCATAATTTCTTTCAACGCAACTAATCGAAAAACATAGCGAGAAGTTTCTTGATTTAAATTCAAGTCAAAATAGTTCTCTCCTTTTTGCGCTTTTATTTCTTTTGATAATCGAGTACCTCCCATGTTGTAAGCGGCAGCAGCCAATAACCAATTCCCAAAACGTTTTTTATTTCCTTTGATATATTTACAAAAAGCGACTGTTGCTTTTTCCAAATGATATCGTTCATCCACTTCACTATTTATTTCCAAACCATATTGCTTTCCAGTTGGTTTCATAAATTGCCAAAACCCCTTTGCGCCAGCAGGCGAAACAGCATTTCTCAAATCACTTTCCGCTACCGATAAATAAATAAAATCTTCGGGTACATCATGCTCTTTTAATATTCTTTTCATTAACGGAAAATACTTATTTGCTTTCTTTATATTCAAAAGTGTATTCGAGTGCCAATAAGTATTTCTCGAAAGTTCTCGATCTAATCTTTCTTTGACGTCAAAATTATCCATCGGAAATGCCTCTCCAGCGAAGGAAAAATCTTTATCCAAATTGACAGATTTAATCACCTGTGGAATATCTTTCTCAATTATTGAAGAACTAAAACTTTGCTTTTCAGAATTATCTTCTTGTTGAGTGGAGGAAGCAAAAACTGCGATAGTTAAAAATGCAGCTAAGATTAATGTGTAGGTAGCTAATGACTTTTGCATAGTATCAGGTTTTAAAAAAAAATTAGGAAAAAGGGGCTTCCAAACCACATCGAATCAACTATGATTTTAAAAAAAATCATGACAAACTTCAAAATGATTTTTGAATAAAAAAATGTATGTTTTGAAAAGACTAGCTTGAATTGGTTAAATGTATGTTTGTTCTACTTTAGTAAAACGTAAACTCAATATACTAATGTTGCAATTGAATCTGAAAAATGTTTAAGAAAAAATCAAAAGGAAAGGCTGTCTTCATTTAAATTGAAAACAGCCTTCCCTTTAATTAAATATTTTTCCAGTATTATTTCCTTTTCAAAACTCTTGGTCTTTTAAAAATAGGGACTGTCGAACAAGGCTCGCCGTACATAATCGCTTGTGCAAATGGTCGCAGTTTTTTAGTCAACATCACATAAGCTGCTGGAGGCACAGGTTTATTACTACAACCTTTGATAATAATTCTGCCACCTTCATGTTGTGCTCCATCGAAGTTCATCAAAGCTTTTTCGAAAGCGACTTTATAAAAAGTCTCCTCATCACCTTGAAAAATCTCATGCGCAAATGGTTCTGCATAACCTGCCACTAGCATATATGCCCAAACTGGAATAATCGCATCTGTCGAACAAATCACTAATAAATTCACTCCTTCATATTGAGTCCAATCATGTTCTTTTAGCGCCGTTCGAAAATCTTTTTCCTTCAGAATTAATTCCATGTAGAGGTAATCCTTCAAATCAAAAATCACGACTTTTTCTTTTGGAAAAAAATCTTCCAAATTGATCGTAATCAATCCACTATTCGCAACTCTATTTACTAATGGTTTATCTTCCATAATTTTCATTTAAAATTTTATCCTAACTTAATTTACATGAACAAACGTAAAATGCCAGTCGTAAAACGTTCAACGAATAAAATCTATTCTTCTTCCTCTTTTCCAGAGGCTGTAATATTAATTACAGGTGCGCTAACGTCCAGCGAAAGTACCGCACTCATTATGTCACTCACCACATTGGTAATTCCACTTGGATGAGCAGGAACAGCATGACTTTGTCCAAATACCGAAACCTCTTCTTCAATTGGAGCAGCTTCTCCGATACTCGTATCAGGCATTTTGAAATCTTTTGGTTTTGGTAAATCTTCCAAATTTTTTAATCCAAAATAATCCATAAATTTTTCACTTGTGCCATAAAGCAAAGGTTTCCCAACCGTTTCGGCACGCCCTACAATAGTAACCAATTCTTTCTCTAAAAGTTTTTGCAAAGCGTAATCACAACTCACTCCACGAATTTTTTCCATCTCAGGTCTTGACACCGGTTGCTTGTAAGCAATGATAGAAAGTGTTTCCAAAGCAGCACGAGACAATTTCTTTTTCGTTGTCTGCTTCAGGTACATAGCTACCGTATTGAAGTAGGCTCCTTTTGTTAAAAACTGGTATCCATTTGCAATACCTACTACTTCAAAAGGAAATTGCTCGTCTTGATATTTTTTCTCGATTTCGCCAATCGCCTCATTAATTTCTACTTTTCGAAATTGCATTTCAAAGGTATGTTCTAAAGCATCCCCAATCTCTGCAACAGTAATTGGTTGCTTGGCGGTAAAGATTAAACTTTCGATGTGTTGATTTAAAAACTCCACTATTTCTTGATTTTAATTTTTCGCAAAATTAGTGAAAAAAACTAAGAGACAGTCTAATTTTAAAATGTAAAAAGTCCACAATCTTTTAATTTGATTGTGGACTTTTAGAGCACATTATATGTGCTTAAACTTACAGATTACCTGATTATAAAATCAACTAATCAACTATTTCATTTCCCAACATCTTTTTTCAGCTTCCTTTTGAAAAGGAACACTTCGAACTAAACGAAGGAAACTATTTTCATTATATCGCCGATTTTCAGCATGACTTTTATCTTGTAAATAAAATTTTGCATAACCATTAATTCCATCTAACTCATAAGCAATATCCGTTAAGCAATTACAATACTCTATATTTTCATTTGGATGCAACTCTTGATACTTTTCGGTAGCTCTATTTTTGTAAATACTAATTTGATTGGCGGTTGGTCGATTGAATTGAATTTTATGATACTCAGGTTTCTGGGAAGAATATTTTACCAAAAATTCATCCCCATCCTCGAGTGGCATTCCATTTTCCAAAATAATATCAATGCCTAATTCGTAAGCAGTTTTTTTAGAATAAACTTTTCCATTGGCTACAAAATTATAAGTAGCCTTATCAGAATCAGAAAGAAATACTTTAGCATTTGTTTCCTTTCCACTTGCAGCTAATAGTGCGGCAAGATTCGGTTTCACCTGATCATCACCTAATTTTCCTAAGACCATTACTGCGATAAAAACGAGCACTCCCAAAACTGCTAAAA
The DNA here is from genome assembly GCA_045106765.1 of Saprospiraceae bacterium. GTDB lineage: Bacteria > Bacteroidota > Bacteroidia > Chitinophagales > Saprospiraceae > CAJQQY01. The sequence goes on along the minus strand of JBGCFD010000241.1, from coordinate 32,883 downwards.
ATCCAACACCTTGTTTTAGATGTTTTTTGTCTATCGCTTTTCGTTTTCGATTGAGTGGTGTGTCGACATCTTTGTTAATATCAAAACCATAAACGAAACGATCTTTTTGTCGCTCGATTCCGATTTCGCAAAGTTCTTCTTCGATAAAAATGGAGTAGGATTTTGTCTCACGTACCTTGAAGTCGACGAGGACGACTTTGGAGTTACAATAAATCATAACATGGCCTGTACGTTCTCCATGAAAAAGGCCTACGTGGTGCTTTTTGCCGGAGGGTGCAAGATATGTCCAATTGAATTGACTCACGGTTAGTGGTGTTTGTGGACATCTTAAAATGTTATCTTTAAAGGAGTAAAAATGTAAAGTTTATTTTCAAAGAATAATTTTTTAAAATGTCTATTAGTGAATGTTTAATTTTTGTTCTAATTATAAGTTAGGCTTTTTCACTTAAAAATGATAGTTCAGATAGGTCATCGACTTGTCAAAAAATAGCATTTTGCAATTCTTCTGTTTTGACATAAGATTTAAAATAATGTTTAAAAGGTTGATTATAAATAGGTAAACTTGTTTTTTGAAATTCCAAAATTGATTTTTTAGAAATATCTTCTTACCAAACTTTAACATATAATCTAAATGGTAATATTGGTAAAAGTAACGTTTTGTGGTTTTATTTTTTTTTGGAGAAAAATAAGAATTACAGTTAGAATGGTTTAATTTTATCAAAATCACATGTAGTGGTCTGCTTTAGTTAATCTAAAAAAATAACCATGTGAGGGAGTTTCGAAAAAAGTTGCTTTGCTCTTTTTTTAGGTCTGCTAGAGCAGACTACCACGTATAAAAAAAAATCCATGACACTCGAAGATAGAAAAGCCTTAAGAGAAAAAATAAACGAAGAGATTGTAAAAATCGAAGCGGCAATTGTTCCTTTGCTTGATGCGACTAAACCAATCAGCCCTGAAAATTCACTCGGACGAGTCAGTCGAATGGATGCCATTAATAATAAAGGTGTGGCGGAAGCTGCTCTCCGATCTGCCAAAGCAAAATTGTCAAAATTACAGCTCGCTTTGACCAAGGTTGACAATGCCGATTTTGGAAATTGCTCGATGTGTAAAAATCCGATTCGACCAGCTCGGTTGATGTATATGCCTGAAAGCACGAAATGCGTGAGATGTGCAGATCGAAGATGAAAGTGAGGAACTATTCTAAAGTTGTGGACAATTACAATCTCCTGCTTTGCAACTTGCGATAGTTAAAATAGTAATCGCTAAAAAACATAACCAGATTAAATTTTTTTTATTTTTCATTTTTCTAATTTTAAAGATTTTTTTAAAAACAAATTTAGTTTAAAATTTGAACGAACCAAAAAAGGTTTTAGTTGCTCCCTTAAATTGGGGATTGGGTCATGCGACTCGATGTATTCCAATTATTCGATTTTTGCAAAAACAAAATGCGTCAGTTTTTCTAGCTTCCGATGGTCGTGCATTTCATCTGTTGAAAAAAGAATTTCCAGAACTCCCCATCTTTCAACTTCCTGCTTACAACATCACTTATCGCACTTCTAATATGATGTGGGACATGGCGTGGCAGTTCCCTAAAATGATGCGAGCAATTGCACATGAAAAAAAAGGAATATCGAAAATTGTAGAAAAAGAAAAAATCGACATCATTATTTCAGATAATCGGTTCGGTGTTTTTTCTCAAAAAACTTACAACGTTTTTATGACGCATCAAATCAATTTACCTATTCCTATTCCATTGTTTCGACAAATAGGAAATTGGCTGAATCGCAAAATGATTCAACGGTTTGATGAATGTTGGATTCCTGACTTTGAGAAAAAACCAAATTTATCAGGCAAACTTTCTCATGGGAACTTTAAATTAAATAACACTACAATTACAAAATATATCGGTTCGCTTTCTAGAATAAAAAAAATAGAAAGTAACATTAAACGAAAAGCAATTATCATTCTTTCTGGACCAGAACCGCAACGAACTTTTTTAGAAAAAAAAATATTGGACCAAGCCTTAAAATTACCTTTCCAATTTCTTTTAGTCAAAGGTCAAACAGAAAAACAGGAACATTTTTATTTTAATAAAAATATTGAAATCGTTTCATTTTTGACTTCAGAAAAATTAAATCAAACTATTGCAGAAAGTGAAATTGTAATCAGTCGGTCAGGTTATACCACTTTGATGGATTTAGTTGCTTTAGAAAAAAAAGCAATCTTGATTCCTACTCCAGGACAAACAGAGCAAGAATATTTAGCGCGTCATTTTTTTGAGCAAAAGATATTTTTTAGCACTTCGCAAAAGGATTTTGATTTAAAAAATGCGTTGGAAGAAGTGGAATCATTTTCTGGGTTTGAAAAATCATTTTTCGAAAATTCTATTTTTGAAAAAAATGTAATTGAAATGTTAGAAAAAGAATAAAGTACCTACTTTTAAGAATCCACGTCTCACCAATAAATCATTATCTAATCTAAATTGTTATCATGAAAAAAAATTACCTTTCAATTCTTACATTAGCTTTGATCTTATCTTCCTGTAGCTCATTGCAAAAAATCGTAACTGAACCTACAAGTCTAGAAACAATTTCTGCGGTCAAAGAGGTTTTAAATAGCAGCGCATTTCGAGCAATTAAAACGCTTCGGAAATTAAATAAAGATGGTGTTGATGGATTTGTTCCACCTGAATTGAAACCTGTTTTGGGAAACCTAAAAAGTTTAGGATTGGGAAAAGAAATAGATAAAGTCAATCAAAAAATTGGTATCGTTTCTAAAATCATGGCAGACGAAAGTGCAGGAATTATCAATGATGCTGTGAAAGAATTAAAATTTAAAGATGCGGTAAAGATTGTAGTTGGTGGAGAAAATGCAGCTACCGAATCACTTAAGCAAGCCATGTACAGCTCCGTCAAAAAACGATATAGTACAAGACTTGAAACTGAATTAGGAAAAACAGAAGCCACTCAATATTGGCCTTTAGCAGCCAATGCTTATAATCTTTTTGCCAAGAAAAAAGTGGGTGGTTCACTTTCTGATTTTATGGCAGAGAGAGCTGTCGATGCTCTATTTTTAAACATGGGAAAAGAGGAATCTAAGATTCGAAAAAACCCTAAAAAATTAGGAAAAGCTGTGGTGACGAAGGTTTTTGATTATTATCAAAAGAAGAAAGGAAAGGGATGATTTAAAAAAATTATAAGGTAGCTCAAAGTAGAATGTCGTCAGCTTAAGCGTTTTAGTAAAAATGACGAGGATTGAATCTTCTGTTTTTCTTCCTTAAAATAGGGGAGTAGGGAATTTAATTCTCAGGTAATTAAAAACTAATTTTCCTTCAGTTGACAACACTCAACTTCGAGTCACCTTGTGGATCAATCACTTCAAACGATTAGACTATTTTCCACCTTTTTTCAACTCTCCTCCTGAAATATATATTTTTCCTTAACTTGATGTTTTAAAAATTTAAAGCACGAATAGATGGGAAACATTTCTTTAAAACTTCAAAAACTTGGTAAACGAAAAATTAATATCATTGAGATTGAAGTTACCGATCAAATCAATACGCTAAAAGATTTAATCCAAGCTTGCGTAAAAAGTGAAGTCAAAAAATATAATGACAAAAAAACAACTATTAATTTAATATCCTTCCTTACTCCTACTGCAATTCAGAATCAATCGAAAACTGGTAAAATAAGTTTTGGCGATACAGCAAATATAAACAAAGCAGATTTAGAAAAAAGTTTAGAGACTGTCCTGCAAGGTTTTACAGACGGGTTGTTTGTTGTATTCATTGATGATGAAGAAATTAAAAACCTAGATCAAAAAATCAATCTGGAGGGAGAACCTCCAATCACCTTTCTTCGATTAAGTTTTTTGACTGGAACTTTTTGGTAAAACAATTTTAAGAATTCTCTTGAATCAATTGGATCTATAAGAACATAATATCCAAAGTATTACTTCCTTCATTTTTATGTCAGATTTCCATATTTCTAAAACTATAAAACATTCTAAAAAAAATATGATTCCTTCAGAACAAGCACTTAAATATTTAGCAAGTAAAAAAACGCCTCTTGTCACTAAAAAACAAATAGCAAAATTTAGTAAAAAATATGAGGTACTAGGGTTAATGATTACGGCCTTAGATGAAAAGTATGTAAATAATTATTACAAGACAAGTGAGTTTGCACCCGACTTTAAAAAACAATTTGGCGATGATCCTTTATTCAATCCTTGGACAACCACAGAAGGAAAAAAGTTAAGTGTTTTAATTTTTGGGAAAAACCAAAGTCCATTCATTGCCCAAGTTTGGGATATGCTCAACCGATTGCCTTATCAAAGAGATTGGGGACGCAGATCATTTCGAGCAAAACCAAATGATAAGCATATCGAAAATAAATTTTACTATTTACAATATATTTATAAAGAGGGAAAAGAAGGGCGATCAGGTTTCACGCCATTGGAATTAGCAGAATATGATGCTTATAATTATTCACAAGGGAATTGTTATTTGTTTGCGGCAATGCTAGCTGATAAAAAAATAGGCGATCAAGTTCATGAAAAAATAAAAGATATTCTCTATGGAGAAGATGAAATAGGTGGTGTCACTAGAAATTTAGTCAAAGGATTACTCATCTCTGAAGACCCTAAAAATTGGGCAATCGTAGAAAAATTATTGCTTGCTGCACAACGACAAGAAGGACTTCGACAAACAATTTTAGAAGCACTTGATGAGACTTCAGTAGGAGCATTAGAACATTTTATAAAAGTAATTCTACGTGAAAATTTAATTCGATTTAGTAGTGTCGTAAGAGCAATTGATACTTGGTTTGGATTTGATTGGGATGCTCCAAAAACGAGTACAATCAAACGTGTTTTAAATCTTGCCATTTCCTTTTTTGAGGATAAATCATTGGTCAACAATGCATTGAAAAGTAAAGATAATCTTGAAGTATATGTTGTACTTTGGTTTTTGGGATTGGAAGATGTAGACAATGCAAATTTGAAAGCAACGACCATGCTCGAAACAGGAGTAAAAGAAAAAAGGATTCTAGCGTTAACGTTTATGGCAGAAACGAAACGTAGTAATCAACGAATTGCTAAATGGTTAGAATCAGAATTAGGTAAAGATGTGGAATGTGATTTTCTGGCTCTTAGTTGTAGACCAAAAGGCATGAAAATAACTCAACATATCTATGATGGTTTAAAAAAATATGGAGATACAATCCCAAGAGAAGGAAAACGATTTGGAGAGAAAACTTTCACTTGGTTATCGTATCATATCCAACCTGATTTTTTTTATGAAATCATGATAGAACATGCAGATAGAAAACAAGTTGAAACCTTAGCTCAAGATATTAGTCAAGTACCTTCTGACCAAAGATTTAATTTGGTAAAAAAAATATTCCCTGGCTATTTCCAACATAGATATTCGAACCATATTAAAAAAGATCCGCCCAAGTTGGAGTTCAAAAAAGAACCATGGAAAAGGTCAGCAATTTATCAGTTAATTCAAGATCGAAATTTTGGAATCGTGAGAAATGGATTAGTTCTGTTGGAATATATGAATCTAGAAAAAGAAGATTTTGAATTTATTGCAACCATGCTAGCTCGTAAAAATAAAAACCTTCGAGAAAGTTTAATCAAACTGATTTTAAAACAAAAAGATAAAGATATATCATCTACTGTTTCTATTCTACTAGCTTCTAAAAAAGTAGATCAACGATTGGCAGGATTAGAAATTCTGACCATTTTAAATTCTGAAAATCGAATGTCTACTTTTGTAAATACTGAGGTAAGTACTTACAATGAGCGAAATAAATTTTCTAAAAACGAAAGTGTTTTCCTTGAAAAATTTGAAGTAGGAAGTTCGAAATTTTCCTTTGAAAATGGTTTTGGAATTATCAACTATAGCGAACTAAGACCTTTGATAACTCCTATTGAAAAATTTAAATCTAAAAAATCAATTGCTTCTAAAATTAAAAAACTCGTAAAAGGAAAATCAACTGATGAGCTTCCAAGTAATTTTTTATTTCCAAAACTTTTTAACTTAAAAAAAATATCCAAAGCCGTTAATCAATTGATTGAACTTATTGAGAAAAATAAAGATTTTGAATATGAGGTTATAGGAAAAAATGAAAGTAAAGAGTCGGTGTTACTTGGCAATGCGATCAACTTTACTCATCATGAAGCTCATCAAAAAACAGCATTGGAACAATTGGATTTTTTACCCTTAGCAAAGCTGTGGAAAGATTGGTATCAATCAGCCAAACTTAATGATTTTGAGATGCTTGCTGCAATTCATAATAGTGGAAATTATACTCGTGCGTTAACCTATTTAGATGAGTTGAAAGATTTTCACAAACAATACATTCCCGTAATTCTTGATCTTAAATTAGATAACAGAGGATACTGGGATTCTATCAATCGAAAGGTAGAAAATATTTTAAAGTTTCTATTCAATGCCTATGCAGACTTCCCCACAATGCTCGCATTTAGGTTGGATGTGATGGAAGATATGATCGTCAAAATTCCTAAAAAAATTGAACCTAATAAAGGAGGAAGTTATTATGAAAAACAACCAGTCTTTTGGTGTGACTTGATTTCGAATTTGACACTTGGATCAGGAATTCTACATAACAAATGGAATCATAAAGATGTGGATACAAAACTACGTTTGAGGTATTGGGATCTTGAAATGTATTTAATTTCCTGTAAGACTTTACACCCTGAATTACCTAAGCAAATTAGATTGGAAGAGTCAGCAATAAAAAATCTAAAACATAAAGATGTCAACTCACCAGATGCATGGTTGAGTTTGAATTTATTTGAAGCAAACGAGATTTCAAATAATGATATTCAATATCAATATCTATTGAGTTCTTCAATGATGCAGACGATGGAAGGAATAACTAATTATTATACTAAGGTCATTGAATTTGATCCTAAGCTTCCTCAGTTATTTCAAAATCTAAAAACAAACCTTCTTTCTATTGAAATGGAAAGAGGAGATATTCCTACTGATGCTAGTAAATATTTGGGTAATTTAAAATCAATAAAAGGCATTCATTATTTGGTGAATTTATTAGAGCGGTTAGGTAGAGAAAATTTAACTCGTGGATATTCATGGTCAGTTTATGAATCAAAGAGAATGAGTTTTAGTAGTTTGATCAAAAAATGTTTTCCATTAGAAGATGAGACTTATTCGGATTTTATAGCACAAGCAAAAGGTGCAAAGATTCCTAAAAAGAGATGGATTGAGGTCGCACTTTATGCACCTCAATGGGCGAGTTGGATTGGAGGTTTTGTTAAAGTAAAAAAACTAGAGGATGCTGTTTGGTGGTTTCATGCGCATGGTTCTGATTATATGACTGCGGAAAAAGAAACCTTTATTTCCAGATATTCTAATATTGAAAAAATGGAATTTCAGGATGGCGCAATCGACATAGAATGGTTTAACGATGTCTATCAGAGTACAGGCAAACAGAATTGGAAATTACTTCACGACGCAGCTAAATATATTTCCTATGCCAATGGTCATCGGCTAGTCAAACTCTATTCGAGTATCATGCTTGGAGAAATAAAAATACGAGAGACACTTGCCAAAATAAAAGATAAAAGAGACAAAGATTATGTCCGAGGATTAGGTTTAATTCCTTTGAGTAAAACGAATCCAGCAAAGGATCTTCTGAGTCGATATAACTTGCTGCAAGCATTTTTAAAAGAAAGCAAACAGTTTGGAGCACAACGCCAACAAAGTGAAAAAGGTGCGGTAAAAATAGGCATGGACAATCTTGCTCGAAATGCAGGTTACGATGATAGCATCCGATTTAATTGGGTGATGGAAGGAAAAGCAACTCAAAAAATAATGGAAAAATCAAGAGTTGAGTTAGATAATTTAGTGCTACAATTAATTGTAGACGATCAAGGAAGTGCACACATTACAATCGAAAAAGATGGCAAATCTCAGAAGTCAATTCCCGCTAAATTTAAAAAGAATAAAGCAGTTCAAGATTTACAAAAAAGTAAAACTTATCTCCGTTCTCAATATAAAAGAACTAGAATTTCTCTTGAAAATGCCATGTTGCGAGAAGATGAATTTACGGCTGATGAGATTAATAATATCATGGAACATCCTGTGGTCAAAGCAATGCTTTCCAAATTGATTCTTTTTAATAAAACTAAAAGTATAGTTGGTTTTTGGAAAAAAAATCAATTAGTGGAATTGAATGGAAAAACAAAAAAGTCTGCTGCAACCGATCGATTTGTGATTGCTCATCCGTCTCATTTATACCAAAGTACTACTTGGGATCTATGTCAAAAATATGCTTTTGAAAATAAAATTGTTCAACCTTTTAAGCAGATTTTTAGAGAGCTTTATTTAGTCACTAAAGACGAAAAAGAAAAAGGTACAGAATCTAATAGATATGCAGGTCATCAAATTCAACCGATGAAAGCAGCTGCTTTATTACGTACTAGAGGATGGACCGTTCAGTATGAAGAAGGTCTGCAAAAAGTGCATCACAAAAAAAATATTATCGCTACGATGTATGCGATGGCTGATTGGTTTTCGCCAGCTGATGTGGAAGCACCGACTTTAGAACAAGTGCGATTTTATGATCGAAAAGAAGGTAAAACAATTTTTCTTGCCGACATGGATCCAATTATTTTTAGCGAAGTAATGAGAGATGTTGACTTGGTGGTGAGTGTAGCACATGTCGGTGGAGTTGATCCAGAAGCAAGTCACTCTACGATGGAAATGCGAGCAGTTTTAGCAAAAGAATCAGCCCGATTATTTAAATTAAAAAATGTAAAAGTTAAAGATCGGTATATTATTATCAAAGGAAAATTAGCGGATTATAGCATCCATCTAGGAAGTGGAATCGTAAGCAAAGGTGGACTTCAATTATCCATCATTCCAGTTCATAGTCAACATCGAGGTCGAATGTTTTTACCATTCATTGATGATGATCCAAAGTCTGCGGAGATTATTTCCAAAATGAAATTATTAGCAGAAGATTTTAACATTCAAGACCCTACAATTATTGCACAAATTAATGGGTAGTCCATTTGGTTAAGAAGTTGAAAAATAAAAAGATGAATAAGACACTAAGTTCTTATTCATCTTTTAAAATTAAACGCGATTTAAATAACTTTCCAAATTAATGATTCACCGTCATTTTTTTACTCGCTTTAAATCCATCTGCCTCGACAGTATAAAAATATTGTCCATTCGGCAAGTCATTCACATCAAGTTCAATGGACTCTTTTCCAGGATTCAAATTAGTCAAACTCAATCGTTTTGACACTTTTCCATTCATATCTGTAACCGTCAATTCCAATTGATTTACACCTTCTGGAATCTCTACTTCGATCCTAGTAATTCCATTTGCAGGATTGGGAAAATTTTGCCCTAATGAAATTTTTGCATCTGGAGTTGCCATTTGTTTTTCGCCAATATCTTCTCTTCTTTCAGCAGGAGGTGTTGGTGCCGTTCCATCCCATAAAATAAATTGGACAGCTAATTTGCCTCCTTTTCTGCCTTTTCTTTTTCCTGCTTTTTCTCCCTTCTCACCTTTCATTTTATCGCCTCTGTGTTTTCCATGTTTTCCTTTTCCATGATGCTTCCCTCTTCGCATTTCTAATCCAAACAACCCTACTCTACCTTTCCGCTTTCCTTCTTTCATTGCAGGTGCATCAGCTGGTTTATACTTTTCAAAAATTGCTTTTTGCTCAGTTGTCCAAGTCTCATAATTTGGTTTTAACGACGTCATCGTACTTTCAATCAAAGCCTTATTTCGCTTCATGAACTCTTTCATTTCTGCTTTCATCGCTTTGTGTTCAGCTCTGTGTTCACCACCTTTTTTTGCTTTCCTTTCTTCCTTTTTTTCTTTTCGAAAAGCTTCCCGTTCTTCGTCAGTCATGTTTTTGACTTTTTCTTTCATTGCTTTTCTTTCCGCTCGATGAGCTTCATGATTCGCTTTTTTCTCTGCACGTTTTTTTGCTACCTCCACACGTTTCGCTTGAACAAATGCTAAATCATCTGCGCTTAATTCTGCATCAAATTTATCTTGAGCCGTTTGTAAAACTGGTACTACGTTTTTCTCAACATAGCTTTGCATTTCTTTTTTAAGTTCCGGATTTGATTGGTGACGCTTCTTTTTTCCATGTTGACTGAACGCCAAGGTTGTAATCATCAAACCTAACATTAATACTACGATATTCTTTTTCATCTTTAGTGATTTTAATTTTTTTAAAAAATAGATTTAGGAAAAATCATTCTGCATCTTTCTTCTCTTTCTTTCTTTTTCCTTTTCGAAATCTCTTCCGCGACATTGCTTTCTTGAAAACGCGCTCGAGCTTTTGACGTTGTTCAGGAGTACACTCCGCTTGTAATTTCAAATAATGTTGAACTAACAATTTTTCTTTATTTGCCTCTTTTTCTCCAATTTGTTCGGCGATCAAATTAGCTTTTAAAGTGTCAGGTGATTCTGCAGAAACCGCATCTAACATTTCATTTTTCAAAGTTCGAATTGCTTTTAACTCTTCTCTTGATTTTTTAAAATGAGCTTTTCGAAGTTCCTTGAATTTGGCTACTTGATCATCCGAAAGGTTTAATTCCTTTTTTAAAAAATCATTAGGATTTGGTCTCTCACCTTCTCCATGTCGAGGTTTTAAAAAAAATAAAACAGACAGTAAAATCAAGTTGAGCAAGACAAGTGCTCCGATAATCCATTTAGTATATTTATTATTTGTAATACTCATAAGAATTATATTTTAATCGTTCAAACTCAAATATTCCAAGTCTTCCTCCTCGCTAGCTATCAATGCATATTCATCTGCGAATTGATCAATATTAGTCGTTGCGGTCTCCGTAGATTCATCAAAATAACCTGACTGCATCAAGGCAAATCCGTTGACAAAAAGGAGAACCACCACCATTGCTACTTGCAAAATCGGAAAACGTGTACGTATTGTTACAACATCACCTTCTGCCTCTTGACGAAGTTTCTCTTGGAGTCGTGTGTAAAGAAATGGATTGCCTTCGACTCGTTGAATTTGGTCGATACTTTCCATTGTCTTTTGGACTTCTTGGTCGATATTTATTTTTCTATTTTTCATTTTTACGATTCTTATTTTAGATGCTTTTATTTGGGTGAACTTGCGGAATAAGATTTTTTCATCCTTGATCTTTTTTATAAAAATCTCCAAGTGTCTTTTTTAAATTCTTTTTGGCTCTAAACATTAGTGACTCCACCGAAGACAAACTCGTTTCCATTATTGCAGTAATTTCTTGATAACTCAACCCTTCTATTTTATGCAACGTAAATGCGACTCTTTGGTTTTCTGGTAATTTTTCAATCGCCGCAAAAAGTGTTTTCGATCGTTCTTTATTTTCCAATAAAATTCCTGGATGATTAAAATCGAATGCTTTTATTCGATCTTGATTTTCGTGCATCCCGATGAGTGATTGAAAAAATGATTTTCGCTTCTCTCGTTTTTTTGCTCGAATATGTTCTAAGCATTTTGTAGTAGAAATTCGGTAAATCCATGTTGACAATTTTGAGTCGCCTCTAAATTTATTGATGCTTCGAAAAACTTCCATGAATACTTCCTGCACGATATCTTCTGCATCATGCCGATTGGGCACAAAACCTAAACAAGTGTTCAGCACTTTCTCTTGAAAAGTATCGACCAAGTTTTTGAAGGCAGTTTCATTGCCTGCTTTTAGTTTCGTTATGATTTGAGTTTCTTCCAAGTTATTTTTTATATACTCTTTGGATGATGTGTATTTTTTAAACTTGCGGAATGATAATCCTTTAAATTGGTTTTAACTTTTTTTTAACGACTCAGAAAATTGTTCTACGTGAAGAAGAAGTAATCTTCGCCTTTTTGCATTTTTCTTTTTTGGAAAAAATCTAAAATTTCTACTTGCCCCTCTGGCGATGCGACGGAGACAATTATTTGTGGATTTTCCAAATCATTTATTTTTTCAAAATGCTGAACAAGTTGATCGTAAATCATTTTCCCATTTTTCTTTTCATTATTTGAAACCCAATAGAAATCAATTTTCTGTTCGACTAATTTTTTAGCGAGATCTTTTCCTTTTCTACCTGCCCCCCAAATGACAAGTGGACGATTTTTGTCAAAATCTAATTCTAAAAAATAAGGCAGTTTTAAATCAAAATAATGTTGGTTGGCATAATTTGGGTCGGTACGAGAAGTTCGATTGGAATAGTCCCGCCAATGATGAATGATATTTTGCGCAGCAACTACTTTTAATTTATTTTTATAAAAACGAAAACATAAATCGTAATCTTCTGGATATTGCTGAATTTCAAATGCGCCACATTTTTCCAAATCATCTCGATGACACATCCATGATGGAGAAGGAATAACACATTCTTTATAAATGTCTTCGTAGTTTTTATTTTCCAAAGAAAGTGAGTTGAGCCATTCTTCATATTTTTTGTAGCCATCACCTAATTGAGTTTCTGAAAAATATTTGACTAAACCTGTTGCGACATGTCCTCTTCCATTTTTTTCCAAAAGTGATTTTAGCGAAGCTAGTTTATTTTTTTCCATCAAATCATCTGCGTCCATTCGAGTGATAAATTCACCTTGACATTTTGAGTAAGCTAACTTTAAAGCGGGGATGATTCCTTTTCCTTCATTTTTAAAAACATGGATTTGTTTGGGCATTTTTTTCCCAAAAGAAATTAAAATCTCAAAACTGCGATCTGTTGAATTATCGTCGATGGCGATCAACTCCCAATCAATTTCAGTTTGATTTAGAATACTCTCAAGGCAGGCTGAGAGAAAATTTTCAGCATTTCGAACGGGAAGGAGGATGGAGATCAAATTACGTTTCAAGAAAAAGTGTTTTGTGAAATATAAATTTTAGTTTATTAAAAATGTCCAAATATAAATCTGACTTTAAAATCTAATTAAAAGTAAATTTTATTTAAAAAAAGAAGTTTTAACCACCAAATTTTCTTTGGTATAAGAAACAAAAAAAGTATCTTTGCACCGATTTTGAGAACCCACTATAATTCAACCAATTTATAATATAATATTATGGCAAATATAGGTGAAGTTAAACAAGTAATTGGACCTGTTGTAGATGTAAGTTTTACAGCAGAAGGATCTAAATTACCTGAAATTTTAAGCGCATTAGAAATCACTCGTCCAAACGGTGATATTATCGTACTTGAGGTACAAAAGCACCTTGGTGAAAATTCTGTTAGAACTGTTTCGATGGAAGCAACTGATGGATTGACACGAGGAACTAAAGTAACTGATACAGGTGCTCCAATTGCAATGCCGATCGGTGATGCAATTAAAGGTCGATTATTTAATGTGGTAGGTGATCCGATTGATGGGCTTCCTGCAGTATCAAAAAAAGGTGGTCGTGCGATTCACGCGAAACCTCCTCGTTATGAAGATCTTTCTACTTCTAAAGAAGTATTGTACACAGGTATCAAAGTTATCGATTTGATTGAGCCTTATATGAAAGGTGGAAAAATTGGTTTGTTTGGTGGAGCTGGTGTAGGTAAAACAGTATTGATTCAGGAGTTGATTAATAATATTGCAAAAGGATACGATGGTATCTCTGTATTTGCAGGTGTAGGTGAGCGAACTCGGGAAGGGAATGATTTGATGAGAGAGATGTTGGAAGCGGGAATTATTAACTACGGTGAGAAATTCATGCACTCTATGGAAGAAGGTGGATGGGATTTGAGTTCTGTGGATGCTAAAGAATTAGAAAAATCAAAAGCAACATTCGTATTCGGTCAAATGAATGAGCCTCCTGGGGCACGTGCTCGAGTTGCATTGTCAGGATTGACAATTGCAGAGTACTACCGAGATGGAGATATGAATGATCCTCAAGGAGGAAAAGACATCTTGTTCTTTATTGATAACATCTTCCGATTTACTCAAGCAGGTTCTGAGGTATCAGCATTGCTTGGACGAATGCCTTCAGCAGTAGGTTACCAACCAACATTGGCAACTGAGATGGGTGTGATGCAGGAACGAATTACTTCTACGAAGAGAGGTTCGATTACTTCTGTACAAGCAGTATATGTACCTGCGGATGATTTAACTGACCCTGCTCCAGCAACAACATTTGCTCACTTGGATGCAACAACAGTATTGTCTCGTAAGATTGCTTCTTTAGGTATTTACCCAGCAGTAGATCCTTTGGATTCTACTTCAAGAATTTTGGATCCAGCAATTATTGGAGATGAGCATTATAATACTGCAGAGGCTGTGAAGCAGATTTTGCAACGATATAATGAGTTACAAGATATTATCGCAATCCTTGGTATGGAAGAGTTGTCTGATGAAGATAAATTGGCTGTAAGCCGAGCTCGTCGTATCCAACGTTTCTTATCTCAGCCTTTCCACGTAGCAGAACAGTTTACTGGATTGGAAGGAGTATTGGTTCCTATCGATGAAACCATTCGAGGATTTAATATGATTTTGGATGGAGAAATGGATCAATATCCTGAGGCTGCATTTAACTTGAAAGGTTCGATTGATGATGTAATCGAAGCTGGTAAGAAAATGATGGCAGAAGCAACTGCTTAATTAGAAAAATTAATAATGAAGAGTGAATAATTTTATTTGCTCTTCATTTCTAAAAATATTAAGAATGAATATTGTAGTTCTTACACCAGATAAAGAAGTATTTAACGGCGAAATCAAATCTGTGAAAGTTCCAGGTGTTGGTGGTCGATTCCAAATACTTCGAGGTCACGCCCCCTTAGTTTCAGCACTTGGAGAAGGAGAAGTGAGTATTGAAAAAGCAGATGGTCAAAAAATGACTTTCGGTATCAATCAAGGATTTGTGGAAGTGTTGAGAAATGAAATTTCATTGTTAGTAACAGGGGTGGCTGAATAAAAATTTAAGTCATCTTGTAAGTAAAAGGGATGAGCAGTAATGCTTATCCCTTTTCTTTTTTTATGGGGGTAGTTTTTTGCCACTGACTTGGACTGACTAATATGACTGTTTATGACATTCCCACAATAGATTAACAAAAGAAATTTGCACTTTGGGGAAAAGTCATAAACAGTCATATTAGTCAGTCCAAGTCAGTGGCAAAAAATCATTATTTCTTTTTTTTCTTCGCTTCATGATAACTCCACAATAAGAAAACTAAAACTCCGAACAATAAATCAATAATAAAAATAGTAGAAATGCGATTAGCAAACATACCCTTAAATGTCGCGGGAATATTTCCATAAAGCATAATATTTCCCGTTTCAACAGATTCTAATAGAACAAAATAATTAGGTAAGATAAAACCAAATAATGGCGAGTACTAAATAAACTTGTTTCATGCTAAATCTTTTTGCTTCAGAAAAATTCTATAAAGAATTGTCGATTGATTAAAAGTACAATTCCCAGAATTATAATGAACAGGACAAAATAGGGTTTGCTAGAATCCTTATAATATTCTTTATCTAATATTTCAAAAGATGTTTTATTCAAGGTAGTTACTTTTAAAACTAGAACACCTAATTTCCTAACTAGCTTAAAAAATCCAAGAATTATTCCTTCAAAAATTAACTCAACTAATACTTGTGCAATAAATTCAAAAAACATAATCTGTTATATTTTAAAGATTATCCTTCCTTGATCCTCCTCACCAATTCCGTTTTTTTATTATTAGAAACCATAATCTCTTTTCCATTTTCTAAAATGACTGTTCCTCCTTTTCCTTTGACATATCGTTTTACATATTCCAAATTGACGATGTGCGAACGATGTACTCGACAGAAACCAAAATTAGTTAATGCCTTTTCATAAAACTTTAAATTTCTACAAATCAATGCTCTTTTCCCATTGGTAAAATAGAAACAAGTGAAATTATCTTGCGCTTCACAAAATAAAACATCTGACATTCGGACTACTTCAAACCCTTCCATCAAGGGTAAAACTAACTTTCGATTTTGTGCATTGAGCGCAGCCATATTTTCTAATAAAATTTTTGCATGGCTGAGTTGATCTTTTTGAGCAAGACGTTCGGCGACACTTTCTACTGCTTTTTCGAGTTCTTCGATGTCGACTGGTTTTAGTAAATAATGTGCTGCGCTGAGGTTAAATGCTTGAACGGCATATTGGCTAAAAGCGGTGATAAAAATTATTTCAAAATCCACTTCACCAAATTGTTCCAGTAAATCGAATGCATTACCACGGGGCATTTCGATGTCGAGAAATACGAGTTGGGGGTGATGTTTTAAGATGGCTGCTTTAGCTTCTTGAATGTTAGCGCACTCGGCAAGTGGGGAAACTTGCGGGCAGTATTTTCCTAAATAATTAAGTAAAGTTTCTCGACTGTCTTGTTCGTCATCGACGACGATTGAAGTTATTTTTTGCATAAACATTATAGCTTTTCTATTTCAAGATCTAACACTTCTTTTGGATCATTTTGAAATCTATTCTTTATTCATTTTTTTAACTCTGTAATGTTGAACCAAGAAGACTCAAGCATAAAAGAACTCCATAGTGCAATTCTTACAAAAATATTTTTCGTTGTCATTTTGGAATTTTTATTTGAACCAATGTTCCCGAATCTTCTTTCGTTGCATCAAAATCACTCACTTCGATTTCATAATTTTTTTCGTAGATCTCATTGATCAAGGCAATACGTTTTGAGACATTTTGAAGACCAGTACTTTTGTATTTTTTTTGGTTGGCAGTTTTGAGTTCGGCTGATTTTTTTCGACCGATTCCGTCATCTTGGATTTTTACTAACAATACATTTCCAAGATCATTGATGGAGATTTTTAATTGCCCTCTCCCTTCTTTGTAACGCAAGCCATGCCATACCGCATTTTCAATAAATGGTTGAATCAACATTGGTGGCACTTCCAAATCGTAAGTATTTATTTCCGTATTTTTTTTAAACTGATATTCAAATTTATCTCGAAAACGAAAGTGTTCTAATTTCAAATACAACTCATTCAATTCAATTTCTTCTTCAAATGAAATAAAATCTCGTTGCGAATAATCCAACACTTTTCGCATCAACCGAGAAAATTCAGAGAGAAATTTATTCGCCGCTTTCTCATCATTTTTCGCAATAAAATTATTCACGGAATTGAGCGCATTAAAAATAAAATGCGGATTCATTTGCGTCCGCAAAGATTTAACGAGGAGCATTTGGTTCGCTTTTCGTTTCTCTTTTACATTCTTATTTAAAAAATAAAAGAAGACCAACGAGGCTAAAAGCAATAATCCAAGAAAGCCTGAAATAATTTTTTGCGTTTGCAATTGCGAACCTAGTAACTCACTTTCTTTTTCTTCGATGTCAAAATCCTTACGCACTAAATCAATTTGTTGTTGTCCTTTGACGATGTCGATTTGTGTTTTCAATTCATTTTGCAAATCTGTAATTGCTTCTTCCTTTGCAGAAGTATATTTTTCTAAATCCAAAAATGCTTCATCTAACTTTCCATTTTTACGATTCAGTTCAGCAGATTTTTTATAGACCTCTGCGACAGAAGCAGCGGCGGTATTTTTATCGATTACATCTTTTGAAATTTTGATAAACTTCTCTGCTTCGATTAGATTTTTTTCTTCTTCATAAAGAGAGGCTAGTTGAAGATTTTCTCGAATTTGTAAGTCGCTGGGAACAGAAACTTTTTCTTTAGCTTTAACATTAGCATCAGTATCATTATATTCATATCCTGACGTTTCTTTTTTTATTTCACTTGATATATTCCCATAACTTAAATTTGAGGATGCTTCTATTTTTTGCTGATTACTTATATTTACATTAGATTGGATTTCATCTTTTGCAATTTGAACTGATTCAATATCCTTCGCTTCTAGTTTTTGATTTTTCGGCAAAGAGTTAACTGACTGCTCTAAGTTATCGTAGGCATTTGAATAATCGTTTTGCTGATTATAACCTTGCGAACGTTTTGCTAAAACTCGAGATTGAGCCAAACTATCTAATTCGTATTTTGATTCAATGGAATCTAGTTTCTTAAAACTTTGCGCTACATTTCCACGAAGTAATTCCACATCAGCAAGACCTTCTTCGCAAAGTTGTTGGAGCGATTTATCAGTTGTCATTTTTGTACAGAGCAAAAAATTGTCTTCTGCATTTTGGGCATTTTTTTCTTTTAAATACAATTGCCCCATTCGATAATATAATTCGCTTTCTGGTTTATCGTTTCCTTTTGAATTTTTCCAAATATTAACTGCTTGCTGATACCTTTGAAGAGCTAATTTATCCTGGTCTATATTGGCATAAATCTCACCTAACAATGTATAAGCTTTTGCTTCGGTTGAGAACGCTGCACGTCTTTTTCGTTTTTTCTTTTTATTAAAACTCTTTAAAACCTGCTCGACCAAAGCAATTGCCTCTGCAGGTTTTTCCTTTTGAATAGCCCTCGCTTCTTCCAAAAGTGCTGTGTCAGATTGCCCACGCTTTGATTTTGAGTATTTTTCTTTTTGCCCAAAAACACTTACAGAAAACGCAATCAAAAAGACCAATAAAATGTGAATCCTTAATTTCATATGCCTAAATATACAACTCTTTTTTTTTATGATTTTTGGAAAAAAACGCAAAAAGACCTTGTTTACCAAGTTAAACGACTTACTCGCCAAGTGAAGTGTTTAGCCTACCAATTGTAGATTTTATTTACTGTTTTTTTGATGGAGATTTGGACTATCAAAATAATGATTTAATAATCTACAAATAATAAAATTATGAAAAATCGAAATCTCTTTGCCATTGTTGCTGCAGGTCTTTTAGCTTTTAGCTGTAATTATTTAATTACTGAAAAATGGGAATCTCAGATTTCTACATTTTTAAATACTGCTCATTTTTCAGCAGCTGCCAAAACTCCAACTTATAAAAAGAACACGATTCAAGTTGCGTTACTTTTAGATACGAGTGGATCGATGAGTGGTTTGATTGAACAAGCAAAATCTCAACTTTGGCAAATATTAAATACACTCGCCAATACCGAAAAAGAAAATGAAGAAACGAAATTAGAAATCGCTCTTTATCAATATGGAAGTCCAACTTATGGAAAACGTGCACGACAAATTAAACAGTTGAGCGGATTCACAACTGACATGGATTTGATTTCAAAAAAATTATTTGCACTTGGAACATCAGGTGGGGAAGAATATTGTGGGGAAGTAATTACTACTTCCATCAGCGAATTGGAATGGGGAAAAGATGATAGTAATTTCAAAATGATTTACATCGCAGGGAATGAGCCATTTACACAAGGGCCAATCAATTATGCTCAAGCTTGTCAATTGGCGAAGAAACAAGACATTACTGTTAACACTATTTTTTGTGGGACATATCAAGAAGGTGTGCAAACGATGTGGAAGCAAGGTGCGCAATTAACTGATGGAGAATATATGAATATCGACCATAACCAAACAACTGTTTACATCGAAACTCCTTATGACAAAAAAATTAATGAGTTGAATCAAAAATTAAATGAGACTTATATTCCTTATGGAACTGAAGGAAAAATGAAAAAAGAAAATCAAGCTACACAAGATGCAAATGCTTTTTCATATAGTTCTTCAAACGCTGCTTCAAGAGCCTCTTTTAAAAGTTCTAAAAAATATAAAGCGGAGAGTTGGGATTTGGTTGATGCTTACCAAGATTCAGAAAAAATTACTGAAACTATTGAAATGAAAACATTACCTGATTCTTTACAAACTTTAACTGTAGAAGAATTAGAAATAAAAATCAAAACTATTTCTGTGCAACGAGCGAATATTCAAAATGAAATTCAATCATTAAATTCACAACGATTGATTCACATTGAAAATAATTCTAAGGAAAATGCAGAAGGGAATAATTTGAAAAATTCAATTAAGAATTCT
The DNA here is from genome assembly GCA_045106765.1 of Saprospiraceae bacterium. GTDB lineage: Bacteria > Bacteroidota > Bacteroidia > Chitinophagales > Saprospiraceae > CAJQQY01. The sequence continues at coordinate 13,016 of JBGCFD010000241.1, read as the reverse complement.
GTGCAAAAGCAAGGGAAAAGGAAAGGATATAAAATTAAGAATTGATCGTGTGAATTAGGAACCCGTGCCACGGTTGAAACTGTGCCACGGGTATTTTCCTTTTTACCAGCCTGACTGAAATAATCTTTTCGCTCCTCGCAATCCACATTTCTGATATTGATTATAAGCACTACCCGCAGCATGATGAATGGCCTCACCATCTTTCAACATTGCCCACCCATCAAAAACATTTTCCAAAACATAAGCTTCTGGCGCAAGTAAATTTTTAGTATTTAATAAAGGATATGCATTCACTTGATGATAGTATTCTTTAAAATAGTCAAAGGAAACACAAGCAACGGCAATTGCATCTCTTGCAGACGTGTGCACATTGTTAGGGAACTCAATACTTGTGTCCATTAATCCATTATGTCCATTAAAAACAATCAAATCTGCATTGCCTTCAATTCCTATTTTTTTATCCAAAAATTTAAACTCACTTTGGTTTTCATTTGACAATGCTGAAAAATAGTCCGTCAAACATTCCTTCATTCGATCTCCTCGATATGCATCCGCAACGAAATATACTTGGGCTCCATTTTTATATTTTTTGAAAAAAATGACTCGCTCCAAAATATTTTTATTTAAATCTTTTTTGGAAAAAAGTAATTCCCAATCTTTCTGTTTTTTAAAATGAGTTTTCACTCCATAAAGTGCTCCCCAATATAAATTGGTTCGCAGATTTAATCCATCGCCGAGGGATTTACTGACGGGAACAATGCCTTGATTTTCATTATCGCAAAGAGGAACGAAGGCATGAATAACTAATGGTTTATTATTTGTTATTTTTTGGTGGAGTCTTTTGAGAATTTCAATTCGATCTTTTGGGAAAACTTTTTTATTGATTTTTTCTTTTACAAAAGTTACTTCAGAATTGGAGGTTAGTTTTTCTTTTTGCGAAATAAAATCAGATGTGCAACTAAGTAGAGCGAAAGTTATAACAATAGAAATACATTTTATTTTAACGGATATCATTTTTATTTTTTTTATTACCTAACGAAGTTTTTGTAAAAAGTAAAACTTGTAGAAATAAAAAAATCCGTGCCATAGCTTTGAGCCATGACACGGATGTCATTTTATAAACGTAAATTTTTAAGCTCTCGCTAAAAGAACAATATTTTTCGTAAATACTTTTCCTCCTTGCGTAATCGTAATCGCCAAAACTCCTGGCGTTCCATTACTTACATCTAAATCTCGATTATAATTTCCATCAAAATTATTTAATGCCTCTTGGAATAGCACTCTTCCTTGAATATCTATAATTCTAACATCTGTAGGTAATGCTTCTGCTTGGAAATTCAATTTCAAATCCCCATAAGTTGGATTTGGATAAGCTTCCAATCCTTCTACTTTTAAAGTATTATCTGTAGGTTGAGCAATTTGAGGAGTTTCCACAACTGGTGGAGTCTCTTCAATAATTTCTTCTGCAATTGTATTTTCTTCTACCGTTGGATTTGGACAATCTTTGAAGTAAGCTACTTCATCAAACTCTTGACCATCTCGAGTATAAGTAATTAAAAACCGATCACCTGGATTATGCTTATTTCGCTCTCGCAATAATTCTTTATGTGAATGAACTGTAATTCCATCCAAGGCTGTAATATAATCTCCTCGTTTCAAGCTAGCTTCACTTGCTGGAGTGTTATCAATTATACCTGTAACTTTTACTCCTCTTGAACTATAAGAAGTTCCGCTATAAACTCCAATAAAAACTTTACAAGGGTCTCGTTCTGCTTTTACCTGTTGAGTATTATATGAATAAACATGATGATTATTTCTTTGCTTACGACCTAAAACAATTTCCATTTGAGCAGGAGAATCATTTCGAGAATATGCGATGTTTATTGCATCACCTACTTTATGATTTTTTAATTCCATTCGTAACGCTGAGACCGAATTAATCGCATTTCCATTGATTGAAGTGATGACATCACCTCTTTGCAAACCTGCTTTTTTAGCTGCACTATTTTGAACAGTTCCGTCCAAGATGATTCCATTTCCATTTGGGTTTTCGCTTGAGTAAACTCCTAAGAATGGTTTTGAATGCTTTTTTCGAGCATACATAAATTCTTCGATTTTATCTTTTTCATCCTGTTGCACATCGAATTCGATTAAGATATTGTCGAGGTCATCAAAATTTTTGACAACTTTTTCTTCTCCATTATTTTTTTGAATAATTAAAAATGTGTTGTTGTTAGAATTTTCAGATTGTGCATTGAGAGAGTTTCCCAAAAATAAAAACAAGGCGAGTGATAATAACATGTACCGTTGAAATGTCTTCATAATTTAGTGATTTTAATATGTGATAAAATGGTGTCAGCATTAAGCATGTATGAAAACAAAAGTATCAATTGAAGATCTTCAATACTTTTATCTTTTACAAAAAGACATACTGACAAATGAATTGTTGCTTGTTTCGGTCTTGAAGTACCAACTTTAACACTTAAAAATTACTTAGGGTACTACAAAAATAATGTAGCGTTACAAAAAAGCCACATTTTATTTGATGTGAAATATACGTGGAATTATTCAGGATGGTTTCCAAGAATGAAAAATGCTAAACATTAGCAAAACTCATTCTTGGAATATTATCCTTTTTTAGAATTGACGAATTGAAAAAAGGATTTGTTACAAATTAATTAGAGTCATCTGAAATAGAAATGGAAACTTTTCTATTGTTATTTTTTCCATTGGTAGAAATTTCGATTTTGAAATCGTTTCCTAGACTCTTTCCAGTTTCTCTTTCATAGAGATTTTTATATTTTTTCCAGTCAGCATCCGGTTGTTTATCTCCATTAATTTTTAATCGATTTTTTTGCATTAAAAATTTATAACTACCATCACTTTTGATGTGTCCATCTTGTTTTAATTGAGCTTCAAATGCCTGAGTCCATTGTGATCTTTCGACTGAAGCTATACCTCTTAACTCTCGTTGTCTTTCTCGCATTTCACTTTGTAATTCTCGTTGTTGCTCTCGCATTTCCTGCATTCTTTCTCTTTGTTCTCTTTGAACTTCTCGCATTTGAACTCTTGCTTCTTCCATTTTTTCACGAGCTTCTTCCATCTGAATTTTATATTCCTCTTTTCTGAGTTCTTGCAATTCTTTCATTTCTTGACGCATTTCTTCTCGTTGCTCTTGCATTTCTGCTTTTAAGGTTTCCATCTCTTCCTCAAATTCTCTTCTTTCTTTCTCAGACAATTCGTTCCATTCTTTTCTTTCTCCATCAATATAAATTGTACCTGAAGGAATGGTATCCAAATTGAACTGGAAATTATTAAAATCACCAAAAGCTATTTCAGGTAGTTCAGGTAAGCCCGGGAAATCAGGTATTACAGCTATCTCAAAAAATTCAGGTAACTCTGGGAGTTCGGGAATTTCTGCAAATACAAAATCATTAAAGTCATAATTGATCATATCAGAACTTAATGACATTGCATTTCCATCAATAATTACAGCTCCATCGCTTACCGAAATGGTTTTTCCATCTTGAATAACCAATGGATCAGATCCTAGAGAAAAAGTTTCTCCATCTACCTCAATTCTTCCACCTTTTATAACTACAGGAGATTCTCCATCCTCTGATTTAATTAGATAAACAGTATTCCCATTTTCATCTTCTGATTTAGTTACGGTGTGTGTGCCGTCATCATTAAAAGTGGTCGTCGTACCTGTTGAAGTCGTTTTATTTATAAAAGTGTTAGGAGCATGAGGTGGTCTTGGGGGAAGAGGTACATCTTCTACTAATTCTTCGATGTAATCTTCATAATCAGAAAAATCTTCTTTTTCAATTTCTTCTCCATTGATTTTTAATTTCTCAATCTGATCATTCTTGTACTTGACTTCAACTGATTTTCCATCTTTTACATAGACAAAATTGCTATTGCCTTTTTTATGGTGTTTGTCATGATGTGAGGGTGGGGCAGGAACCGTATCCGTTTCGGATGTGCTTGTAAGATCAAATGGGGCAGCTTCAATGTTTGTTGAATTTTCATTTGCTTGATGATCCTCAGATTTAGTCGGACTAAATGAGAATAAAAAAAGTGCTACCAATAAAAAACAAGTTGCTGTGAATTTCTCCATAATGTTAAATTTGTTTTGTGGTTGATTTAAAATACGTTTAACACGATTGAGCAATTGATTTTTACTGCCAGAAGAAAAGGACATCGCCAAGTTTGGAGCAGGTTGAATTTCTTCGAGTGTCACCAAAGCTTTGACGTAGGTAATTGAGCTACCGCAAATTTTTACGGCAATATCATCACAACAGTTTTCACGTTCCGTTCGGATGTTGGCAGAAATCCACCAAACTGCAGGATGATAGTAAAAAATGATTTCAATAAATGATTGTATTATGTTGAGCAAATAATCATTTCGATAAATGTGGGCGAGTTCGTGAGCCAAGACTGCTTCGACTTCTTGCTGTGTCAATTGGTTCACCGCACCGAGCGGAAAAAGAATAACTGGTTTTAAATATCCAACCACCATCGGCGTTTTGGCCAAAGCTGATTCAACAATTCGAACCGTTTTTTTCATTGGGAATTTAGCATGTATTTTTTCAAAAATAGTTTGCCATTCAGCAGTAAGTGCTTGCTGCTGTTGAGTCTTAAGTTTTTGGATAAAAGCTAAACCTCCCAGCATTCGTAATAAAAAGAAAATCATTCCGACTAACCAAAGAGTTACTATCAATGGTAAATGTTCATTAAAATATTCGATTGATTTTTGGAAAAATGACTGAACAATGGTGGCATTCTCCAAAACAAATCCACTTTCAGTTATAACTGTTATTGTTGTTCCCAATGCTGCTCCTTCTGCCGCTGAATCATACAAATAAATAAACGTAGAAAGCGAGATTACAAAAATTAAGAACAATGAAAAGAACGCAAATTCATGTCGCACCTTCGATGATTTTTTTTGCAAACCAATCATCACTATTCCCATCAAAATGGCAACTGCGAATCCTTGCCAAAGTGAGTGGATCATTGTCCATCCTATCGCTTGAATTAATTCTTCGGAAAAAATATTTTGTATCATCTTAGTTCTATTTTAGGAGTTAAGGGCGAGGAGTCAGATCGGAAACTGCCTCCTCTTTTTCAGCCCTTTTATTTTTTGTTTTCAATTTTAGAAATCAACGCTTTGATCTCGTCTAATTCCTTTTTTGACGTTTCGTGATTTCCTAAAGCTTGCATTACCATCTTCATAGCAGAACCTCGAAACGTTTTATCAACAAATTTTTCTAATAATGCTTTTTGCATAACACCTTCTTTTACATTCGCAGCATAAATATGCGTTCGACTTTCTTCATTCCGAATGGCCAAACCTTTTTCATGCATGAGTTGCATCAATTTTAAAGTTGTGGTATATCCAATCTCTTTTAAATTAACATCTCTTTTTGCATTTAATGACTCATTGACATTTCGAACAGTTGCTTCGCCTTGCTCCCAAAGTATTTGCAAAATTTCTAATTCAGCTTCGGTAGGTTTAATATTTATTTTTGACATAAAAATGTTTTTTATATTATTTGAGTCTTTAGTCAAATGACTTCCGAAGCCGTCGCCTCGGAAGTTTCTCTGACAGTTGTAAAAAATGCGCCTGCTCAAAAGCGCACGTTTACTTGCTCAATAAAGTTACGAATAACTTCGTAGAAACAAATATCTACGAAGTTATTCGTAAAACCAAATTTATCTACGATTTTTTTCGTAGATAAATTTGGTTTTAACATTTTTCTCTTTAATACTAAAAAGGAATAGGTGTCTTCGCATTTTGCGAAAACATTTTTATGCTGTAAGTCAACAAGCAGGTAGTGGTCTGCTTTTTTTGATTTAAAAAATTAATACTGTGAGGGTAGAAGGTTTTAAAGAAAAAAATCGCTTTGCTCTTTTTTCAGGTCAGCTAAAGCAGACTGTTACGTGCTTTAAGTAATACTAAAATGAAAAACGGGTAATCATCTTTCAATGATTACCCATTTTATATTTTTAAAAAGTAAAAATTTTTATAATTCTTTTCTCAGTCGTGCAACTGGAATATTCAATTGCTCTCGATATTTAGCTACCGTTCTTCGAGCAATATTGTATCCTTTTTCTTGGAGCATATTTTTTAATTTCTCATCAGAATAAGGTTTACGTTTGTGTTCTTCTTCGATGATGTCAGTCAAAATCTTTTTCACCTCCAAAGTAGAAACCTCCTCTCCTGTACTAGTTTGAAGAGACTCCGAAAAGAAATCTTTCAATCGTTTCGTTCCAAATTCAGTTTGTACAAACTTACTATTGGCAACTCTCGAAACAGTCGAAATATCCAAACCAGTAATATCTGCAATGTCCTTCAAAATCATTGGTCGCAATCTTTTTTGATCTCCGGTCAAAAAGAAATCATATTGATATTGCATAATAGAATACATCGTTTTATACATCGTTTGCTGACGTTGACGAATCGCATCGATAAACCATTTTGCTGAATCAATTTTTTGTTTGATAAACATCACCGCCTCTTTCTGTTTTTTGTCAGCTCGTTTTTTTCCAGCTCGATTATCTTTATAAGAAACCAGCATATCTTTATAATGCTCATTGATTCGTAAGTCAGGAGCATTTCTTGAATTCAATGTCAAATCCAATTCTCCCTCTCGATTTACGATAATAAAATCAGGTACGATATAATGTACACCTCTTGAACTATTTGTTCGGTATCCGCTCGCAGGTTTTGGATTTAGCCTCAAAACTTCATCTACTGCATACTTCAATTGTTTCTCAGAAATTGTCAAAAACCGCTGTAGTTTTTGATAATGTTTTTTCGAGAACTCATTAAAATAATCTTCAATAATTCGAGTTGCTAATCGCAAAGGAGCTTTCTCTTCATACGTCAAATTTGTTTCCGTCTTTTCTCTATGCTGCAATTGTAATAACAAACATTCTTGCAAATCTCTTGATCCAATCCCTGGAGGATCAAACTTTTGAATTTTTTTCAAAATGCAAACGATCTCATCTTCATCTGTATTTATATTTTGAGAAAAAATCAAATCATCAATAATCGCTTCTGGTTCTCTTCGCAAATATCCATCATCATCAATACTTCCGATAATTTGTTTTGCAATCAAAAACTCTCGATCATCTTTCCATTCCAACATGCCTAATTGCTGCTCTAAGTATTCATGAAAAGTATCTTCTACTGGAATCGGAATAGTTTTGTCTTCTTCATCCGCAGAAAAATTATTCGCTTTTAACTTGTAACTGGAAGGGTCATCTTCAAAGTATTCCGTTAGATAATCATCTAACTCAAATTCATCATCTCTTTCAATTTCTTCGTCGCCTTCTTTCACATCTTTCTCTTCTTCATCATTTTTCTTGGCCATTTCTAACTGCTCATCTCTGTCCTCGCCTTCTTCGAGAACTGGATTCGCTTCTAATTCTTCTTTAATTCTTTGCTCCAAAGTTGCCGTTGGAATCTGCAACAATTTCATTAACTGAATTTGTTGAGGAGATAACTTCTGGAGCAAACGCTGACTTAAATTTTGTCTTAACATAGGGATTACAATGTTTTCTCTAATGAGTAAATATAGTGTTCGATAAATATGTTATTTAAATGGTTGAGATATTAATTACGGGGTTTCTTCTTTCTTGTTGGTCAATTTCAGTTTACAAAAGTGACAGAGAAAGATGCTGTGATTTTCTGTAATTGCTTGAACATGAATTAAATATAACGGAAATCTATTTAATATGTTTGGTTTTGGCACGACTTTTACCAAAAATCTTGCCAAAATTTAATATTATTTTTTAATTTATTATAAAAAATAATATTTGTTAGTGTGAAATCAACATTTTCTAAAATTCATTTCCTCATTCTACTTTGCTGTTTTTTCAAATAGTTTTGCCAAATTTGCATCAATCACAGGTTGAAATCCAGATTTTGTGACAATATTTCTTTTTCAAATTATAAAAAATAAAAATGTCTGTAAACAATAATATCTCCGCCCTTCGCCAACAAATGACTAAACATAAATTTGATGCTTACATTATTCCAGGAAGTGACCCTCATCAAAGTGAGTATGCTGCCGATCATTGGAAAGCTCGAAAATGGATTTCTGGATTTACAGGTTCGGCTGGAAATGTGGTGGTGACGAACGATCATGCAGGGCTTTGGACAGACTCTCGATATTTTATTCAAGCGGCAAAAGAATTGAAAGGAACAGAAATGAAATTGCATAAACTTAAAGTGGCGCATACTTCTGAATATATTGCTTGGATTTTGGAAAATGTAAAAAACGGAGGTAAAGTGGGTTGCGACGGAATGTTATTTTCTGTAGGTCAAATTCAACAGCTAGAAAAATTATTGAAAGAAAAAAATATCAAACTGGACTACTCGAAAGATTTATTGATTGAAGCTTGGGAAAATCGTCCTACACTTCCGACCAATGAAATTTTTGAACACAAAGTAAAATACGCAGGTAAAAGTCGAGCAAGAAAAATTGAAATAATTCAATCTGAAATGAAATCTCAAAATGCAGATTATCATTTCGTTTCGACTTTGGATGATATTGCTTGGATTTTTAATATTCGTTCGTCAGATGTGGAATGCAATCCTGTGAGTATTGCTTACGCAGTTATTGGCTCAAGAAATGCCTACCTTTTTATTGATAAAAAGAAAGTGCCAATGCGTTTGCGAAAACAATTTCAACGTGATGGAATTATTTTAAAAAAGTACGATGGTATTTTTGATTTTTTAAGAAATCTAAATAAGTCTAAAAATATTCTAGTTGATCCTTCAACTACAAATATGAAACTGTATAATGCAATTCCTAAGAAGCAAGTAATTCACGGCAAGACGATTTCCACACATTTAAAAGCATTAAAAAATAAAACGGAGGTTAAGCATATCAAAAATGCAATGATCAAAGATGGTGTTGCGCTGACTCGTTTATTTATGTGGTTGGAGAAAAGTTTAGAAAAAGGAACTGTTACTGAAGTTGAAGTCGCTAAAAAATTAAGTGGATTTCGAGCAGAGCAGGGTGAGTATCATGGCGAAAGTTTTGATGCGATTGTTGGATACAAAGGTAATGGTGCAATTGTTCATTATCGACCTGAGGAAGGCAGTTGTGCAACGATAAAAAAGGAGGGAATTCTATTACTAGATTCTGGTGGACAATATGAAGATGGAACGACTGATATTACTCGAACAGTTGCTTTGGGAAAACCGACCAAGGAACAAAAACGAAATTTCACTTCTGTTTTAAAAGGTCATATTGGTTTGGCGGAATTAAAATTTCCAAAAGGAACTCGGGGTAATCAAGTGGAGATTTTAGCTCGACAACACCTGTGGCAAGATGGTTTGAATTATGGTCATGGAACTGGTCATGGAGTTGGTTTTTTTCTAAATGTGCATGAAGGGCCACAATCAATTGGTTCTGGAATTACTGCCAAAGCTGCGACGGTGCTCGAAGCTGGAATGTTGACTTCGAATGAACCTGGTTTTTATAAAGCTGGAGAGTACGGAATTCGAATTGAAAATTTGATTTTAGCGGTGGAAGCGGAAAAAACTGGCTATGGTCAATTTTTAAAATTTGAGACGGTTACATTATTTCCAATTGATAAAAATTTGATTGATTATCCGATGTTGACGAAGCGGGAAGTGAAGTGGTTGGAGGATTATCATCGGGAGGTTTTTGGAAAGTTGAGTCCATTTTTGGATAGGAAGGAGAAGGCTTGGATGAAGGGGAAGTGTTAGGTTGGGAATCTAAGATTTCTGAAATAGTACATGCAAGTCGAGGTCTTCTAATTTTAATTAATAAAAAATAAATCTTATATTGCATATAGAACTTATTGAGAAAACTTACAAACTGTTCTACAATGGATGATTAATACAAATCATCAAAAATAAACAAATCATATCTAATAGATTAACATTGATTTAATTAATCTACTAACCTAATTATAATTAAGGAAGGGAATTATATGGTATCATATGTACATATGTAGCTGATACGAAATGAAACTCTTATGGAAATCGCAGAAAAAGAATCCTTATTGAACAATATTAGTGTTGCCAATATTAAAGAAGTTATTCAAGAACTTTTAAAACTAGATTTGGACGATAATCGCAAACAAGAAATTCGAAGTATTCAACACAGATATGTACGACTAAAAAAGCAAAAGCGGTTAGGTATTTTATCTTTCGAAAATGAAAACCTAACTGAAAACCAAATAGTACATAGTTTAATTGAATTGATTAATTATCCCGCCAACCAACCTTTTCCCAAAGAAAAATCCATATCTGAAAAAAGTAAACCTCAGCCAATACTTTGGAAATACATTTCTCTAGTTGCCCTAGTAGTGGGAATGCTAGGAAGTATAGCAGAAATTTTGAACTATATAAACATTATTCCACAATCCTCTTCGGAAAAAAGATTAAATATATTTGTAAAAGATATAAATGGAAATGTAGTTTTGGAAAACGAAGGTGAATTAAATATTCCTATAGGTAATAGATCTCTTAATTCAATTATTGGAAATAATGGAAAAACTAATTTTTCAGATATAACTTCCAATAATATCAATGATACTATACTAATAGGACTTAATGCAAAAGGTTGGGAAATCAAAGACAATAAAAACATTTTTGTCTTTACAGGAGCCCCCATCACTTTAATTGTAGAAAGAAGTAAATACCTTAAACAGATTAAAGGAATAATAAAAAATAGACGTGGAGATAAACTACTCACTAATGCTCATGTATTAATCGATAATGAGTATGCCACTTCGACAGATAGCCTTGGGAAGTTCTATTTCGAATTAAATGAAGATCAGGTAAAAGAGAGACATTTACTCCGAATTGAAAAAGAAGGATATAATGTAAAAAACACCGATTATTTCCCTCGTAAAACAGCTCAAGAATATAGACTAAATGAACTTAAAAAATAATAAATTCATGAAACAGATTGGTCTTATTTTTTTTATCCTACTCATTTCTAACATTGGATTTTCTCAGCAAGCAAAAAAAGAAAATAACATATTAAAAGGATTAGTCAAGCTTCAAAATAGTGGTTCTAAGCCTTTAGATCAGGTAAGTGTTAAAGCTGTTTTTAGAGAGGGAGAAAAATTTTCTGGTGAACATGGAGAATTCACTATTGAATTCGATGAACTTGTAGCAGGTATGCGTGTACATCTTGTTGCTGAAAAAGAGGGGTATGAAGTGATAAATGAAGAAGAATTAGAAAATTGTATTATAAGAAAAGATCCTAATGATCTTCTTGTGATAAGAATGACAAAAAAAGGAGATCGACTAAAAGAAAGATTAAAGTATTATCAATTAATAAATGAGAATAATGGAGTAAATGAACTTAAAAAAGAGATTGGTAAAATTAAAAACACCTTGGAAGAAAGCTCGATTTCAAGTATAGAAAGAGATAAATTAAATCTACGTATTGATGAACTAAAAAAACAGAATCAAATCCTAGATCAAAAAGCCAAAGAAGCTGCAAAGTTAATTGCCGACACTGATTTTGATAGTGCTTCAAAAATGGCTCAGGATGCTTTTGAAAAATTTAAATCAGGAAATGTAAATGAAGCTTTTGAAGTATTAAACGATGAAGTAATTGAAGCTGATATTGAGAAAGCTAGAGCTGAAATAAAACGTGGAAAAGAGATAACTGCTAATGGTGAATTAGGATTAAAACAAAGCATTGAAAACTTCTTGATTAAGGGTAGATTCTATTTATCTACCAATGATTATGACCAAGCCGAACATTACTTTATTAAAGCAGCAATGGAAGATTCTACTAATGTGGAAAATTTAATTGAAGTTGCTCAATTTTTTGGAAGAATAAATGAACCTGAAAAGTCAATACAAATTTTAGAGAAAGTATTATATGAAGTTGATGATGTTTATTATAAGTCATATATTTTAAAATACTTATCTAGACAACAAGTTCAAAGTAGGGATTTTAATGGAGCCAGAAATTCACTTGAAGAAATTGAAAGGATTAACGAAGAGGAATATAAGGAAGAGCTTACAATAAACGATAGTTTAAATTTCTATAATCAATTATCAAAACTACAATTTAATCTTTCATTAGCGGAGGTTCAAGCTGGTTTAGCAGATTTATATTTAGCACGAAGAGAGGTAGGTAAATCTATGGAAGCCAGCACTAAAGCAATAAAATATTATGATGAATACTTACATTTTTTGAAGGAACAAGAAATGTTAGGTGTGACGGGTGACAGTATTTCTGTAAATTACCTTACATCAGATATATATTACGAGAAGCTAAATTCTACAATATGGCTTGCTAAGGGATATAATCTTAAAGATCGTTACGATTTAGCAGAGACTACTTATTCTTTAGCTAATGACATTTTAAATGCTTTATTAGAATATGACAGCGATAAGTATAGCCCTCTTGCTATATTAACTAAGTTAGATTATGGATGGACACTTCATCTTTTAAGACGCTATGAAGAAGGAATCCTAGTATTAAATGAAGCAATGAATACTTCGGAACCATTATATTTGAAATCACCTAAAGAATATTATTTTAATCATGCTTTAATTTATCAAATATTAGGTTACTGTTATCGAGATTTAGAAGATTTTGAGAAAGGGAAAGAGATTCTAAAAACATGTATTGAAATCTTTGAGCCATATGCTATAAAAACGCCCTCTTCTTGTCTTGATAGATTATTATACACAAAAGAAGGCTTGTGTCAACTATATTTTCAATCAAATGAAATTAAAAAAGCTAAAGAATTAATTATTGATATAGAAATAGGGTGGGAGTCTTTTTACAAGTTGTTTCCTCAGGAATCTATCCAACATTTTGCATTCTCTCTTAACAATTTAGGATATGAATTATTATCAATAAATGATTTAGAGGAAGGCTTTAAATTAATAATACGGTCTAAAGAACTTAAACCCGACAATAGCTGGGTTTATAGAAATTTAAGTTGTTACTACGCTGCAAAAGGTGATAAAAAAGAAGCTTTAAAAATGCTTGAAA
>JBGCFD010000240.1:0-8434 GCA_045106765.1 Saprospiraceae bacterium | reverse complement strand
GACTACTTAATAGCCCCAAATTTAAATTTGAGGCTATTAATATTTTATTCCACTTTCTTCAAACCCAAGTATTATAATTTCGAAAAAGATAAATTATAGTTTAATCAATTTTTTCGTCACAACTCCCTTCTCTCCTTTTATTCTCATCAAATAAATTCCTGAATTCCAATCAGTTAAATCCAATGAATGATATTTTTTAGCTGATTGAAAATTAATCGAATAAATCATTTTCCCCTGCAAATCATAAATAATAGCATTTTCTAAATTAATATTTGATTTATTGTGGATGACCATAATATCTGTTGAAGGATTTGGAGAAATAGAAATCCCGTTGAATAATTCTTGATCCTCAACACTAACTTCATCATCAACGGTAATATCAAACTCGCAAAGAGTCATATTTCCAGCAGCATCCCAAATTTCAAAAGAGTTGGTCGTCGTACCGATCGGAAATCCACTTCCTGAACTTAATCCTTGAATTTGGATTGGTTCATAATCTACCTCTAATAAATACCTCCGTTCCTGAATAGAATCCACATCATTCCATAATCCACTAGTTAGAATAATCGTATAATTTTCAGAAACTCCACCAACACCTGCATTGTTTGGTTCACCTATATTCCAATTATCATAATAAGGAAATTCGTCATCATCCCATACAAACAATCCTTCAAATTCAACATCATTTAAACCAATCAACACATCACCCACACCATTATTATTTCTTAAGATCGCATCTAACAAAAATTCATTATCCTCCGCACTTCTAATACTTCCTACCATACCACCTTGAAGTACTGCATCATCAAAAGCTTCTTGCGCTGTGAAAACTGAATCAGAAAGATAGTATGCTTTTCCTTCAATACTTCCCAAAGCAACATACCCATCCAAGGGATTAATAGGAGAACAATTATCCATAATTCCTAAATCAAATTCAACAACCGCAGTCATATCATTTGGATCTGCCAGAGCTACGGTGATATCATCTGGACATGTTGTAGTTGGACTTTCTGTATCAGAAATAGTAATAGTAAAATCACAACTCACCGTATTGTTATCTGAATCTGTCACAGAAAAAACTATTGACGATGTTCCAATTGGAAAAACACTTCCAGACTCAAAACCTGAAGTTATAGTTGGGGTCAACATTCCATCTTCAACATCAGTAGCCGTAATATCATACTCGACCACTCCCCCACATTCGCCAGCTGAACTACCAGTTATCACATCAGCAGCACAACCGATAGTTGGAGCATTTCCAATAGTCGGATATAACTGTACATCTGCAACTTGAATAATATCCGAAGTTCCACATACACCTGTAAAATTCACTCGATAAAATGAATAAGCAATAGTATTTGGAAATCCAAAATACCTTGGTAAAAATCTTTCTGCTACACAAGGAATTTCACCTGTGACAATAGTTGTATAATTTGTTCCATCTGTCGATCCAAAAATTTCATAGGTTGTAGGATCTCTTTCTGGAGCATCATTAGCGGTAACAATTTGAATTGTATTCACCACAGAAGTTACACCAAGCATATCCACTTCAAATCCCATCCCATCAGCAGCAAAAAAATCTAAAAATTTAGTCATCGAATTTTGATCAATGATTTCCTGAGGTCCTTCTGCGAAAGGAGAATTCACACTTCCAAATTCTATAGCTGTGTGAATTGAAGCATCAAAAATGCCTTGCCCATTTGATTGAAAAATGAATAAAATGAAGAATAAAGAAAGAAGTATATTATGTTTCATTATAAATTTTTTAAGGTTTTAAAATAATCATTTTATTAAATATAAGAATAATGAAACAAAAGTTAGTTGTACTAATCAAAATTAATTTAACAACCCACAACATTTAAATAAAACTACTGATATAATTTTTTCTAAAAAAATGAAATATCAATCAAGGAATTTTTAATTTAGATTTTTATGATTAATTAGTCTTTTCAATAAAACTACATCTATGGATTATTACTCTATCTTAGGACCACTTAGTTTTTTATTATTTCTCATTTTGATTTACATTTCTTCGAAAGAGAAACCCAAAAAAGATATAAATGGAAATCCAATACTTCGAACATCATTGATTTATGCAGTCATAGGAGCATTAACGACTATAGCAAGTTTTGGCATTTTAATATTCGGTTTATTTTTCCATGAAAATGATGAAACATTAGCTGTTATTATATTCTTTCTTATGCTTTCAGCATTTGGATTGCCATTATTTTTATTTGGAATAAATGTAAAATTAATCTTCAATAACCAACAGATGAAACACACAGATATGCTTGGAAAAATAAAAACTATAAAATGGAATGAAATAGATTTAATTTCATTTGGCAAAGTAAGTCTATTACTAAAAATCAAAGGTAATAATCAAACGATTAACCTTCATCAACATACTCTAGGTTTTCTTGATTTCGTAGATGCCATTGAGACAAATACTAATTATACAAAACAATCAATGGGACTTCCTTATTTTAAAAATAAAACAAACTAACAAAACCACTATTATGAAAAACCAAACCAAACTTTTTACTTCCAAAAAACATTATTTCACTTTTTCAATAATACTATTTTTTACCCTCTCTCTCCCTTTTCAAAATTTTGCTCAAAAAAATAAAAAACCCGCTCCAAACTCCTATGATGAATTTTATTATAACACAATGGAGTGGCGTTTATTAGGGCCTTTTCGAGGAGGTAGGGCTGGAACAGTTGCAGGTGTAGCTGACAACCCTAACTTATATTATATTGGAACTGCAGGAGGAGGTGTTTGGAAAACTAAAGACGGAGGTAATACTTGGAACTGTATTTCTGATGGATATTTTGGAGGATCAATTGGAGCAGTTGTAGTGTCAGAAAGTGACCCTAATGTAATTTATGTTGGGGAAGGTGAGCAAACAGTTCGAGGAAATGTTTCTTCTGGAAAAGGACTTTGGCGATCTACCGATGCAGGCGATACTTGGCAATCAATTGGTCTAAAAAAATCTGAACATATTGGAAGGATGCGAGTTCATCCAACGAACCCTGATATATTATATGTAGCAGCAATGGGAAATCTTTGGATCCCGAATGAAGAGCGTGGATTGTATCGCTCAAAAGATGGAGGGACAACTTGGGAAAAAATTCTATATGTAAGTGATAAAGCTGGAGCAGTTGATGTAATTTTAGATCCCAACAATCCTAGAATTATTTATGCTTCTACTTGGCAAATAAAACGTAATGGATATCGCATGGATAGCGGTGGACCAGATAGTCATCTTTGGAAAAGTACAGATGGAGGGGACAATTGGGAAAAATTAACCAATAAACCTGGACTCCCAAAAGGAGTACTTGGAATTATTGGAGTGACCGTTTCTCCATTGAATTCAGATCGGCTTTGGACAATTATCGAAGCAAAAGATGGAGGTGTATTTCGTTCAGATGATGGAGGCATGACTTGGAAAAAAACTAGTAGTAATCGTTCTCTTAGACAACGAGCTTGGTACTATTCAAGAATTTATGCAGACTCCAAAAATGTAGATCGTGTTTATGTTTTGAACGTAGGTTTTTGGCGGTCAAATGATGGCGGAAAAACATTTGAAAGAATCGGAACACCTCACGGTGATCATCATGATCTTTGGATTTCCCCAAATAATAATCAACGCATGGCAATTGCAGATGATGGAGGTGGACAAGTTAGTTTTGATGCAGGAGAAAATTGGACTACTTACCACAATCAACCAACTTCTCAATTTTATAGAGTTACCACCGATAACTTTTTTCCTTTCAGAATCTATGGAGCACAACAAGATAATTCCGCCATTCGAATTTCTCATCGCTCGGCAAATAGTTCAATTACAGAACAAGATTGGGAATCAACTGCGGGTGGGGAAAGTGCTCACTTAGCACCTGACCCAACCAATCCAGATATCGTTTATGGTGGAACTTTCAAAGGCTACATGATGCGAAAAGATCACTCGAATGGGCAGATTCGATCAACAAATGTCTGGCCATTTAATCCTGCAGGTTCAGGTGCTGAAGTGATGAAATATCGATTCAATTGGAACTATCCAATTATGTTTTCTCCTCATAATCCAAAGAAATTATATGCTGGTTCAAACTACTTACATGCTACCACTAACGAAGGGCAATCATGGCAAGTCATTAGTCCTGACCTGACTAGAAATGACCCCGAAACTATAAAATCTTCCGGTGGGCTAATTACTCAAGATAATACAGGTGCTGAACATTATGCTAACATTTTTGCCATGGCAGAATCTCCTCAAGAAGAAGGGGTCATTTGGACGGGCAGCGATGATGGTCTTGTTCACGTAACTCGTGATGGAGGAAAAAATTGGGAAAATGTAACTCCCGAAAACTCTCCAAAATTTAATATGATGAACTGCATTGATGTTGATCCTCATCAAAAAGGAGGAGCATATCTTGCGGCTACCTCTTACAAATTTGGAGACTACACTCCCTACTTATTCAAGACAACTGACTATGGAAAAACATGGACAAAAATCACCAATGGAATTCCAGAAAATCATTACACTCGTGCCATACGTGTAGACCCTGTTAGAAAAGGATTACTTTACGCTGGAACAGAATGGGGCATGTATCTTTCATTTGACGATGGAGCTAATTGGCAACCATTCCAATTAAATTTGCCAATCGTTTCCATTCGAGATTTACATATTCGAGACAATACTTTGATTGCAGCAACACATGGTCGAAGTTTTTGGATGATCGATGATTTGGGACCACTACAACAGTTGAATAAAAAAATTATTTCTAAATCTCATCACCTTTTTGATCCTAAGCCAGCTTATCGAATGGCTCAATCTAGAAGTTGGGGAAGTCCAAATTATAATAAGGTCGGACAAAATCATCCCAACGGAGTCTTGTTTAATTTTTTTATAAAAGAGTTTGAAAAAATGGAGAACGGGAAAAAAGAAAAGAAAAAAGTTAAACTAGAAATTAAGGATTCTAATGGCAAAATCATACAAACTTTTTCCTCTTACTCAAAGGATAAAAAACAAAGACTTAAAGTTAAAAATGACAATAACAGATTTGTTTGGGACATGAGATATCCAGGGTTTGAAGAATTTGATGGGATGGTTTTATATTCCTCTCCTAACCGTGGTCCCAAAGCAATTCCAGGAGACTATTCTGCTACTCTTACCGTAGATGAAAAATCGGAAACGAAACCTTTTACCATCGCCAAAGACCCTCGTTTAAAAAATACGGATGAAGATTATCGCAATCAATTAAGTTTTTTATTGCAGGTCCGAAATAAAGTAAGTGAAGCACATCAAGCAATGACTGACATCAAAAGCGTAAGAGACGATGTGGAATATTTTCAAAATAAATTAGATGGAAAAAAGGAATACAATGAAGTGCTCGGACTTTTATCTAACTTAGAAAAAGAGATGTCTATCATCGAAAACAACATTCACATGACAAGCAATGAAAGTCGACAAGATCCATTAAATTATGGTATCCGTGTAAATAATCGACTTGCATTTTTATTAGCAGATCAACAACGTGGAGATTTTCCTCCAACCGATCAGGCTGAACAAGTTCGAGAAGAACTTACAATTGAACTAGACAATCAACTTTTAAAATTAGATAATTTATTATTTGAAAAATTAAAAGTAATTAATGAAAAAGGAAAATCACTTGGCGTTCAAATTATTTGTGAAAGATTGAATCGAAAGAAAAATCCATAACTAGGATTTTATATTCCAAAATAAAAAACGAGTACTAATTATTGTATAAATTAGTACTCGTTTTATTTTCGATAAAAATAGAAAAATTATTATTCCACAGTAAATTCCTTTGTTCCGAATAATGGCTTTCCATCTCCTCGTAAACCTTGAGCGATAATAATAAACTTTCCAATCTGATCAGAAGTAATAAAATTTTCCACCGCTATTCCTTCAGAGTTAGTTCGCAAATTTGGATTCCAATGAATTGTTGTTCTAATATCTGGTCTATTTTGATTTCCAGATTCTTGAGCATCAAAAATCGAAAATTCCCTAGCCTTATAAAAACCTTCTATCCCAACTTTTAGTAATCCTGTAATTGGTTTATTATTTATTGAAGAACCAATTTTGGTATAAATAAGAATAGCACCATTCGCTGCTCTAGAACCTAAAATTGATGCTTTCCCAGTTTTTAAAACATCAATAAATTCAACATTGTCAACTGATAAACCTCGAATAAATTCTTCATCAACTGGCATATCATCCAAAAAATAAACTGGAGATATCGAACCTCCTAAAGATCCAATTCCTCTAATTCTAGCACTCTGTTGCAATCCAAACCCACTCACCGTTATCCCAGGAATCCTACGCAGAAGGTCAAAAACAGATCGAGCCATCCTATTCCCAGGCAAATCATCCACCACAAGCCGATGACTTGGAGTTTGATACAAAGCAGTTCTTTTATTTCTTTTTTCTTCCTCAATTGATATTCGCCGAGTTTTCACTTCTACCTCATCCAATAAAATAGACATAGAATCATAACTTTGAGCTATGGTAAGTTTATTCTCACTTAATGCTTTGTAGGCTACGATCGTCTCCTCTTTAATTTTATTTTTTTGATAATTTGGAATGAGTGGAATTTTAGGTTCAACATTTTCTAATAGCTCTAAAAACACATAAGAATTATTATCCCGAGTAATTTTGGGATTTAATCGATTCCGCCTTCCTGCCTTGTACCGTCCCTCAATATAAAATTCAAGTTTATTGAAAAAGCCATATGGTCCAAATTCAAAATAACCATTTTCATCTGTCATCGCTTCTTCAGAAAGTGCCGTCTCAGGTTGAGTAAAGAAAATTTTCCCAGGTCGTGCTTTCTTCGGTTTTTCATAAACGCCCATTCGGCCTCGAACAAAAATTCCTTCTTCCACTTCATATTTTAAATTAAATTTTTCTTCATTTAAAACACTTTTCCAACGAAAGCGTCTCCACCCTCTGGTCATCATAAAATCATCAATTATTTCTATTTGAGTTTGTTTTTCTTTTCCAAAAATTAAGTCCGTAGCAAAAGGAGTTCGTAAATTTATATCACTATTCAACAACAACCATGTTCTAATATCTCCAGATTGAATTGGTGAATTGACAAGACTTGGAATTATACTCACACTTATTCTACTACTATCTAATTTTTCGGGTGAGATTGATTTTGATGAAGTTTGAAACTTTAAACTAGCTTCTTGCCGAGTTTCTAGATTCTCCTTTTCAAGTGAAATTTCTAATTGTAAATTATCTCTCTCAGGGGAAATAAAAAATAGACGTTCTGCCACCGGTGAATCTTGTTCATCAAAAAGAGTGCAAACTATAACCCCTGGCTTCAGGGATTCTTTTGCAACTTTTAACCAAATAAATGAATCCTTACTATTTATTTTTTCATCCAATAAAAGCATCCCTCGAAGATGTAAAACAACTCGAGTATTATTTATTCCGTTGGGAAGATTAGTTTTTGCAAAAATTTTAATAGATTCTTTTTCTTGTTTTATATTCAAATGATAGCCTTTTGCAATAGGCTGCGGTAATTCAATTCTTTCATTCGTATTGGACAATTCAACCCAGAATTGCTCCTTCACTTTAGGAAGATATTTTAATCTACCGATACCAAATTCATTGGAAGAAATTTCAATTATTTTTTCCCCTTTTTGATTAACTAAAAAACCAGTTGTGGATTGTGGTTCTTTTAAATCGTTTTCAATTACAAACGCCATTCGACAAGGAATCCCTGAAACACAATCTCCTCCTTCTGGAAAAAAACGAATGTTAAATTTTGATTTGCTTCCTGAAAAAGTCAACCCAGCATTTGATTTAGTTCGTAACGTTTTAATTGAATTTCCCCTTTCTTGAATTCCATCAATAATTTGAATATTTTTTCTAAACAAAAAATCAGTTCCACCATTAAGTTGAAAATTAGTGTAACCAACCACTTGATAATCACCGGACGAAATATTTGTTGGAATAAGAAAGTCTCCAGCTGAATGACCTTTATCAGAAAATAAAATTTGGTTTAAAACCATCTCTCCTTGGTCATTTCGAAGTTCTACTTTGATAGTCTTAGTTACCGTACCAGGAAGATGTGTTTGACCATCAACCAAATAGGCAGCCAGCCATATAGTTTCGCCAACCGCATAAATATCTTTATCTGTATGAATAAAGACCTTTTCAGGAATCTGGAAATCTTTGTATTTTTTTAATCCAACTTCAATTGGATTTTGAGAAAAAAGAATAGAAAAAAAAAACATAAAAATCAGAATTAAACCATTTTTCATAGAGGATATTTTTTTGTTATTCATAGAAGTTGTTTTAAAATGTCTGCTGAAACCGAGCGGAAAGGCTTGTGATTATTGGCGAAGCTCTTTTTGAGTTTCAACCCCTTTGGGTTGGGACGAAAAAAAGCTGAAGTCCAATAATCA
>JBGCFD010000239.1:0-20300 GCA_045106765.1 Saprospiraceae bacterium | reverse complement strand
ATTCAATTTTTCTTTTTTCCAAAACAATAAAAAGATGAAGTTTTATTTTATCACACAAATTTAATATTTACTATCTATTTTTTTCCAAAAAAAAGACTTACCCGATAGTGTTTTGGAGTAAGTCTTTTTTATTCATTTTGGGAAAAGATTTATTTCCTTACCCTTTAAAGTCTTGCCAAAACCATATTCCATAATTTTTCATAAGGTAAAACTTCTAACTCTGAGATTAAACCTCGATAGAAAAATGGTTCTTCAATTAAGCGATTATAATATTTATCGACATTGCTTAAGTTTTCAATTTGGAAATCAGCTTTCACTAATTGTTGAAGCAAACGGATAAATTGAATCGTTCTAAAATATTCTTCTTTTTTCAATTGACGATTCGCATAACTTTTCAATCGGTCAATTCGCTCTGCCGCATTATTATAACTTTTCTTTTCAATCAAAAATAACATTTGAGCAATTACCATCAAAACAGTAAATATCCGTTGATCTTTTGGATATAAAACTGGATCATTGATAAAGCGAGACACTCTGAAATTCTTACGTCTTTGCGTCAACAATACTGGATTAGAACCTCCTTGGCTTTCGATTATATAGTTCAAGAAAATATCATAAATTTTCCATTTTTCACGAGTACGTGCTGGGAGTTTTTTGAACTTAGAAAGATTCGATGCATCATTAAAAATGGCTAATGCATTAATATAATTCTCGGTATGAATTGCCAATAGAAGGTAATATTCCATAAAGCTAAACCAAGTCGCACTTCCTTTTGGAAAGGATTGAAGACATTTTTCTGCATTGATTTTTCCATTTTTCCAATCTCTCAAATGAAGATAAGCTGACATCTTTTTCATTTGGAAAGTCGCCAATTTATCGTCTTGGTAGAAGGCTGGATTATCTTCAATGTACTTTTCAGCTTTGTTACAAACCTCGAGCATCGCATCAAAGTCTCGCAACATTTCATATCGATATGCCCACACTAAATACATATTATAAATGACAATCGGTGAATCATAAACTTCAGAAAGTCCCACCAAAGCATCACAATAAGTGCCAATTCTTTCTTCCAAGTCAGATGCTTTGCCTACTGGTTTGTGATAATTCATAATCACTCGTTGATATAATTCCTCCGAACGGATTTCAGCATCTAACACATTTTGAAATTGCTTACTGTGTTGGTCGTAGATTTCATAATTTTTATCATCACCCATTTGAGCAGCATATCTACGTAAAATTCGAGCACAGTTGACGATTACATCTGCAAATTTAAATTTTAAACCAGTCGTCAAAATTTGTCTAGCCAAAGCAGAGGCTGTATGAATCGCTTCATTTGACAATAATATTTTTACTAATGTCCAATCTTTGTTACAAGAATAATAAGCTCGATCATAATTAGAAGTAGCAGGAAGATTTACATCTAGAAAGAAAAGAGTATTTAATAATCGCTTTCTAAACCGTGATTTGAGTTGCCGATATTTATCATCAGTTGGACTACAATCATAAAGGAAAGAAGCAGCATCTCTATCGTTCTTAAATTTATTAGCCATCAAGGCTTCATAAAATTCATTGAATTTACTGTTTTTATGTTTTAGGGAATGGTCATCAAAAATTTCAATTTTTCTAACCTTCTTCTTTGTAACAATCTTGGAGATTTCTATCAGATTTTTCATGTAAAGTATTCTTATTTATGCTATCCCTAAAATTAATATGTTTTTTGGTAAAATTAGTAACTTTTATGTCACAGATGTTCAAATTTTGTGCCTTTTTTTATAAAAGTTAATTTTTGTAAAAAACTGGGGAAAAGGCTTGAATCTATACTTAAAGTATAGAATAATTTATTACTCTCTGATAGTAAATAAAATACAAGTGTTCAATATTTATAATTTAATATTGTTGCTTGTTTCTTTTTTATCAAAAGAATTATTTTTATCAAAATAGATAATATGGATTAAAGTAAAATACTGAATAAAATGTGACGTGTGTTTTTGTTTTTTTTCAAAAAAAGAATACTCAAATTTGAAGTAAAATAGAGTGTTTAATTAATGAAAAATAGGTCTATGTTTTACCGAAATAAGGCAGAATAGGTTACGAATAATCGTAATATTTTTTGATTCAACTGAACTTTTGAAAGTTATTTTTTGATCATTACCTTTTAAGGAACGTGACAAAAGTTGATATGACCAACTCCTTATTTAGGATGGGTTGATATTCTGATTCAAAATAATGAAAGGATAAAGTATCTATGGAGAGAAATGCTTTAGTCTTGAAGTGAATTCTGAAAATTGTATTCCTTGATAATAGAAGGCGATAAAAAAAGTTTTACACTCATCGAGCATAAAACTTTTTTTTGAAATATTAAGTAGAAATCAACAAATCTTAATTTAAGATTAATTGACTAAAAAATAATTAGATCTTTTAAATAAAGTAGATAGAAGATTAATACTCGTCCTCGTTGAAAAGAAAATCATCTTTTCGGGGGTAGTCAGGCCAAATATCTTCCATGTTTTCGTAAATCTCTCCTTCGTCTTCCATTGCTTGGAGATTTTCAATTACTTCAAGAGGCGCACCCGAACGGATAGCGTAATCGATTAATTCATCACGGGTTGCTGGCCAAGGACCTTCTTCGAGATGATGTGCTAATTCTAATGTCCAATACATATTACGATTATGAAATATTATGATGAAAAAATGTTTTCTAAAAAAAGATGTTCTTTGATAATTTTAACTTGACTTATAAACACAAGATTTTTCAAAGAATCAAAAAAGAAAATATTACTTGATTTTGCCACAAATGTAATAAACAAAAATTATTATAGCAATACTTTTTAATTATGTTTTGACAATTCAAAAATCAGACCATCCTAAAATTTAAACTTCCAATTAAAATAATGATATTTTATGTGTAACAATCTGATTAATAGATAGTTATGGAAATAATGATTAATTAGTTTTTAAAATTTCAAATGAACTATATTTATAACCAATTGGGGCATCTCCAATTTTTTTAGAGTTATATGGTTCAGTTGGGTCATAAATAAAGTATTTTCTATTTTCAAAGCAAATTGGTTTTCCAATAGATCTTGTGGTTGCAACAACTATTGTTAGGTGGTCATCGTAAGCTATGACGATCATTGGAAGGTGAAGTAACTCATTTACTAAATAAGAAAAAAGCGCTGATCGATCCTCACCATCGGAATTAAGGATAGTGAAATAATTTATTTCCAATCATTGGTTTATTTCTGCCAAAGTAATCTTTATCATTTTTATATCGAAAGCAGATCGAGTAAAAGATGTAATAATTTGGGGGCATTCTTTTTACTTTTATTTCTAATGATATTCCTAAGTTGAAGTAACAAAGAGGAATCAACTAATTATGAGAGTGGAGTTTGAATATATTTCGCTTCATCAAAGAGAGGATAATGTTCCGTAATATTATTTATATCATTCATATTTAGCCGCAAGGCAAAAAAAAAGTGCTAGTACCGATTGCACTAACACTTTTTTATATCGTAAAATATATTTTTTCAAATGATCAACATCGCATCTCCATAACTAAAGAAACGATATTTCTTTTTGATTGCTTGAGCGTAAGCTTCTTTGATTAAATCTGCTCCACCGAATGCAGAAACCATAATCAGTAAACTAGATTTTGGCAAATGGAAATTGGTAATCATACTATCCGCAATGCTAAATTGGTAGGGAGGATAGATGAATTTGTTGGTCCAACCTTCTGCAGCTTTTAAAGTAGACTCAGCAGAAACTGCTGATTCGATTGTTCGCATGGAAGTTGTTCCAACTGCGCAAACTCGTTTTTTATTGGCAGTAGCCTTGTTCACTATTTCTGCAGTTTCTGCATCAATTTTGAAATATTCTGCATCCATTTTATGCTTAGAAAGATCTTCTACATCAATACTTCTGAAAGTTCCCAAACCAACGTGGAGTGTAACATAGGCAGGATCAATTCCTTTTAATTCCAACCTTTTGAGTAACTCTTCGCTGAAGTG
This sequence comes from Saprospiraceae bacterium, assembly GCA_045106765.1. Lineage (GTDB taxonomy): Bacteria > Bacteroidota > Bacteroidia > Chitinophagales > Saprospiraceae > CAJQQY01. Next base: position 16,293 of record JBGCFD010000239.1, on the reverse strand, counting down.
CAAACCTGCAGTTGGGGCAGCAACGGCACCCATATTTTTAGCATAAACTGTTTGGTATCTTTCTCGATCGAGGTCTTCGACAGGTCGTTCCAAATATTTTGGAAGAGGAGTATTTCCTAATTCTTCCAATTTTTCTTGAAATTCATCATCCGTTCCTTCAAATAAAAATCGAATAGTTCGACCACGAGAAGTAGTATTATCCACGACTTCCGCAATCAAGACTTCGTTTTCATCATCTTTATCGTTGAAGTATAATTTATTACCTACTCTAATCTTTCGAGCTGGATCAACCAAAACGTCCCAAAGTCGAGCTTCATGATTAAGTTCTCTTAAAAGAAAGACCTCAATTTTAGCTCCTGTTTTTTCCTTGCAACCATAGAGTCTAGCAGGGAAAACTTTAGTATCGTTATGAATGAAAGTATCTCCATCGTCAAAATATTCCAAAACTTCTTTGAACATCTTGTGCTCAATTAATCCTGTATCTTTGTGAACAACCATTAATCGAGATTCATCTCGGTTTTCGGTTGGATATTTTGCTACCAATTTAGGTGGTAATTCGAAGTTAAATTGCGACAGTTTTGTCCTCATGAATATTTCTCTTTTTTTAAAATGACCCGCAAAGGTAATTATTTTGAGGGAAAATTAATAGGATTGATGGGGTCAAAAAAAAATACTTTAATTTTTAAGTTGAATTTTAGAAAAAGAAGGTGGAAATAGGTGGAAAAAATAGGTGAGAAAATGTCTCAAAAAGAATAAAGTTGAACAGAAAATTATTTTCATTTTTTTATCTAGAAAAAAAATAATATTTATCTTTAAAAGTAAGTAACTATTATAAGTGTTCTTCCGTTAATATTTGTGATAAAATTTATACAATTTTCAAAAGTTTATAACCAACCTGTTAAAATTAATCTAATGGCAAAAATTCTGATTGTAGATGATGAGGCTAGTATCCGAAATACTTTAAGAGAAATTCTTGAATTTGAAAAGTATGATGTGGATGAGGCAATAGATGGCATCCAATGTTTAGGTAAATTAAAAAAATCCAAGTATGACGTGGTCATTATGGATATTAAAATGCCAAAAATGGATGGGATGGAAGCTCTTGAGCGTGTACAAACAATCTCAAGTGATACTCCAGTAATTATGATTTCTGGTCATGCAAATATTGATACAGCTGTGGATGCTGTAAAAAAAGGTGCATTTGATTTTATTTCAAAACCGCCAGATTTGAATAGGCTTTTGATTACTGTTCGGAATGCGATGGATAAATCAAGTTTGATTACTGATAACAAAGTATTGAAACGAAGAGTTAGTAAAGTTAAAAGTCAAGCAATCATTGGCGAGTCAGAGCCAATTTTGAAAATCAAAGAAACTATTGATAGAGTTGCTCCAACAGATGCTAGAGTTTTGATTAATGGATCTAATGGAACTGGAAAAGAATTGGTAGCAAGATGGTTGCATGCCAAAAGTGGACGTGCAGATGGGCCAATCGTCGAAGTGAATTGTGCAGCAATTCCTTCTGAACTGATTGAAAGTGAATTGTTTGGTCATGAAAAAGGATCATTCACCGGCGCATACAAACAAAAAATCGGAAAATTTGAGCAAGCCAATGGAGGTACCATTTTCTTGGATGAAATAGGAGATATGAGTCTTTCTGCTCAAGCAAAAGTTTTGAGAGCCTTGCAAGAAAGCAAAATTGTAAGAGTTGGTGGAGATAAAGAAATCTCTGTTGATGTTCGAGTTGTTGCCGCTACGAACAAAGATTTGAGAGATGAGATAAATGCTAAAAATTTTAGAGAAGATTTGTATCATCGATTAGCGGTGATTATTATTAAAGTACCAACACTTAATGATCGAAGAGGTGATATTCCATTATTAGCAAATTATTTTATCGAATCAATTTGTACAGAATATGGAGTTGCTCCTAAAAAAATTGAACCTTTAGCATTAACGGCACTTCAAGAAGTAAATTGGACTGGAAATATTCGGGAACTTCGCAATGTAATTGAGCGATTAATCATTTTAAGTGGAGAAGTAATTACTCCAGATGATGTGGCAAGTTTCGTTATCCCATCAAGTGTAACTTCGAAAAGTCAAATACTTCAAGATCTATTTTCACAATATAGAGATATAGATGATTTAGTTAAATTTGTGAAAAAAGAATACGATAGTTTTATGACAGAAAAAGTTTGAAGAGAAAAGAACAAGTAAAAGACTTTATATTGAAATATTTTGCAAGCAGCTAAATGGTCTTTTTCAGATACTCTTCGTTAAAATTTTTCTCCATAGCTTAAGTTATGAATAAAATTTTTTTTCGATTATCTAAAAAAAATCATTTCATGCTTCACAAAATATTTCAGTATAAAGTCTATAATAATTTGAAATTTGTAATTTTTTATATAAATAGCGAAACCTACCAATTTTAATTGGTAGGTTTTTTTTGCTAATAACTAAATATCAAGCTGGATTATCTAATCCAGTTTTAGGTAATGAAGTTGTTTTAAAATGTCTAGCTGACCTACGCAAAAAGCATTATGTTTATTGGACTTTAGCTTTTTTTCGTCCCAACCCAAAGGGGTTGAAACTCAAAAAGAGCTTCGCCAATAACCACAAGCCTTTCCGCTCGGTTTCAGTAGACATTTTAAAACAACTTCAATTTAAAATCTTAAAAACCGTAGCGCTGGATTAGAAAAATCCACCTACAAAAATAACTAATATGGAAAATAACGAAGAAAACAACAACCCCAAAAAAGCGATGAAACAATGGACAAAACTAAAAGGTGAAAATGCTTGGACGATGTTCAAAGTAATTTCAGAATTTGTCGAAGGATTTGAGACAATGAATCATGTAGATCCTTGTGTTTCAATTTTTGGCTCAGCTCGAACAAAACCTGGAACTTTCTATTATGAATTGGCGGTAGAAATGGCTGCAAGATTGGTAAAAGAAGGTTTCGGAGTCATCACAGGAGGAGGTCCAGGAATCATGGAAGCTGGAAATAAAGGAGCAAAAGAGGCAGGTGGCCTTTCAGTAGGATTAAATATTGATTTGCCATTTGAGCAAAGTCATAATCCATATATTGACCCTGAATTAAATTTGAATTATCGATACTTCTTTGTAAGAAAAGTAATGTTTGTAAAATATGCTCAAGCATTTATTGCCATGCCTGGTGGATTCGGAACAATGGATGAATTATTCGAAGTTTTGACATTGATTCAAACTAAAAAAATCACTCGTGTACCTGTAATCTTAGTAGGGACAAAATTTTGGACTGGAATGAATGAGTGGATCGAAAATATCATGCTTCACCAAGAAGGTAACATTAGCGCTGATGATATGAATCTACTTCCTATTACCGATGACCCTGAAGAAGTGATTAAAATTATTAATGATTTCTACGCAGGTCATGAAGAGGAATTAACTCCAAATTATGAACTGTAACTTAGTGTAACAGCTGATTAGTTAATTAGGAAATCAGGCGTAATGTGAAACCATTATTTGAAAACCGTTCGCCTGATTACCTGATTAATTCCCAAACTTCCATCCCAATCCCAACCTAAATCGACTATTCTGAATAGGGTAAAGAGCTGCTTGATAATATTGTTCGTCCGCTTGAATTGAACCTATCGCATCTGCAAAAAATCGAGTTAAATTTTCTGCTTTCACAAAAAATCTAAACTGTTGGACTTTGATACTTGCCGAAGCATCGACAGCAGGAAAGAAATTTATCTTCTGCGTATTTTGTAAGATAAATTGCCCAACCAACGGATTATATGTATTGGCAAAATAACTATCATTCATTCTTACATCTACTCCTAATTTGATCTGAAGTTTTCGCTTGAACCATTTTCCATCATAATAGAAACTATGTTTGGAAAAAAGATTAGGTAAGTTGAGTGCATCATTAGTCGTTTGTTGAAGAACGATGACATTGTCCCAATTAAAGTTTCCGAATTGAAAATTTTGTTGTAAAATTAATTGGAAAATACTGAGCGGTGCACCAGTCTGTTGAGCAGTAGCAACAGTATCAAAATAGATGAAATTATTCAATAAATGATACTTTCCACTTACTTGAAAACCCCATTTTGGTAAGGCATAAGTTGCACTTAAATTAGTTTCCAAAGTAGGTTTAAAATCATTAGACCAAGCATTTCTACTTGAAATGTAAAAACGTTGTTGTAAAAGTTCAGGACGATAGAATTGATTGACTCCACTCAATTGCAATTGACCTAGCTTTTTTAAATCAAAAAAGAATTCTCCACTTACTCGATAGTCTCCTGCATTGTCCCACAGTCCAAGGTGAGCGTAGGTTTTCACTTTTAATCGTTCGCTAGGTGCAAAGTTCCATTTACCCGTTAAAAATAAATTATTGACCGTAGAATCCGTTGCTTCTTCATCAATCCAATTGAAAGAATGCCGAATGCCGATTTCGAAAAAATCACTTTGCTGTTTGACTTTATCGGCACTTGGTTTTCGAGGTTTAAATGTGCTGATGGCGAAAGTGTTTTCGATCTTTCGAGTTTGTACAAAATGTCGCAAACCACGAAGGTCGAGTAATAAGTTTTTATAATAACTGGAATCCGCAAAAGCAGAGATATCTGAAAATCGATAAGTTCCCTTTTTGTAGGCAAGGCGGTGCATCAAAGTATATGTTCGACCTTTTGGAAGCGAATTTTGGGGTGGACTGTCGACAAAACTTGGAGGTGGCCCAAAAGATGGAGGAGTGGGTCTTTGATTAGTTACAGAGTCTACTTTTGTTTTCTGTAATGAATCAAGTGGTAGATTTTGTAGGGTATCAGTCGGCGCATTTTTTAGACTGTCCAAAACTGGATTAATAATTTTTAAGCTATCCGAATTTGAAATGGAAGTAGAATCAATTGGAATTTTTGACAATGAATCTATTCTAGCAGCTCGGGCAGCAACAGCTTCTGCAGCGGCCTTTGCTTTCGCTTTTTCTTCTGCTTTCCTTTTTTTATTGGCCTTAAATTGAATTGGATTATAATTGTAATAATGGGTATAACTTATCTCCTGTTCCGAGTGTCGAGTTTCGGCATCATCTAACCAAACAGGAATAGACAAAGTACTTGCAAACCCATTGTCCTCTTGCAAAAAAGCAGTATCAGATTCAATACCTCCATTATCTTCTTGTTGGTGAATATTATTGGAAAAAGCGAAAAAGCCTTGGTAAGTATTAGCATCATTTTTAAAAGTTAGACCTCCTGCCAATGCGGTATGACGAGCACGTTGGTTTTGATAAAAATACCGAACAGGAGCTGAGGAACCATATTGACTGATACGATGATAATCTATAGATATATTTACATTTTTATTAAAATTACGGCTGAATTTTCCTTTCAATTGAATATCATCTTGTGAACCTCCTTGCGAAAAATAAAAATCAGAATACGCTCTTTTGAGATTATAAAATCGGAGGTCGTCCACTTTTATTTTATATAAATCATATTGATGTAATCCGACATCAAATCCTTGCCGAAGTGATGATTGATAAAAAAGCGGAAAGGTCGGACTTCCCAAATATCCTAAAGTTCCATGATCTAAAACACGACTTCGAGCAGGATCAAATTGATGAAAATAATTATTCAATAAAGTATCTCGATAGGGAAATTCTTCATTTGGATTCTTCATGTAGTAATAAAAAATGAGTAGAGAATCTTTGGAGATTTTTCGAAAAGATTGAAGCGAAGAACCATTCTGACCACCTGGGCCTTGTTGAGATCTTGAATTAGTTGCTTGTCCAGGTCTTTGAGCAAGGAGATTAGTTGAAAAAAATAAACTGATTACTAAAAAGAAGAACAAGTGTTTTTCTTTTTTTCCAAAAATAGCTGTTGTCTTTTTTTTCCAAAGAATCATAAAAATATTTCCTTTTCCTATCAAACGACGAAATTAGGAATATAACTTCAATTGTGGAAATTTAACCAGCTGTTAATGTTTAAGTGAACGGTTAACATCACATTGTAATTGTTAAGTGGTGTTAACCGTTCATCGTTAACCGTTATTAACAATTATTTTATGTGACTGACTTCCTTTTTCGCTAGAAATTCTTAGGAAATAAATTCCATTGGAAATAGAATTATTTAAGTCAAAGGTAATTTCATTCTTTCCTTCCAACAAATTTTGCGAAGCGAAAACCTGAACTATTTTTCCAGTTAAGTCGATAAGTTCGAAGTTGGTGTTTTCTTGATTATCAGATGTTTCTAACTCGATTTGAATAAAATCAGAGGCAGGTTGAGGAAATGTAATTATGTTGTTATAAATTTCATTTGGCATTTTGGTACTTACCACATTTTCACATTCATTGTCGCTGACTGCCTCTAATACGAACAAGCCATTTTGCATATCTGATACTAAAATATTTCCTGAAGGGAGAAAAGGATACACTCCCCAGGCACCTTCATAACTGTTGGTATTTGGTCGAGTAGAAGTATCATAAAAATGAGTGCGAACGGGAGCCGTTGGATCAGATATATCGAAAATTTGAACCCCTTCGTAATAATAAGAAACATACAACCGATCACATCGAACGATCAGATTATGAGGAATGGTTGTTAAAGTTTGTTCGGCATTAAAAGTAGAGAGAACCGACATGTCATCGAAATTAGAAACATCTACCACTTTCAAATCCGTATTCCAAGTTTCGTCTGCCATATAATAATGTTCCCCATCTCGATCTAACCACCCCGAATGATTGTAACCTTGCTGCTCATAAGTAGTCATTGAACCCAAAATGTTTGGGCTAGTTGCATCAGTAAAATCGACGGTAAAGAAACCATCATTTCCACAGTTGGCATAAGCAATATTATTTTCTACATATATGTCATGCACGTAAGGAATATTGTTGTACTCATTTAATACAGTAGGATTCACAGGGTCAGCAATATCAATTATTTGTAGATTTATAAAACCAGAGACTCCTGGTCTCCGAACACCACAAGCATATATTCTTGCTGCCGTTGAATCAATGAAAATATTGTGAGATCGACTTATAAATTCATTCGAATCATAAACTACATTTGTTGAATTAGGTAAATCGGAAATGTCAATTATCTGCAAAGTACTAGTTTGACCTTCATCACAAACAGCATATAAATATCCTCCAAAATCATGAAAATCTCGGTGGATAATATTTGTTCCTTGCGCAGCTCCTGCAACGAAAGCATCGGTAATTTCTATTGGATTATTCGGATCAGTTACGTCGATAAAGTGAGTTCCTAAGGTAGATCCTATTATTGCAATTTCGTTGTCATTCACGGCTAACCCCCAAACTTCGTTGTAAGGATGGTCATAAAAAGAGGCTGCTGGAATAGTAGGATCATTCCAAGTTCCCAAAAGATTGGCTTCCTCTGGTTGGGCAAAAGCATTTAAAGAAATAAAAGCGGAAATAAAAAGTAAGATTTTTTTCATATTGAAAGGTTTTAAGATTTTTTAATGAAGCTAAGGTAGTTATTGTTTTAGGATTTGAAAGTCAGGTATTTTGCAAAAAGAAAAGCCCTTTGGATCTTTTCCAAAGGGCTTAAGAAAGAATTGAATTATTTCTTTCAATAAAAAAGATTAGTGGATTATTATTTTTTGAGAATTAACTTCAAGTGTTTCCATATTTTGATATTTCAAAAGATAAACTCCTTGAGATATATTTCTTAGATCAATTCTCTGTTGTGAATTAGGTTCTATTTTTGAATCCAAAATTTTATCTCCTAAAATGGAGTATAGTTCAATTTGATATTTTACATCAAATGAATTGTCTAATGTAATCCAATTAGAGGTAGGATTTGGATAAACTTTAAGGTTAGGATTTTGAAGTGCTATTCCTTCATCTAGATTAATATTTAAAAATGATTCTTCTCCTCCTTTTCCAATTAGCATTTCTAATTCTTCGATGGTATAACAAAAAATTTCTTCACATTCTTCGTCCAGATCTTTATTTTTTACAACAACCGTAAAACAGAAAAATGGATATTCATAACTATTCCATACAAAAGGTGGAAATGTAACACTTATTGAATTCGGATTGGTTGACCAAACCTCATTAATTACTGAGGTTGGGATGCAGGCGTGACCTGTACCATATTGATTAATTCGAACTTTGATGATATGACCATCTTGCCAGTTAGGATTATCATTGGTAATGGTAACAGTAAGGTTAGAGACATCATAAACATCAAAGTCATCGTTGTTTCCTGGGGGACAGTCTGTATCAGTACTAGGATTTAAGTCAATATCGTCCACTTCTATGTCAAAGTCACAAAGATCACATTCTTCCCATTCGTCAAGGCAAACTGTAGCAAAGCATTCCATTTCCTCAATGCATACTGGGAAAGTAATACAAACATCTTCTGGGTTTGTGGATTGATCCACGATCAAATTTGCATAAATTCTTATTTCATTTCCTCCACTTTGAGTTTCCACAAACGGGTCTTCAAGTACTCCATTAGTGACTTCTAGAAGGTTTGGATTTAAGGAACAAAACTCCATTCCATCATATTCGTCCTTTTGTATCTTAAGATTAAGAAAATAGGTTATGGTTCCATCATCTTCTTGATTAATACAGAAAATACCTTTTGAGGAAACGGTTTCATAATCCAAATCATCGAGGACTGGACAATCATCTTCACAATTCGTATTGTCTAATGTTACATATGAAACGGAAAAACAACTTGGGTCTTCAAGATCATATATTCTATATTCGAAGATATAAATTTCTTCAAGTAGTCCCTCAACATCTTGAATGATATTGTTATTACCATTTATCCACATAACATTAGATCCTTGAACAACATTCCACTCAACAGCCAAACCAGTCATCATTGGATCATTTCCTACTAATTGAGTACTTTTTACACAAGTTGGAGGAAAGTCGGTTCCTGCATTTGCAATTACTCCTCCTGGTGCAACTATTACTGTGAATATTTCACTTGAATTATTACAAGAAGGCTGACCATTAAACTCCATTGTTGTTCTTAGTTGAAATTGGTAAGTGCCTGAGCTTGTAGCAAAAAAGCTAGTAAATGGATTAAACGGAGTTTTATTATCACTTCCCCATCCTATATCATAATTTGTATTGTTTGGTGTCAAACCTAAGAAGTGAATATCTACATCAATTCCATTAGCAAAGTTATCATCATAGATGGCAGAAATATGTTGATTAAATTTAACGAGAACATCTTCTTCTGTACAATCTAAAATCAATGGTTCTTGTGGAATATTATAATCGTTATCTACATAATAGGTAAGAAACTGATCGTCATCACATGGACTATCAATATCATCAATATCAATATCAATGTTAAAGTATGTATTTGGTGGAGGGGTAAATGATATAACTGGGGTATTACCTATAATTGGATTTAGTGGCCCATTGACATCTCTTAGGTTTACTTGCCAATTAATCGTAGCATTATATCCAACTAAGTCATCTGTTAAATCTATCAGTATATTTTGAGGAGTGTTTTCACAAAGTATAAATCTCGTTATAGGAAAATGGACTGGATCAAATTCACCAAAAACATTAAATGTAAATGTCTTATTGACTGGTTCACAAATAGAAGTTTCTGTAGAGAAAAAATTGAATATATATTGATGACCTTCCTCCAAGTCAACAAATGTAGCTTTCAATCGACCATCCGTGAATTCTGAAAAAATCGGAGGAGTGGGCGTTCCTGAAGCAGTACTTGAATAAGTATAACTCCAATCAATATCGCACCCAGGATAAGGCAAGCTGACTATCGTATAATCGTCGCATATATCTTGTTCTGTAGTTGGAGAATATCCAGTTTGTGTACCTAATAAATTAATAGCAACATCTTTTGAAAAAATACAATTAATATTTCCATCATCGTATAAAGTTAATGTCGCCGTTAAAATTTTATCACAAATAAATTTGTTAGAGGAACCATATACCAATAAATTGTCTCCTGACGCTGCTGCATGAATTTCAAGATCGTCATCAGGAGTCCAAGTCCAAGCCCAGTTACCATTAAACCCTTCTGGCAAAATAGGAGTTAATATTAATTCTTTACATCCTTGATACTGATCGGTTCCAATAATTTCAAATGGATAGTCATTACTAGGCATAATATCAAGTTCCGAACCATCCCAAATAGTAACCACTACAGTTTGAGTAATCAAGGTTAATTTTTCATCAACTTTACAATAGCCAGATAATTGGAAAGTATAGTCACCTACTCCAAATCCTCCAGGTATAGAGGGAGTGACTGATGCTACCACTTGATTGTTTGGCATAATGTTAACAGGCGTAGGACCGCTTAGTAATTGCCAATTGAAGGATTCAAACCCTGTTGAACTGGCAGAACCATCAAGTTGGAATGAAAAGATATTATTACAATAGGAGACGTTTACTCCAGCATTTAAAGTACAAGTTTCCAATTTCTGTCCAGATGAAGAAAAGCTATAAGCTAGAAAATGGAAAAAGAGTAGGAAATGTATTTTTTTCATAGTTGTATCTTTTTAATTTTTTTTTAATTTTTAATTTTTAATTTTAGAGTTTGAAAAACTCCAAAATAATACGAGCAAATAAAGAGGATTTCTCCACTACTACTTATTTTAAGAATATTTTAAAATAGGTATTGCAATGAAAAAATCCTCTATTGATTATTTAATAATTACGAGTCTTTTAGTTTTTATTTCTTTAGATAAAAGGTTGGTAAATTTGATGAAATAAATTCCGTCATGAAATTTATCTAATGATATTTCTTTCATAGCATCTCGGTTAAGCTGAGTAATTAGAACAGAGGTACCATTTGAGTTGAAAATTTCAACTTGAAAATTTTCGACATTTGAATTTTTCAAATTAAGCACTTCTCTTGCAGGATTTGGAAATACAGAAATTGTATTTTTTGCTGTGTTATTCTGATTCATAATAATATTAGATGAACCTTTATTGGCTAGATCATTACCTTCCTCGGAAAGTATATATTCAGCGTTGGTATCATCATTTTCTGAGGTCAGTAAAAATGAACCAGTATTAAATCCTGCTGGTGGTTGGATTCTACATTTTTCCCCATTTGAATAAGAAATTTCAACAAGAAGTAATTGAGAGCCGGGAGGTATTTGGTAGGTATGGATACCTACATTACAATCACATTCTAATGGAGTATTAGTATCGACACATGGTTTATTATAATTAGTACATAAATAATCTTGGTTGCCGTAATTATCAATGAAAAGTTTTACATAGTTAACTTCTTCTGAAATAATCTCCACCGAAATAGTTCCATCAGGACAATATTCAACGATAACTCCTTCGCAGTTTCGATCAGTTTCTTCTGTATAAGAATCAAAAGCACCTGATCCTCCTTCTCCATTTGGATCCATCTCAGAATTAAATTCATATTCTAAACATGGTGGACCAACATCATCACAACAATCAGAAGTAATAGAAACATTGTCAATATAAACTACTCCAAAATCAGTATCCAGTCCACGAGTAATAACTAGATACTCCCAAGTGTCATTAGACGGATCATGAACGTAATTAAAGCATCTATTTTCAAATGTTAAATTCTCAGATACTGTTGCAGTTACACTATTAGTAAGACCTATCGAGGTACAGTTTGAAATAGTTGTACTAGCAATACAATTAGTAGGGTTATTAGCACAACTTAGGCTGCCTTGATTTGCACAAGGAGTAGCATTGGTTCCAAGGATTTCAAGTGATCGAGGTAAATTTTGTATACAACTACTAATACCTGCAGCAACATCCATACAAATTTGGATATTACATCCTGGTTCAATTCCCGGAGTTAATGGAATTTTAATACTTTCCTGTAGGTTACTAAACCCTCCTGACAATTTTATAAAGTTACTTCCATTAGGCTGCATGAGTAGATCAGGAGAATTGACTAATTGATTTTCATAAACACAAATTGGAAATCCTAATTCAGGATATATTCCATATTGAAGTCTTGGAGAGAAATCATCAAATGATCCATAACAAAATAGTTCACCATTAGCGCAATCGTCACAATCAGGAAATTGTGGATAGTTAAGAATTGTAATCAATCCATCGCTACAATCACCATTACATCCTGTAATTGTATAACATACTGTATAAGTTCCTGTAGGTAAATTATTTATGGAAATAACACTATTTTGAAAATCCAAATTTACGTTGGCTCCAGCAGCTAATGCCGTTCCACAATTTGGTTTTAGTTCAATTTCAAAATTATTGGGAAATACATCATTTTCTAATACAAATGATAGAGGAATATTACTGCCTAAAGAAAAATTGTATACATCATTGCCAGCCAACACTTTACATCCTACTCCTCCATCAGTAATATATCCTATGGCATTTAGGATTTCAAGCTCTATGCTACTGACCACTCTTCTTGAATCCTGATTGGTTAGACTTTGTAGAACAATCGTAGGGTCATTGTTACATTCCAAGTGACTTAAAATATTACTAGCTATTATATTACCATCTTGACCATTTAGATCTCCTGCATTTTCTAAATGAACTTTAGCAATATTATTTCCATTGATATTCATAAATATATTGTTGTTACATTCATTATCTAGGTCATTTGGAAAAATTAATGCGGAATTGAATTCTAAGGCTTTGCAACAATTTGGATTATTACTATTGGATAAAATAAGGTGGTCATTTATATTAGTATTAAAAAGGAGTTCATCCCACGGAGTATAACGTCCTGCAAAAGCATTTCCAGCTTTTTGGATATGAGATCCGCATCCCAAAATATGTAAACCTTCATGTAAAGCAACGCTAAAAAGGTCTAATTCTCCTCCTGCTACAAAAGGATCTTCATCTATTGTATGCCATTGAGTAATCGCATCATTAATGAATAATATTCCAGCTTCGGAATCCTTCCTAGGGCTATCTGTCATCATGATATCATTGATTGTTGATTCTCCTCTTAGACAACCTCCAGCATAATATAACGCAACACCACTTCCTCCTATGGTCGTTGGATAAGTTGTTTTTCTGATACTTATAATGGGAGAACTGCCATTAACTCCTAATGATACTTCAGTTGATAGATATTGAAAAGCAGCGCAAATTGTTTCCTCTTCTTCTTCTGTAAATCCAGTTTCGAAATTGAGTGTAAATATTCCCCCTTGACAATGATTTTCCTGTTGTAAATTTTTAGAAACTTTCAATTCTTCTTCGGTATAAATATTTCCAAAACGATCGGTGAGATATGTTTCACCTTCCTTAATCTCTGGTTGTGTAGGTTTGATATAAGTACCACATGTTAATGTCTTTACTTGTGCATTAATGAAAAATGGTGTAATTAGAATTACTAAAATAAATAAATAATAATTCTTGTTTTTAATAAAAGATTTATTCATAATATTGTGATTTTGTGAAAAAATATTCAATATGTTTTATTAGAAAATACTTTTGATTTATCAGGATTGGAAGAGTCCTTTTTATATTAAAAATATATTCATACCTGATGAGGTAGAAATTAATTTTACATATGTTAGAATGAAAAATATTTTATATTCATACCATGAACATGAAAAAGGTAACATTCAAATTTTGTATTAACCTTGGGGATAATTTGATTTCTCTTAATGGAGTAAAATGAAAAATGAAGGAAAGTATAATGAAGATTAATAAGTGGAAACTAATTGAAAATAGGCTTCAATCAGTTTATGGATGAGATTTTACTAAGGAAAAATTATTTATTTAAAAGAATAATGTCTAATCAATAAACCAAAAAATATTACGATGCTAAAAATGATTAAACATGAATAGTGATATTGAAGATTTTTTGAAAACTCTATAGCCGATGCATTACCAATCTGAACAAATGCAGCCCAATAATAAGGATGCTGTTGTGCCTTCGTGGCGTTTTTAATAAAATCAATTTTCGCGTTTTGAAGTGCTGTACTTTTTGTTTGATTTTGCTTTAAATATTTATAAAAATCAAACATGATATCAGAGGTAGCACAATCATCCACAGACCAAAGACTCATAACTACGCTAGGGCATCCAGCATGAATAAATCCCCGAGATAAACTCATGACTCCTTCTCCTTTTGCCAATTGCCCCGCACCTGTATTGCAGGCACTTAAAACGGTTAGCTCAGCATTTAACTGGAGGTTATAAAGATCGTTGTTAGATAGATAATCATTGGCAAGATGGATTTTATTAAAGAGTGGATTTTCATCATCTACACAGGCATGAGTTGCGAGATGTAAGATTTTACAGTTGTTTGAATTTTTATGAAAATTGGTAATATTTGCTTCCTCTTCGTGGAAGGTTTTTCCATGAACTAATTTTTTAATTCTCTCAATTTCATCATCAGTACAATGTAAAGAAGAAAGTTCATTTTGACCACAACTACGTTGTTGGGAAATATCTGATTGTCCAAATGAGGGAGCAAAACCAATAAAGTTTTCAGAAAATTGTCTCCCTTTTTTCTCTATATTATTTAATAATAGGGTGGAAGAGTAGCTGTAATTTAAGGTATGAGATTTTAATAAATAATCTAAATTAGTAACAGAATAATTGGTGATGGAAAGATCGTTAGGTTTTTTAGAAAGTAAAATTCCGAATGGTAAATAGTTTAATAAATCATCAGGTATAATAATTATGTCTCCTGTTTTATTGGAAACCGACTCGTTCAATAATTTTTCAAAAAGAAAATTTGATTGATTAACGAAAGTTGAAAAATCTTTTTTGTCTTTGGTAGGAGGATGACTTATGAGTTGATTGATTTCCAAAATAGCGTTAATTATTTTTTGTTCTTTTGGTATAGTCTGGATATCAAATTTAGAAGGTGTAAGAGAAAAAATATAGATATTTTTTTCTCCAAAAAAGTATTCAATTAATGTTTGGTTAGATCTTAAAATTTTAGTTTGGATATCATCAACAGTAGCTAAAGTGGTTGAATATTTTAGCTTGAAATATTTAGGATATTCTGTTTCAAATTTGCTAATTAATTGATTGTATTTTTTTTGCGCTGCAAAAAAATTATTTTCTAATCTTTTTAATTCTCGAATATCATAGGTTGATTGTTGTTGTAATTCATTAATCGTTTTTTTATAAAAAGTAATTTCAATTCTGAGATATTCTTCCTCTGAAAGTAACTCGACTGGAATACCACTAAAACCTTTTGCAGAGTTTTCATTAATTGATTCTAATAAAATAATTGCTTTATTACTTTCAGAAAAAGTAAATGCTTGATTGAG
This sequence comes from Saprospiraceae bacterium, assembly GCA_045106765.1. Lineage (GTDB taxonomy): Bacteria > Bacteroidota > Bacteroidia > Chitinophagales > Saprospiraceae > CAJQQY01. The sequence continues at coordinate 1,097 of JBGCFD010000239.1, read as the reverse complement.
GTAAAAACTATCTTGTGTCATTTCAAAACAATGAAGAGCAACTTCAATGGCATTTTCAAAAATAGGAAGCACGTTACTAGATAGATTTTGTTTAGAGCTTTCTCCTAGGTATTCTTGTCTTAAGTTTTGAATTAATTGAGTAGCTAACAAAAAAGTTTGGTTCGCCTGTTTTAGATAGGTTGGATTATTTTCTTTCTGGAAGATTAAAAACTGAGTTTTGGCTTTTTGAGCAATAGCTTCTAGAGCAATATTTTTGGCAAAAATATTTTCTAAATTTGGATTTTGAGCAACTTTTAATTCTAAGGAATCATTAGTTAATTCATTCAGAGCTTGATGAAAATGAATTAAGGCATTATCTAATTCTTGATTGGCTAAATATGCTTTACCTATCCAGATATCTTTCTCAGCAACGAGATAGTGTTTTTTGTAAATTCGAAATTCTTCTTGTACAAGTTTTTTTGATTTTTTAAAATGGTTGATCGCTAATGCTCCATCTTGCTTGAGGTGTATTCTACCTAATAACTCATCAATTAATCCTTGGTGTTCAAAGTAGGCACCATCATATAATTTTTTCGCTTGATTAATTTGTGAAATAGCAGAAGTATAATCTTCTTTTAATAAATAGGCTTCGGCTAAATCTAATAAAATTTGAATTTGAATTCCATTTTGAATATTTCCACTACCTACTGCCGAATGATTAATTTTTTTCAAACTTTTTTTATAGGCAACAATAGAACTATCAATCAAGCCTGTCTCGAAATAACAATTTCCAATATGATTATAAACTCTAGCTTCATTAGCGTATCTAATAAACCCTGTGGTGTCTTGCCATAATTCTAGTGCTTGATTATAATGCCTTAGACTTTCTCCAAGATCCCCGAATTTTAGATAGTTGTAACCTAATGTCCCTAAGGTGCTTGCTTTTCGCTCAGTATCTTTTGATTTTAATTCGAGTTTATAAATTACTTCAAGATTAGTTATTGCTTTTTTATATTGCCCTCTCTCCGTAAAAGATAAGGATAAGTTAAATAAAGCATCATTTCGTTCATTACTATTTTTAGGTAAATATTTTTCAGCCATTCGAAGTGCTTCCTGAG
>JBGCFD010000238.1:0-20902 GCA_045106765.1 Saprospiraceae bacterium | reverse complement strand
GAATTTTTGCTCCCCTTCAAATTTAGCAACTCCATCTATTGCAAATTCTTTATCAAAAGCGCCATTAGAATTAAGACGAATTAGAGTAATATCTATTTGTAAATCTTTAGAAAAAATGGAATTATCATGGTGATGACCTAGTATCCAAATTTTCCCATCTTCCTCTAAGAAGATTTCAATTCCTCTATCTTGATATTTTCCAATTTGAGTTTTCACCATTCCTGCTTGACCAAAACTTTTATCTAATTTACCATTGGTTAAGATTCTGCAAAGAAATAATTCTTGTCCATACTCTGTTCCTTGCGTATAATTTCCTAAGACTAAAATTTTTCCATCCGGTTGTATTTTTATATTCCTCAATTGCAAATTAGCACTTTCGATAGGTTCTGGATTGATCACTAAATTTCCTCCTTTTCCAAAATTAGTATCTACCTTTCCTTCTCCTAAAAATCGAGTAATTCGCAACGAGTCATTTGATTTCCCTCTAACTAATTCACCTATAATTATTTTATCATCTGGCTGAATTGCAGCAACTTGAATTTCATTTCCTTTGTAACTATTTGAATATATGAGTATTCCATTATCTCCAAAAGTTGAATCGATTTGTCCATCAGGAAGCCTTCGCCAAATAGCAGATTCCCAAATATTATAACCATTAGTTGCTCTAGAATAACTGAATTCTGCTCCGAGAAAAAGCATTCTATTTTTCGAATCTAATAAAACTCGAGATGAATATTGTTGATCTTTTGGTTTTTCCACTATCATTTCCAAATCAAAATTCAAAGTTGGAAATTTAGATTGAGAGTATCCGAACGTTATAAAAAGCAAGGTATTTAAAAGGAGTAAGAAATATTTTATCATCTTTTTTTTCCAAAATTACTTCTTTATAATTTCTTTAGAAAATATAATATTGTTGTTCAAATTCATAACTCTGATAAATGAAAAAAGCCTCGAACTAATGTCCGAGGCTTCTCTTTACCAACTCTCATTGATTCTTCCAAAATTTTATTGTTATAAATTTTTCTTTAATGTAAAATAAAAAGTAGTTCCTTCTCCATAAGTTGATTCAAACCAAATATCCCCTTGGTGTTGTTCAACAATTTTTTTACAAATCGCTAAACCTATACCTGTACCTTCATAATCATTCTTACCATGTAATCTTTTAAATAGTAAAAATATTTTTTCTTTATATTGATCTTCTATTCCTATCCCATTATCTTTAAAAGTAAAATGCCAATGTGTCTTTTTATCTTCAAAAGAAATGTCAAGAATTGGTGGATGATCCTGTTTAGCAAATTTTAAAGCATTGGTTATAAGATTTTGAAAAAGTTGCTTGAGTTTATAATTATCCACTTTAATGAAAAAAGGTATCGTTGGGATATTAAGAGTTGCATTATTTTTTACAATATCAAATTGTAATTCTTCTTTAATTTCAAATAACAAATCAACTATATTAGTTTCCTTTAAATCATTTTGAGTATTGTTGACATGAGAGTAATTCAATAAATCTTGAATTAGACCTTGCATGTTTTTAGTTGCCTTGATAATAAAATCCATATACTCTTTTTCAGTATCATTGGTTTTTTCTATAAGACATCGATTAAGCAATTGAGTAAAACTGATAATAGTTCGAAGGGGCGTTTGTAAATCATGAGATGCAACATAGGCAAAGTTTTCAAGTTGCATATTGGACTCAATATATTTTTTGAGTTTTTGATGTTGTGCTTGGAGCTCTTGTCTAGTATTATATTTCTCAGTAATATCTCTAACAAAAAATACTAATTTCCGAGGCCATTTTGATCCCATTTCAACGATTACATTTCCTTCTGCCCAGAACGTATTATTGTTTAATGTTTTTGCTAAAAAATTAAAATTAGCACTTCCTTTTTTGATAGAAACTCCCATTTGTTCTTTAAAAAAATCAAATGCATTAACTCCTGTATTTTGATCTGAATAGAAATTTTCAAAATTATTTTGAAAGAACAATTTCTTATTTTCTATCTCAAATAATTTTAAAGCTTGATTATTACAATCAACAATTTTTTGCTCTTTTATATCAAAATAAATAATTGCTTCATGAGAGTTTTCGAAAATTTGACGATATCTTTCTTCTCTTAGTTTTATTTTATTTTGTGCTAAGATTCTTTCTGTGGTATCCCTAAAAATAATAAAGGCTTCTCCTTTTTCTTGATGAGTAGGAACTACATTAGCTTCAACTAAAAATTCTTTATTCCCTTTCCCTACAAAAATCCCTAAAGTTTTATCAATACTTTCTCCTTTACATACTTTTAAACCATGACCTTTAGTATACTCATGAATATCAATGTTTGGAAAATATTTTGAAAACTTAGGTGTAAATTGGAAGCGACTCTGATTCAATAATTCCTCTCGAGTGTCATAACCAAATGCTTTGAATGCAGAATCGTTAAAATCAATAATTTTTTCGGTAACATAATTATATAAAAAGATTCCATCCTGCATATTTTTATACATGATGGATAAACGGGTTTGAGTTTCAGTCAACTCCTTTTTTACAGATTGTTGCTCTTTTTGAATCTGTTGTTGAGTTTCTAAAAAGCTTTTTTCTTTTATTTCAAAAGCTGCGACCTTTTCGAAAAGTATATTTTTTTGAAGTTTGAGTTTAAAAAAATCACTAAATCTTAGCATTTGATTTTTTAAAAATTCTCCTTCTTCAGTCGTAAAATCAGATTCTTTTCTAAAAAGGTAAACAAATAAAAAAGGAGTGTTAAAAATTAATACTTTCCCTTTTTTCTGAGAAATAAGTTCTAGCAATTCGCTCCCGAAAGGTTGATCTGTATTTGTTATAAAAAAATCTCCTTGTTGAAGTTCTTTTATTAAAGTGTGTTTTTGAATAAAACCGCATTTAATATGTTTGGGATAAGTATAGATAGGCATACAATGATTATCAGAAAAATCTTCCTTTTGCCAACAACCTGCAAAATCTAATTGTAAATATTTAGAAAGAATAGCTAAGAAATTATGAGCACTAATTTTTGTATCTTCTTGTAATCCGTAGCTCATGGCTAGTTCTAAAAGTAGATGTTCATCTAGTTTAGCAACAGTTGATATCATGTCTTTATATTTAAAAAAATAATAAAAGGAAAAGGTGTTGCTAGTGTTGATTTGTATTTGAGAGAAGAGGGAAATTTTTTATGTATATGCAAATGAAGTACCAATTAATGATACAAGTAAAAGTCTTCAGAAATACCCTTTTCCCATAAAATACATTTTTCCTCAAAACACTATTGATTTTAATACGTAAAATGACTAAATTACGTGTTAGTAAAAATCGTAAAGTATTAACAATCAATGATTTACGTATTTTTAAAACTTAAACGAAAGAAAAATAAATCGACTTTCCCGTTTAAATATATTTTTGCCGAAAAAAAGCGTTTTTAAAAAGCGAAAAATCTAGGCTTCTGTTGTAATTTTTTGAAACATTTTATTCAATTTTTTAAGGGAAAAATCCATGGCGAATTCAACAAATAATTATCAATTGCTTATCTCTAAGTTAGATAAGTTTATCCGTAAGTTTTATGTCAATCAACTCATCCGAGGGTTTCTATATTTCTTTGCTTTAGTTTTAGTTCTATTTTTGGGGATAAACTTCTTGGAGCATTTTTTCTATTTTGGTTCGGGTACTCGTAAGGTAATGTTCTACTCTTTTATGGGAGTAAGTGCAGTATCTTTTGTTGGTTGGGTGTTGATTCCTTTATTGAAATATTTCCATTTGGGAGCAGTAATCTCACATGAACAAGCAGCAGGAATTATCGGGGATCATTTCCCAGATGTAAAAGATAAATTGCTCAACGTTTTACAACTCAGCAAACAAGCGGAAGGTGCCGAAAATGCACAACTTGTTTTTGCAGGTATCAATCAAAAAACAGAAAAGATAAAGTTAGTGCCATTTAAGTCTGCGATTGACTTAAGTAAAAATCGACAATACTTGCGATATACTTTACCGCCATTGATGTTGTTGTTAGTCGTTTTGTTTGCAGCACCAAGTTTAATAAAAGATAGTACCAATCGATTGTACAATAATGATCGAGAATTTGAACGTGATGCACCTTTCCATTTTAAAATAGATAAAGAAGATTTGACGGTAGTTCAGTTTGAGGATTTTTTATTGGAAGTAAAAATAGAGGGAGATGTTTTGCCAAATGAAGTTTTTGTAGACATTGATAATTATCAATATCGATTGAACAAAGATGAGCAAGACAAATTTTCATATCGGTTTTCTAATGTTCAAAAAAATACGGATTTTAAAATCTTCTCAAGTGGGGTAGAATCTGAAAAATATAATTTGAATGTTTTGAAAAAGCCTAACATCTTAGGTTTTGACATTACGCTGGATTATCCCAACTATATTGGTCGTAAAGATGAAACCTTGAATAACATCGGTGACTTAGTTATTCCAATTGGAACAAAAATTAATTGGAACTTTAATGCTTCAAATACGGACGAGATTGCAATTAATTTTTTCGACAAAAAAAATCGTATCAATACCGATCGAGCTGGTGAAGAAAGTTTTAATTATAGAAAACAAGCTTTGCGTGATGAGATTTATAAATTATATATTTCTAACAAAGCACTTCCGAATGCAGATTCTGTTGGGTATTCTATCACGGTCATTCCTGACCTTTACCCAACCATTAAGTCTGAAAAATTTGTAGATAGTTTAGATGCTAAGCTCTTATTCTTCGTTGGTGATGCTGCGGATGATTATGGTATCTTGAATTTATCATTTAACTATCGAGTTAAAAAAGAAAATGGCCAACAAGGAGAATTAGTCAATGTCAAAATGGCAAAGCCTTCAACGAAGACTGCTCAGTTTGATTATACGTTTGACCTGCAAGAATTGGATTTAAAACCAGGGGACGAAGTTGCTTATTACTTCGAAGTATTTGATAATGATGCAGTGAATGGAAGTAAGTCGGCTAAGACGAATTTGGAATTATTTGAAATGCCTACGTTGGAAGAATTAGAAGAAAAAGAAGATCAAAATAATGAAGATATCCAAAAGAAATTAGAGGAATCGTTGAAAGAATCGAAAAAGATTCAAGAGGATATGAAAAAGATGCGAGAGAAAGTTTTGCAGAAAAAAGAATTGGATTGGCAAGATAGAAAGGAGTTAGAAAAATTATTAGACCAACAAAAACAACTGGAAGAAAATGTCAATGAGGCAAAAGATAAGTTCGAAGAGAACATGAAAAACCAAGAGGAATTTGAGCAACAACCTAATGAGGAGTTGCAAGAGAAGCAAGAACAAATGCAAGAGATGTTTGAAGAATTAATGAGTGATGAGATGAAAGAATTAATGAAGCAGATAGAAGATTTGTTGCAAGAGCTCAATAAAGACGAGGCTTTGGAGATGATGGAAGAGATGGAAATGAATGATGAAGAGGTAGAAATGGAATTAGACCGTATGATCGAAATGCTCAAACAATTGGAGATGGAAAAAGATATGATGGAGCAAATTGAAGACTTAGAAGAATTAGCAAAAGAGCAAGAAGAATTAGCAAAAGAAACAGAAGAAGAATCAAAATCTCAAGAAGAATTAGAGAAAAAGCAAGAAGAGATCAACGAAAAATTTGACGATATCCAAAAGAAGCAAGAAGAGATGGAAAAGAAAAATGAGGAGATGGAAAATCCGAAAGATCTTGGAGACAAGAAAGAAGAGATGGAAGATATCGAAAAAGATTTGGATGATAGTAAAAAAGATTTGGAGCAAAAGGAAAATAAAAAAGCATCAGGAAAGCAAAAGAAAGCTGCTGGTAAAATGAAAGAAATGGCAGAGCAAATGCAAATGGATATGGAAGCAGGAGAAATGGAGCAGTTAGAAGAAGACATGGCTGCACTTCGTCAGTTGTTGGAAAACCTAATGACACTTTCTTTTGATCAAGAAGATGTGATTGATAATTTTTCTGTGACGGGCGTAACTACTCCACGATATGTTGATTTGGTTCAAGAACAATACAAATTGAAAGATGATTTCCAATTAGTGGAAGACAGTTTGCAAGCATTGAGTAAAAGAGTTTTCCAAATCGAATCTTTTGTTACAGAAAAAGTCCATGATGTAAAAGTGAATATGAAAGAAGGTTTGACGGAATTGGAAGCTCGTAAAAAACCTCAAGCATCTGAGCATCAACAAAGAACGATGAAAAATGTTAACGATTTAGCATTGATGTTGAGTGAGGTAATGAATCAAATGCAACAACAAATGAGTTCAATGATGGAAGGATCGCAAATGTGTAAAAAGCCAGGAGGAAAACCGGGTAGCAAGCCAGGTAGTAAACCAGGAGATAAAATGTCACAAGGTCAAGGTGAATTGAATAAGCAAATGGATGCTATGAAAAAAGCATTGGAACAAGGGAAAAAAGGAAGTAGTAAACAATTTGCTGAGATGGCTGCCAAACAAGCAGCTCTTCGAAAAGCATTGAGAGATTTGGCAAAAGAGAAACAACAAAAAGGTCAAGGCAATAAACAATTGCAAGAAATTATCGAACAGATGGATAAAGTTGAGACCGATTTGGTAAATAAACGTCTTACTAATGAAATGTTGAAAAGGCAACAAGATATTTTAACTCGATTGTTAAAAGCAGAGAAAGCTGAGCGGGAAAGAGAATATGAAGAAAAGAGAAAAGCTGAAACCGCTTCTCAGAAAGAAAGAAAAATGCCTCCTTCATTGGAAGAATATATTAAGAAACGAGAAGCAGAAATTGAAATGTTCAAAACTGTATCTCCTTCACTTCGACCTTATTACAAAACATTAGTTGAAGAATATTATAAATCATTGAAAGCAAAGTAATAAAATGGTAAATAGTGAACGGTTAATAATTAATACCATAGTTGTTAACCGTTCACCATTAAACATTAACCATTATTTTAAAATGAATCATCTGTTTATGTTAAAGTTATCCTCCGATCCAAAAAATGTTGAATGCGTTGAACCATTTGTTGAAAAACTGGTAAAACAATATCACATTAGTCCAGATATGTATGGTAATATTTTAATTAGCCTAACCGAAGCTGTAAATAATGCCATTCGTCATGGTAATTGTAATGATCAAAATAAAACAGTCAAAGTGAGTATGCAACAAGTGAGTGAGCATAAAATTGCCTTTCATGTTTCTGACGAAGGTCCAGGTTTTGATTTTGATAGTGTTCCTGATCCTACATCTCCTGAGAATATTTTAAAGATCGGTGGACGTGGAGTGTTTTTAATGCGTCAACTTTGCGATGATATTCTTTTCCATGACAACGGAAGTACCGTAGAAATTCAATTTAATATATGACACCTGAGAAGGAAGAAAAAATTAATTTCTACTCTGAAGATATCGAATTTTTCCTACCTAACCATTCCATAATTTTCGATTGGATAAACAAAACCATTGAGAGTGAATCGAAAGTACTTCATCATCTCAATTATATTTTTTGTAGTGATACTTATCTCCATAAAATTAATGTTGAATACCTCAATCATGACACATTTACTGATGTTATAACTTTTCCCTATGCAGAGGGGAAAAATATTGAAGGTGATATTTTTATTAGTATTGAGCGAGTGAAAGAAAATGCAAAATCATTTGAAGTCGAATTTGAAAATGAATTGCATCGAGTAATGATTCACGGCACTTTACATTTGTTAGGCTATTTGGACAAAACAGTTGAAGATAAAACTCAAATGACTCAAAAAGAGAATGAGTATTTATCCAAATTAAATGGAATGAAATTGGATAATCAATAGTCATCCGACTAATTTATATTAAATATTTTAACCATACTGTTTTTCTTATTAATTACGATAGTTAACTAAGATTTGAATACGCACAAGGTCGGAAATGAGCTTGTGCGTATTTAGTTTTTAATCTTATTTTTGCAACTTCAATAGATTTCATAAAATGAAATTTAAAGTTTTTTCATAAAAGGACGATAATTAAAGTTTTAAAATTTGGTGGCTCCTCCGTAGCCAAACCTGAAAGAATAAAAGGCATTGCCAATATTCTAAAAGATTATTATAAACGTGGCGAAAAATTCGCTGTTGTTTTTTCTGCTTTTGGTGGTGTAACTGATTACTTAATTAAAATGAGTAGTGCTGCTGCAAAAGGAGATGAAAACTACATTGAACACTTTAACTCTTTTAGTAAACGACATATTGATTGTGTAAATGAATTATTCGATAAAGCAGAAAGAGAAAATATTCTTTTAGAGCTTAAAGAAAATCATGATGTACTGAAAGGACTCTTACAAGGAATTTTTCTTGTTCGTGAAGCCTCTCCCAGAACAATGGATTATGTTTTAAGTTTTGGAGAACGGAATTCAAATTTCATCATTTCACATTATTTACGAAAGGAAGGAATCAATACTAACTACCTAGATGCCCGAAAGATTATTAAAACTGATAAGAAATTCGGAGCAGCTAAAGTCGATTTAGATACTACTTTTAAAAATATCCAAGAATATTTTACTAATCACCCTGAAGTACAAATTACTACAGGTTTTATAGCATCATCTAAAGGAGGCCTAACCACAACTCTAGGTAGAGGTGGTTCTGATTTTACTGCTGCTATTTTAGCTGCAGGACTAAATGCTGAAGCTATTGAAATATGGGCGGATGTAGATGGAGTCCTTACTTCTGATCCAAGACGAGTGAAAAGTGCTTTTACTATTCCTACTTTAACTTATGCTGAAGCGATGGAAATGTCTCATTTTGGAGCGAAGGTTATTTATCCTCCAACTATTCAGCCAGCTATGGCGAAAAGTATTCCTATTTATATTAAAAATACTTTTAATCCATCATTTGTAGGAACTTATATTTCAAAAGAAAGTTCAGTCAATGGACACCCTATAAAAGGCATTTCTTCGATAAGTGATATTTCACTTTTGACTTTACAAGGAAGTGGTTTATTTGGTGTTCCGGGGATTGCAGCTCGCTTATTTAATTCATTGGCTCAGGCTAAAATTAATGTAATTTTAATTACCCAAGGTTCATCAGAGCATTCCATTTCTTTTGCTGTAAATCCAAAAGATTCAGCTCGTGCGAAACGAAAAGTTGATGAAGAGTTTGAATATGAATTCAAATCTGGTGGAGTTGATTTAGTGAAAGTTGAAAATGATTTATCTATCATTGCCATCATTGGAGAAAATATGAGGTATCAACCTGGTATCTCAGGTAAACTTTTCCAAGCTTTAGGAAAAAATGGAATTAACTGTGTCGCAATAGCTCAAGGTTCTTCTGAATTAAATGTTTCTGTTGTTATCAATAAAATAGATGAATCTAAGGCTCTAAATTCACTTCATGAATCTTTCTTTTTGTCTGATACAAAGGAGTTACACCTATTTATGGTTGGTGTCGGTTTAATTGGAAGTACTCTTTTAAATCAAATTCAACAACAAAATGCCTATCTAAAAGAAAATAGTCAACTTCAGATCAAGGTTATTGGTATCTCTAATAGTCGAAAAATGTATTTTAATGAAGCTGAAATTGATTTAAATACTTGGAAAGATAATTTACTAAATTCAAATGAAGCAGCTGACATTTCTACTTTCATTCAAAAAATGAAAACTTTAAATCTCTCTAATACTATTTTTGTAGATAATACTGCGAACTCTGCGATTACTTCTCATTATGAAAAAATCCTAGACTCAAGTATTTCTATTTCTACACCAAATAAAATAGCTACTTCTTCTGCTTATTTACAATACGAACGTTTAAAATATATTGCAAAGAAACGAGGTGTACAGTTTTTATATGAAACTAATGTTGGAGCTGGTTTACCTGTTATCTCTACCTTAAACGATTTAATTCAAAGTGGTGATCGAATCTTAAAAATTGAAGGAGTTCTTTCTGGATCACTTTCCTTTATTTTTAACTCTTTTGTCGAAGGCGTTAAATTTAGTTCTGTGGTAAAACAAGCAAAAGATTTAGGTTTTACAGAACCTGATCCTAGAACTGATTTAAACGGGATAGATGTACGAAGGAAACTTATTATTCTTGCTCGTGAATCTGGTTTGCCTCTAGAACAAGTAAGTGTCAAAATTGATGCTATTCTTCCAGAAGCCTGTCAAAGGGCAGAAAATGTTGTTCAACTTTTTGAAGAAATTGAAAAAGCTGATGACTACTTCGAAAAAATGAGAGCTGATGCTGCCAAAGAAGGGAAGGTTTTACGGTTTATTGCTAAACTAGAAAATGGGGAAGCTTCTATAGTTTTACAAGCTGTTGATACTTCTAATCCATTCTATTCATTAAGTGGAAGCGATAATATGATTGTTTTCACGACTGATCGATATAAAGAACGACCATTAGTTATTCTTGGTCCAGGCGCAGGTGCTGAAGTAACTGCCGCAGGTGTTTTTGCCGAAATCATTACAATTGGAAATTTTTTATAATAATGTCATACGTTGGAATAAAAGTATTTGCACCAGCAAGTGTAGCCAATATGGCTTGTGGATATGATATCTTGGGTTTTGCTTTAAATAAACCTGGAGATGAAATAAAAGTCCGTTTCTCTGATAAAGTAAAAGGACTACATATCACAAAAATAACTGGAGCAAAAGGGAAAATCCCTCATGAAATAAACAAAAATACTGCTGGTTTTGCAGCTCAAAAAGTGTTAGAACACTTAGGTGAAACTAGAGGTATTGAAATGGAGATCAATAAAAAAATGCCTTTCGGAAGTGGTTTAGGTTCTAGTGCTGCTTCGGCAGTAGCAGGAGCGATGGCTGTCAATGAGATTTTCATGAAACCATTGACTAAGAGGCAATTACTTCCTTTTGCCGTTTTAGGAGAACAAATCGCAGATGGAGCTTATCATGCTGATAATGTTGGACCATCACTATTAGGTGGAATGACTTTTATTAGAGATAATGCATCATTGGATATTCATAAAATTTATGTTCCTCGTGGACTAATGGCTGTAGTTGTTTATCCACACATTAAAATTTTAACTAAGGATTCTCGTGATATTTTGAGTGATACAGTTTCTTTAAATCAAACTATTACTCAAACGGGAAATCTAGGTGGGTTAATTCTAGGTATGATGAATTCTGATTTAGATTTGATTCGTCGATCATTAACTGATGTTATCATTGAGCCTCAACGAGCACAATTAATTCCTCATTTCTATAAAGTTAAAGAAGCTGCTCTTAAAGCTGATGCGTTAGGTTGTAGTATTTCAGGGGCTGGTCCTTCTATTTTTGCACTTTGTGCTAATACTTTAGTAGCTGAGAATGTAGGAAATGCTATGCAAAAAATTTTTAATGATAATAAAATAGAAAACGATTTATTTATCTCTCCAATTAATCAAGAAGGTGCAATCCTTTGTTAAACTCTAACTAAATGAGATTATACAGTACTAAAAATACATCTAAATTTGTTGGTCTTGGTGAAGCAATTATGAAAGGTTTACCTAGTGACAATGGTCTTTTTATGCCAGAACACTTCCCAATGTTATCTGAGCAATTTATCAAAAACCTAAAGGATTATTCTTTTCAAGAAGTTGCTTTCGAAGCTTCTAAAACACTTTTCCAAGGTGCAATACCAGAAAATGACCTAAAGGAGATAATAAACAATTCCATTAATTTTCCAGCACCAGTTCAAACTTTAGATAATCAAATTCATATTCTAGAACTTTTTCATGGACCAAGCTTAGCTTTTAAAGACTTTGGTGCTCGTTTTATGGCTCAAATTATGAGTTATTTTAATCGAGGAAATAATAAGGAATTAGTCATATTAGTAGCAACTTCTGGAGATACTGGTGGTGCTGTTGCATCTGGTTTCTATAAAACAGAAGGAACAAAAGTAGTTATACTTTATCCTAAAGGAAAAGTAAGTATGCTTCAAGAAAAACAATTAACTACTTTAGGACATAATATTTCTGCACTAGAGGTTGAAGGTACATTCGATGATTGCCAAGCTTTAGTAAAACAAGCCTTTTTAGATAAACAGCTAAATGCTCAGATCCGATTAACTTCTGCCAACTCAATCAATATTGCAAGGTTAATCCCTCAATCATTTTATTACTTTGAAGCATTTAAACAACTTAATGATTATACCAACCCTATAACTTTTGTTGTCCCAAGTGGAAATTATGGAAATATCACCGCAGGGTTAATTGCTCAAAAAATGGGCTTACCTATTTCCCATTTTGTAGCGGCCAGTAATATTAATGATATCGTTCCTCATTATTTATGTACTGGAAATTATAATCCACGTCCTTCTGTCCGTACATTATCTAATGCTATGGACGTTGGAAATCCTTCTAACTTTGCTCGAATGCAAGACTTATTTGGTTTCACGTGGAACAATATGTCTGAGAATATCTCAGGTTACAGTATTAATGATGAAGCTACTAAACTTGGAATTAAAGAAGTTTTCGAAAAGTATAACTATGTGATTGATCCACATGGGGCTGTTGGGTACTTAGCATTTAAAGCTTATCAAAAGAACCATCCAAATACAAAAGGTATAATTCTAGAAACGGCTCATCCGTCAAAGTTTAAAGATTCTGTAGAAGAGGTAATTGGACAAAAAGTAGATATTCCTGAAAGACTAGCTATTTTAGCTGATCAAAAAAAAGAGGCAACATTGATGAATACAGATTTTAAACCTTTTAAAGATTGGTTAATAAGTAACTATTAATTTATTTGCAAAATAAAAAAAGCCTTGATGAATAAAAATCAAGGCTTTTTTGTTTTACGTGGAACAATTTCAAAAACTACTCTCCTCTTCTATTTCCTAGAATGATTGTTTCACGTGAAACACTATTAACGAAATACTGATCTATTTTTATAAAATTTAGTTCTGGAAAAATAAATACCGTACATATAGTTTAACCTAGAACAATTCAAACTATCATCAACTTAAAAGTATTTTTTAACTTCCCTAAAAAACCTTAACTCTCAAATACATGTTGTTCATTTTTCGGTAAATCTTAATTTTTTCACCTCAATATTATCTGCAACAATTTTCCCTTGGAAATAATTCGGATCAAATTCACACGTGAAATACTAACTAATATTTGTATTTAAATATTCAACTATTTCATTGTTAGGACTAAAACACAAACCAATCAATTTAAATTCCAATTTTTCCAAGTCAACTTCTTCTTTCATTTCTCTAAGAACCTATCCTAAACTACTATATTCTTGTTAAATGCCCTAGCAGATATTCATACATTTTTATTGCCTAATTGTTAGATAAATAAAAATTGACCTAACTCATTTTCAATAATAGTTATAACAGCAGGATAAATGAATCTAAAATATCTTCTATTCTCTTCATAATTTTTCACAAAAAAAACTTATTAAACTTAAACTATTTATCCTCCTTTACTTTTTTGGCATTTTTAATATCCAATCTTATTCATAGAAAGATTTCAAAACTAAAAGATTATCTACCATTAAAATTGATCCATTAAATGAAGCAATTCTAATCATTGAAAAATTCTAATCATTGAAAAATTCTCTTCATTTATATATTTTAAGCAATCAGATATTCTTGAATATCTGAAAGAGAATCTAAATATTTCACTTCTTCACTTCATGTTCATGTTCTACTAATTCAAAAAAAAATAATGCATTTTAGAGATTTCTGGTGGAATCTCAATTATCCAACTGAAAAAAAAGAAAATTTTTATAATGGAGATTATGAAAAAAGAAGTAAATTATTTTTCGCACTTTTAATGAGGTTGGGGCAGAGTTAATTTTCAAGGAAAATTTATGGTAATTGAAAAGTCATTTCCAAAAAATTAAAAATAAAAAGAGTTAAACACAAGTTAGGACAAGTTGATGTTCATTTTATGTTGCCTTCTGGAAAAGTATTCTGGTATGTGATTTTAAGGTTAGATAAATAATATACGAATAATTTCGTATGTTGTTTGCAAAAAAAGACGAATAATAAATATTCGCCTTTTTTTGCAAAATTATTTTTCAGTACCACTCGAAGTCAGCTCCGAAAGGTATGTTTCCAATATTCCATTGAACTCTTCAGGCTTTTCCATCATAGGCGCATGCCCACATTCCTCCACAAAGAAAAGTTTTGAATTCTCAATCAACTCATTAAATTTCTCTCCAACAAAAGCTGGTGTCACCACATCCTGTTTACCCCAAATCAAAAGAGTAGGATTTTTTATTTGGTGTAGCTTATCTCCTAAATTATGCCGTACCGCAGATTTAGCTGTAGCAACAATTCTAATCGCTTTATTTCGATCATTCACAATATCAAACACTTCATCAACTAGTTCCTTTGAAGCCACCTCAGGATTGTGAAAAGTAGCTTCTACCTTATTTTTGATAAATTCATAATTACCTCTCTTAGGAAAACTAGATCCAAAAGCACTTTCAAATAATCCAGAACTCCCTGTCAAAATAACTGAACCCACGTTTTCTGGATGCGCTAAAACATATAATAAAGCAATATGTCCACCTAAAGAATTTCCCAGCAAATGTACCTTATCATAGCCCTTATATTCAATAAAGTCATGCACATGATCCACTAATGCACTAACTGAAACTTTTCGAATAGGAAGCTCTAAAATCGGTAATAATGGAACAATCACATTATATTTATCAGAAAAGTAATCAATGATTCCTTGGAAATTACTTAAAGCTCCAAAGAGTCCATGCAACAGCAACAAATTTTCTTTGCCGCCTTTTGTTTCTATATATTGAAATTTTTCTTCTTCAATTATTTCGTGACTCATTAATTTATTTTTATTCAAAAAAAGAAAGATACAAAAATCAAAGTCTTTATAATTAGAATTTTCGTATCAAATTATTTGCAAAAATAACTTTTTATTTCTTCTAATAATAAATTACAAAAATGAATCCTTAATTATTATTTTATAAACAAAAAATAAAATCCAAATTCCTGAATGATTTACAAAGCAAATTAATAATAATATGATTTTTATTTAATAGATAAAGTGTTGATTACTTGTTAGTTTATATCTTTCACAATTTAGACTTTATAAATGTTTTTGCACTTTTTCCATATTTATCCACATGCTTACCAACAGTTTTTATAAACGTTTTTGCCTTAGTTGATAGTAGACAAAAAGGGTAGTTCCCAACAAGATTAATGCGCAAGCCTGATGAGCTACTCCCAGTCCAACAGGGATACTTCCTTTACAACTAATTACTGTCCAAATGCCAAGCAAAATTTGAATTACCAACATCGTTATCCACAGCATGTTAGCTTTGTTGAAAACACTATTTTCAAATACCTTTTTTGCTTTAAAAAAATAGAAAAAACCTAATAAAATCAGTAGATAAGCGGATAATCTATGCAATACTTGTATGAGTGCTGGGGTGAAGCCATGAGAGTCATAATTAACTAAGTTATCCACATTCCAATTACTACTATTTAAAACAACTTCAGGCACTACTTTTCCATTCATATCTGGCCAGGTTGGATATTGCAATCCTGCTCTCATTCCTGACATCAAACCACCTAAAAATATCTGAGCTCCAAGTATCACAATAAAGCCTATCATTAGTCTTTTCAACATCAATTTGTGAATAACTTTTGGAGAAGGTTGGATAACTTTAAAAGTTGTCCACAATAAATACCCCGCAAGAATAAAAGCAAGCGATAAATGCATTGATAATTTATATCCATTTACCCATGGTCGATTAATCAAACCACTCGCAACCATAATCCATCCCATCGAAGCAACAAGTACCGCTAAAAGAATAACTATCCCTAAATCCTTAATTAGGGACTTTGAGAGCATCCCACGCGCTAAAAAGATAAAAAACGGGATAGCAAATACAAATCCCATCGTACGAGCCCACAAGCGATGTAAATACTCCCAGAAGTAAATAAATTTAAATGTTCCGCCTTGGAAAATGGATCCCATCTCCATCCCATCATTAATCATTTCATACTGTGGAGTAGCCTTGTACAATTCAAACTCTGCTTTCCAAGCAGATTCACTCATTGGCGGAATGGTTCCTGTTACCACATCCCATTTTGTAATCGACAACCCTGAACCAGTTAATCGAGTAACTCCTCCAATCACGACTTGCATAAAAACCATAAACAAACCTATACACAACCAAATTTTAACAACTCGAGCAATTTGATCATTTGCCTCAACTTTCACTTTTGTTCCAAACAAACCAAAACGTAGATAACTATCTTCTTCTCCTTTTATATTTTTTTCTAAACTCATTTTTAAAAATATTTTATAAAACAAAAATTCTAAATATCAGTATAACTTAGACTTCGATTCAAAATACATTCGAACCATTCTGCAAAAATAAATTGTTTTGTTTGTTTATGTTTCTTCCTCTCAGTAATGTCCTTATTAATATTAATTATAAATTTTTCTTCAAAAGCCTTCATCATCAGGGGTGTTAATTTGTAGATAAGATTTTGCGTTTTTTTTATGTAAAGTCGTTCTTAACGTTAAGATTTTATAAACTAACACTTACGTAACATTTCAATCCATTCAATATCAATCAGTTACAAAGTTATAAACAAGTGGTGTATAAGTTATTCTATTGAAAACTTTATTAAATCAACATTCCTAAAAGTCGGTAATCAATGTCTATATTTGATGTAGATATCCACAAAAAATGAGTTTCCAACAGTCTTCAAAAAAGGTATTGTGTAGAAAGTATTCTCGTTGTGGATAACTATGATAGTTTTCACACAGTTTACAAACAATTGATGTGGAAAATGGATTTACATAACTAACTGATTTTTACCAAGTTACGCATGATTTAAAAAAGTCCATGTTAGTAACCTTTTTTGATTTTGTTTATTGGAAAAATGAATTTGGTTTTGATATGAAAATTATTGTTTCAAGAAAAAATTATAGTAATACATTTACAAACTAATCCATTGTTCGAAAAATGGTTTTCTGTTTCTAATTTTTTGCAAAAAACTATTTTCGGGCTATTACAAATTAAACAAATAAATGTGCGGTAGGTTTTCCTTTACATCGACAAAAGAAAAAGTAGAACGAGCATTAGATATAACTTTGGGCAATGACCTACAAAAAAGTTATAACATTGCTCCTACGCAAAAAGCATATGTAGTGACTAACGAACATCCGCAACATCTGCAAGCATACAATTGGGGACTGATTCCGCATTGGGCTGATGAAGCAAAAATGACAGGCAAATTAATTAATGCTAGGTCAGAAAGTATTTCATCTAAACCCTCATTTCGGATTCCGATCAGGCATAAAAGGTGTTTGGTTTTGGCTGATAGTTTTTATGAATGGAAACCTTATGGGAAGAAAAAATTACCATATAGAATTATGATGAAAAATGACGAACTGATGATGATGGCTGGAATTTGGGATATGTGGAAACAGGACAATCAAATTTTTAAAACTTTTTCAATCCTCACGACGCTACCAAATAAAGAAATGGAAATGATTCATAATCGAATGCCTGTGATTTTTTCAGAAAGAGATTTACAAAAAAAATGGCTTGAGGATATTCCACTTTCAGAAGTTTTAGGAATGATGCAAACGATCAAAGATAATTCATTAAAATTTTATCAAGTGTCAGATAAACTAAATTCGGTAGAAGCAAATTCGGAGGAATTGCATCATGAAGTTCTAGCTCCGCCTACATTATTTGATTGATACTATATATAAGGTATAATTTTAAAAAATAAAGACAAATATAATGAGTGAGACTGACGAAAAATTTTTCAAAAGAGCTGATGAACACATCAATTTATCAAATGAACAATTATCGAATACAAGTGGAGGAAAAGTAAGTGCATCAATGATGTATAGTGTAGCAAGATTTAATGCATGGATAAGTGCATGTGGATTCAATAATTCTGAAGAAATGGAAAAGGCTAAAAAAGAAATGATTGAATACTTTGTTGACGAATATGAAAAAATGCTAACTGAAAATATCGAAGATTACATTGAAAATTTTGATGACTTTATGAAACCAAAAGAAAATTAAGCAATCAGATTTTTGAACAAATCAAATGACCAATCAAGAAATTTTAAATCAAACCAAACACCGACCTTGGAAAATTCCAAATCAAAAATGGCAATTTTATCAAGAATGGAATCGAACCATTTTTTTACATTGGCAAGTTGATTTAGAGGAGTTGAAAAAATTTGTTCCTGAGGAAATTGAAATTGATTTATTCGAAGGAAAACCTTGGGTATCGCTAGTCGCTTTTACAATGGAAAAAATACGTCCAAGATATTTACCCTACTTTCCGCCAATTTCAAACTTTGATGAAATCAATATTCGCACGTATGTAAAATCAAAGAACAAAACGGGCGTTTATTTTTTGAGTATCGAAGGAGGTAAATTATTGTCGTGCAAAGTCTCCAAATTGATTTCAGAATTACCTTATCGTTTTTCAAAAATAGAAAGAACTTCTGGCCAATATTCATCAAGCAATTCTAACTTTGGAGATGAATTAAATATTGAATTTTCTATTGGAGAAAAAATGAAAAAGAAATCAGAATTGGATCATTGGTTAACAGAAAGATACGCACTTTTTCAAGACACTAAAATATTTATTAATGCATTCGAAATTCACCACTTGGAATGGGAAATAAAAGAATTGAATGTAGAGAATTTGAAAGTGAATTATCCTAGATTTCAAAAACTAATAAATGAAAAACCTGATAAAATACAATACTCACAAGGAGTAAAAGTATTGGCTTGGGGAAAGAAGAAAAATAAAAGAATTTTAAAATAAATGAAAATCGTCATCCAAAGAGTCTCCGAAGCATCGGTCACCATCAATCAAAAAGTAAAATCAAAAATTGGAAGAGGATATCTAATTTTGCTTGGTATCGAAGATGAGGATACTAAAGAAGACATCAAATGGCTATGTAATAAAGTGAGCAACCTGCGAATTTTTGATGATGAAAATGGAGTGATGAATCTTTCTATAAAAGATGTAAAAGGAGCAATAATTGTAGTGAGCCAATTCACTTTACATGCCAGCACTAAAAAAGGAAATCGTCCATCTTACCTAAAAGCATCAAAACCAGATGTAGCCATTCCACTTTACGAATCTTTTGTTGAGGAATTAAAAATTTCTTCCGCACTCGAGGTTCAAACTGGAGAATTTGGCGCAGACATGAAAGTTCAATTAATTAATGACGGACCAGTCACGATTATCATTGATTCAAAAAATAAGGAATAACGAATGGTATTTAGTAGTACAATTTTCCTAGTTTATTTCTTACCATTTTTTCTAATTACTTATTGGTTAACTCCTCAGAAATTTAGAAATATAACAGCCTTAGTTTGGAGCATTTTGTTCTATGCTTGGGGAGCGCCAAAATTTATATTTGTACTTTTTGGAAGTATTGTAATTGATTTTTTTTTAGCGAAAAAAATATCTCAATCAAATAGTTTTTTGAAAAAAAGATACTTGATTATATCGATGGTTTTAAATGTAGGACTATTGTTATACTTTAAGTACGCTAACTTTTTTATTGAGAATGGAAATGTATTGTTGGAAAATTTAGGAATGAGCGGAGTGCATTGGGCTAAACTTGCATTGCCAATTGGAATATCATTTTTTACTTTTCAAAAAATAAGTTATATCGTTGATGTCTATCGAGGGAAAAATGAACCACTTCAAAAATTATCTGATTTAGCTTTGTATATTATTCTCTTTCCTCAACTCATAGCAGGTCCAATCGTTCGCTATTCAGAGATAAAAGATCAACTTCAAAATAGAGTTGCTAATGAAAATATTGATAATCGACTCAATGGACTTTTTCGTTTTAGTATTGGTCTTGCCAAAAAAATGCTCATTGCTAATCAGATGAGTGAACTTGCAGATACCATTTTTAATATTCCTGCAGAATCACTTACGATGGGGCAAGCTTGGTTAGGTTCACTTGCATATGCTTTTCAAATTTATTTTGATTTTTCAGGATACTCCGACATGGCGATTGGACTAGGATTGATGATGGGATTTCGATTTCCAGAGAATTTCAACGCACCATATATTTCGCAAAGCATCACGGAATTTTGGCGAAGATGGCATATTACTTTGAGTAATTGGATGCGCGATTATTTATATATTCCGTTGGGAGGTAATCGAGTAAAAAGCAAAACTAGATTGTACTTTAATTTGTGGATGGTATTTCTAATTTCAGGATTTTGGCATGGAGCAGCTTGGACCTTTATTGCTTGGGGAATATTTCATGGAGCATTTTTAATTTTAGACAGACTATTTTTATTACGATTTTATAAAAAGATAGGGAAGCCGTTGAGTATCATTATCACTTTTATAATTACATTAGTTGGGTGGGTGATTTTTAGAGCAGAAACATTTCCACAAGCGATGAGTTATATCGCAACGATGTTTGATTTTGGAAATATTGATTTAATAGTTTCGACAACAAGAGGAACTTACGATTGGTTTGTTGAACTTAGATTTTTGATCATTTTAATCGTTGCGTCCTTTTTTAGTTTTTTACCAACGATTAATTTTATTGAAAAAAATATGAATCCATTTTTAGGAACTCAAGGCGAAAAGGATTTTATTATCCTTAAATCATTTTTTGCAATTGTATTGTTATATATATGTATGACTGAGGTAATTGCGACAGGAGTAAATCCATTTATTTATTATCGATTTTAAAAAATAAAAATTTATCAAAAAGATATTAAAAAATATAATTCTTGTTGCATTGTTGTTTTTAATTTTTATTCCATTTTTAAAACAACATACTAACATCCTACATAATTACTTAGTAGCTGATGATCTTCGAGGTTGGTTTCCGCCTGTAGACTCGGCGCATTTTTCTTTAGAAAATTGGATGGATGGAACTTACCAAAGTCAACAAGAGAAATTTTTAAAAAGTGATTTAAAAATTCGTCCCTATGCAGTTCGAGTCAATAATCAATTACATTATGATGC
>JBGCFD010000024.1:0-21915 GCA_045106765.1 Saprospiraceae bacterium | reverse complement strand
GATTCTTTGGATTTGGTTATGATAGAAATTCCGTCTTTACTGCTTCAACCTTTTGTAGAAAATGCGATTAACCATGGTTTGCGACATAAAAAATCGCAAGGACTTTTGACGATCAAAATGATTTTTGAAGAAGAAAATGATACCTTGATTTGTATCGTCGAAGACAATGGAGTAGGGCGCAAAAAAGCTGCAAAAATTAAAGCGGACTCTTTAAAAAAGCATAAGTCTCGTGGAACCCAAATTATTGAAGAAAGATTGGCTACTTTTAATGCTTCAGGTGAGATAAAATTGGAAGTAGAAATAGAAGATGTAAATGTATCGTTGGAAGATTGTGGAACAAGAGTGACTTTGACTATTCCGAATATTGAATAATGTAAATTGATTTCCATAGAGGCAAGGCATGTGTTGTCTCTATTTGCAAAAACAAAACAATGAAGAACTATCCAACTTATAAAAAAATAGGTTTCCTCCTCGGCCCAATCCTTTTCCTAGCTATCCTTTTTTATCCAAAAGAAATTATTAATCCAATTGCGCATCATGTGATTGCTGTGGCAGTTTGGATGATTTGTTGGTGGGTGACGGAAGCCGTTTCGATTTCAGTTACGGCATTGATTCCATTGACGATTTTTCCATTGGTAGATATTATGCCAATTGCGGAAGTCGCCAAAAGTTATGCGCATCCGATTGTATTTTTATTTTTTGGAGGATTTATCATTGCGTTGGCTTTGGAAAAAGTGAATTTGCATCGAAGGATTGCCTTGTCGATTTTAAAGTTGACAGGAACCAATGCGGACGGAGTGGTTTTAGGTTTTATGTTGGCGACGGCATTGATGAGTATGTGGATTAGCAATACTGCAAGTACCGTGGTCATGTTGCCGATTGCACTTTCTGTGATAAAATTATTGATAAATGACGAAGATGGTTTTACGAAAAATGATCAAAATTTTGCTTTGAGTATCATGCTGGGAATTGCTTTTTCTGCGAACATCGGCGGCATGGCAACTATAGTCGGCACTCCTCCAAATATGGTCATGGTCGGCGTAATGAAGGATCAATATGATATTGATATTGGGTTTTTTAATTGGATGAAAATGGGCGTTCCATTTGCGATTGTGATGTTGATGATTGCCTATTTTTTTATTGTAAAAGTTTTTTACCCAAATAATCTGGGACAGTTAAAAGCGTCAGGAGATATCATTGATGGGGAATTAAAAAAATTGGGAAAAATAAGTCATGCTGAAAAAATTGTCTTAATTATTTTTCTCACCACCGCATTTCTCTGGATGATTCGCAGCAAGTTGGAAGTTTATTTTCCACAAATAACTGATACTGGAATTAGTATGTTGGGCGCATTGGCATTATTTGTTTTTCCACTAGATTTTAAAAGCGGAAAATTTACTTTGGATTGGAAAGATACGTCTAAATTACCTTGGGGAATTCTGATTCTTTTTGGGGGAGGATTGGCCTTGGCTGGAGGATTAAAAACTGCTGGATTGATTGATTTGATTGGAAATACGATTGCTCAACAAGAAGGTTTAAGTATATTTATCATCACTACGTTATTAATTTTTGTGATGTTATTTATGACTGAATTGATGAGTAATGTGGCATTGGTCAATATTTTTGTACCAGTAGTTGCAGGTATTGCGATTGGACTACAAGTTCCTGTTTTACAGATTGTCATTCCGGTAACTTTGGCAGCAAGTTGTGCATTTATGTTACCGATGGCGACCCCTCCAAATGCAATAGTTTTTGCAAGTGGACACATTAAAGTTTTTGAAATGGCGAAGGTGGGAATTGTGTTAAATATTATTTCGATTATGCTTTTGGTGGGAATCACCTATTTGTTTATTCCAGTTTTGTTTGGGTAAAAATGATTAGTCTTTTTGAAAAAAAAAAATGAGATTCCTACGTTTTAAAAATCATTCCAAATGACTGCCGTATTCTCTTTTTATTTCTAAAGGTAAGTGTATATTTGCCTCCTTAAAAAATCAATCACAATATGGATAAAAAATCACTAAAAGAAGATGCTTTAAAATATCATCAAGATGGTCGACCTGGCAAAATTGAAGTTATTCCAACCAAAGCAACTTCCAACCAAAGAGACTTATCATTAGCCTACTCTCCAGGAGTGGCAGAACCTTGTTTGGAAATTGAAAAAAATCCAAGCGACGTTTATAAATATACTGCCAAAGGAAACCTTGTTGCCGTTATTAGCAACGGAACTGCGGTGCTTGGATTAGGGGACATCGGAGCTGATGCGAGTAAACCTGTGATGGAGGGAAAAGGGTTATTGTTCAAAATATACGCAGATATTGATTGTTTTGATTTGGAATTAGATACGAAGGATGTAGATGAATTTGTACGAACAGTAAAGATTTTGGAACCTACTTTTGGAGGAGTCAATTTAGAAGATATTTCTGCTCCTGCTTGTTTCGAAATTGAAGAACGACTCAAAAAGGAATTGAATATTCCAGTCATGCATGATGACCAACATGGAACAGCAATTATAAGCGGAGCAGCTTTGTTGAATGCATTGGAGATTGTTGGGAAAGATATTTCCAAAGTAAAAATTATAGTGAATGGAGCAGGAGCATCAGCCATTTCATGTACTCGAATTTATGTTTCCTTAGGTGCCAAAAAGGAAAACATTTTCATGTACGATAGTAAAGGTTTGATTCATGGTGATCGTGATAATTTGAATGGGAAGAAACCAGAATTTATCAATAATTCTATGCCTATGGAAACTTCATTGACAGATATTCTCAACGGTGCAGATGTATTTGTGGGGCTGTCGAGAGGGAATGTTTTGAATAAAGAGATGGTAAAAGAGATGGCAAAAGATTGTATCATTTTTGCTATGGCAAATCCAACTCCTGAAATTCCTTATGACGATGCCAAAGAGGCTCGAGAAGATTGTATCATGGCAACTGGTCGATCTGATTATCCTAATCAAGTCAATAATGTGTTAGGGTTTCCATTTATTTTTAGAGGCGCTTTAGATGTAAGAGCTTCCGAAATTAATGAGGAAATGAAATTGGCTGCCGTTTACGCTTTGGCGGAATTGGCTAAAAAGCCAGTTCCAGATATTGTCAATTTAGCTTATGGAAACACTAATTTGAAATTTGGGAAAGACTATATTATTCCAAAACCAGTCGACCCAAGATTGATCACCGCAGTTGCTCCTGCAGTTGCACGAGCAGCAATGGATTCAGGTGTGGCACAAAACCCAATTACAGATTGGGAGGCCTATGAATTAGAGTTGGAAAAAAGATTGGGCAACGATAATGCACTTTCCAAAATCATAGAAAACAAAGCGAAACAAGAACTTAAAAAAGTTGTTTTTGCTGACGCAGAAAATATATCTGTACTCAAAGCGGCAAGAGTCGTGGTCGAAGAAAGAATTGCTCAACCAATTCTTTTAGGAAAAAAAGAAGCGATTCAACAATTGCTGAAAGAATATGAAATTGAATTACCCAACTTAAAAATTATTGATCCTAAAAATCCAGAAGGAAATCAAGAAATAAAAACTTTTGAAGTCTACTCTCATTTACTTTTTGAAAAAAGAAAAAGAAAAGGAATCACTTCTTCCGAGGCAAGAGACATCATGCGTAGTAGAAATTACTACGGTACGATGATGGTGGAGACAGGAGATGCAGATGCCATGATTGGTGGTTTGACTAAAAGGTATCCAAATACGGTTCGCCCAGCTTTGCAAATTATTGGTGCGAAAGAAGGTATACCCAAAGTAGCAAGTGTTCACATTTTGATGACCAAAAATGGTCCATTGTTTTTAGGTGACACTACGATTAATCATCACTTGGAAGCGGAGGATATTGCTGGGATCACAGAGTTAATTGCTACAGAAGTTCGGCGATATAATATTGAACCAAAAATTGGATTGGTGACTTACTCCAACTTTGGTTCTGTGCCTGATGGAGAGTCTGCTGTTTTGATGCGAGAGGCTACAAAAATTGTTCATCAAAGACATCCAGATTGGATTGTCGATGGAGAAATGCAAGCGCACCTCGCACTTGATCCAATTAAACTTAAAGAGTTTTATCCATTTTCAAAATTAGCTGGACATCGTGCAAATACATTGATTTTTCCAAATCTATCTTCCGCGAATATTGCTTATAACCTTTTGAGTTCTGCATCAGATATTGGATTGATGGGGCCTATTTTATTAGGTTTGAAAAAACCAATTCATATTTTACAAATGGGTGCAAGTGTTCGCCAAATCGTTGATATGGTTGGGATTGCAGCGATTCATGCGCAGGATGTTTAGTTTAGTTGATTGGACAACCAATTGAAAAAGGAACCGTATTTTATAAGGATATTCTTATAAAGTACGGTTCCTTTTGTCTAACTACTTAAATATTGTTTTTCCTTCAACCTTTGAGCCGAATCCATATCATGTGAGGGTAGAAAAATTAAATTTTTCTGTTGAGCATAAGTCATGATATTATTATAAGTTTTTCGACTTTCCTTGTAGTTTACATTTATCCCTGGCAAGTCTTTCTCAATTAATTGCTTTTGATTATAGCACACATCACCAGCAAAAAGTATATCGAAATCGTCAGTTTTAAATAGCACGGAAGCATGGTTTTTGGTATGTCCATTAGTTGGTATCAATAGCAGATCTTCATTTGTTGTTAGAGGGTATGCTTTGTTGAATACTTCAATAAAATCATTTTTATATTTGACAGTTTTAGGTTTAAACCAATTGGGGACTAGTTCTGGAAAATGACCAGATGGTTTCTTATATTCATCTTCATTTAAGATAATTTCTACATTGGGAAAATCCTTGATACCGTCAGTATGGTCTAAATGTAAGTGGGTAAGTACTATATTTTTTATACTTTCATTAGCTATTCCCAACTTGCGAAGCTGAACTCCAATTTCATTCTCCCTGCTTACATTAAATTTTAAATTTCTCTTGCTATACTTAGCGATCAACTTCCCAGCTGGTTTAAAATAATCAGGATTCATTACTTCCGCATTTTCTCCCGTATCTATCACAATTACTCCTTCGGGATGCTCAATCACCCAAGCCCAAATAGGCATAAATTCAGTAAAGTGTTTATCTAATGAGATTTTTATTGGTGTAAGAAAATGTGCTGTCCGATTGGTTAAGTGAGATCTTTTAACTGCAACAGTTCCTGTTTGGATGGCATGAATTTTAACCTCCTGCCCATTGCATTTTACGATGGATGTTTGAGTTTCTCCCTTTGATAAGTTATTCGAAAAATCATGGTTATGGATATTCGCCTGAAGCCAATTTTTTTGTTCTATATCTTGGTAAGCTTTTCCAAAGGAATTAATCGGTAATACACTTACCATTGCTAAACTTGAAACTGAATGAATGACATTTCTTCTTTGCATAATTTTAATTTTTATACAAAGTTGGACACATTAATTCACTTTTCTTTTTACCAATGTTAAAAAATTACTTTAATGCTCTTACTCTACTTAAGGTAACTTGAGTCATTCCCAAAAAGGAAGCTAAATCTCCTAAAGAAATTCTATTTATGCAATTAGGATAATTAATTAAGAAGTTTTCATATCGTTTTTTAGCCGTCTCAAATTGCATTGAATTGATTCGGTTTTGTAGTTGGACTAAAGCCATAATTGTTAATTGTCTTCCCAGGCGTTCGAGTTCATGATATTTAGAAAATAAGTCTTCCAAGTCGGTATAAGAAATTCCGATGAGCTCTGAATCTTCAATGAGTCTTATATCGTGTAAGCTTGGAGTTTGAGTTAAGAAGCTGGAAACTGAAGTTAAAAGATTTCCTTCGTCACTAATCCAATCAATAATTTCTTTATCGTCTTTTAGATAAAACACTTTCCCTATTCCTGATTTTACAAAATAAAGGTGTTGAGATATTTGCCCTGACTTTAATAAATATTTTTTTTTAGGAAAATTAAATGTTTTACATTTCGACACAAAAGCATTACAACTTTCCTCTGTGAGAGGTGAGATTTGTTTTAGGTAGGTAATGAATTCTTGCATTGTTGTGTTTCTTTTGTTCTAAAAATGTGATGGGAATAAATGGGGGCACTATCAAATTATGATTCCTGTTATTAACTTAACATTATGGAATTGATGCATTGTTTGCAGGCAGTTTTTTTATTTGCAATTAGATTTTATTTCAATGAGACTATTACAATTCGGCCCGTTATCTTTTATTTTATAAGTTTTTGATGTACCAAACGAACTACAAATTGGTTCTAAATCACAAATTGAAAGATTGGGGTTTTTAAATATTTCAAAATCCTTAGCAGCTCTTTTATGCGCTTTAATAGTTTTAGCAGAAATATTATGTATTCCATAAATACTTTCCAATTTAGGATTTTCATTAATTCTTAAGTATCCTTTTATAGAAGTAATATTCTCTAGTCCCTTTAGGCTTTCTAAGTTATTATTTCTACTAATATCAATCGACCACCCAATAGATTTAATGTTCTCAAAACCTGAGAAATCAATAATTGAATGGTTTTCATAAAAAACTAATTTACCACCAATTGAAGAAATATTGGTAAAGGGGGTTAAACTTCTTAGATTCCCACTTTTAAATATTTCTAGATTTTCTCCTATATACATCAGGTTACTTAAAGCAGAAAGATTTTGTAGAGAATCTTTACCATGAATTTTTAATGTTCTGCCAATATATTTTAGCTTATCCAAACCATTGACATTTTTTAAAGATACATTATGATTGATGAATATATCTTTGCCTACTGAATCAATATTATTCAATCCATAGAAGCTTTCCAATAGGTCATTATTCGCGATTAAAAGAGAATTATTAATCGAAGTAATCTTGTTTAATCCTTTCAAATTTGTAAGTGTATGATTACTTACAATATTTAATTTCTGCCCAATCTGAGTGAGATTTTTTAATCCTTCAAGATTTTCCAATGTTGGATTATTACTTATTATTAAATCTCTTCCAATACTTTGAAGATTTCTCAATTCAACTAAACTCTTCAATGAGTTATTACCTGAGATAGATAGCTGACCTTGAATAATTGTAATATTTTCTAATCCTGATAAACTAGTTAAGGAGTCATTTCTGGAAATAGATATACTGTTTTTAATGATTTTTAAATTATCTAGTCCTTTTAAATCTTTTAATGACTTATTTCTAGAAATGGAAATTCGCCCCTCTACATTTTTTAGGTTTTTCAATCCAGTCAAATCTTTTAATAGATTGTTATGCCAAATGAAAATACTTCCTTTTATAGATTGAACTCTTAAAAGACCATCAAGATTTGTGATATTATATTTCCCTTGGATAGTTACATCTCCTTTTATTTGAGAGCAATTAGGGTATTTAGTTGAAAAATCATCTATTTGTTTTTGGGAGGTAAAAGTGATTCTCCCTTTTGGACATTCATCGAAAATATTGAATGAAGAAAAGAGATATGTAATGAATAACAGTTGGAATATATTCTTCATGCTTTTTATAACAGTTTTTTTTCAGATTACATGAGCGTCGGTCTGTGAAAAAACCTCTTATCGATTTTTTCGAGGCAAATTTTATTCTAATAACAATACAATTACAAACAATAATATATAAGTAATTATCAAGAACGAAGCTTCTGTAAAGCTAAATTTGGTTTTCGAAAATCACATTTTAGTTTTTCACAGACTGACGTCCCCGCATACCCGTCGTTCCGACCTTATGTGAGGAATGAACGGGTATGCATTATTCTCTTTCGTGTTCTTTTTCTTTTTTTTCATGGAAGAGAACTTATAAAAATACACACCAGAGTGTACATATTAATTTTATCTGTTTATTGTAATTTCATAATTTAATTAATTGACAATCAGTATTTTACAAGTTATTAATTTAAGTGAGTTAAAAATATACCCATATGAATTTACATTAAACCAAAACAGATTTAAAAATAACAAATTGTATTCAAAACGATTAAAAAAAATACTACTTTCCACTACTCAATTTTAATACTTATTTTTCTTTTCATTACTTAAATGAGAGTGATAACAACAAATTTCCCCTAACTTTTTAGCCCCACAATCAAAATCAAAAAGAAAGAAATCAACGCTGCAATCGTCCGAATCAAATTTAATTGATTCCATTTTCCTTCGTAAACTTGTCGTGCATTTTTATAATCTTCTTCGGTAAAAGTACTTAAATCTAGTGCTTCGACAATATTGTTTAAAGGTACATTTCCAAATATAGTTACTCCCAAAGTTCCAACTAAATAAATAATTGTCGCACTTAGCATAAGATAAAAAACTGAATCGATTTTAATTCTGTACTGTAAAAAAGTACTTGCACATAACAATACAATTGCGCCAAAAAAAATGATGAAAAAACCTGGGTTTAAAATAGCTCGATTGATGGATTGCATCGTTTCTAAATAAGCTTGATCAGGAATTTTTTTGGTGCCAGGGATAACTGAAACTACCCATGCGTAAAATAAACCTGCGGACAATGCAGTCGTAATAATCGCTAATAATAAGGTGATACTTTTGATATTCATTTCCATTGTGAGATTTTTTTATTTAATAAGGTTTATTTTAAATAGAATTTAAAGCCGACCGTAGAACGTCTAACGTTCAACATCTAATATTAATTGATGATAACCAATTACTCAGTTGGTCGTATTCTTTTTTGGTTAATTTTATTTTTCTACCCTTCGGCATTCGTTTCCATTTGAAAACTTGCTTGTAAATTTTTTTTCCAAAACCATTCATATTATCAAGTGTAAAAACTCTTTTTCGATTTCGTCTTTGATGACAAACGTTGCATTTGGTTTTTAGAATTTCAAATGCATTTAATTTTAGCGAATCATTTTCGTTAATTGTAATCGTTTCTTTTACTGGAGTGGATTCTTTTTTTTGAGGTAAAAAAAAAGTTGAACTCACGATGAATGATAAGATGATAAATTTCATTTTTCTTTGCTTTTGTTAAAACAAAGATAGAATAGGGACAATTTGGAAAATTGAACAAAACCGTCAATCTCGAAAAGATAGGTTACGCAGAAATTTGTTTTTGAAACTCTTTAGGAGTCTTGCCTGTGAAGCGTTTAAAGGTTCGAATAAAATGTGATTGGTCAGCAAAACCGTTATCGAAACTTACATCGGTGAGTCGAATATAATCATCATCGGTGATTTGATTGAGCGAAGAACTGAATTGAATTATTTTGGCAAATTGCTTGGGTGTGACTCCGATCTCTTTTAGAAAATGCCTTTCAAAAGTTCGCTCTGCCACATGTAATTTGGAACGAACTTCTTTGATGGAAATGATGCCTTTGGATTTTAAAATAAGATTGGTCGCTAGTTTGATTCTATGGTCAGGATTGATAGAAGCCGTTTTTAATAATTCGTTGAAATAAGAAACTAATTTTTCTAACAATATATTTACATCTTCTGTTTGGTGAAGTTTTTTGATAGTGTCTTGTGTATTCACTCCTTTGACTTTTATTAAATCATAACAATCATCTACCAAGATTTTAGGGTCAACGCCTAATAAAATTCTTACCGCAAATGGAAAAAGTCTTAAGGTAACCAGTCGAAATTTCCCCAAAACTTCCAAAGAAATAGGTTGTACTGTTTGTCCATAAAGATAAAAATCAGGAAGTTCTTTATTTAATGGTTGAATAAAAAAAGGATGCTTAGATTTGGAATAAACTATCCCTGCGAATCCATCTGCATAAAACGGAAATTTTTTTTGAGAATCTAAGTTATTACTTTCCAAAAGAATAACTTCTTTGACAAAAGGTTCGAGACTAGAAGGAGTAGAAAGTATTTTCATTTATTTTAGAATATTAGAAGTCTGCTAAATAATCTTTTCCAAAATACTAAAATAAATAAGATTTTAGTTACTCGAAATTTTTGAAATATACACAAATGAATGAAAATCATTTTCGTCCAATTCTTTTTTTTATATTTACGAAAAATAAACTCCCTTTGTAATTAAGAATTAAGAATAATTCAAGTACTAAATTACATTTTGAGAAAACAAATAGACATGCTAACTTTTTTACGATGGTGGATCTTTATTTTCACTTTCTTTTTTTTGCAGAACCTCTCTGCTCAAAAAACAGACATTCAATTCCGACGCTTGTCAATAGAAGACGGTCTGGCAGACAATTTAGTTCATGATATTTTGATGGATTCCAAAGGCATCGTGTGGTTAGCTACTCATGATGGTTTGAGTCGTTATGATGGACATCATTTCAAAAATTATAAGGTTGATAAAAATAATCCCGAAGGATTAGAAGGTGCTGTTTTGATGAATATCAAGGAAGGAAAAGATGGAGTTTACTGGATAGCTTGTAATGGTATAGGATTGATAAAATTTGATTCTAAAACGGAAATTTTTACTTCTTTTCGAAATGACCCTCAAAACCCAAATAGTCTTTCTGCTGATGGAACGACCAAAATATTCATTGATGAAAAGAACGAAATTTGGATTGGAACTTTTAGTGGAGGATTGAATCATTTTGATCCGGAGACTGGAATTTTTAAGTCCTTTGACATGAAAGAGGATTTTGATATCAGCAATGCTTTTATGATGAATAGTGTTCAAGATATTATTGATGATCCTTTGGACAAAAATAAATTGTGGTTAGCGACTCACGAAGGCATTCGTCATTTTGATAAAACAACAGGCGAAATTACCACATATCTTTTAATGGATTCTTATCCTACTTTTTCCGTTTCACTTTTGGGAGAAGAAAATGGAACTATTTGGATCGGTACAGAAGGTCATGGATTGGTGAAATTTAATAGCCTGACCAAGCAAGTTGATTTCCCAACTGACCCGATGCAAGTAAAAAAAGTAACGTATAAATCACCTAACGAAATTTGGGTGGCGACTATCGGAAAAGGGTTAGGAATTTACAATACCAAAAATAAGACTTGGGAATATTTGACGGATAAAGATTCTAAATCGTTTGCCATTTTGAGTGATAATATTTATGGTGTGTTTCAAGATAATGATGAGCGATTATGGGTGCGTGATATGACTTTAGGTGTAAGTGTGTCTAATGGAAGTGGGTCGATTTTTACTCAACCTAAGATGGATGGAGCGGTAAAACAAACTTTAAATCACTTCAAAAAAATTGCCTCTCTTCCTCTTACCAACGAATTTTTGATTGCTTCGACAGCCCAAAGTCGAATTTTTGTTTTTAAAAAAAATAAAGATGGATATGTTCATTCTAAGACTCCAATACTTCCACTTGAGTCAACTGAATCTGGAAAGATTTTAGATGTTTTGACTACTTCAGATCAGCAAACTTTTGTTTTGGTAAAAACACAAACAGCGATTCGACTTTTTAAATATTTAGTTATCGAAGATACTTTTGAAGAAATTTTAATTCCTGAATTTGAAAAAATTGATGTAGCAAAAGAAGATTTTGCCACGATGAAAGAAGATAAAAATGAAAAAATCTGGTTTGCATTTTCTTCTGGGAAATTAATGGAATGGGATCTCGAATCAATTATCGAGAGATCAATTGGAAGTTTTATTAC
Source organism: Saprospiraceae bacterium (assembly GCA_045106765.1). Classification (GTDB taxonomy): domain Bacteria; phylum Bacteroidota; class Bacteroidia; order Chitinophagales; family Saprospiraceae; genus CAJQQY01. The sequence continues at coordinate 10,406 of JBGCFD010000024.1, read as the reverse complement.
AAAAGAAATTGGCCCTCAAATTTGGGATATTATTTTTGATAAAAAAAATAATTTATGGGCAGCAAGTTTGACTGATGGAGTTTGTCGATTGAATCTGGAAACGAATAAAGAAGATTATTTTTCTTACAAAGATGGCTGGTTTAAAGGTTGGAGAATTCTCTCTTTGGCAGAATTACGGAACGGAAAAATTTGGGTAGGAACTTCAGCCTCTGGGATTTATGAATTAGATCCAGAAAATTTGAGTAAAGAAAATGTTATCAATTTTGATCAAAAAAATGGCATGCCAGATGATAAAATTAACAGTATGTTGGTCGATGATTTTGGAAATGTTTGGATCAATACAACTAGAGGATTAGTAAAGTATTTTGCTGATTATCAGCACTTTACACAATTTGGAAAAGAGAATGGGTTAGAAAATACTTTTTTGAATTACGGACTTGAGCAACTATCTAATAATGATATTATCATTGGACAACCTTTTGGATTTTCCATATTGAAACCCAAAAATACGATTGATTATAATGATCCTCATCCAGTTTATTTTTCATCTTTGGAAGTCAATGGGGAAGCATATCCAACCGAACAAAATTTAAATGTCTTAGATAGATTGGTGTTGCAACGAGAGGAAAATTATTTCAAATTAAAATTTTCATCCAACTATTATGACGATCAAAACAAGGTCAGTTATCGCTACATTTTAGAAAATTACGATCGAGGTTGGACCACCGTTAAAGGCGGAGAAGCCGAAGCTTACTTTACGAATGTTCCAGCTGGAAAATATAAATTTAAGGTAACAGGAATCAATCGAGAAGGGAACAGAAATATGGAGACAACGGAGTTGAGGATAGTTATTCGTCCTTATTGGTATGGTCGGACTTTTATGAAAATACTTTATGTTTTGGCATCTATTGGTTTGTTAGTTTTCTTTTGGAGGATGCAACGTAGGAGATATATTCTAAATTCGGAATTAGAAATGGGGAAAAATGAAGCGACTCGTTTAAAAGAATTGGATGGAATTAAGTCTCGGTTTTTTACGGACGTTTCTCATGAATTAAGAACACCTCTGACGTTAATTTTAGGACCAATAAATTCACTTTTAAAAAGCAATGATCTTACTAATCAGCAATTTACGTTATTAAAATTAGCTCAGCAGAACGGAAAAGATATATTAAAATTAATCGGCTCTATTTTGGACTTGTCAAAAATGGAATCAGGAAAGTTAGCTTTAGAAAATAAACCTGTTGCGTTGTTTCCATTCATTCGTAGAACAGTAACTAATTTTGAATCTCATGCAGAACAGTCTAATATTAAGTTCTCGTTTCAATATAAAATACCACAAGAATTGTCTGTTGAGTTAGACAAATCGAAACTAGAGATCGTACTTAATAATTTACTTTCCAATGCCTTAAAGTTTACTGAAGAGGAAGGAAGTGTTTTATTTTTGGCAGAAGATTTAGAAAATGTTTTTCAATTTTCGATAAAAGATTCCGGTCGAGGAATTCACGAAAAAGATCTCCCTCATGTTTTTGATCGATTTTATCAATCTCAAGAACCGGAGGCTTTTAAGGATGGCGGAACTGGAATTGGGTTGGCAGTTTCTCAAGAGTATATTAAATTGATGGGAGGAAAAATTTGGGCAGAAAGCGAAATAGGAAAGGGGAGTACGTTTTTTATTCAAATTCCTCGTAAGGAAATTTTAGGAACTACAGCTACTCCAATGGAAACAACTGATCAGTTATTTCCCGAAAACGAAAATAGAATTCCACTCATTGCAATAGAGAAAAATACCAGGAATGAGAACCAAGCTACGATACTGATAGTGGAAGATAATTATGAGTTGAGAAATTATTTACAGACGATTCTCTCTCCTCATTTTAATATTTTAATGGCAGAAAATGGACAAGTTGCATTGAATCAATTATTGAAATCTTCGACGAATAAGGATGCTACCTTTCAAATTCCTGATTTAGTTTTATCAGATGTGATGATGCCTGTGATGGACGGTTTTCAGTTACTTAAAGAATTGCGTTCCAATAGTGAGACCAATCATATTCCAATGGTGATGCTGACAGCTCGAGCTGATATGGAAGACCGATTAAATGCTTTACGGATTGGAGTAGATGATTATTTGTTGAAACCATTTGATGAAGAAGAATTATTGATTAGAATTAAAAATCTATTGAAAAATTACGCAGTTAGAAAATCCATTCAAGCTAATTCTGAGGAATTTAAAAAAGCTAAAAATGATGAACTTAAAAAGAAAGCTATTGCCGAAGAAGATCAAGTTTGGTTAGAAAATTTGGAAAAAGTCATTTTGGAATTTCTTTCTGATTCTCGATTTAATATGGATTTTTTAGGAGATAAAATGTCAATGTCCCGCAGGCAACTCCAACGCAAAATTAAAAAACTAGTGGGTCTTACTCCCAAGGAATACATTAATGAAGTGCGCCTGCACGAAGCTCGACAATTGCTTGAAACGGGTAAAGTGAAAATGGTTAAGTCGGCTGCATTTAAGGTAGGGTATACTGATCCTCAATATTTTTCTGCACAGTTTAAAGGACGATTCGGAAAGGTGCCTTCGGAGTATTTGGACTGATTTTTTACTGTATAGTTTTTTTACCACATAGGCACATAGAAAACATAGCCCATAGTGGGGAAGAATCTATGTTTTCTATGTGCCTATGTGGTAAAAAAAAGTGCGATAGAATTATTCATCAGGTAAGCTATAGAATAACTCATTGACAAATGTTTTTTGCCCCTCTTTAAAAATATTGGTACAATTAAAATTAATAAGAATAGATTTAGGAACTCCTTTCAGATTGGCATACGAAATAACTTGAGCATCGAATAAAGGAATCATTTCTTTGACCGATTTCAATTCAACAATAATACAATCATCGACCAACAAATCAAATCTAATATCGACATCAAGTTGGACACCCTTGTAAATTATTGGAATTGATTCTTGACTCTTCACTTTTATACGCATGAGATTTAATTCACGAATCAGGCAAGCTTCATAAATTTTTTCCAAAAGTCCTGGCCCCATTTGTTTGTGTACTTCTATTGCTGCTCCGATAATTTCATAGGTAAGTTCATTAATATGATTTTTTGTTAGTCTTCTCATTGTAGTATTGTTTAATTATAGGATTGAGCAAAAAACAATAAATAGTGGAAAATTTGAAGAAAGCTAATCTTTAATTAGACATATTGTTTTAACATATTCCTACGAACTCTATTTTTTTACCACATAGTCACATAGAAAACATAGATTTTCTCTCATCGTGGATTATCTCCCACCGTGGGCTATGTTTTCTATGTGACTATGTGGTAAAAAAGAATTCCTAGCTAGTAAAAAGAACTAAACTAAACCTCAATTTTTTTTTCAAAAAGTCACATTTTTTTCCCACCAATCTAATTTTTCCTACATCATTGTCCCATTTTAAAGGTATTTGTCCCAAAAAAACAGGTTGAATGTCCCATTTTACCCGTATGTCATTTCGCTACATTGAGGTCATAACGAACGAAGTAATACACTTCAACAATTTGATTTTGATATTTTTTAATTCAGAACCCTATAACAAAGAATTAAAAATTAGCCAACTAAAAAGAAGGCAATCAAATCAAATGGAAAGCGAATAACTTAGTTCTTCTTACTTATCCTAACTCTTACCCACAATTGGCATGACTGAAAAGTCTAGCTCAATTTTTAAAAAATAATTTCAAAAAATTCTATCCGCTGGTCGTGCAAGAAGTCGCTCTTCTTTCTCTTGACCGGGCTTGGCGCAAACTCAAAACATCAGGTGCACATGATGAATTGGGAACGGAAATGAATCAGCTCTGCTTAACTGCAGGACTGAACATGTATTCATTTTCTTAACCGTTTTTTCCCCTATCAAAACAAAACAGGGAACAAACATTAACTCCAATTTATCTTATGAAAAATTTAATGTCATTATTTGCTTTAACAACACTTTTATTTTTTGCTTCATGTTCGAAAGAAGCGATTATCCAACCAGAAACTGCTGCCGTGACTGATGTCGAAACGGTAAATAGTTTGGTACAAAAATCAGAAATTAATATGCCATTTGAAACAACTTCTCATTCACAAGGGAATGCTATAAATGTAAACGTTGCTTCTAATTCTTCGGATGGAGTAGACTTGGTAATTAACTTTACAAGTAGCCACGATTTTACAGATAGTAATTTAGAAACAACTCAAACGATTGATTTTACTAACTCGAAGGGAGATCCAGTTACACTTACTTTTGGTGTGAATAGTTATTCTGGAGGGAATGGAACTTTGAATGTTAATTTGGCGATTGGTGGGAATGATTTGACGGGATTGGGGATAACGACGACCCAAGGGATTGTAATAGATGATGAAATAATAAATTAATAGCACAACAAACTCAAGGAGGTTATCTAGAATAATTGGATGGCCTCCTTTTTTTTATTTTAATTACTCTTTTAATTTTTTTATTTAACCATTCTGAAGCCTGAATATTAGGTTCGTTTTTTAGAAGATTTTCAATTTTTTCAATTTTATAGTTTTTATCAGAAATAGATTTTGCAAGTATTCGAGTTAGTTGGACGAATCTTAAATAACTTACTTTTAAAATTTTGGATTTAAATTTTTCTCTTAAAATCCATTTTTCAAATGAGTCAAAGTAATTAAATAAATAGGAATGATAAGAGTCATTTATTAAATACAAATCAAAATAAACTTCTGTTGTTAATATTCTAGTAGCTTGTTGGAAGTATTGAATTTTGAAATTATGATTTAATAAGATGTCTAAACATTTATCTAAATTTTCTTTATAATATTCAGTATGGGCTTTAGCCCAAAATAACCCGTCTTTTTGAATCTTCGGTTCTAACTTATTCGTATATTTTTCAATTAATTCATTAGAAAAAATGAAGTCTTTTTTAGTATTACTTGCCGCTACTACCGCTACAAATCTCCTTTCAGTTAAGATGCCATCTTTAAGCAACAAATCAAATTCTAAACCTACCTTATATAATGGGAGAAGTTCTGTGATCTCAAAAGATCTTCCTCTAATCAGTTTGATAGTATCATTAATTAAAGATCCTAAATGAATTTTTTGTTCTCTTTCATTTAATTCTTTAAATCGTTTCAAGAAAAATTCTCGTAATTGAAAATATTGATCTAACATATTCTCCTCTGTGTAGTCAAATCTCATTTTATATAATTTGATTGATAAGTTTTCAACATTTTTGCTTAATGTTAACCAATTCATTAAGTCTAAAGTTATATCATAATTTTCTCCTTTGATTAATCTATTTCGAAATATTTTTTCATTTATAATTGCAGCTTTTTCCAGCAAATAAGCCAGATCAATTGGCTCACTCATCTTTTCTAATGTCTGATTGGCTGGCTTCATCCGAAGAGATTGATTTGGATGATGATACACTTGTCGATGCAATTGGAATAAATATAAATGATCCTCCCATCCTTTAACTTCTTTTGATTCCAACTTTTCAATTTCTGAATTCGATTCTTTAAAAAACCAATCCTCCAGATGTCGATTCTGAAATTCCTTAACTAATAATTCTTTCTGTAGATTCTGATCACGATTTAAGTTTTGGAAAATTACAAACTTCTCCGCCACGAGGTAACCCTCTGATAAAAGGTTATTCATTCGTCGGTCACTATATTTTCCATTAGGTAAAATTTGCTTGAATAGTCGCTCTTTTGTCAGTTTCGGAGAATTAAAGTCAGGGTAGTATTTTTTTATTTTTTCAAAAAGAGAAATAAGATTTTTATTAGAATTGCTCCAAGGTGAGTTAAGCCACAATCCAAAAGATTTTGATTCTTCTTTGGTGAAGGTTTTGATTAATTTGATATACTTTGAATTATGTATTGCAGACATTTTCTAATTTTTTAATAGATAGATGAGATGTATTATTATTATTATTATATGTTTTTTCCTGCCTTTCTCAATTTGCATACCATTTGTATATTTTTTTCCAGTAATAAAATTTCCTTCGTTCCAGTTACGAAACTTTCCATTAAGTAATATTTAATTGAATATTTTCTCTTTGGTCAATTTAGAGGTAAAGCTAGAATGGTGCTTTACATTTTTTCAAGAATTTTCACTAGATTTTTATTGGTATAACACCAAGGAGATCGAAGCTACAGATCAAAGAACTTTAATTCATCTTCAGAGAATGTTTTGATTATCCAAATGAATTTTACGGTATTGAAATCTGACATATAAATTAAATATTTTGACTAATTAGAAATCGTCTCAGAGCTAATAACTTTCCGAAAGAAGATTGTTCATCATTGTTCGTTAAATGTTTTACTTGAGTAATAATTGAAGCGTGTTTTAAAACGGATTTTATACATGTATACGTTTGAATATTTAATATTTAAGTTTTTAAAAAAAAGTAAATATTTTTATTGTGGTTAAAATATATTGTAAATATATGATAATCAATTAGTTAAAGTGAAATTATTGTAAAATATTTATGGTAATTGTCTTACATTGTCTTTGGCAGAATGGAGGTGTTTTTTGCATCTTTGAGATACGATAATAACAAATATGATTTTCGAAAACTTAAAAGAAAGAATTAGAAATTATCAAGTCAATTAGAGATGTGAAAATGAAATGAAAATTGACTCAGAAATAAAAATATCAATTCTCCAAGTATATTAGAAATGATAAAAGATTAACTCAGTTGAACAATTGGAAATAAGGGTTGTGTGATAAAAAAGATTTACAATTTATTTGTTTTTTTATTTTGTACACGACCCATTCTTTTTTTTCATTTTTAAAAAAGAAATTAAGCCAATGGAAAAAATTAAAACAACCACCTTAAATAAGAATATAGAGACAAATCATATCGGTTCAAAAAAATGGATAAGTAGATTGGATGGTGTTATTCAAAAAAATGTAGACGATATTTATTTAGATAATAACAAAATAGCAAATGAACTTCAAATCAGCGAACGCCAATTATTTAGAAAAGTAAAAGAGTTAACTGATTTGACTCCCCAAAAATATTTGAAAATGCAGCGCTTAAAAAAAGCAATGAAATTTTTGAAAAATGGGAAATATCGAACTGTAAAAGAAACTGCAAAAGCAGTAGGATATACAAAATCAAATTATTTTTCCACTCAGTTCAAAAATCAGTTTGGAAAAAAGCCACTCGTAATTTTAAGGGAATTAGGTTGGCGATAAAAGTAAAATAATCAATACCTAAATTAATTATAGATGAACTCATAACTTCAAAAAACCAAATTTAAACAACTTCAAAAAACCAAATTTTATTAACATCTCTCTCAAACAGAAGATAGAGAACAATTACCTCTCGCTATCAAGTTTTTTCTTTCCAAAAACCTTTTCATAGCTTTCTTATTAATGAAGTTGTTTTAAAATGTCTGCTGAAACCGAGCGGAAAGGCTTGTGATTATTGGCGAATCTCTTTTTGAGTTTCAACCCCTTTGGGTTGGGACGAAAAAAAGCTGAAGTCCAATAACCACAATGCTTTCTGCATAGGTCAGCTAGACATTTCAAAACAACTTCAATACCCTAAATTTATTTTTCAAAATTAGAAATAGCTAAAATGATCAAAATTCAGATGATCACTTTTGGCCTTTTCTAATTATGTTTTAAACCTAAATTAATTAATTATTTTAACTCTAAATACTATTAAAACAACTTCTAAGATAGTATTCTATAAACCAAATTAACAATGAAAAGATTTTCCCCCTTAGATTTAAATTTTATGAAGATGCCTATTTCGATGGGTAGCTTATTAATGTTACTCTTTTTTCTTAATCCTTGGAGTGCGACAGCGCAGACTAATAATTTACCACTTGCCGTAAGCTATCCAATGATTGATGATTTGTTGGATGCTACCGGTAATTTTACCCCAATCTTCTTGTCCGATCCTATGATAACTTCAGTTGGTGAACCAGTATGCCTAGTGGCAGATCCTATTGAATATGCTAGAACTCCATTTTTGAATGATTTGGACTGGACTAACTTTGGATATAGTATTGATGTTAATATAAGTGCTTATCCAATTTCAACTTCTGCATCTTTTAATAGAGGTGGCCCTATTGCAATTACTTCCACAAGTTTCCGAAACTCTGCAATCTGGATTGGTGAAGGTGGTGAGTTAGGAATATTATATAACAATCAATTCAGAGAATATTCTACTACTATTTTAAATCTTGATCAATGGTATAATATAGAATTTTACTTTGAAAGTGAAACTGCTTATCTATATTTAGATGGCGTTTTAGTTTTTACTTTTAATACTGGACCAATACAAACTTCAGTAATCATTGGATCTAATACCATCAATGCAGATAAGACATTGTCTACTCGTAATTTTGGAGGTGGAGGAACTGAATATGATAGATGTGTCCGTAATATGAAAGTATATTTCGAACCTTCTTGTGTTGCATCTATCACTTGTCCTAATCCTGGAACATTTGAATGTGGAGATAATAGTGGGATCAATGCTTGGTTGGCTTCAGCAACCGCTGAGACTTGTAATCTTCCAGGAACAACAGTATCGAATAATTATGATCCTGCAAATTTCTCTGGTTGTAATAGTACTGAAAATATTACTTTTTCTTTAACCAATTCTGCGGGACAAGTGATTGCAGATTGTGTGACTTCCTTGACCATTGATGATAATACAGCTCCATCAATAGTATGCCCACCAAATGTAACTATCGAATGTGGTGACCCAACAGGCGTAGGAGGATCATCTGGATTATTAATTACAGAAGCAGATCCGAACTCCCCTGATTTTATAGAGATTCAAAATATGATTAATAGTCAACAAGATTATACGGGATGGTTTGTTGCGATTAGTGATAGTTATTCTAATATAAATGTTGTTAATCCAATCACATGGGAACTAGGTGTGATGGGGGGCAATGGAATCATGTACCGAAGTGATAATACAGGTTTAAATTACTGGGGAAATAATATGTTTTGGAATAGTACTGCTTCATCTTGGGCAATACTCGTAGATAATAATGGAAATGTAGCCGATGCTGTTTTTTGGGGTTGGGATGCTGCTGCCATAGCTAGCTTTAATACAACGATAAATGGGTTTAACATTACTATACCTGAGACTGTTTGGTCTGGTGATGGTATTGCTGGCGCTTGTGCTGGCGCTGATTCACGTAACCGCCAAGGTACAGCTGATAATAATAATGCTTCAGATTGGTTCTGCTCAACATCTACGGTAGGTGTTGCTAATCCTGGTTTAAATATATCAGGTGGCGGAGGTTCAAGTGGTGGTGGAAATGGAACAGCTACAGCTAGTGATACATGTGATCCTGAACCAACCGTAAGCTTTACTGATTCATTCGTTGCAGGTGATTGTCCTCAATCAGGCGTAATTATAAGAACTTGGACTGCTACAGATGCATGTGGAAATATGTCTACTTCTTGTCAGCAAACAATTACAATTAACCCTCCAGCAGCACCTACAGTAACTGCTCCAATTTTTCCGACGTCTGTTTCTTGCTCAGAGGTAAGTACATTAGTAATAGCTAATGCTACCTATACTAATGGAGTAGATGGTGATTGTGAACTCAAAGGAGAACTTGCAGCTTCAGTTGTCAACAATTTCGATATTTGTGGGGGAACTATTATGGTTAGTTATAATGGAGTAGATGCTTGTAACAATGTACTTACGGCTGGGCCATTTACTATAGATGTTGATCCTGCACCGGCTCCAACGATTTCTACTTCAGCTTATTCTTCACCAATTACTTGTGCGAATGCAGAGAATTATGTACCGCCGATGGTTACGTTTACTAATGGTCTTTCGGGGGCATGTAGTGTTTCAGGAAATGCGATTGCAACGGTTACCAATGTTTGGAATTCATGTGGTGGAATTATTTTGATCAATTATAGTGGAACAACTTCATGTGGTCAAGAAATTTCTATTCCTTCGATTACAATTGAAGTACAAGCTGCACCTCTACCAGTTATCGTACTGCCAACATTACCGACTAGTCTTTCTTGTGATGTAGCAGGTTCATTTATTGCACCTACTGGAACTACTAGTAATGCAGCTACAGGAGATTGTAATATTTCGGGAACGGTATCAGCTGACGTGAATTATCTATTTGATGAATGCGGAGGAATCTTGCAAATCATTTATAGTGGAGAAGATGAGTGTGGTAGAAATTTAGTTGCAGTAGTTGAGACGATTGATGTTGATCCAGCACCAGCGCCAACAATTCAGATTCCTAACTTCCCAACTTCTATGTCATGTTCCGAAGCTGAAAATTTTGTAGCACCAATCACTTCGTATGATAATGGATTAACAGGGGATTGTAAACATTATGGATTGATCGAATCAGAAGTAACACTTATGGTGGATGCTTGTAGTGGAGGAACTGT
>JBGCFD010000237.1:0-30806 GCA_045106765.1 Saprospiraceae bacterium | reverse complement strand
CCTTGATTGAACCACGAAGAATTTAGAAGAAAAATGCAGAAAAAATTCAAATGTTTAGCCATTGTTTAACCATTGTTTAACCAACTAAAAATAAAAATGCGTAACAAATTGATTATCAATGAGTTACGCATATATTCCGTGGTCCCACAAGGACTTGAACCTTGGACCTACTGATTATGAGTCAGTTGCTCTAACCAACTGAGCTATAGGACCTAAAAAGGACGCAAATTTAAGCAATAGAATAACGCTATGCAAGACATATTAAAAAAAAGAAGTAGTTTATTTTCAAGAAATAAACTACTCCAGTTTTTTATAAATCAAATTTTAATTATTTATTCGATACTACATTAACATCCATAGTTGGATAAGGAATACCAACACCTGCTTTGTCAAATTCTTTCTTCACATTTTCTTGCATATAAAAATAAGTATCCCAATAGTTTTCACTTTTCACAAAAGGTCGAGTAGCAAGATTTACTGAACTATCACCTAGCTCCGCAACTACTACTCCTTGTGAAGGATTATCTAAAATGTGTGGACATCTTTTCCCTACTGCTAAAATGATTTCCCTTGCCTTATCAATATCATCACCATAACCAATTCCAAAAGTTAATTCTACTCCAATCTCTCCTTGCCCTGAAATATTGGTAATTACATTACTAGTCACCACTCCATTAGGAACAATAATTCTTTTGTTATCTAATGTTGCTAATATTGTATTGAATACTTGTACTCCTTTAACAGTACCTGTCTGTCCACCTCCAATTTCAACTAAGTCGCCAACCTTGTAAGGTTTAAAAATCAAAATTAGAACACCACTAGCAAAATGACCAAGACTTCCTTGCAATGCCATACCGATTGCAAATGCTAATGCTCCAAAAATAGCAACAAATGAAGTCGTCTCTATTCCGAACATTCCTGCTACACTTATTAAAAGCATTACCTTAAGACCAACACTTACTAATGATCCTAAAAATGGTTGAATCGTTTCATCCACTCCATTCTTCTTCATCATTCTTTTGATTGCTCCTACAATCATTCCTATAATCCAAAAACCAATAATTAATGTCAAAATTGCTCCTACTACTCTAGGTGCATAACTGGTCACTAAATCTGAAAATTTTTCAAGGTTAAAAAGGTTATCCATTGTTTTGTAAATTTTTTATTTAAAATAATAGAGTTAAAAAAAAGTTAATATACAGTCTTCTGACGGAGCTTTTTTCAAAAAGCCACATTTACCGAACTATTTAACTGAAGTTGTTTTAAAATATCTACTGAAACCGAGCGGAAAGGCTTGTGATTATTAGCGAAACTCTTTTTGAGTTCTCACCTTAGGATTGGGACGAAAAAAACTGAAGTCCAATAACCAAAATGATTTTTGCATAGGTCAGCAAAATATTTTAAAACAACTTCTTTATAAAAAATCGACCAACATATTATTATACTTTTCCTTTGCCATCGTAATTCCCTTAATACTTCGCTTTTTTTATAATAACTTATTGCTAATTTTATATTTATCATACTTCCCAGAGTAAAATTATCTTAAATCTCCAAATATATATAGTGAAAAATTCTTTTAGCATACCATTGCATGTTGCTATTCAATACATTTGGAATTTAAATTCGAAACAAATTAAGTTAGCAGATGATTTAGTAAAATATTTCTAGACTTAGACTTTTTACCCAATTCTAATTTTAACACTTATGAAAGAAAAACGTACTCGATTTAAAAAATTACTAGTTGCCAACCGAGGAGAGATTGCCATTCGAATTCTACGAGCTGGTTCAGAGTTAAAATTAAGAACTGTTGCCATATATACCTACGAAGATCGATACTCTTTGCATCGTTACAAAGCTGACGAAGCATACCAAATTGGAGAAAAAGACGATCCACTAAAACCATACTTAGATATTGAAAAAATTATCCAGGTTGCCAAAAAGAATAATGTTGACGCTATTCACCCAGGCTATGGTTTTTTGTCAGAAAATGTAACCTTCGCTCGCCGATGTCGAGAAGAAGGAATTATTTTTATCGGTCCTGCTCCAGAGGTGATGGATAAATTAGGAGATAAAGTTGCAGCGAAAAAAATAGCTCGAGCTGTAAATGTCCCTTTGATTGAAGACAGCAAAAAAAAGCTAACTTCTGATAATATCGTTCTCGAAGAAGCTAAGCGAATTGGATTTCCTATCATGGTCAAAGCTGCCGCAGGTGGTGGTGGTCGAGGAATGCGAGTCGTCAGAAATGCGAAAGCATTATTAAAAGCTTTCAACGAAGCAAAAGGTGAAGCGAAAACTGCCTTCGGTGATGACACTATTTTTTTAGAAAAATTTGTAGAAAATCCAAAACATGTTGAAGTACAAATCCTTGGGGATCAATATGGAAATATTATCCATCTCTACGAACGAGATTGCTCTGTCCAAAGACGTTTTCAAAAAGTAGTAGAAGTTGCTCCTTGTATCGACCTCAAACAAACGACCAAAGATCAACTCTACGAACATGCACTAAAAATCGCTCGACAAGTTGGTTATTCTAATGCTGGAACAGTTGAATTTTTAATTGATAAAAAAGAAAATATTTACTTTATCGAAGTCAATCCACGTATCCAAGTTGAGCACACTATTACTGAAGAAATAACTGGAATCGATATTGTCGCTTCGCAAATTTTTATTGCGATGGGATATCCTCTTTCTCATCGAACGATTGAAATTACCAAACAAGAAGATGTAAAATGTACCGGCTATGCAATCCAATGTCGAGTTACGACCGAGAATCCTGCGGAAGGTTTTAAACCTGATTATGGAACATTGGTCGCTTATCGAAGTGCTGGTGGATTCGGAATTCGACTAGATGCAGGAAGTGCTTATGCTGGCGCAAAAATTTCTCCATTCTTTGATTCTATGTTGGTAAAAGTTACTGCCAAAGGTAGATCACTCAAAGGTGTTTGCGAACGATTACAAAGAGCCTTAGCAGAGTTTAGAATTCGAGGAGTAAATACGAATATTGGTTTTTTACAAAATCTCTTGCGCAACGAAACTTTTCAAAAAGGAGAAGCACGAGTCAATTTCATTACAGATCATCCTGACCTGATGAATATTCCTCGCTTCATGGATCGAGGAACTAAAATGTTGAGTTACCTCTCTGATGTAATTGTCAATGGAAATCAAGATGTGAAATTTGTTGATCCAAATAAAACGTTTCAAATACCTCTAGTTCCAACCTTTAATGATACTATCGCATATCCAAAAGGAACCAAAGATTTACTGGAACAAATTGGTCGAGAGAAATTTGTCAAGTGGGTAAAAAATCGAAAAGAAATTTTATTTACTGATACTACCTTTAGAGATGCTCACCAATCACTCTTAGCTACACGAGTTCGAACAAAAGACCTCTTGAATATTGCCGAAAGTTTTGCTCGAAATCATGCGCAAAGTGTTTTTAGTATGGAAGTTTGGGGAGGTGCAACATTTGATGTGTGCATGAGATTTTTAAAAGAAGATCCTTGGGTTCGGTTGGCAAAAATTAGAGAAGCCGTTCCAAATATTTTATTGCAAATGTTACTCCGAGGTTCTAATGGAGTTGGTTACAAAGCCTATCCTGATAACTTGATTGAACAATTTATCATCAAAGCAGCTGACACAGGAATTGATATTTTCCGAATTTTCGATTCACTCAATTGGTTGGAGAATATGAAATTTTCAATCAAAACTGTTCGAGAAAAAACGAATGCTTTGGCTGAAGCATGTATTTGCTACACAGGTGATATCACCGATCCAAGTCGAACGAAATACACTTTGGAATACTATGTTGATTTGGCAAAAAAGTTAGAAGAAGCAGGTGCTCACATGCTCTGCATCAAAGACATGGCAGGTTTACTCAAACCTTACGCAGCTCAATTATTGATAACTAATTTGAAAAAAACAGTCAAGATTCCAATTCATTTACATACACATGATACCTCTTCAATTCAATCAACGACTTACCTAAAAGCTATCGAATCGAAAGTTGATATTGTAGATGTTGCATTGAGTTCGGTTGCAGGTTTGACTTCCCAACCGAGTTTTAATTCAGTCGTTGCGATGTTGGAAGGGCAACCTAGAGAAAATATTATTGACCTAGAATCATTGCAACAATATTCTGATTATTGGGAAACAGTTCGAGAATATTATTACCCATTTGAGACGGAACTCAAAGGTGGAACAGCTGATGTTTACGAACATGAAATTCCTGGTGGACAATATTCTAACCTTCGACCGCAAGCTCGTGGACTTGGTTTAGAAGATCAATTTGAAACGATCAAAAAAAATTATAGAATTGTAAATGACTTGTTAGGAGACATTGTAAAAGTAACGCCATCTTCAAAAGTAGTCGGCGATATGGCAATGTTTATGACTGCTAATAAATTAACTAAAGACGATATTTTGGAACGAGGAGAAAATTTGGCATTTCCAGATAGTTTAAAATCTTTGATGCGAGGCGACCTAGGACAGACCAAAGGTGGTTTTCCAAAAAAATTCCAAAAGATAGTTTTACGAGATGAAAAACCATATCGTAATCGTCCCAACAAACATTTAAAACCTATTAATTTCAAAAAAGAATATGCCGTTTTTCAAGAAAAATTTGGAGCCTATGTTAATGAGTTAGATTTTCTTTCTTACCAATTGTATCCAAAAGTTTTTGAAGACTATCATGCCTTTTCTTTAGAGTATGGAACAGTTAGACATTTACCTACTGTTGCATTTTTTTATGGGTTAAAACAAAATGAAGAAACTCTCATTAGCATCGAATCAGGTAAAAATCTATTGGTTCAATTCCTTAGTAAAAGTGAACCAAACAAAGCTGGAATGAGAGAAGTTGCTTTTCGATTGAATGGTCAGACTCGAACGATTTTGGTAAAAGATAAAACTATCCAAAGCGAAATCATTATTCATCCAAAGGCTCAAAAAGAAAATGAAATCGGAGCACCGCTTCAAGGAAGTCTTTCTAAGGTTTTAGTGAAAGAAGGTCAAAAAGTAGAGGTGAACACTCCTCTATTTATTATCGAAGCCATGAAAATGGAAAGTACGATTACTTCTCCAATAAAAGGAAAAGTGAGAAAAATTCACATCGCTGAAAAATCAATGCTAGAACAAGATGACATGGTCATCGAATTAGAATAATTTTTTTAGGACGGGACAATATCTAAACTAAAAAAACCGCAATGAGTATTATGCTCATTGCGGTTTTCCTTTTTTCAAAAAAAATATTCTGATTAAAATTACATTATGGTATTAACCATTCACCGTTAATAATTAACAAATTATCTTTTTGCAGAAACAGTTGGACATCGAAGACTTCCAAAATAATATACGATTCCAGCTCCGAAGAAAACATAAGAATCATTCGCTTTACTATTTCCCCGTTGTCTCCCTTCTTGTCCAATTTTAACTTCAGTAATTGATCGATCCGCAAGTGCAACAGCCACATCTCCACGCAATGCTTCCAAGTCTCCAACATCAGTATACACGCCACTCACATCATCCAAATAATCTGTAAATAATCTTCGAGCAGAAAATTCAACATTGATACTCCACTCGTAATTAATATCATATTTCAACCCAATTCCATAAACCAAACCACCTTGCGTTGCATAATATTCTTCTCCTCGAAATTGACCTTCTGTCCCCAACGGACGCAAATCTACCATCTCACCATTATACTCCGTTTGTGGATTAAAATTAAAAACATTGAAACCTGCAAAAAGGTATGGTGTGAAATTTTCATCTTTACTTCCATGCACATATGGTAAAAAATTAAATTCCAATTGCATTGCTCCATCAAAAATTCTAGATTCAAAATTCAGGTTTCGCTCTTGCTCAAATGTATTTTTTGAATTTGCATCATCAGCTGCAATTTTGCCATAATTAGCTGACATTTTTAAACAAAGCCTTGTATTAAAATTATATCTCGCAATCACTCCAGCCGCTAAACCAGGTTTGTCAACTCTAAATTCGGTGTTTAAATCTCCATAATAATGAGATGCTCCAACCCATCCTCCTAATTCCCAACCTTGTTGAGCATTAGCAAAAAAGACACAAATAGTGAGGGAAAGTGTAAATAATAATTTTTTCACGTTAAAAGAATTTTAAGATCGTTCGTGGAATTCGCCCTTAGAAATAGGGATTTTTTCTCCAATATTTATATTTGCAATTACAATGCCTGTAATTTTTCGCAAAGTTAATTTAAAACGTGGAAAAACCGTGATGTGTTATTCAAAAGTAAAATGTTAATGAATATAGTTGTCTAATTTTTGACACGTTATCCTTGAATTAAAAATATCGCAGGTCTTTTATGAAGGTTTGGCAATTTCATTTTTCGCCAATCCTTTATCTTCCTTGTTAAAATAAATTCTGTTTTCAACGAAATATCCGCTGCCACACAAAGTCGAGTTTCAGCTGATAAAGACTTAAATGCTTCCTCCAACATTCCCATATTTCGATAAGGTGTTTCAATAAAAATTTGAGTCTGCCGATGCTTTCTAGAGAGTTGTTCCAAGCGAGTTAAATCCTTGGATAACTCAGGTTTTTTCGCAGATAAATATCCTTGAAAACTAAAACCTTGTCCATTCATCCCTGAAGCCATCAATGCTAACAAAATGGAAGATGGGCCAACAAAGGGAATAACTTCAATTCCTTTTTCATGTGCCATTTTTACAATTTCTGCACCAGGGTCAGCGACTCCAGGGCAACCTGCTTCGGAGAGTAATCCCATATCATTTCCCTTTTCTGCTGGTTGCAAAAAAGTAGTGATTTCCTCTGGTGTAGTTCTTTTATTTAATTCAAAAAAAGTGAGATCAGCGAAGGCTTTCTTTGGCTCAGTTGTTTTGATAAATGCTCGCGCAGTTTTCGCTCTCTCGGCAATAAAAAAATCCAAATCATGGAGTTTTTCAATGACGTAAGGAGGAATTGTATGAACCGCATTTTCACCCAGCGGAGTGGGAATTAAGTAGAGTTTTCCTTTTGACAAAATTGATACGTTTTATTTTTTACAAAACTATGAAAATCCCTAAATTCAACTCGACTTTTCAACACTTTATCCACATTTATTTTTATTTTTTCTTGGTAAAAAAGAATCTTTTTTGGCAATTCCCTCCTCTTCTAATCGTATCTTTGCGCTTCTAAAAAAGATAAAACTGCAACATGACTGCAACTTCATATACTATTAATCTTCCTCAATTTGTTGGTCCCTTCGACCTACTCCTTTTCTTCATCGAGCGCGACGAATTGGACATTAATGATATTCCGATTTCAACTGTAACTAAAGACTTTTTGGAATATATCAAAGCAATGGAAGCATTGAATATTGATTTGGCAAGTGAATTTATTTTAGTTGCTGCGACTTTGATGCGTATCAAAGCAAAAATGCTAATTCCTCGAAAAGAAATTGATGAGGAAGGAAATGAAATTGATCCACGGGAGGAATTAGTTGCTCGCTTGATGGAGTACAAAAGATATAAAAGTGTACTCGAAGATTTGCGATTATTAGAGTCTGAACGTTCTGTAAAGTTTGACCGTGGAAATGTCGAAAGAGAATTAAAGTCATTAGCAAATATCGCTTTAGTCGACATTGAGTTAGAACAATTGTCACTATATAGTTTGATGAAAACTTTCCAACGAGTCTTGAATCGAATGGAGGATCGAAAAAAGAAAGTCGTTCATCAAGTTTATAATTTTAGTCATTCGATCCAAGGTCAACAAATTTTTATTTTAAAAAATTTAAAAGAAGGAGAACAGACGAGTTTTGAAAGTTTGTTTGGAGGTTGTAAAAATCGAATGCATGCTATTATTACTTTCCTTGCTTTGCTCGAATTATTGAATTTGCAAACAGTCAAAATTGTCAACGGAATCGGGATGAATAATTTTTGGTTAACTCCTTATGATGAAGAGGAATACAATAAATTACCTGATGTAAATAATGAAGAAGAGGAGTAAATAATAATTTTCAACTCTCCTCTTTTTTTAGGTCAGCTAAAGCAGACCACTACGTGTTAGTTGCTACATACCCAATAATAATTTTACTGTGTCCAAAACTCCTTCTCCTCTTTTTCTATCAAAATCTTCTTTCTTTTCTTTTTTCTTAGACGATTTTATTTGCCCTCGTTTTGCTAACTCTAACATCTTCTCTTTTTCAGGTGCAGAAAATTCTGAAAAGGTTCTGCGTAATAATGGAATTAAATTTTGAAAAGTCAAGAAATTCATTTCGTCAATCCATTTATCCAAAATATTCCACAAGTCCATATTATGGATTAATAATAAACCACTTCCATGTAAGAAACCTTCTAACCAATTTGCCGCACTCGTCGTATCATTTCCAACGGAAAGCATCAAGTACATTTCATTCGCCACATCTGAAACAGTAATTATTTTTTTGTCAAAAAGCATTCGCAAACAACCACCTTTTAACAATGTATTTACATTTTGTAATCGTGTAATTTGATCGAGGGTTTTATTCCAATTTTCCAAATGATCATCATCATCCATCAAACTAATCGAATGATTAGTATCTAATATTTTTTCAAATAACTCTTTAGTAAAATCTTCATTTACCCCGACACAAGCATTCGGGAGTAATACACAAATTCGTGGGATCATTTCATTAATCACTCTTTCCAAACTACTTACATCTAACTTCCGAGTACTTCCATATCTGATCGCATAAATCAAGGGACGTAAAGCCATCATTAATTTTTCTACATCAGTTGTCAATGCAGAAAGATCTCTCAATCGTTTTACTAACTTTGGAATCGCATCAGTCAAATCTGCTTTCAAAGATGTCTCAACTAACTGAGTCAACTCTGGTAAATTTTCAATTTCTGTCGTTTTCTTTTTGACAAAATTGACACTTGCTTCGTAAACGGTATTTCCCCACATGCCTGCGCTGATGATATTCAAAGCATAATCAGGTTTCCAAACTAATTTCCAAATTTCTTTAAATTGACCTTTGGAAAATTTAGAAACTTTTTTGGCTTGCCCCCATTTTATACCAAGTAAATCTAAACGATGCAACAAATGACTCGCTCTCAAATTACTCTCTGTTCTCAAGTCCAATTCTTTGATAATTTCATCAGTTGATTTTCGTTCTTTGGTCAGTCGAGCAGATTTCACACTCTTATCAAAATCTTGCTGCAAAGGAATTACAGGAATCTCTGGCGGTACTGTTCCCATCACATCGCCAATGATTAATTTGCTTTGGATCAATTCCATTTGCGATTCATGACCTTCGCAAAAAATGGAAGTTGCTGCTTCGTACATTTCTCCAATTCCTGCAATCGGCAACTGTCGAATCGAAGCTAAAGTCTCCGCTAATCGTACTGCTTCAATCACATGTGCCGACGAAGCGTCCATATCTTTTTCTCTAAAAAGTCGGGCAACTTTTGTCATCCAACGAACGCCTACTTCTTTTCGATTGATGTATAATAATTTATACCAAGCTGGAGAAATTACTCCTGCACCATATCCACTTTGAGTCGAAAGTCGATTGTACGACCACGGCACCCAAGTGCTTTTAGTCTTTACTTTTTTAATTCCTTTAAGTAATTTTTTATCGTCGCTTGCTTTGTATTTTGCTAAATCTTCCAGGACTGGAGAATGCCATGCACCACAAATTACTGCTATATTTTGGTAGCCATCTTTGATAGCTTTTCGCGTCGTCTCACGCATAAATGCTTCTCGACGTTTTTCCATTGGAGGATCAGGTCGGTTTAATTCTTCTCTAAGCACTCGCATGATTTGGATGATGCTGGGAAAAATTTCCTCAGGATTCTCTCGCTCTTCAAAAGTAACTTCCCACCATCGCTCGCTATCTGAATATCCAGCAATATTCGCCATATAACCAAGGGGATCTTTTTGGAGTTTGTCATCTTTCGTAGAATTTTTGGGTTCATCCATTTCCTCTTCTCCAAATAACTGAAAAGGATTTTCTGCTTCTTGTTTTTTTATTCCTAAAACTACTTCGTGTGGCAAGTCCATAAATTGGACGGAAATATTTTTTCCTAAACCATATTTTATTGCTTGCCACTCTGGTGAAAATTCTGCGAAGGGAGAATAAATGGCTTGGGAAAAATCTTTTGGATTATAGGTCAATAATGCAACAGGTGGTTGCATCCCCGGATTGGCAACATGTTGTAACAATGCTTCTGCATCTTTGACTCCTTCAATAAGAAGGCAATCAGGTTCGAGATTTTGGAGTGCTCGAAGAAGGCTTTTGGTGGAGCCTGGACCGTGATGTCGTATACCAAAAATTGTTGTCATTTATTCTACAACTTCGTTTGTATTATTTAATGTTTATCCAAATTGAGTAATTCGAAATTTATTATTCTCAATTCTCGATAAATTTAAAATAGTTACATCTTTATTCTTAAAAAAATTCCACCTACCATTCCTAATGCACCGACAATAATTATATATTTCATAAAATCTATTTATTAATTTTTGCAAAATATAAATAATAAAAAGGTGTTCCTAAAATTTAGAAACACCTTTTATATTTTTCTTATCTAGAAAAATTTCACCTACGAAAGTTTCAAAGGTAGAGACCGTAATCGTTGTCCTGTAATTCTAAATACTGCATTTGCTACTGCTGCTCCAATAGGTCCTAAAGGAGGTTCTCCTGCAGGAAGAGGAATATCCGTTCCTTGAATCAAATGCACATCAATTTCTTTTGGTGCATCTTTCATCAATGCCATATTATATGGCCCATAAATAGTTGGATATAATTGCCCATCCTTAAGCGTCATCTTCTCATGAACTGAACCACTAATCCCCATGATGATGCTTCCTTCACATTGTGCCTTCACTTGATCGGGATTAACTGCAATTCCGCAATCTAACACACAAGTTACTTTCTCCACTTTTATTTCTTTGCCATTAACGGTTACCTCTACAACTTGGGCACATGGCGAACCTGCATCAATTGATGCAGCAAATCCCATTGCTCGATTTCCATTTGCTTTATCTTGGTAGTTTCCTTTTTCGACAGCTACTTCGATTACTTTTCTGATCCTTGCTTGATTGTCTTCATTGCCGAGCATCGCTAATCTAAATTCCACAGGATTTTTTCCAGCCTTCAATGCCATTTCATCAATAAAACTTTCAATGGCAAAAGTATTCGCTAATAAACCTAGACTCCGCCAAAAACTAGTTGCAAAAGGCAAAGTAGTATGCCATTGAACAGCTCTATGATTAGGAATTTTTTTATACATAATATTACCTCCTCGCATGGCTCCTACATCTGTACCAAGTACCGTAGTCATTACTGCTGGCAAAAGGACAGAATTAATCGATACATCACCACTTGCATAGTGATGCTCTAACCCTTCCAATATTCCATCATCATTTAATTTACCTTTCATGATATGATGAGTTGGTGGACGGAACATATCATTTTGAAATTCCTCTTTTCGAGTAAAGAAATATTTTACAGGTTTTCCTACCTCTTGAGACATTTGTGCAGCTTGAATGGCATGGTAAGTATTCAAGCGTCTTCCAAATCCTCCTCCGAGATAAGTAGGAATAATATTTACATTTTCCATATCTAATCCTAAAGCCTCTGACACTTGTTTTTGGGTTATCCCAATTACTTGTGTTGACAAAATTATTGTCGCCTTTCCGTTTTCCACATGAGCAACTGCACCATTCGGTTCAATCTGAGCATGTGCACCAATCGGACTAAAAAACTCCGATGTTTCTACATTTTCTTCATCTGAATCCAGTACACTACCTTCTTTTTGGGTAACCATTTTATTTCCTTCCCCTACTTGTAGAATTTCTCGAATGCCTTCCTCTGTCCATTTTTTAGGGATATCCCATTCTACTTTAATCTTACGTCTTGCATTAAGTGCTTCAGTATATGAATTTGCAATTACTCCTACCCAATCTTCCTTCGTAACAATTTTTACCACACCTGGCATTTTCTCTGCTTGGTTAGTATCAGCACTTTTAAATTTTGCTCCAACATGTTCAGGTCGGATAACTGATGCATGTAACATGTCTGGCATTTCAGCATCCATTCCAAAAATTGGGTCACCAACTATTTTAGGTTTTAGATCTATTCGCTTAATTGGTTTCCCTATAAATTTATAACTACTCGTTGATCTTAACTCAGGAGTGCTTGGCAATTTCAAATCTTTAATATCCGTTACTACTTCCGCAAAGGTCATTGATTTCCCTCCCCCTGAAACGATTCCATCTTTAGTGGTTAAAGTTGATGCTTCAACTCCCATTTTTTTAGCAGCTTCGCCTTTTATTAATTCTCGAACAGTTGCCGCCATCTCTCGTAGTGGTTGCCAAAGTTGGGCTACAGATAAGCTTCCTCCGGTACTCAATCCATCAACTATTCCAGTAGAAGTTGCCGCAGCTTTAACTATGATTTGTCCTATGGCTACATCTAATTCATCAGCCACCATCTGAGCCAAACTAGTAAATGTTCCCTGTCCCATTTCGACTTTAGGAGAAAGTAGTATTACTTTATTTTCTTTCGTAATTTCAAACCAAAGGTTAGCTTCCGTTCCTGTTCCAGAATATGGCGGCACCATCGTTTCTGCCATTTCAAGAATTCCTCGACGAAGTGGATTTCTAAATACATATGTTCCTATTGCTAATACTCCTAATGTTCCTAATCCACCTCGAACTAAAAATTTACGACGCGATACTTTTTTCTTTTTAGTCATGATATTATTGATTTAGAGGTTGGTTAGAGTTCGTGATTTCAGCAGCTCGATGAATAGCTTTTCGCATTCGGTAATAAGTTCCACATCGACATACATTAACTATATTATTGTCAATATCTTCATCTGTTGGATTTGAATTCACTTCCAATAAAGCAGCAGTTGCCATCATAAAACCTGGTTGGCAATAACCACATTGTGGAACAACTTCTTCCATCCATGCTTGTTGAACAGGGTGTAAATTATCTCCATTAGACAAACCTTCTATAGTTGTAATATTTTTACCTTCTGCTAATTTTGCAGGATAAGAACAAGATCGAACTTGCATTCCTTCGACATGAATTGTACAAGCTCCGCAAGCTGCTTTTCCACAACCGAACTTTGTACCTTTTAAATCTAAGACATCACGGATCACCCATAATAAAGGGGTATTGCCATCTGTTTCAACCGACTGTGGAGTTCCGTTTATATTGAATGAAATTTTCATAAATTGATTTTTAATAATTAAATGATTGGCATTTTTTTGAGAAAAATTATTTGTTTTGAAAAATTATTTCTCAGGAATAACAGCACCATTTTCTGCCCATTGTTTTACAGCTGCGATGTATTCATCTTTTGGAACAGGAGGTTTTTCTCTTTCATTACCTTCATGGTCAACGCCAGGATTCCAAGCCCATAAAACTAGTGCGTGCTCTGTTAGATGTTCTACAAGATGTTCCAAATCTCTGCCTCCATTAATTTCTGGATTCATCATCGAGTTAGCAATTTCAACTCGACTCAATCCTTCCCAATACATTTCTTTAGGAGCTAGTGACCATTCCGGTGCGCCAGGAATTCCTGCAATATCATTGTTCTCTTCATGATGACAAGTATTACAATTAAATGCAGTTGATCCAAAATTAGAAACACCTCTTTGTACATTAAAATTATGAATATGACTGTCTTCGCCTTGATGTGGTCGATCACCTGCGGGATGACAATTTACACAACGCTTGTGAGTCAATACTTGCATCATTTTATCAAATCCTTCTAGAGATTTTTCTCGATCAGTAGTTTCACTTTCTGTTTTTTCTTCTAGTTCATTTTTAGAAAAATTATCTGATGAAAAGTTATAAGAAAAACTAATACTGATCGTCATGATGAAAAATATGATGGTAAGAAATAGTAGATTGGTTCGTTTCATATTCGATAAGATTTTAGAATTTAAAATTCAAAACATTGAATTATTCCCAAATGTAAGTTTAAAATAATAAGTCTAAGTTGCCTATTGCTTTCAAATTAACTTGTCTAAAAATGTCATGCAATTTTACTTAAACTCTCTTGGAGATTTTCCAAACTCTTTTTTAAATGTGCGACTGAAATGAGCAAGGTCTTCAAATCCAAGTTCTAAATAAAACTCAGAAGATTTCTTTTCTGTCGTCAACAGAAACTTCTTGGCTTCTTGCAATCTTCTCTTTAAAATCCAACGATGTGGCGTCTCATTAAAGATAGTCTTAAACTCACGATTGAAGGTAGAAAGACTTCTCCCGGTAGATTCAGCAAGTGTTTTTAGAGAAACATTATACATATAATTAAACTCCATAAACTCTTTTAAATCTGCCTTGGAATGAGTAGACAATTGAGTAAAAATAGAATAATACTCTGGATGGAATTTTAAAATACCCAAGATCGCTTCCTTCGTTTTGAGTCGTACTAAATTCTTATCAATATCTTCATTATCATTTATATATGAAACAATTGTATCAAACAGCCCCATGAGAATTTTATTCTTTGGAAGAAAAATCACTTTATCATTTGTAGGTGGGTGAGACTGATCGAATTGAAACTCGTCAAGAGCTTCTTTAATAAATCTATCTTGCAAAATAAAAGCATAAACATTCGCACATCCTTCCTCTTTATTCCAAGATTTGAATACAGAACCTTTAGTATGTTTTCGAAGTAAACAAAATTGATTTTTGGAGATCGTATATAATTCGTTATCCATTCGGATGTGCTGCTTTCCTTTTTTTACATAAAAAAGAATACTTACTGGTTGGTAGGTAGGATGCTCTTCCATACTTTTACTTTCGATAAAAGCACCAATTTGAAGTCCTTCACATTCTAAAAATTGAAAATTATTTTCCATAAAATCTTAATTATTATTTTCTAAAATTATGGAAAATTATTTTATTCTACTTGTCTATTTATTCCAAACAATAATTTTCATTATTCCATTTTAGCGGTTGCCGTAAATATTTTCTTTCAACTCTTTTCGCTTTTAATTATTTTATCTCCTTATAATTCCCCCCAATATAGTTGACAACTATATTTTAAGTTAGATTTTGAAATGACATACAGATTGTTTAGATTTGTCGTATAACCTTATATTTAGATTCTCAACTTCCTAAACTCCAAATAATGAAAACCACTCACACTTCTTATCATTTCTTTTTTTTAGAATCCACTTATCTAAAAATACAATAAGGACTCTTCTCTAAGTTTATTTATTTCACTTTTACTTCAACTGAATAATTCGAATTTTAATTCGCAAAATCCTCAACTGAGATTTTCAAAAATATAACTTAAATGATATTTAAGTTATTTATCGATATACATTAACCAGTACTAGTTAACGGCTACTATAGCTTTGTCTTGACTAGACAGACCAATTAACATATTCAAAAACATCTAATGCATTTTCAATTATGAAAAGAATCAAACGAAAAGGCAAAACAAAAAATGCCAAAAAACAAAGAGGGCCTTATTTATCAAAACCCATAACTGGACGGGGCCAAAAATTTCATGTAGAACATGATCCAATTGATCCCTCTACGGTTCAACCTTGGAACGGATACGTACCAAAGTGCACTTTAGAAAATAAAAAAATGTGCAAACATTTCCCTGCTCAAACTGCTAATATTATAGTCGATGAGGTGTATCAAAAAATAAGAATTAAAAGTAACAAATGGATTGAAATGGCTTGTGAAGAAGCCAGAGAATCAATTGGTGAAGAAGGTGGCCCATTTGGAGCAGTCATCGTTCAGATTGACGATAAATCGAATAAGGTAATTCGATATTGGAAAAATCATAATCAAGTTACAGCTATCAATGATCCAACTGCTCATGCTGAAGTAATGACTATTAGAAGTGTTTGCGCATCCCTTGGTGTATTTGACTTATCTAAAATTAAAAAAGAAGAATCAAGACTACCCCAACCTGGGAAAACTTCTCATTGTGTAATTTTCAGTTCGGCAGAACCATGTCCAATGTGTTTCTCAGCAATTAGTTGGGCAAGCATTGGACATATGTATTTTTCAGCAACGCGATATGATGCTGCAGTACAAGGTGTCAATTTTTCTGATGAACAAATTTATAATGAACTTTCGAAACCTTATTCTGAAAGAGAAATGAAAATATTCCAATGCAGCACACCTAATTCACTTGATGCATTCAATAAGTGGAAAGTCACTCCACATACTGATTATTAAAAAATTAAAAAAACTATAAAATGAAAAAAACTACAAAACGCAATCCCAAATTTGTATGGCAAAATCATATTTCCGTAGTTGATTCTACTCTGTCTAGAAAAGCAATTGATAATGTCATAAAAGTAGATACCGAAATGTTAGTACATATGGATAATCTACAAGATCGTTTACAAGCAGATTTAACAAAGTTTCAACCTGTTATCGTAGCTCAATTCACACCTGGTGGAGGGAAATTCACTTTGCTTCAAAACGAATTTGGAAAAGAAGCAAGATATACCATTGAGCCAGTTCCTACCTTATTTAACTTAGCAAAATCTATTGCACATGCTCCGCTTGGAATATATGGATGCTTTGGTCCATATGCCACTAATCCAAAAAACCAAGGATGGAGAGTTCCATTGAAAAACTATAGAGATGTATTAGTAAAGGCATTATCTACTATGGATAATATTTCAAAAAAAGATTTTCAAATTGATGCCCAATTAACCAAAAAATTGGTATATGATCTGAACAATATAACTGGAAAATTTGATGGTTCTAGTCCAAACTTAAACAAGAAAACTCTATTGCCTCATATTATTAAAGTGATGAAAGATTTATTAGAATCCTCCATCGACTTCATTAATAATACAGCATTAAAATTGAGAAAAAATCAATCCCCTGCTAAGGTTTTCCAAAAATGGTGCAATGTATCTAGCAATACCCCTAAGAACCCAGATGATACTCTTTACAAATTAATTGTTCAATCTCAAGTCATGGCTGCTTCTGCACAGCAATATGGAATTTCTACTTTGATGAAGAGGTGGAAAAAATCTTTTTCAGCCAAAGTTTGGAAAGAACTTTATGTTATTGTTCAAGGAGAATGGGTGACTCGTAAAAAGAATTCTATTGCTCAATGTATTCTTCCACATATGGCAGACAAGCAGGCAGCATTAGATGAACATTTATTGATTGTAACTAACCTTACTGGTGTGGACCCAGCACTTCATTTTTTAGCCAGAATATTGGAAGACCGTGCAGGTGCAGCTATGATTTTAACAGATCATAGCCAACCACGGGAACATCTTTCAGGACAAGTTGATTTACTAGGTCCAGTTATGCAAGATGTAGTTTGTCCTCATATGAGCAAAGCCAATAAAGCTCCTGAGACTAAACCTCATAAGAGGTAATAAAGGTCGTCGAAATTTCAAAATACTCTAATTAGGAATTGTTCTTTTTTATAAAATTCCAATTCCTAATTTTTCAATAACTTCAAATTAATTCTAATATTATGATAACTTCTGAGTATAAAACTTCAATGACTTTTTTTCTTGATGGAGAAAAAATGACTTTAAGTAATGTATCTCCAAAAATGAGATTAATTGATTTTCTTCATTTGCCAAATATAGGAAAAGGGGGAACTAAAATATCTTGCGGTCAAGGTGGGTGTGGTGCCTGTACGGTTATGTTGACTAGCTATGATTCAGGCGAAGGTACAATAACCAATAAAGCTATAAATTCTTGCTTGCGGCCACTTGCAACATTAGATGGAACATTGATTACAACAACCCAAGGTATTGGTAATGTCAAAAATGGTGTAGATGAAGTCCAATGGACAATAGCTGCTAATAATGGTTCTCAATGTGGTTATTGCACCCCTGGCTTTGTTATGAATATGTTTACGCGAATGCAAGAAGATACCGCACCAAGTATGAAAGAAGTAGAAGGATTATTTGATGGAAATATTTGTCGTTGCACAGGTTACCGTCCTATTCTTGATGGTTTTAAAAAATTGGCAAACGATTATCAACCTTCAAAACATGAAGCTGAGATAATCATAGATCCTAATTATCAACCTGACCAGCTTCCTCATTCCAACAAAATAACCGTGCCTGATTGTTTTGTTGATTATATGAAGAATCCTGAAAGTATCGCATTTACAGAAGATGACTACTATTTTTTTAGACCAACTACTCCTGAACAATTATTGAACTTATTGGATGAGCATGGCCCTGTTGGTGCTAACCTCCAATTGATGAGTGGAAATACCGCCATAGGTATTTATCCAACAAAATCAAATTATAATGAAGCGTACGAAGATCCAAGATACATAGTTGATATTACTGCTATCAAAGAGCTACAAGAAGTTAATCAAACCGATTCAACGTTAACTGTAGGTGGACAAATTACAATTACTCGGTTTTTAAGTATTCTTACAAATACAATTAATAAAATCGGCCCAGCAAAAAACAAAGGGTTAATTGCTCTAGAGAAACATCTCGAACACTTTGGTAATTTACAAGTGCGAAACGAAGGAACATTAGCTGGAAACATTTTTATTGGAATCAATAAAGGTTTTTTGTCTGATCTAACTCTAGTTTTAGCAACCCTCGGTGCTACGGTAAATGTAGTAATATCAGAAGAACTTGAGTCAATCCCTATCCTGGATTTACCAAAAATGGAGGAATTGCCTCCTAATGCTTTTTATCATTCGATCACGATTCCTTTTTCCAAAAGAAATGAAAACTTCAAAACTTTTAAAATTCGAAGACGTGTTGAAAATTGCCATGCCATCGTAAACGCAGGTTTTAAAATAGCATTAAGTAACATACCTAGGAAGAAGAAAGCTTATCAAGTTGAGGATAGTCATTTTGTCATCAATGGTATTAATGCCGATTATAAAAATACAGAAGCGGGATTACAATTTACTCCAATTGTTCTAACTGAAGTTTCTAATTTTTTACAAGGAGAAGAATGGAACGAGAATACTTTGAGAGAATCGTTAAACATCATTCAAAAAGAGCTAATTCAATACGCGCCTCCCAAAAACAAATCCGGCCAAGGTTATGAAATAAATCAAATTCCATTTTCATATCGTAAGTCTATTGTACTATCTCTTTTTTATAAATTCTTCGTCCAAGTTTGTAAGGACAAAAGAATAAAAGTTTCTAAAGAAGTAGCTTCCTTGAATGATCCACTTCATCAAGATCTTTCTCATGGAGTTCAATACTATAATTCTTATGAAGAGGAGTTACCTGTTTCTGCTCCTTTTGTAAAACTTGCCGCTTTTATGCAAGCAACGGGCGAGGCTAATTTTACGTCAAGTGTAATTCCTCCGCCGAAGACTTTGGAAGCTGCATTTGTTTACAGTACAATATCTAAAGGAACTTTCCATTATTGTCTTCCAAGTAATTCCAGAAAAAAGAAAGAATGTAGTAAAGAAGAATTGGTAGATTTTTTAAAAAATAAATATGCTGGTTTTAAGGATTTGATAGGTTATCAAGATATTAATGAAAATAACCGCGCTGCCAATTGGGGCGGATTAGGTGGTGATGATCCTTTATTTGTTCCTTGCCAGGGTGATGAAATTCCTTCTTCTATTTTGGAAGCGGGAGAGAATTCAAAGGTGTTTTTTCCAAAACAAATAACAAGTATAGGTGCTCCTCTCGCAATAGCAATAGCCAATTCTGAATCATTGGCTCAGGAAGTTGCTGAGTTTGTTCGTCTTAATTGTATTCAATATGATAAAAAACGAAGTATTGATATTGAAAGAGCTTTAAGAACAAAACACTATTTTCCTCAGTCTCCTTCTACCAATCCTGGCGTGACTCACATTGAACAAATGGTTCAACCAGGAAACGATGCAGAATTAATTAAATATCTTGAAGACCTTGCCGAAGGTAAAATTCAAAAAAGAAGGAGAGGTTTTTCTGTAGGAAAACATTCAACAGGGTATCAAAACCATTTTTATATGGAGACGATGACTGCATTAGTCATTCCTGGAGAAGGCAGAGAAGTATCCGTTTATACCACTACTCAAAATATGCCCGACGATCAGCAAATAGTTGCCAACATTCTTGGGTTAAGCATGAATGATGTAAAAGTATTACTCTATCGATTAGGTGGAGGTTTTGGTGGACGACAATCACGTTCAAGATTCGTTACGGGCCCAGTTGCGATTGCTTCAAGAAAACATAATCGTCCTGTTCGACTAAAAATGTCTAGAGAGGATAATTTTATTATGTGCGGAAATCGTCATCCATACTATGGAAATTTTGCAACATCATTTGAACCTTCTGGAAAAATTAATGGACTCCTATTAAACTTAATTTCCAATGGAGGGAATACATATGATTTGTCATTTCCAGTAATGGATCTCTCTGTCAATAGTTCGGAAAACGTATATAATATTGAGAATTTAAAAATTACCGGTAACGTTTGTCAAACCAATGAAATTAGTAATACTGCCTTTCGAGCGTTCGGGTTAGTTCAAAGTATGAATATTTTGGAAGAGTGTATTGAACGAACTGCTTTTGAATGTGGAATAAGCCCCGATGTATTACGTGAACGAAATTTTTATAAAGATGGACAAACAGATTGGACTTCATTTAAAATTACAGAACGTACGTTAGCAATATTGGATGAGTATGGTTTTGACAAACAAACTTTAGAAGACCTTGAACCTTTACAAGGAAAACTTTACAAAGATGAAGCGGCATTAGATACAGCCATTAAGGAAAATGAAATAGATTCTCTCTTAGGTCCAATGAATGTAGACAAATTAATTTCAGTAAAAAATTTCAGTACCACTTCGTATGATTACACACCATATTTGACTGGCTTAAAATGGAATAATATCAATCAACTTTGGAAACAAATTAAAAAATCTTCAGATTTTGAAAAAAGAAAAAAAGCGATTGATAAATTTAATAAAGAAAAT
The DNA here is from genome assembly GCA_045106765.1 of Saprospiraceae bacterium. Lineage (GTDB taxonomy): Bacteria > Bacteroidota > Bacteroidia > Chitinophagales > Saprospiraceae > CAJQQY01. The sequence continues at coordinate 9,939 of JBGCFD010000237.1, read as the reverse complement.
AAGTGGCGTAAAAAAGGTATTTGTATGATGCCTTTGAAATATGGTATTTCCTTTAATGGTCCGAGAGGTTTACTGAATCAAGGTGGTGCTTATGTTCTTGCTTATGCTGGTGATGCTTCTGTTTTGGTTCATCATGGTGGTGTAGAAATGGGACAAGGTATCCAGACCAAAATGGCACAGATTGCTGCTGAGACACTTGGCATACCTATAGAGTATATTAAAATGGCTGAGACCAATACTGAAGTAATCAACAACGCATCCCCTACTGCTGCTTCTACTGGTTCCGATTTAAATGGTGGAGCAGTACAAATGGCTTGTTTGCAATTGCGAAAACGATTGGAACAAATGTGCATCGACCTAGAAAATTATTCTCTCTACTTTGCTCAGTCTGATTTTGAATCATCGGAGGAGCTTTCAAAATTAAAACTACGAAAAGGAAGCTATCCATCTGACCAATCTGAAATTTTAAAAGTCAGAACCATCGTTCGAAATTGGAGAAATAATTGGGCGGAAGTATGGCCTATGATTGTTCAGTATGCTTATATGGGAAGAATTGACTTGAGTGCCTCAGCAAGGTATCAAGCTCCTCATCATGAAGTAGTAGATAATAGTCACCCGATTGGACGGCCATTCTTTTATTTCACCTACTCAGTAGCCGTGAGTGAAGTAGTGGTAGATATTTTGACTGGTGAATTTGAAACTTTACGAACAGATATTTTATTTGATATAGGGAAAAGTTTAAATCCGCTGATTGATGTTGGCCAACTGGAAGGTGCATTTGTTCAGGGTTTAGGATATTTGACAACTGAAGAAATAATAAAACAAGGCCCTAAAGAAGCACGTAAAGATGGTATCCCCAATGGAGCAATTACTTCCGTCAATACTTGGAATTACAAACCACCAGGCTCCAAAACCATTCCTACAGATTTTCGAATAACGATTTTCGATGACCGATTGACCCCTGAAGAAAGACAAGATCCTAACCTTGAAGCAAGAGCGATCAAGTCTTCCAAAGGAATCGGTGAGCCTCCTTTAGTATTGGCCAATTCAGTATTCTTTGCAATCAAGCAAGCCATCTTAGCTTTTTATAAAGATACAGGGCACAAAGGATGGGTCGAAATGACTGCTCCTGCTACAATTCAAAAAATTCAATCAGCCTGTAACGTCGCCATAAAAGAAATGACGATTTAATTTTTCCACTACATAAAAAGTCACGAAGGGAATCATAAATTTTCACTTCGTGACCATTCAATTCTTCATTTTCAAATTGAAACATAATTTGAAAAATTTATAACTTTTTAAATAAAAAAAAAATGACTTCAAAAAGACCTCCTAAACCCACTCCAGTAATTTTTAATCATAGTGCAGCCATTGATGATTTTGTTTCTCAAGCCGTTTTGCATTCGATGACTAATATTGACCTCAAAGGAATTGTAGTAACTATTGCTGATTGTATTGCAACTCCTGCGATGGAAAGTTCTAGTAAGGTTCACCAATTTCTTGGTTTGGACAAACAAAAAATTCCTTTAACTATGAGCATGACTCGTGGGTGGAATGCATTCCCTTGGGAATATAAAAAAGATTGTATTGCAGTAAATGGAATGAAAATTTTAAAATCTTATAAAACTCAAACAAAACCTCCTTATGAAAATGGAGAGACCATGATTGAGATGCTATTATTAGAAGCTATTATTAGACATGATCCGGTGATATATTTAGTTACTGGCCCGGTGACTGCGCTTACCACAGTTTTAAAAAAACGACCCGAATTAAAAGCTGGAATAAAAAAAATAGTATGGATGGGTGGAGCTATCAACGTTCCAGGAAATTTAGACCCTAATACTATTCCACCAGAAGTGGCCAATAAAAAAGCGGAATGGAATGCATTTTGGGATCCGTTTGCCGTGACTGAAATGTTTGAGACTTTTAGTGATATTCATATTTTCCCATTAGACATTACAGACCAGGCAAAGATTACCGACGAATTCAAAAAAGCACTTACCGTCCAATCCAAAAAATATAATCTGACTCGATTCGTAAAACAATGCTATGATCTAGTAAAGGATGCACCTTATTATGAAATGTGGAATACCTGTGCCACCTGCTCTATTGGAAATTCTGCGAGCTCCATATACGGCAGACCTAAAAGAGTGTCATTAAAAATTGAAGAATGGGGAGATGACACCCAAGGTTGGATTCGTCCTTCAAGAGGAAAAAATTATCAAAATGTATATTTGAAATTCAGAAACCAACCTGCATTTTATGAATATGTCTTAGATCAATTAAAAATGAATGTTTAATAACAAAACAATTACATTATGAAAAAGTCAATTTTCATTTTACTTTTATTCATATCTGTTTTTAGATGTAACACTCCTACACCTGTAAATGATTTTTCAACAACAGCCGATTTCTACAATTCTTTAATTGTTGATGAAGAAATTGATGTTGCGAAGCTGAATTTATTTTTCACCAATATGCCAAAAGGTGGTGATATTCATCATCACTACTCTGGGTCTATCTATGCAGAAACTTATCTTGCTTGGGTAAAAATAAAAGGTTGGAAAATTGATAGCTGCACTTTAAAAATTATTTCTGATACTTCTAAGAAGAGCAAATGCAAATCTTTAACTACTGATGAAGTTATTCAAAATTCAACAGTTTACAGGAAATTATTAGAGCTCTGGTCAGACAAAGATTATTCTAATCACTATCATGGTGAAGTAGCTCCAGATCAAAGTTTTTTCAATACTTTTACTTTTTTTGGAAAAATTGCTCATCAATATGTTCCAAGAGGATTGAAGATTTTAAAAGAGAGGGCTATCAAAGAAAATGTTATTTATCTGGAAACCATGTTAAGTGTGGTAGGTGTTTATAGTAGCGATTTTTTTTCTAAAGATACTGATTTGAATACCTTACTCTGGAATGCAAAAAGTCAATCAGAGGTAGATCAGATTTTAGAAAAGATAGATAAAATTTATTTACCCAACAAAGATTTTAATGCCACAATTGATGAATTCGTCAACAATACCAAAGCAAATCATAAAGGAATTGATACCGATGAGTTTACCATGCGATTTCAAACATATGCTGTAAGAGTACTTCCTCCGCTTCAAGTCTATACCGATCTACTCTCTGGTTTTCTTGCAACTGAAAAGTCTTCTCTTATTGTAGGCGTAAATATCGTTGCTCCCGAAAATAATTATACTGCTCTGAAAGATTATACACTTCATATGAGAATGTATAATTACCTCAACAGAAAATACCCAAAGGTTAATCGAGCACTTCATGCGGGAGAATTGACTATTGGGATGGTTAAACCAGTAGACTTACTTTTCCATATTAATGAAGCAATAGACATTGCCAAAGCGCAACGAATTGGTCATGGTGTAGATTTACCTTATGAATCAGAATCTTTTGAATTATTAAATAAATTAAAAGAAAATGCAGCGGTGGAAATTAACCTAACAAGTAACCAATTTATTTTAGGAGTAGAAGGTAACGAACATCCATATCTAATTTATTCAAGCTATGATGTACCGCTGGTTATTTGTACAGACGATTCTGGAGTTTCAAGAGATAATTTAACTCATGAGTATGTTTTGCTTGCTTCTAGATACCAGCCTTCCTATGAAACGATAAAAGAATACACATACAATAGTATCCAATATTCTTTTTTGACGGATGATGACAAAGAAAAATCAAGAGCTACTTTAGATGCAAAATTTAAAGAATTCGAAAGTGAGATAGCAGCCTTGGCAAAAAAATTTAAATAATTAAATAGATATTTAAAATGCTGCCCAAGCCATGGAGTGAGTTTATAAAATTTCACTCCATGGCTTTTTTTATTAAACTTGACTATCTCAACAAAAAAATTATCACCTCATTTTAAAACACAAATTTTATCCTACATCATTTCTTTGCAGGCACGATATAGATCCTTCCAATCTTTTCTTTCCTTCACAACTGTCTCTAAGTACTCCTGCCAAATCACCTTATCTTGAACCGGATCTTTAACAACGGCTCCAGTTACTCCCGCAGCCAAATCATTCGCCTTCAAAGTCCCATCTCCGAAATGTGCCGCCAAAGCTTGTCCACTATTAATTACGGAAATTGCTTCCGCAGTTGAGAGTGTTGCACTTGGCGATTTTAATTTCGTTCGACCATCTTCAGTTTTTCCACTTCGCAATTCTCGGAAGATCGTAACCAATCTTTGAATTTCTTGAACAGGTGCAGCTGATGCTGGCAATTCGAGCGATTGACCTATTTTATCCACCCGAGTTTTCACAATATTTACTTCTTCCTCCATGGTACTTGGCAAAGGCATCACGACTGTATTGAATCGTCGACGCAAAGCACTTGATAATTCATTCACTCCTTTGTCGCGATCATTGGCAGTTGCGATTAAGTTAAAACCTCGTTGCGCTTGCACCTCAGTATTGAGTTCTGGAACAGGTAATATTTTTTCTGATAAAATGGTAATCAAAGTGTCTTGCACATCCGATGGAATTCTAGTCAACTCTTCTAATCTTGCAATCTTGCCATCTTGCATTGCTTTCATCAATGGGCTTGCCACCATAGCATCTTCCGACGGCCCTTTAGATAAAAGTTGTGCATAATTCCATTGGTAGCGAAGTGCATCTTCGTTCATACCTGCTGTTCCCTGAACCAATAATTTTGAGTCGCCTGAAATAGCTGCTGCTAAATGTTCAGATACCCAAGTCTTTGCAGTACCAGGAATTCCGATGAGTAATAATGCTCGGTCAGTTGCCAAGGTTGCAACAGCAACTTCGATCAATCTTCGGTTACCAAAATACTTTGGTTCGATGATAGTTCCATCTTCCATCGTTCCTCCTAGCAAATAGTTGACGACTGCCCAAGGGGAAAGATTCCAATTCGTTGGGCGAGGTTTATCATCGATTTTGGCTAATGCTTTGAGTTCTTTAGCGTAAGCATCTTCAGCGTGAGGACGGAGGGTTTGAGTTTTATTTTTCATAAAGTATTATTGATTTTTTTCTTTTGCAATTTCTTTTAACAAATTTAAGTAATGCCCCTCAATTCCTATCCATGATTCAAAAACAGGAATCCAACTTTTTTTTATTCTAATAAGAAATTCTTCCTTATCTGTTTCTGTTGGATCTTGATTTGTAGCACCAATCATATAATATGGACTTAAAATATTTACTTCTGACATTCGATCTCCAGCATTGATTTGTATCCCCATCAAGAAGTCATGCATTTGGTATGCCGCAGCCAGTTTTCGATAAATAGTTTTATCTACATTTTCTTTAAAAACATTATTCTCTGCTAGCTTCCAAGCAAAATTTGTTACCATCGATGGATTTAAAGATAGACTTGTTTCTGTTGGCTCCATCCTTAAACCTTCCAATAAACCTTGATGATAGACAAGTCCTTTCTCCAAAATTTTGACATTCAAATCTACCTCTTCATAGATACCATCGAGATAATTTTGAGCTTGAATTTTTTCTTGACGTTTTTCATTCCATGAGTTGAGTAACATCGCAATGAGAACACCCAAAAACACAATGAGAAGTTCTCTTAGAATACTTTGGTAATTAATTTTTGAAGACATAGTTTAATTTTCTTTTAAGTTCTCTTACTTTCCTAATTCAACAATTATATCCCGTCGAAATTTCATCACTCGTAAAAAGTTATCAATCTCTTTTCCCCAATTCGTCCAATAACTTTCATCATTCGCCCAGCTTCTTTCTAATATTTCGTATAATTCTGAATCACTTCCATAGGCTGCTCGGTCAAGCATATTGCGGTAGTGAATCATATTCCAACCATAGTTGATATTTTGGGAAATGAGGTATCGTAAATTTTTCATCAAAAGTAATGTTAGATTTTTATCCCAATGACTTTCATTCAATTGTAAAAGATGAGTGAGAGGATTATCATTTTCCAAAATTATTTTAAAATCTTTTAATTCTTGAATAGCAAATTGATTAAACAAATGTTTTGGCAAATTTCCTAACAATACTTTTACATCTAAATTTTCCCAACGATTTTTTTCATGATTTTTAAAATAAAAATAAGCAATTGCTTCCATCCAATTTTCATCTTGATGTCGAACAGCTGATGCAATCGAAGCTTGTACTAATAACTCTGCCCATTCACTTCGAACAAATATTTCTAAGACTTCTTTAGCCTTTTTGTCAAAAAAAGCTTCCCAATTCGAGGGTGGAACAATAATAAAAATTTGAGCAAAATAACTTGCTTTGAGTCCCCCTTTTGACCATTGTTTTCGAGGATCAATTCCATCGCGCAGCATTTCCTTGTCGCAAGTTTCAGGGAGTTCGATTTCAAGTTTGTCTTTTTTGAGTGATCTACTTTTTAGGTTGATGCAATTCTTGAGGCGTTCCCACATTCTTTTTCGGAGCGCTGACCCTTCTATTTTTTCTAATAAAATTGCAGCAGTTCTGCGAAGATCTTTCCGTTTTTCATCTAAGCATTTTTCCAAAAAAGGTTCATCAGCTAATGAAAGATTTTGTTCTAATGTTTTTAAATATTCTGCTCGATGTTGCCAATCATCTTCGCCCCATGTGGATTCAATATTTTCTAGTGCTTCGTCGGGTTGAGTTTTTCGTAAGTGTTTTAACAATGCCAACCTTTCCTCCTTTGTTCCATCTTCCCATTCAACTTGGGTACTTTTTCCAATTAAGAAATGCCAATCCTCATTTTGTCCAATGAGCCAATTGCCTCGTTCGCCGATAGCATTTTTTAGTTTTTGCCAAAGCGTTTTATCACTTCGACATTTTTCTAAAAGCTCTGGAAGGAGTTCAGGTGGAAGTGATTTTTTATTAAAAATTAATTGCTCAATAAAATTATCTAAGGCTGGAGTAAATGTTCCATTGAGAATCATCGCTAGGTGTTCGGATGATTTTTTACTACATATTTTTAATTCATCTTTTTGAGCTGGAAATGGAATTGCGTCTTCCCATTTTTTTGGTTGAAAACCTGCTTTTCGCATTTGAGCGTAAAGCGTTGCTCCTTGTAACAATATATTTGCGGGAGTCGCTTCTAGGTCAACACCTAACTTTTCGAATTCTTCCAAAGTGGTTTCGGAGAGGTCGGAACGATCGGTGCCGATAAGGGCGGTTTTGATAATATTTTTCCAAATCATTGAATTGAAGATAATTTGGTGTAAAGATAATTTTTTTAAGAAAAGTTGAATTAATTTGAGGCGAAATACATTGTATGATTAAAATAAAAAAGCAAAACATTTTGAACAAGGATTTTAAAAATAAGGATAAAATATTGTTGATTTTGGATTTAGATGAAACCTTAATTCATGCTAGTGAAAACGAGTTAGACCGAAAAGCTGATTTTACAGTATTTGATTACCATGTTTATAAAAGACCTTTTTTGAAGGAGTTCTTAGATCAAGTAAAGGATGATTTTTTATTGGCGGTTTGGTCTTCTGCTTCTGATGATTATGTTGAGGAAATAGTTAAGCAAATTTTTCCAAAAGAAATTAAACTAGAATTTGTTTGGGGAAGAAGTCGATGTACTTATAAAAGAAATTTACGAATTGATGAATACGGATATTATGATGACAATGCTTTGAATCATTATAATTATGTCAAGCATTTAAAGAAAGTAAAAAAGCATGGATATGATCAGGGGAAAATTTTAATTGTAGATGATTCTCCACATAAGTGTCAAGATAATTATGGGAATGCAATTTATCCAAAAGAATTTAAAGGAGATCAACATGATAATGAATTAAAATTACTTGCTCCATATTTAAAAACTTTTATAGGAAAAAAAACAGTCATGAAAATTGAAAAAAGGAATTGGAAACTTAGGTTTTACAAAAAATAATAACAATGAATTGGTGGCAAATTATTAAAAAGAAAATTTTCAATTCTTCAAAGCTCAATAACGATATTCAATTCGAAAATAAAGAATGGTTCATTGAGTACCAAGGTAAAGTTATCGGAAAATTAATCGAACCAGAATTTGATGATATGTTTTGGGTTTCTTATCAATTAATTCCAAGTAATGAAGAGACACAAAATATATTATCAAATATTACCTTGTGGAATCAATGTCAATTTCAGTTTCGAAATAAAACAACAGGAAATTATGCACCAAACGCAATTATTGCTGCACAACATCTTGTATCAAATAAAATGACTGACAAAAGAATTTCTATGAGAGCTTTGTACTAATTTTAAGTAAAAAACGGTGACACGGGCTTTAAACCGTGCCACCGCAGCTGAGCGAGGGGTTACTCTATTTCTTTATAGTTTTACAAACTGAATCACTTTTCTAAATTCACCATGCTGCAAATACACGACATAAGTTCCAGTTGGATATTGAGAAATATCAATAGTGAAACTATGACTTCCTGCATAAGTGTAAAATTCCCTTCGAAGCAATTCTGAACCTTTTGTATCCATGACAAAAACTTGTAAATTATTGTCAGTTGGCGTTTGAAAATCTACAGTAATTATATCTTCTGCTGGATTAGGGAAAACTTTAGCTTGTAGGTTTTCTTTCCTAAATGAAGATTGAGAAGCTGTTGGAGTTTCATTTATAAATTCAGCGCTACTATCTATCAAATTAGAAGTAGTACATCCCATTATTTCAACTTCTGCAATGGCTAAGTATGATGTTCCTACCAATTGAATCCGAATATATTGTCCTGTCCGAACGATGCTTAATTCAGTTGGTAAACCAGCTTCTCCTTCCACATAATAATTATCTACACCTGATTGATTAAGTGTTGCATCTAACCCTTGAGAAGTAAAAGGTATATCCGAAACGAAAACATAAAAATCAGCAAATTTTTCTGAGCAACAGTCTGTTCGATTCCATAATTTGATATCATCGATATTGTGAATTTCACCTAAATCAATTTCCCACCAAGCATTTCCAACCCAATCAGTAAGAGTAACTGATTGTCCATTCCAGAAATTCCCATCGGTATCTCCATCAATTGCTCGGTCAGCATCTGCGCCTAATTGAGTCCCTGATTGAGTAGCAATTTTTCCAATTCCAATATTGGTGGCATTCGTACAAAGTGCTGGAGGTGGAGTTGTCACTACAAAACTTTGATCAACATTTGGTGCTGGATTGAAGTTAGTATTCCCTGCTTGACTTGCTCTCACAACTACTATTCCTTCTGTTCCATCCAATGTAATTGTATTGTTAGAAACTGTCGCTGGTCCTGAGACAATTGAATAACTTACTGGTAATCCAGAAGTTGCTGTAGCAGTTAAATCAAATGCAGGATCAGTTGTAAATTTATCATCTAAAGGATCAAAAGTGATCGTCTGATCAATTGGTCCTCCGCCAGTATCTACACATCCAATAACTTCAACTTCTGCTATAGCGAGATATGCTGTTCCAACTAATTGTACTCTAACATATCTCCCAGTTCTACTAATGTTAACTGTAGTTGGATAACCTGCTGAACCACTTTGTAAATAACTACTTACACCTGATTGATTCAACGTAGTGTTTATATTCTGGGAAATAAAAGGAACATCAGAAACAAATACATAGTAATTCGCAAACAACCCATCACAACAATCTGTTCGATTCCAAAGGTCGATCGTTTCGATAGTTGCAGGAACTTGTAAGTCAACTTCCCACCAAGCATTTGGTGTCCAGTTCGTTAACGATACAGATTGTTCTCCGCCCCAAAAATTCCCGTTGGTATTTCCATCAACTACTCGTGATGCTTCTGCTCCAAGTTGAATGCCTGATTGTGAAGCAGGTTTTCCTAGAGCTAAATTTGAAGTAGTGGTACATGCTCCAACTTGTGGTTCAGTTACTTCAAAACTTTGATCTACATCTTGTGCTGGATTGAACTGAGTATTCCCTGCTTGACTTGCTCTCACAACTACTGTCCCTTCAGTTCCATCTAATGTAATTGTATTGTTAGAAATAGTCGCTGGTCCTGAG
>JBGCFD010000236.1:0-22066 GCA_045106765.1 Saprospiraceae bacterium | reverse complement strand
TTTCCAAACTCACATGAGGTCGCTCGGAATTATTTTGTAAATGATGAGTTTTAAATGGTTTGATTTTTCCTTTTTTCATTTGAAGAAGAATGGTTCCATTATTTTTGACTTCATCGGTGATTAAGATTTTTTTAATTTCATTGAGATAAATAATGTGGAATTGTTTATCTCTTCTTTTCCAAAGTTGAAAAATAATTCGTTTATCGGTGATGAGGTAACGTATTTTTCTACTTTGAAATAATCCCCAAACAGCCATGCCAGCCCCAAATAAAGGATAGATAATTCCACTAAAATCCATTCCTCGAAAAAAGACATTCATAAAAAAAAGAATGATGGCTATACCACCTAAAATAATACTCCACTTGGTGTAAGTCGTAATCGTAGGTCTACCATCCCAAACCACCTTTTCGTTAGGTTCGAGTTGGTTACGCAAGTCATCGTTGAATATGTCGTCAAGGATTTCATTTTTCATAACAGTATATTTACAATTCTCCTTTTATTCCTTTTTCTATATAATTTTTAACTTCTAATACATTTTCGATTATTTCCATGGTTGGATGTTCTCGAGGATAACTATTCCTGATATCGATTGTTTTTATTTTTGTTTTAAATGGTTCTTTTAAAATAAATTCAAGCGTTCCATTTTTATTTACTTTTTCTTTGACGACCACTTCTTCAAGTTGATTTAAAGGTAGAGATTGGATTTCTACTTTTCTCATTTTAGGAAGTTGAAAAATGATACGTTGGTTTGTGATTAAGTATCTGGTCTTTTTTTGTTTAAGAAAAATATTAAATAAGGAATAAGTGATACCCAATACGATGAATAAAGTCAACCAATATTTTTTATCAACGATAGTACTGTATAGATAAATTCCAAAAAAGAAAATGATAAAGAAGAATGCCACTAATCGAGAATAGTTACTAAATCGGGGTTTTCCATCCCAAACTATAATTTCTCCTTCTACTAGTTGATCGCGTAGTTTATCTTTGAATATATCGTCAAGAATTTCGTTTTTCATAAATACCTTGTTTAAAAAGTCATATAAAAGATGCTATAATCTTTTTAATATGAGAAAAAAAACTCTTTAAACCAATAGCGGAATTCGACGAATGGAAATGAGTCTAATTTTTTGGAAAATTAGAACGAATAATTTTTTTTGTTTTTTTTAGAAAAAAGTAAAATCGCTCAATCCCTTGCTACCACTCGCTTCCGTAATCTTTTTAGAAAAAATTGTTTTAAAACAAAAGAGTTTGAGGTCAAACGATTTGTTTTTTGCAAGAAATTGTTTTAAATTGCAGTCGAAACACTATTTTTGTTTTAAAAACCCAATATTTAAAAAGATGATACGAGAAGACAGAATACAACTCAACAACCGATTTATCGAAGTTTTTAAATTACTCCAAGAGCGTGGCGAAATCGTACTAAATGATCGTGGCGGCAAAGGAATGGGGGATTTCGCTAAAAAGATTTTAGGAAAAAGAGCTTACGGGCATATTATCCGAGCTTATTTAAATACAGATGATAAACGGGTAATCGATTATCATCAAGCTCGTGCTATCTGTCGAGAATATGGAGTTAATGAAAGTTATCTAATTGACGGAGAGGGAACTCCTTTCGGATTTGATTTGCCTAAAGCAAATAAACAAAGTAATGTTTCACCAAGTAGAGGTAATATTCTTTTTACTACCGTGCAAGCATTTGCAGGATCTGGAGCGGGAATGGAAAGTGCCAGTCCTTCAAGTGATGAGGATAATGAGTTTTTTGCTATTCCAGGTATGAGTGGGAATGGTTTGGTTGCTTTCTCTATTGAAGGGAATAGTATGGAACCGGTGATCAATGATGGAGATATAATTATATGTAGAGAAATTCAAAGCCTTCATGAAATAAAAGACAATGAAATATATGCGGTAAAAAGCAATGGTTCGCTTTGGGTGAAATATGTAAAGCGTATTTTTAATACCCGAGGAAGAATTGTTGGGTTGAAATTAATTTCGGCAAATAGTTTAGAGTTTGATCCATTCGAAGAGGAAGTGAATGAATATACAAGGTTGTATAAAGTGGAGAGTCGAATTAGTTCACTTTAAACCCCATATCTTGCGTGTCTGTATGGAAAAGAAAGTCTTTTTTCTTTGTTCTTCGGCAATGAAAAAGTCAAACTAAATTTACCTACAATTTGTAGCCTGACATGAATAGTGCGTTGTTTTAATAATTTTTTTGAAAAAGTATAAAAAAATTATTTCGTAAAAAATCCAAACAAATATGTTTGGATTTTTTTATTTTACAACAATTTGTTTTATTTTTGTCTTGCAACAGAAATGAAATAATCTATGGAAAAAGTGAATCGGCAAGAACTAAATAGACGATTTAAAGAAGTGTATCAGCAGTTGGTACAACGGAAATCTATCGTTAAAAATGACCGATCAAAAAGCCAAATGGCTTTTGCAATTAGATTAGGAACAAAGGGACATATTATCAATGCGTACCTAGAAGATAAACGAAAGATCACTTATGAACAGGTAAAAAATCTCTGCACTCACTATTCGGTGAATGAAGCATTTATGTTTCAAGGTATTGGAGATCCTTTTGTAAAAACAAAATTACCTGATCCGGAACAAAGATTAGCTATGGCTTTAGGGATTAATTTTTCCCCCAATATCTTGTTTACAAATGTAGAGGCATTTGCAAGTAATACAATTGGAGTGGATTTGCTGGAAGAAAATGAATGGTTTCGCATCCCAGGTGTGAAAGGAGAACTCGTTGCTTTCAACATTAATGGAAATAGTATGATGCCAAGTATTGCTTCAGGCGATATGGTGATTTGTTCACCATTGGCAAGTACCACAGAAATGATTGATAATGAAATTTATGCAGTTGTCACGAATCAATCTGTTTGGGTAAAACGAGTGCAACGATGTTATGATCGACATAATGGATGGACGCATTTGAGATTGATTTCAGATAATCATGAAGAGTATGACCCATTTATTATCGAAATCGGAGAGGTGAGAAGATTGCTAAAAGTAAAAAGAAGATTGACGGGACTGATGTAAAAGTCCCATAAAATATCCTGCTGTTTTTTTTTTTTTTTCTCCTGTGCTAAATGTAGTGCGGGAGTTTTTTGGAAAAAGACCGTTGCGCTGACAGAGGACAGATCGTGCGCTGCGCTTACTGTTAGATCGTTACGCTGACAGAATAATTATTTAACTCAAAATGATGGAGCAATATAGCTCTCCTCAATCTGTCAGCGCAGCGTTTTTTTCATCCTCGCTGCCGCATTACCTCATACAAAATAATTCCTGTGGCAACAGAAACATTAAATGAATCAGTTGTTCCTACCTGAGGAATGATAAATTGATTTTCAATTCTACGTAAAAGCTCTCGACTAACACCTTTTCCTTCCGAACCCATTATAATGGCTGTAGGTTCTGTAAAATCTGTTTCGAAAACCATTTTTTTCGCACCCAAATTACTAGCGAAAGGAGTAATTCCTGACATTTCCAATATATCAAGTGCGCCATCTAAGCTTTGTTCTCGACAGATAGGAAGTCTAGTTAAAGCTCCAGCAGAGGATTTGATGGCTTCATCATTGATCTGAGCTGAGCCTTTTTTAGGGATCACAATCGCATGAACACCACAAATTTCAGCCGACCGAGCAATGGCTCCAATATTTCGGATATCAGTAATTCCATCCAAAATTAAAATCAAAGGAGTTTCGGATTTTTCGTAAATCATTGGTAGCAAATCTTCCAATTTATAATAAGGAATTAGTGAAATCAAACCAATCACCCCTTGATGGTTTCCAGAGGTCATTCGGTTAAGCTTTTCCTTTGGGACAACTTGGACAGGAATGTTGTATTGTTTCGTCAAGTGACGAAGCTCCTTTTCGAACTCTCCACGTGTACCTTGTTGGAGAAAAATTTTATCAAAATTAGTTCCTGTTTGGATGGCATCGACTATGGGGTGTTTGCCAATAATGGTTGATTTTTTTTTGAGTTGCATAGGATGACAAGGTCGTTATTTTTTTCAAAAAAGAAATTAAAAATAAAATCAAAAAATAGAAGGAAATGTTTTTTTTAGAAAATCAGAAGACAAATAGATTTTAAACAGGGGGATTTTTTGAATAATTGTCGCACAGCAAACGAGTAAAAAACTTTTGGATAATTTAAAAGCTAATTTTTTTTTTATTTTTACCCAATATTCATTATTCCTAATTAAAAAAAAAGTACATGATGAGAGTTAACTCTACAAAAAGCAAAACTTTAAGTGTAATGATGCTTTTGATGTTTTTAAGCATCAGCGCATGGTCACAACTTCACAATCCAGTTGAAACTGCGATTCAATATTTGCAAGAGAATAAAAACGAATGGAATCTCACCGAGGCAGATATTGCTGATTTGGTGGTTACGGACAATTATGTCAGCACACCTTCAGGGGCAAGCATGGTATATTTAATGCAAAGATATCAAGGCATTAAAGTTTACAATGCTATTTATAATGTAGGTATTTCCAAAGAAGGAAATGTGGTTCATGCAGCAAGCAGAATCATTCCTAATATTGTAAATAAGGTAGGCGCATCAACTTCACCTTCTTTGACTCCAGAAGCAGCCATTGCTTCAGCATTGAATCATTTGAATGTAGAAATGAGTGATGCATTAATTCAAAAAGAAAGAAAAAGTGATCAAGAATTTGTATTTGAAAAAGGAATTTATTCAAATACAGATATAAAAGTAAATCTTCAATTGTTTCCAAAAAATGAAAATGAGGTTGAGCTAGCATGGGAAGTAGTGATTGATATGGTTTCCAATGCAGATTATTGGAACGTAAAAGTAGATGCAGCAACGGGTAGTGTTTTAGGAAAACATAACTATACGACTTATTGTACTTTTGCTCATGATGCTTATCATAACCATGATGCTGCATGCAGAAGTTTAGATAACATGAAATTTGTTACTTCTGCTAAAAAAACAACTGTAGCACCTCCAGTATTATTAGGAGGTAGTTATGCAGTATACGCAGATCTAACAACTGATGGAAACCTTCATACTCATGAAAGTCCAAATCATGGAGCTAGAAATTTATTGACAGGAATAGAAAATTTGACGGCCTCACCTTATGGATGGCATGACACCAATGGACAAAATGGACCAGAGTATACCATTACTAGAGGTAATAATGTACATGCGTATTTAGATCTTGATGGATCTAATAACTCTCAAGGTGATGAGCCTGATGGAGGAGCAGAATTATTATTTGACTTTCCAATAGATCTTAATAATGAGCCAGAAACATTTCAGGCAGCTTCAGTAACTAATGGATTTTTCATGTCAAATATGATACACGATTTTTCTTATGTGTATGGTTTTGATGAGGCAGCTGGTAATTTTCAAGCAAATAATTATGGCAATGGAGGGAATGGTGGAGATTATGTCAACATGCATATAGATGATGGAAGTGGTACTAATAATGCCAATTTTGCCACTCCTCCAGATGGATCAAACGGAACCATGCAAATGTTTCTATGGAATTCAGTTGCAGCGTCAGGTTTATTGACTGTCAATGCACCTGTATCCCTTGAAGGAATTTATGAGGTAGCTCACCCAGGTGATTGGGGTGGACAAATCGATATGACTCCATTGACAGCGGAGGTTGCTGTTGTTGATGACGGATCTGGATTTGATGGATCTAAAGGTTGTAATGATTTAGTGAATGGGACAGAAGTTACAGGAAAGATTGCCATAGTTGATCGTGGCTTATGTCAATTTAGTCAAAAAGCATTGATGGCTCAAAATGCAGGTGCAGTAGGAGTAATCATTTGTAATTTTGAAGATGCAAATCCTCCACTAGGAGCAGGAGATGTAGCAGCACAGGTAACGATTCCAGTAATCGGAATTGGTCTTGGATTGTGTACAGATCTTAGAGCTTTTGCAGGAAATGGTTTGAGTTTGACTTTTGTAGAACAACCAATGAGTTCTGGACCAGATAATCTTTCAGGTTCTTTAGATAATGGAATTATTGCTCATGAGTATGGTCATGGTATTTCTAACCGTTTGATCGGAGGAGGAAACAATACTGGATGTCTTGGAAATGGAGAACAAATGGGAGAAGGAATTAGTGATTTCTTTTCTTTAGTTACTACTGTTAAGCCTGGTGATTCTGGAGAAATGGGAAGAGGAATTGGAACATTTGCACAAAGAGAAGATGTAGATGGTGGAGGGATTAGACGTTTTCCATATTCAACAGATATGTCGATTAATCCATTGACTTATAATGATATAGCTGGACAAACAGCACCACACCCAATTGGAGAGATCTGGACGTTATGTTTATGGGAAATGTATTGGTTGTTAGTGGAAGAATATGGATTTGATGAAGATTTATTCGAAGGAACTGGAGGAAATAATATTGCGGTATCATTAGCAATAGAGGGGATGAAATTAACCTCTTGTAGTCCAGGTTATGTAGACGCACGAGAAGGAGTACTAGCAGCAGATCAATTAATGTATGGAGGAGCTAACCAATGTCTAATTTGGAAAGCATTCGCTAAAAGAGGAGTAGGAGAAAGTGCAGATCAGGCTTCTTCATTTGATTCTAATGATGGAATTGAAAACTTTGATCGCCCGATTGATTGTTTGGATGAGATTCAAATAGAGAAAGTTGTTGATGAATTAATTAACCCAGGAGATGATATTGACGTTGTAATTGATATTAGAAATTACAAGCAATCAGTTTCTACTAATGTAACAGTAACAGATGAAATTCCAGCTGGAGCAACAGTACTTCCATCATCTATAAATGGTCCAGGAACGGTAAGTGGAAACACAATTACATTCGTAATTGGTGAAATGTCAGTTCAAGAAGTTACTCAAGTAAGCTATACTTTAGAAACTGATCCGAATATCAAATCAATTGCATATTTCAATGATGACCAAGAAGGTGATAATCCTGATGACACTTGGGATATTGAATTTTTAAATGGAGCTAATGTTTTTGATATAAGAGATGATTCTTTAGCATTTAGTGGATCAAAAGCTTGGTTTGTACAAGATGTTGGGGTTGAAAATGATCAAACATTGTTCCCTATAGCTCCGATTGAAGTTACAGGCGATCAGCCAGTATTAAGATTTTATCATTGGTATGATACAGAAGCAGGTGCAGACGGAGGATTATTAGAGGTGTCTAAAGATGGTGGAGTAATTTGGGAGC
Organism: Saprospiraceae bacterium; assembly: GCA_045106765.1. Taxonomy (GTDB): domain Bacteria; phylum Bacteroidota; class Bacteroidia; order Chitinophagales; family Saprospiraceae; genus CAJQQY01. Next base: position 14,862 of record JBGCFD010000236.1, on the reverse strand, counting down.
AAGTGGGATCATCAATGTTCCGACATGAATATCCAAGAGCTTTGCAATACGGAACACTTGTGATTCCTTTCCTTTCTGCTTTTTCTGGACAAAGTAGCGCAGGAGGTGAAGACTTCGTTGCAACTTATGTTGACATGAGTAACTATATGGGAAACGATATTACCTTCCGTTTCCGATTTGCTTCAGATGATAATACAAGTGGGAAAGGTTGGTTTATTGATGATGTAACATTTATGGATATGAAAAATTACCAAGGTGTGGCATGTGTAACTACTGGTGAAGGAGACAACAATTGTACTAGTGTGGAAGAACGTGGAACTGTAGTAAATCCAGACGGAGTAGTATCTTCAAAAGATTTATTTAAAACAAACATGGAGGTAAATGTTTTCCCTAATCCAGCGCAAGACATTTTAAATATCCAAGTATTGAATGATAAATCTGCTGATGCTTCGATTCGAATTCTTACAGTTGATGGGAAAGAAATGATGGATAAATCATTCCGAGTAGTGGATGGTTTACAAACGATGAGTCTTAATGTAGCAAGACTTCCAGCAGGAATGTACTTTGTAAAAGTGAGTACTGACGAAGGAATCGTGGTAGAAAAAGTAATGATTAAATAATCAAAACTTAACTCGAATTGTTTTTTTTGGAAAAATAGTTCGCTAAAAATATTAAGGGTGAATAACGAAAGTTATTCACCCTTTTTTTCGTAGTACGTTAAAAAATAACGCGCTGAGCATGCGAGTAAATATTAAACTTATCATTTTTTACAAAACCTAAAACCGTCATTCCAAACTCTTTCGCCAATTGAATTGCTAAACTACTCGGTGCACCTACTGCTGCTAAAATTGGAATTCCTCCCATCATAGATTTTTGTACCAACTCAAAACTCACTCGGCCACTCACCATGATTAAAAAATTATTCATTGGAAAAAGACCAAGGGAAAGCGCTGCACCAATTAACTTGTCCACAGCATTGTGTCGTCCAACATCTTCTCTTAGCAAATGTAATTTTCCCTCATTATCAAATAACGCAGCAGCATGGAGTCCACCTGTTTTTTCAAAAATAGTTTGACTAGCTTTTAGTAAAGTTGGAAAAGAATGAATTTTGGCGATTTGAAAAAAAGGAGATCTTTTTGGAAGTGGGGGGAAGTTATTCATTTTGACAGCTTCAATACTTGACTTTCCACAAACGCCACAACTCGAAGAAGTATAAAAATGGCGCTCTAATTTTTTCAAATCAACTTTTACTTCAAAATCTAAAATGACTAAAATTGCATTGATATTTACTTTGCCATCTTTATCCAAATTAGGACCGACACTTCTAATCTGTTCGTAAGAAGCAATAATACCTTCGGTAAACAGAAAACCGATCGCCAAGTCAGCATCATGCTGTGGAGTTCGCATCGTAACCGAAATACTTTTGCGAACTCGATTTTCTTTTACACCAAATTCAATTTGAATTTCCAAAGGTTCCTCAACAGCCAAGCTATCAAAAAGAAGATCAATATCTTCCTGATCAATTTTGATAACTTCTAAACCATTAATTCGCTGAATTGGCATAAAAAATATTTTATTAAAATATGGGCGAACGTCAAACGTTCATCATCAAACGATTTTTTTATTTTAAAATATACTGTTGCAGTTGATCCGCAATTTTTCGATCATTCGAAAGTCGAGGAACTTTATTTTGTCCCCCGAGCTTTCCTTGTGATTTCATATAATTTCTAAAACTATCACGTTGCATAATCCGAATTTTTAACGGTTGCAAAATATTTCCACTAATCAAATCTTCGTAATAAATATTCTGTTGAATCATTGCTTTATCCACTTCTGCAGAAAATGTAGATATATTGTTAGGAACTTCATCAAATTCGATAAACCACTCATGATAAGGCAATCCTACTTCTGTCGGATTCACTTGTGGAGCAACGGTGAATTCAACAATTCGAACTCCTTCTTTGTTCGCCACACTCATCAAAGACTCTTCAACTTCCTTCCCAATCACATGCTCCCCAAAAGCAGAAATAAAATGTTTGATTCTACCCGAGACAATTATTCGATAAGGATCTTTGGAAACAAACTGAACAGTATCTCCAATATTATATCCCCAAAGTCCAGCATTGGTATTTAAAATAATCGCATAGTTGACACCGACTTCTACATCTTTCAAAGATAATCGAGTTGGATTTTCATTATGGATTTCTTCTGCGGGAACGAACTCATAAAAAATTCCAGAATCCACATTCAACAACAACCCTTCATGTGGTTGTGCATCTTGAAAAGCAATAAATCCTTCCGACGCAGGATAGGTTTCCACACTATCAATTTTTTTACCAACTAACTCTTCCAACTTTGAACGGTAAGGTTCGAAATTCACTCCACCATAAACGAAGGTATTGTAATTGGGAAATAAATCTTTGATGTATTTTTTGCCACTTACGTCTAGTAATCGCTCATAGTACATTTGTACCCAAGGTGGAATTCCACTAATCATGCGCATGTCTTTTCCTAAAGTTTCTGCAACGATTTTTTCTAATTTCTCTTCCCACTCATCGATGCAGTTGGTCGGGTAGGAGGGCAGTTGATCTCGCTTCAACCAACCAGGAATCATGTGATTTACGATGCCTGAGAGCCGCCCAGTTTTGATGCCGTTGATTTCAGTCAATACAGGACTGCCTGAAAGAAAAATCATTTTTCCATCCAAAAAATCTCCTTTTCCTGTTTTTGCATAATAATTAAAAAGGGCATTTCGAGCAGTTCCAAAATGATTAGGAATACTTTCTTTAGTGAGTGGAATATATTTTACACCCGATGTAGTCCCAGAGGTTTTAGCAAAATATTTAGGAATACCTTTCCATAAGATATCTGATTTTCCCTCTTTGATTTGCTCGATATAACTTTTCAAGCCTTCATAGTCTCGAATCGGAACCTGCGATTTAAAGGCATCGTAAGAATTTATTTTTTCAAAACCATGATCCTTTCCAAAAGAAGTATGCTTGGCATCCTGAATCAAATTTCGAAAAACTTTGTCTTGAGCACCCACCGCTTCTTTTGACCACTTTTGAATATCACGAGCAATTTTTTTTGCAAAAGGCTTAACTAGAAATGATTTATAACCCATCGAAGTATGTTTAATTTTTTTTGCAAAAATAGGAAATAGTTCTGTAATACGACTCTCCGAGTTGTTCGTCGCCCAACGACTTTCTAAGTCGTGGAAAAATAGTAGGAACGATTTGGAAAATCGTTTGACGGGAAATAACTTGGAGAGTCATATTACAGAAAAACCCACCTTGATTATCAAGGTGGGTTTTTTTAGACAATGATTAAATTTTTATTTTAGTCATCATCCATTTTTAAATTTTCTACATGTACACCAGGGTGTTTCGATTTATCAAAAGTAAAATCTGCATTCGTGAATTTTTTATTCGCTTTGAAATTTTCAATCTCTAATGTGAATCTTGAACCATCTTTTGAAAAAACTTTGATTCTTTTGACCGCCGAAGTTTTCTTTTCTATCGTCATTCGAATTTTTGAATATTCAGAATCAGTTTCCAAAGGTTTAAATTCGATTTGCAAAAGAGGCACTCGATTTTCCACAATGGCATTGGTCAAGGCATAAAGATATTTTCCTTTTTTATAAAAATTATAAAAGTCTTGTGGGGCCATCATTTCATCATCATCTTCTTCAGGTGGGTCATTGAGTTGTACTTCTTTATTCTGTTTGTTGTGTACCCAAAAATTTTTACCATCGCAAATCATAGAATAAGAACTTAAATCCACATTATATTTTTCTCCTTCTTGCTTTAGTTTCCCAGTTTGTTTGTCAACAGGTTCTTCTGGAATTTCAATTTCTAAAGAAAAAGTTGCTTCGATACTTTTATAAGCTTCGTACTTTTTACTCACTTTATCGAGTACTTTTTGTGCTTCGGGATCAACATCTTGAGATTTTGTAAAGTCCTTTTTTTGAGCAAAACCAGTTGCCAAAAAGAAGGTACTCATCATTATTGCAACTATATATTTCATATCAATTGTGTTTTCTTTTTTCTAAAAATAAATTTCTTGTTCGGAAATAAATGATAAACTTGTCTTTACGACGTAAAATTAATGCAATAATAACGCTTTTAGCAAGTCATAGTTTATTAAAGTGAAGTTAAAGTTTTATAATTTTAAAGTGTTCAGATTAGAAATATTTTCCTTAGAAAAAACGGAAAACCATCAAAGCTAAAATGAGGATAGAAGGCAAAACGAACGACCCTGCAATTACCGCGATTAATAATTTAAAAAAGAAAGGTAATTTTGTTTTTCTCAAAAAGAAATAAACTAACCAAAAGCATCCCATAAAAACCAACGCATATATTGTTACAAAAATCCACTCAAAAGGATTAGCTAATCCTTTAAAATGATAATTTCCTTCGTCGATATAATAGAGAAAAAAGGAAATAGAATAACCCACTAAAATAAAAACCAGAGTGGCAGATTTATTCGGAGATAATGAATGAGGGTGAGTAGAACTATTCATGTTTTTAATATTTGTAGGTAAATAAAATATCCTCTATTTCAAGGTAGGTCTTTGGAATTCTATTTTGTCTTTATTTCAGGTTAGCGATTCTGACAATCCTTTTGCCATCCAATTTTGCAAATATATTTATTTCGTGTAACCAAAATTTAATGATATAAATATTTATAGATTAGGAAAATAACACTCCGGAAATAACAATACACTTACAAAAATAACTTGTGTAAAAATAAGAAGGATTGATTCCAGGTTGCGTACAGTTAATTCTAAAAAATAAAATTTGGAAAGATTGCCCAACTAATGCGATAATAAATCCTAAAGGAATAATGGTTTTTAAAATATCCTTTAAAGCCTTTTGATTTTTCATCAGAGCAAAATTATTACGCAGAAATGCTAACTACTTAGCAACCGCCCCAAAAAAAGGTATTCTAATTAGGGGAAAGGCGCTCATTTTGTATCTTATATGTAAATTACATTTTAATAAAAGGTAACTTTAATATTAAATCACAGATAAAGGAATTGTATATTTGACGATTAAAAATAACAAATCCTAAGAAATTATATTGAAAAATTAAATCATGTTTCATTATAATTTCTAAATTAAAAATAGACTTGATGGTTGATTTTTTTAGCATTCAGAACAGTACCGAGAATCCAACTTTATTGCTCATCATATATACTGTTTTATTTTCTTTTTTGTTGTCTTCCTTAATTGCGTTTACTTACGAAAAAACTTCTCGGGAAGTAGCCAAACCAATATACTTTATTCAAGCATTGGTTTTGTTGGCGATAGTTACGGCTACGGTGATGCAAGCAATCGGTGATAGTGTGGCAAGAGGATTAGGAATGTTAGGAGCGTTGTCGGTCATTCGATTTCGAACGACTTTGCGAAATCCAAGGAATATAGTTTTTATGTTTTCTTCTTTGTCGGTGGGAATAGCTTGTGGAGTATATGGATTTTTGATTGCGATAGTTGGGACAGTTGGTTTTTGTTTTACAGCATTTGTTTTGAGATTTACTCCGTTTAGCCAGAAGAATAATTTGGTGGGTAACTTAAAATTTGAGATGCCAGAAGATGAAAAGAAATCAAAAGAAATCAAAAAAATATTAAAAAAGTATGCGGAACGATTTGCGCTAAAACGCTATAAAACTTTTAACAACCCTGAAAAAGAAAATATTATTGAATACGAATATAGATTGAAATTAAAACAAGAGGATGAAGGACTTCATTTGGCAAAAATTCTACGACAGATTCCAGAGGTGAATTCAGTTCGTTTAAGTTTTGACGATGTTGTAGAGATCATTTAATTCGACTTTATTCGTCTGACATTGAACGTTAGATGTTTTACTGTTCCTATAAATATCATCTAGAATAACCATTCGTAATGGTCAATTCAAAATATAGTCTAATTAACGAAAATGAAAAAGTTTAATATAGTATATCTGTTGTTTTTTGTAGTGGTCGGTTTGATCTGGCAACTCAATAACCGATATGGAAAGCATACGGTGATGTTTTATGGATTTGCGGAAACGAAGGAAACAGAAATTAATTTAGATCACCCCGTAGAGGTCAATCGTCTTCTTGTGACGCCGGGTCAAAAAGTGAAAAAAGGAGAATTATTGGCAGAGGTAACGCACTCTACTTTTGGTTTGAAATTAAATAATATTTCTCATTCCATGGATGAGTTACGATTGGAAGAAAGTATTTGGAAAGCAGATGTTCGTTCTTCGATTAGCCGATTAGAAGCTCAAAAAGTAGCAAAAGAGAGTGAGATTAATTCTCAAATTCGACAATTGGAAACGGAGATCGAAGTGAATCGTTCCTTGCTCGAGGGATTAAAAAGTATCGAAGTTCCTGAGCCAACAGTAAATCCACGGGAGACTAAAATTGCTAGTTTGAGAGAAGAACTGGAATTAGTGGTAAAGCCTTTGGAAGTACAAATTGCTAGACTTAATGAAGAGTTGAATTCTCCCAATAGTCCAAAGCGAATTCAAATTCGAAAATTAAAGGAAGATCAAAAGTTCTATACAGAGGAAAAAGATGGTCTTTCTATTTTCGCTCCAAAGGATGGATTGATCGGAAATATTTATTGTAAAGAAAAAGAAAATATTTCCTCCTTCAATACTTTGATTTCTTTTTATGAAGAAAATCCGACGATGGTCAAAGGCTATGTTCATGAAAATTTGATTCTTGAGGTAATAGTTGGAGATACAATCGAAGCAATTTCTACTCAACATCCTGAGCATAAATGCCAAGGTGTGATAACTGGTTTAGGTTCACGAATTGTGGAAATTCCAGATCGACTTAGAAAAAATCCAGCTTTAAAAACCTATGGACGAGAAGTGTTAATTGCAATTCCACCAAGTAACTTTTTTTTACAAAAAGAAAAAGTGATTTTAAACTTATTAAAAAAGACGTCACGGCCTGCGAGTATTTTTGATTCGATATTGGATTCGAGTGAGAAGAAAACGAATAAAGTAATTACTGGAAAAGGATGATGAGAAAAATTGAGTGTCAAAAAATGAATACAACTTTACGAATGGAAAAATTGATAGGATGGAAAATTCAAATCCTATGTTGTATTGTTTTCCTCTTTGTAAATCTATTGGTACCAATATTATCGAATGCACAAAATACTCTTTCTACTTCTGATATTTTAGCTTCTGCCAAACAACAATATGTTCTGGGCTTGCAACAGCAACGAGTTGATTTTTTAAAAAACTCCACTCATAAGTTACCGCTAGTTGATGAAATGGAATTTAGAACAGAGACGAATGATTTTAAGTTGTCAGAGCAACAATATGTACTTCGAGGTAGATTTCACACCAAGGCGCAGCAACAAGCGTATGCAGATTTTCAACAAGCAAAAATAGAATTGAATACGATCGATGAGCAACTCCTGATGCAAGATTTATTACGAGATAGATATGATGCGATTGTAAAAGTTTCCTACTTTGAAAAATTAATTATTACAAAAAAGGAGCAAAAAATATTGTTGGAAGATCGAATGACTGTCTTGAAAAAAAGTATCAATCTACCAAAGTTTAATATCATAGACTTGATCGATGCAGAGGATGATTTGCATCTGGCAGATCGAGATATTTTAAGATTAGAAAATGCTTTAAATTTAGCACAGCAAAAAATATTTCGATATTCTAATCAGCGAGGATATTTGAAAACGGATGATCTCCGATTGATTGATATTGACCAACTGATGGAGGTTGTTCGTTCTCTTTCAGTTGAGCCTTCGACAGCACATGCTACTTTGGTCAAAAGGAATTTAAATATAAATTTAGCAGCGAAAGAGCAAGCGATTCGAAGGACACAAGAAGAGAACACGATTGATTATTTCCAAGCTCAAATGGGGGGAACAGATGATAGAGGATTTCGGCAAAATTTTTCTTTAGGAATGGGGATTACGATTCCAGTCAGGAATCGGCAACAACAAAATTTGAATGAATTGGAGTTTGAAAAAATTGATGAAGGTTTGAAATACGAGGAACTTAAAATTAAACTCAAAGAGCGCATGACTCAAATTCGATTGGAGATGGAAACTCAATATGAATTATATCAGTTGCTTAGCCAGCAATTAGAAAATAGTCAAGCGGATGAAGTTCTCGAACAATATCAAAAAGTCGCTGGCGCTTCGCCCATCGCAATGTTAAAATTAAAAGGAAGCCGATTCAAAAAAGAGTTGGAACAATTTAGAATTCAGCAAGGAATTTATTTGTTGTATGTGGAGTTGTTGGATGCTTCGGGGAAGATGATGGAGTTGCCATTGCGGAATTATTTAATGGGGAGTTTGGAGGAGTTTTAAATTGCTACTTTTTAGATAAGCTACCCTTTTATCTTCTTTTTTTACAAAGCCATGTCCTTCATCTTCGAAAAGCACATATTCCGCTGGGAGATTATTCCTTTTGATGGTAGTAACCATTTCATCTGATTCCATTTGAAGCACTCATGGATCAGCAGCGTCTTGCAAAACGATAACTGGATTCTTAACTTTTTTGATCTTAAAAATAGGCATAAAAAAACCCAGTAAATCAATGATTTACCGGGTTGTGGCTTCGTAATATTATTACGAAGTTGCCTCCTATTTCCTAGTTCTAATATCTTCCAAATACCGTTCCAATTCTATCTCGTCATATATTAAAACTTCTCTGGCTTTACTTCCTGCACTTGGTCCTACGATCCCCAAAGCCTCCAATTGGTCCATAATTCGACCAGCTCGATTATATCCTAATTTTAGTCTTCGTTGTATCATTGAAGTTGAGCCATGTTGATTTTGTACAATCAATCTTGCAGCATCTTCAAAGTTATCATCTAAGTCTTTTGTATTAACTGCTCCTGGTTTGCTACTGTCGTCGTCATCACCATGAAATTCGGGTAAGAAAAATGGTTCTACATAACCTCTTTGCGAACCAATAAAGTCAATTACTTTTTCCACTTCAGGTGTATCCACAAATGCACATTGTAAACGTACCAAATCACTTCCATATGATAACAACATGTCTCCACGACCAATCAATCGGTCTGCACCACCTGTATCTAAAATAGTTCTCGAGTCCACTCTTGCGGTTACTTTAAACGCAATTCGTGCAGGGAAATTGGCTTTGATTACCCCAGTAATAATATTTACAGAAGGTCGCTGAGTGGCAATGATTAAGTGAATTCCAACTGCCCGTGACAATTGTGCTAAACGTCCAATCGGTAATTCCACTTCTTTCCCCGCAGTCATGATTAAATCGGCGAACTCATCCACGACTAGAATAATAAAAGGCATAAATTTATGTCCTTTGTTTGGATTTAACCTACGCGAAATGAATTTCTCATTATACTCTCGAATATTTCTCGCATGTGCTTTTTTCAATAAATCATATCGAGTATCCATCTCGATCATCAAGGAGTTTAAAGTGTGAACTACTTTCGTTACATCGGTAACAATCGGTTCGTCCAATCCTGGCAAGTAAGCCAAGAAGTGGTTTTCAATTTTACTATATGGAAAAAGTTCTACTTTCTTCGGATCAATCAAAACCAGTTTGATTTGCGAAGGGTGCTTTTTATAAAGTAGAGACATTAAAATAACATTAATACCAACAGATTTTCCTTGACCAGTTGCACCAGCAATCAACAGGTGAGGCATCTTCGCCAAGTCGGCAACGAATACTTCATTTTGAATTGTTTTTCCCAGAGCAATAGGCAAATCCATTTTAGCTCGCTTATACTTATCTGATTGCAGTAATTCTTTAAGCGAAACGATTTGAGTTTTCTTATTAGCTACCTCAATCCCAATGGTTCCTTTCCCTGGAATCGGAGCAATAATTCGAATTCCCATAGCTGAGAGACTCAAGGCAATATCATCCTCCAAGTTTTTAATTTTGGAAATACGAACACCTGGCGCTGGGACAATTTCATAAAGCGTTACTGTTGGTCCGATAGTCGCTTTTATTTTTACAATCTCGATTTTGTAATTTAACAAAGTCTCGATAATCTGATCTTTATTTTGTTCTAACTCTTGACGATCTATTTCAAAATTATCAGCATTATAATCTTCTAACAATGAGGTTACGGGATGCTCATAAGAAGACAGATCTAGTGTTGGATCGTAAGGTTCGGTATGCAATTTATTATCCGTTTGGATTTCCAAAGTGGTTTCTGCATAATCCGAAGTTAAAGTTGTGGAAGGTTCACTTGCTGGTTCATCTTCGCTAGGAACGAATGGAGTAGGAGCAGAGATTTCCATATCCGCTTCACCTGAGCGAAGTGTCTGGGGTTTCTCTCTTTTCTTTTTTGCTAAATCAAAAGCAAGTTGACCTTTTTTAACTTCTGGGATTTCGTCTGCAGGAGCAGCACTTCCTTTTTCTCCAGTTGATATTTCAAAGTCAGTAGAAATATCTGTAGACTTTGCTGTTGATGCACTTGAATTTCTAGGAAGCAATCCACCTGATGTAGAAGTTTCTCTTTTTGCTGCAACTCGTGGATTACGCTTTTTCTTTTTTCCTGAAAAATTACCACTAAATAAATCCTCAAAAAAGAAACGAATATCTGAGATGACTTTTTCTAAAGTTAGTTCATTAAAGTTTGGATTATTTGCCCAGATAAAAGCAGTAAGTCCTGTAAAAACAAGCAAAGCAATTAACCCAATTGTTCCTAAAAATTTCAATAACCAAGTCGTTGTTGCTTTTCCAAAAGCGCCTCCGTATGGAAATCCAGAAGATTGAAAAATAAAATGAAAGAGAATAGAAAGAAATAATAACAATATAAATCCATTCCAAAACATCGGAATATTTTCACTAAATGGTCTCTCTCTAATTGTATTGAGTCCTAATTTTCCAAAAACGAAAACGAATATAAAGGCAGGCAAACCAAAGCCCCAATAAAAAAACATATTAGAAACAATTGCACCCAATCGACCTAGCCAATTAGCAGCACCAATTTCACCTTCATAGAGAAACCCCCAAGAATGTTCCAACACTAAAGATTGATCAGTTTGCCAAGTAAATAAATAGGAAGTGAATGCAATGAAAAGATATAAAGCAATAAATATACTGAACAGGCCGAGTAGCTTGTAAATTCGTTCGTCCTTAAATTTTGGAAAAGAGATATTTAATTGTCCCTTACTTTTTTTTCTGGCCATTGTATTATTTAATATTAGTGTTTCTCTTTTTAATTTAAATGATTGACCTCAGATTCTTACAGTCTGCAAAAATATGGATAAAAATGTGGAATACCGAATGAAAAGGAATGGATTATCGACGATTTAGTTGAAGGTTTTAGACAAACTTCTTCATTGCTTTTTTTACTTTTGGAAAATGGAACATTCTTTTGTGAATTCAGAGGTCAATTGTAAAATTAGAATTAAAAGCGACCAAAGAAAGTGTTGATTGGCATTTTCAATTGACTTTTGACTCGGAATTTATAAAAGAATCAAATAACAAACATTATGAAATTATCAGTTGAAATCAGCATGTACCCATTGGATAAAAACTTTGGAGGACATATTTTAAATTTTATCAAAAGAATAAAATCTCATCCAAATATTTCTTCGAAAACAAATAGCATGAGCACTCAGATATTCGGAGAATATGATGAGGTGATGTCAGTTTTACAAAAAGAAATGAAACCCATTTTTGCGGATGAAATCAAAACGGTCATGGTGATGAAATTTATTAATGAAGATTTAGATTATAATTTTGAATAATGAAAATATTAAATATCATTTTTGGGATACTTTTTTTAGGAACAATATATTATGCAGTTTATTTAGGAAATCTTCAGACTGTTTTGGCAGAAAAAACAAATCCTGAATTTAATTATTTGACTTTTGAAATGGCACCAGATCGGGATTTTTCAAAAGCACTTTTTGCATCGATTCATGAAAATGGAATGGTAGGAACTGCACAAGAAACCTTGGATGAAGATGTCTGGTTTATTCTTTTTTATGTGAGCTCGACTGTTTTGGGCTGGATTATTTTGTTGAAAAATTTTAAAGTAACCAAGAATTGGTTATTCATTTTGATTGCAGTTTTAGGAATTGTTGCAGGTGTTTGTGATACAATTGAAAATGGACATTTAACTAGTTTGTTAGCTAATTGGGAAAGTGCTGCGAGTGCTGGTTCAGTCGAAAAAGCATCTTTTTTTGCTAAAATAAAATTTGCGATAATTACTCCTTTAGCTTTAGGAGGATTGTTGGGTTGGATTTATTTTTTTGGAAAAAAAGGAATTAAATTTCCCCAAAAAAACAAATAATAACAATGTATTTACGTATTCCTCATTTCCCATAAAATTCCTTCTTTCATCGCGTAAGCAGAAACTAATATTTTTTCAATTGCTACTTTTTTTATAATGAAATCAATTAGGATTAATGCCACTACAATCATGTCTGCACGAGTGACTGGAATACTTTCTTCGGCACGTCGTTCTTCCATGTTCATCTTTAATGTTTTTTGATAAATAGGAGGGAAGTTTTCTACGTTTATAGTTGCGCTTAAATTTGTTTTTTGAGCATTGGGAAGTACTTTTTCCAAAACATCAAAGGTGCCGGATGCGCCGACGAGGTAGGTTATTTTGTGGTCTTTTAAAACTTTAAAAAGAGGTTGCAAGGTTTGTTCAAGGTATAGATTTAGGGTTTCAATTTCCTTGGTCGAAATCGGTTCTTCTTGATGAAAACCATTGTACAAAACTGCCACTCCGATTGGAAAACTTTCTGCCCAAAAAACTTCATTTTTATCAGCGATGATAAACTCCACACTACCGCCTCCGATGTCCATAATTAGCCCTTTTTTATCTCCTAGTTCGACCGCTTGCTTAACTCCAAGGTGAATTAAGCGAGCTTCCTCTGTTCCTGGAATTAATTGAATAGAAATACCACTTTCGGATTTAGCATCTGTGATGAAATCCTTACCATTACTAGCTGTACGAAGTGCTGCAGTTCCAAAAGCATTAACATTTTCTACTTGATGTTTGAGAAGCATTGTTTGAAAGTGGGAAAGTGCTTGCAGCCCTCGGAGATAAGCTTTGTCTCCAATTTTCTCAATTCCATCTTCTGCAAGTTTTACGAAAATTCGTTCTCGGAAAAGCTCAGCGGATTCTCCTTTTTCATTGACGTCTATGATGAGTAAATGAAAAGTATTTGTTCCTAAATCAATAACACCGTATCGGTTCATAGAGAATTTTTAAAGCGTTTATTGTTGAGGAGTTTGGTTGAGTTGTGCTAGTAAACCATTAAAAAATTGGACACCAGAAGGTGTCATGAAATTAGCATATTTGGGTTGGTTGTTTTCCAAAAAAACAAAGTAATTACATCCTTTTGAAAAGTAAATTAAACCTTCCAAAGCGACGTTTCCATCTTTATAATAAATCATTCGACCAAACGGTGGACAATTAGTATCGACCAAGGCAACTTCTTGAGCAATCTGACCAAGAGAATGACGTAAATCATTTGGTTCTTGACGACTAATAGTGAAAGGTAAATTATCAAAACTATAATCTACATAATCACATTTATCATATAAAGCTTTGATCGTTTTGAAAGGAATACTAGGGTACAAAACTTTACCATTTGATTTGACCTTAGTTTCTATTGCAGAAGGCTGAGAAGCAGTTTCTGTTTTCGTTTTTGGAGTAGTAGGTTTCTCTGTATTGTTACATGAAAATGCAAAAAGTGCGAAACATAAAATGGCAATAAATCGAAGTATCATATTCTTGAAATTATTTTTTTGAAAAAATTAAATGCTCTGTATTAAACAACTTTTGTTACAGGGTATTAAAACATATAAATAGCTCTGAAAGTTAGGGTTCTGCCTGCAAGGGATTGCGCTTCTTTTTCTTTTCTTACATCTAAAAGAGCATAGGAGTATTGGGCATTGATTCCTATATGCTTATTAATAAAATAAGTAGCCCCTATAATCAGGTCAACGGAAAATCTATTGAAGTTTTGCAAATCTGTAACATCAGTACCTAAGGCATCAATTACTTTAAAATCTACTAACCGACCAGTTGCAACTCCAGCGGTAAAATGTAATTTATAAAATTCACCATCGTCTGTCTCATCTGCCCAATCTAAAAATGAAATCATAATCGGAACTTCTGCATAATTTAATCTATAACTATCGAAGAAACTATTTGGATCATCAGCACTTTTATTACTTCCTTTTTGACTAAGTAATATATCAATATTCCACAGCCAACGATCACTTGTTTGGACAGCAACACGACCACCAACATTTAATCCGATTTGATTAAAACCAGCTAATCCATCGCCATGGAGTTGGGATAAATTTACTCCACCAATCAGACCTGCTTTAAAAGTTTGTGCGTGAGTATTTTTTGAAAAAATAAAAACACAAAAAGTTAGTGCAATTACTTTGATAAAATTCAACATATTTTATTTTTTGGTGTAAAACTATAAAATGTCTAATTTAAAACGAGTATTTTAATTTTACATTTTAAAATTGTTTTATCTTTAGATTTTGAAAAGAAATTAATTAAAAAGTAAATATGTTTAAATATACAAAAACTACTTTGCAGAAAATAGAAACTATTTTTGAAGAGTTGGATTATAAAGTGAGGTATGAAAGAGGCAGTTTTAAGTCAGGTTATTGTTTAGTGGAAAATAGAAATATTGCTGTTGTCAATAAATTTTTTGATATCGAAGGACGAATTAATGTTTTATTAGAAATCCTTTCTGACTTTGAGGCAATAGATGAAACTGTTTTTACGGAAAAGACTTTAGATTTTTATGAGAAAATAATGAAGACTTTGGATAAAAAGGAAGACAAAGAGGAAATAAAGGTAGAACCTTCAGAAAAAACTGCTGAGTCAGAATAATCAATATTATTAA
>JBGCFD010000235.1:0-8921 GCA_045106765.1 Saprospiraceae bacterium | reverse complement strand
TTCTCTTTTTTCTCCTTTGGAATTATAAATGGTTACTAATTTATATTTACTTGAAATCTCAATAGTTCTAGTTGATTGAGATAAATACGTAGAACCATGATGAAATTCCATTTTCAATTTCACCGCAGACTTTCCGAGTAAAGCATAAATATCATCTTTTTGTAACTCTATTGATTGAAAATTTTCTCTCTCCTTTTTTAAAGTATATGTTTTTAAAGAACCTCTATTTCGAGTAGCGAGATAGGCAAATTGATTATCTTTTAGTTTTATTCTTGCTAAGGCTTTGGCATCTTTATCTATTAAAATCCCACTTCGTTTTTTACCCAATTCGAAAAAAGTCCCATCTCCTTTTCCTAACATAACAATACCTTTACATGCATCATATTGTCCAACCATAATTTCAGTTGCATAAGAATTTCCAACCATCATCACATCCATGTGTCCATCATTATTGAAATCTTCGGTTATCATTCCAAAAATTGGCGCAACTTGTGTCGCTTGGGGCATTGCTTTTATTTGAAATTTTCCATTGCCTAAATTCTCAATATAACTGGTTGCAAAGGTTTCTGCTTTTAAAACTTGTGCATCGGCCAATTCCTTTTTGGTAAATGATTTATTGAATGGCGTAGTGCCAAATTCTGTATAAGTTTTGAAACGGGAACGCATCGAATTAATTTGTTTGATGAGCATATCACGAGAGTGAGCGATATAATTTTCGCCTTCGATATAATGACACATCACAGGATCTATTCGACCATTTTTATCATAATCTTTTGCATAAATACAAACTGGTTCTTTTTCCGATGCTTCGTACCTGGAATTCAATCCAAGATTTCCAGCCACATAATCAATATCTCCATCTCGATCAAAATCACCTGAGATCAAACTGTTCCACCAACCAGAGGAATTTGGAATTTCTATTTTATCTTTTTCAAATTTCCCATTATTATTTTTAATAAAAGTAATGGGCATAAATTCTCCTGCTAACATTATATCTACAAATCCATCATTGTCATAATCTGTCCAAATAGCAGAACTCACCATTCCTATTTTTCCATTATCAGGAAGATCATCAGAAGCATCTACGAATATAACTTTTCCATTTCCTGAATCATTTCTTAGCAAATAACTTTTGGGAATAGTTGGATACTGACCAGCCACTACTCTACCTGAAACAAATAAATCTAAATCTCCATCTTTGTCAAAATCTGCTGCGGAGACACTTGCGCCACTTGAAATGATGCTTGGCAGTCCATTTGATTTTTCAAAATTACCAGTTCCATCATTGAGGTATAATTGATCTTGGTATTTTTCTATTTTGTTTTGAAAATTTGTACCACCTGAAACTAAATACAAATCCAAATCATCATCTCCGTCTACATCGAAAAGTAAACTTCCCATTTCATGAAATGTAGAATCAATGTTATGAGATTTTTTTTCAAATCCTCCTTCCGTTTTTTGTGTAAACAATTCACCTTGAAAACCTGCAGAACCGCCGACATAAAAATCGTCTAAATCATCTCCATTCACATCTCCAACTGCAAGGCTTGGTCCACCTTGAGAATGCTTATGAGGGAGAATTGGTTGAATTTTGAAATCAACAAAATCTTCTCCTTGATGGATATAATTAAAATCAATTTCTAATTCTTGAAAAAAATCAGAAGGTTTATTTTCATTGTTTACAGGTAGATATGTTTCAGGGTCAAGAACTACTGTTGTGTGAGTTTCAATGAATTTTATTTCCAATAATTGATTCGCTTTCACATCGTGAACATATTGTTTATTTGCATATTTCCCGGGCCAAGTGATTTCTACTAAATCTACATTTTCATTTTCTCCTAAGCCAAAATGTAGCACATTCTCAACTGAAGATAAATAGCCTCGATAGGGCGAAACTATACGAGTTTGAGATTTATTCCCGTAGATGATTTTTACTTTTGCACCGATAGGCCTTGCACCTTCATCATCATCTAACAATTTGATTCTCAAGTAATTAGATGAATCTATTTCTTCTTTTTGATATAAATTATTTTGGTAAATAAATGCTTTTGAATCTATGTTATTGACCACCAAGTCCAAATCACCATCATTATCCAAATCAGCATATGCTGCTCCGTTGGAATAACTCGGCAAATCAAATCCCCAATCCTTGGTTTTATTTTCGAAGGGAAAATGTCCAGGATTTCGATACATGACATTGGGCATTTTGATCTCTGGCAACTCTTTTAGTTTTGCCATCATTTTTTTATTTTTAGCTTCTTCCGTACCAATTGGAGAAGCAGTTATTTGACGACTGTAAGTAGCAAAATCCATATTGGTGATGTCTTGCCGATAACCATTCGTAATGAATAAATCTTGAAATCCATCGTTGTCAAAATCTGCGAATAGTGAACACCAACTCCAATCCGTTTTATCGACACCGGCAAGTTGTCCTACTTCGCTGAATGTTCCATTTCCATTATTGAGTTGCAAAGTGTTGCGAGCATATTGAGGTTGATAACCACTTTCAATTCCTAATTTAAATTTATCATAATTGAAAAAACCGAACATGGATTTTTGTCTGGCATTACTGGTTGGCAACATATCCAGAACCATAATATCGGTGTGACCATCATTATTAATATCTTGAAGATCAGTTCCCATTCCATTGCGACTGGTGTGGGAAAGATAGTCATCTATTTTATCAGTAAAAGTTCCATCTTGATTATTAATGTAAATAATATCGTTGCTCAGGAAGTCATTGGCGATGTATAAATCTGTCCAACCATCTTCATTGAAATCAGCTAAACCTATTCCCAATCCATAACCTTCGATAGTTATTCCTGCCTTTTTACTTTTATCGGAAAAAGTACCATCTCCATTATTTTGATATAATTTATCGTTATTGGGTGCTTCGCCGTTGATTCTTCTTGGACGAAAATCTGTCCAGTTATAGGGATCCAATTCTGTGGTTAACAAATACAAATCAAGGTCCCCATCTTGATCATAATCTAAAAAAGCTGCATTGATACTATAGCCTGAATCATCGACTCCATAGGCTTTTGCCTCTTCCGTAAATGTATTGTTTTTTTGATTGATAAAAAGTAGGTTAGATCGTTTTTCTTGATCAGTTGAAAGTCCACCGATACAAACATAAATGTCAAGCCAACCATCTTGATTGATGTCTACGACAGCTGCTCCGCTAGCCCATTTTCCTTTGGTATTTATTTTTGATTGGGTAGTGATATCTTCAAATTTCATATCGCCTTTGTTTAAATACAAACGGCTTTGCTTCATATTTCCTGTAAAAAAAACATCTGATAATCCATCATTATTAAAGTCGCCAATGGCTACTCCACTTCCATTAAAAAGATATTCGAAACTTAATGCGATGAGGGAATCAGAATTAGAAAGATCATTTGAAAAGTCAATGCCAGTATCTTTAGCATCTAGTAATTGGAAGAGTGGATCGTTTTTTTTAACATCACAATTGCTAAAAAAGAAAAGAAAAAAAAGAAAGTAAAAAGGTAAAGTTTTCTCCATCTGAACTACTCGTTTTTTAGGCTCTTGACAATTTTTGGTAAACTTAACTTTAATGTTTTTTTACCACATAGGCACATAGAAAACATAGTCTCCACGATAAATTATTTTTTGATGCGGTTAAATCATAAGGTTTGTCTGAGAACCATCTTTATAAAAAATTTTGGAAAGAAAGTCGATTCAGTAAGTTACTCACTTTATCGACTTTCTTAAAAAACCATTTATTAAAAATTTATAAAAATTATCTTTTTAATAGTTTTTTCTTCCAAAATTTCAATTCAAAACTTTACTACTGCATGGCTCATAAAAAAATGAACCATCTTCATATTATGAAACTGTATATTAATTTACTTGATTTAAAATGCCTCCACCTCGATCAATCTCAGATTGAGGAAGTGGGAAGATTGCTGGAAATATTCCAGATGTTCCCCAAGTTTTAAAAGTAATTCCCTGAGCGGCATAATCTCCATCAATTCCCCATCGGACAATATCAAATAATCTATGTCCTTCGAATGCTAACTCCACTCTTCGCTCATGCTGAATAGCTGCTACTAAATCATCACTAGTAGAAACAGGTGTACAAGAAGGACAAGATCTTGCTCTTACTTCATTAATCAAATCAACTGTCAATTGAGCATCGCCCATATTAAAAGCGTTCGCTTCCGCATACATCAAAATTAAATCAGCATATCGAAAAAGTCTTTCGTTGTTGTAATCAATCGCAAAGTTGACAGGATTCATTTTTGCAACATTTTCACCTCGGTACTTTTTCATCGTTGCTCCTGAAGGTGACCAAACAGGATCGTAAGTTTCTTCTACTCCATCTGCATAATAAGTATCTCCATCAGTATAAATGGTAGATAATTTTCGTGGATCACCAGCCTCAAACTCAGCAATAATCTCAGCAGTTGGAATATTAATTCCTAGACCACCACCAGGAGCACCTCGACCTGCATCTTGCCACCATGCCCGCATGATACCTTGAGACGCTTTGAAATTCTCTGAGTGATTATCATCTAATACCCAACCATTGTCATCTGAATTTGCTGCATATTGCATTTCAAAAATAGACTCAATGTTATTTTCAAAATCGAAAGAAAATACCTCTTCATGAGTAGGCATCAATTGGTATGGTCCCATGTTATAAACTTCTTGGAAAGAAGTAACCGCTGGCCCGTAAGCCTTATTGTAAAGGTGAGCTTTACCAATGTAAGCTTTTGCCGCCCATGCAGTTGCACGACCTAAGTTACTATCATCCCAACTTTCTGGTAGGTCAGCTGCTGCTGCTGTAAAGTCATCAATGATAGCTTGGATCATTTTGTCAGGAGTAGAATTTGGCAAAGCAATGTCAGTTACATCACGTCGAGTTTCCAATGCTAATGGAGATTGTCCTCCCCAAAATTTGAATGCCTCAAAATGAAAATAAGCTCTTAGAAATTTTGCCTCTGCTGTGAACAATGCTTTTTCCTCAGCAGTCAAATCATTTTCTAAAGCAAGTTTATCCATTACCAAATTGGCTCTAAAGATGCCTTGGTAAACATGTGTAAAAAGAGATTGGAATGCTTTGTCACTTGATGTAAATGAAAAATTATCCATAGAGGCGTTAGTGGCACATGCTCCATTACCTGACAAATTCTGATCATCAAAAGTAATATCATCAGTTGTCATTAGAGTCATTTTCCACCATTCTGCACACTCTCCTAAATTTTCCGTACTTGTCCCATTAAAACTTTGCATGGAGGAGTACGATGCTAAAATAGCGCCTCTAAAATCAGCCGCTGTTTTATAAAATGCATCTTCCGAAATCGCATCCAACGGTTGTAAATCCAAGTCATTACATTGTGACAGGAAGAACGTACCGCTGATTGCCATTGTGAAGATTAATAAATATTTTTTCATGATTTTTATTTTTTTTTTTTAAATAAAAAACTTTTTTAAAATTAGATTTTTTTCGTTTAACTATTAACCTTAGACTTTTTACGATCCGCTTGTGTTAGGTCTTTTTGAAAAAATCTATTACTAAATAAATTGTACTAGTTTCGTAAAACGAAACAGAATTTTCCGATTAGAAAGAAATTCTTCCTCCAAACTGAATTACTCTTGGAGTAGGCGTAAACCCATCATCCTGACCAGTAGCTAATGGTTGTTCTCCTTTTTGGAAACTAAATCCACGTGTCACCTCAGGATCAAGTCCTGTGTACTTTGTAAAAGTAACTAAGTTAGATGCAGATACAAATATTCTGATTCCTTGGAAAAATCCATTACCAATTTTTTGAACAGTTGCTTGATCAAAAGTATATCCAATTTGGATATTCTGTAATCTTAAATAACTCGCATCTTCTACCCATCGGTCAGAAAATCGGTTGTTGTTATTCATGTCAGTAGCAGTTGCTCTTGGAATATCATTACTTGGATTAGTTGACGTCCACCGATCTGCAACAGAAGCAAATTGATTATTGGTTCCAGTCATAGATTCCATTGTTCGTCGAACATTATTGAAAACTTTTAAACCAGAAGCGCCTTGGAAAAAGATTCCAATATCAAATCCTTTGTAATCAGCTCCAATGTTAAATCCATAAAATACAGAAGGTTGAGGACTTCCTAAATTCACTCTATCTAAAGGTGTAATTTTTCCATCACCATCGGTATCAACAAACTTTACATCACCCGCAACAACTTGAGCACTAGACTCATCTTCCAAAGCAGCATCTGCTTCAGCTTGAGTTTGATAAATTCCATCAGTTTTGTATCCGAAGAAATGACCGATAGATTCACCCACCATTGTTCGGTGAGTTTGGTTTCCAAAATAACCACTAATGATTGGAGTTTTATTATCACCCAATTCGATTACTTCATTTTTTACAGCAGTAAGGTTAGCGGAAAAATTATATCCTAAAGCACCTTTTTTATCTTGGTACAAAGCAGATAATTCTAAACCTGTATTTTTCACTTTTCCAGCATTTACATCTGGAGGTAATAAGAATCCAGATACCGCAGAAATCGGCACACCAACCAAAATGTCAGAAGTTTCTTTTTGGAAAAGATCTACACTAAAGTCAACTTTTCCCTCCAACAATCTTACATCTACTCCTAGTCCAGTTTGTGTGCTTACTTCCCATTTCAATTGAGAATTAGCAAAAACGAAAGGCGTTGGAGCTGCCGTAACAGTTTGTGCAGCCCCCAAAGGATACAATGAAGTCAATCCTAAAGTACTCAAGTAAGCAAAGTTAGTTCCTGTAAATTGGTTACCAGATTGTCCCCAAGCTGCTCTCACTTTTAACTCATCAATTAGATTATTATCAGCTAAGAAATCTTCTTCACTCAATCTCCAACCAACAGATACTGATGGGAAAAAACCACCTCGATTATCTTTAGAAAACCTAGATGTTTGATCATATCGACCATTAATAGTTACTAAGTATTTTCGATCATAGGTATATGCGATTCTTCCTAAAAATCCTCGCAAAGCCCATTGATCTTTCTCTTGTCCAACTGCAGAATTTGCAGCAGTATTTACCAAGGTTACAGCAGGACTTAAAAATCCATTTCCTTGACCTCTTAATCGATCAAATTCAAAGTTCGTTTCCTCATGACCAACTACAACAGTCAAATCACTCTTATCAAAATTAGTCGTGTAAGTTAGTGTGTTCGCAATATTTGTCGTCAACTCTGAAGGCTTAGAGACCACTTGAAAAATATCTGCTCTTGCTGGTGATGAACCTCCAAAATCATAAATATCTGCAAACCATCCACCTTGACCGATAGAGTAATCTACACCAAATTGAGATCTAAATTTAAGGCCTTTCATTAATTCCAATTCACCATAAATACTTCCTAGAATTCTACGAGTAGTTACTCTAGTTTCATTGTTAGCTACATCATTAACTCCTACAATCTGAGAAGTACTACCAGCTGCAGCACCTGCATTACTGGCATCAATAAATGTATAATCGCCATTAGCATCATAAACTGGTGTAAATGGTGCATTTTGCGCAGCAGCAAATGCTGGTGCTCGACCTGGCTCCGACTGAACTAACCGATCCGTAAAAGCAATATTTACAGATTCTCCGATTTTAATTCTATCTCCAACTTTGATATCAGCATTAGCTTTTACAGAATATCTTTCGAAACCTGTTGCTAACTCAATTCCATCTTGTTTGAAATATCCACCAGAAATATTAAAGTTCATATTCTCTGTTCCACCACTTGCAGAAAGGTTATGACTCTGCATTCCAGCTGCGCTGAAAACTTCATCTTGCCAGTCTACGAATGGTTGACCTGAAAAAGAACTAAAATCTCTTCCTAATTCGGTTTGTAAAGCAACGTAATCTGAAACACCCAATACGTCCAATTTTTTTCGAACAGATTGAGTTCCAACATAAGCATCGTATACTAGCCCAGTTCTCCCAGACTTTCCTCTTTTTGTAGTAACGATGATTACACCATTAGCAGCACGTGCTCCATAAATCGCAGCAGCAGAGGCATCTTTCAATACATCAATAGATTCAATATCACTTGGGTTAATTCCCACCAAAGGATTACTTTCCGTATTGGCAGCAGTATTAACGGTGATATTAGTAGTTTGTACAATCGGCACTCCATCCACTACCCAAAGTGGTTGATTGTTACCGGTGGTACCGACACCTCTAATTCTTACATTAATAGGTGATCCAGGAGCTCCACTTCGATTAGAAAGTTGAACACCTGACAGTCGACCTCGTAATGCTTGATCAGCAGTCAATGCAGGAGAAGAGGCTATTTCATCAGCTCCGATAGATCCAACTGCTCCAGTTAAATCAACTTTTCGTTGTGTTCCGAAACCAACAACGACTACTTCATCAAGTACTCGATTATCAGAAGTCATGACAACATCAATAGTTGACTGCCCTCCCACAACTATTTCTTGAGATTGAAATCCTGTGTAGGAAAAGACCAAGGTAGCATCACTACCCGCATCAACAGAATATGTACCATCAACGTCAGTAGAAGAACCAGTAGAAGTACCTTTTACAATAATGTTTACTCCAATAAGAGTTTCACCACTTGCATCAGTAACCGTACCTGTAACTTGACTAAAAACATTAGATGTGCAAAAAAGGAGCATAATTGCAGGAAGCAATTTACTCGTAAATGAAAGACACTTAGTGAAGTTTATACACTTTCTAAGCCTCCCAATTTGGGAAGTTAAATTTTTCATCTTAGTTTTGTTTTTTACTTATTTAATAATCGCAACCTGTTCTTTTCGCGGAGAATGGGTTGCATTTTTTCCAAAAGAGTAGTTTAATTTTTTTTAATTCATACAGTTTAGATTTTAAAGGTTTAATAAATGGTTTGAGTAATTTTATTTAGTATCTCATTTATAGTGAGGATCGCCGAATTAATACACTTGGAATAAATTCTTG
>JBGCFD010000234.1:0-33923 GCA_045106765.1 Saprospiraceae bacterium | reverse complement strand
AAACCGAGCGGAAAGGCTTGTGATTATTGGCGAAGCTCTTTTTGAGTTTCAACCCCTTTGGGTTGGGACGAAAAAAAGCTGAAGTCCAATAACCACAATACTTTTTGCGTAGGTCAGTTAGACATTTTAAAACAACTTCATAGTGACTATGTGGTAAAAAAAAACTAATTGGCAAGTAAATTAATCTTGTATTTCCGCAGTCATTTTAAAAATCAAAGCCGCAGTTCCAGCTCCTGCAAAGTTAGCCACCAAAAAAATCCAAATGTCATTCCACCGAACTAATTCTGCCATTGAAATTCCAATTGCTACTGCTGGATTAAATGCACCTCCTGATATTCCACCAAATGCATATGCAATTCCAATTACTGTAAAACCAATAGCGACGCCATAAAATGTATTTCCAGCAGTTCCTTTAGCAATAGCTACATTCAAAATAACCAATGCAAGAATAAATGTTCCTAAAAACTCCGCTAGCAAGGCTGGGAAAATTTTCGGAGACAAATCCATCATAGCTATTTCTGGTAATGAAACATAACTTCCTAACAAATAACCTGCAGTTAAGGTTGCCAAAAATGCTCCTATAATTTGTGCTAAGAGATACCCTAAAACATCTGAGTTGTCGATTTTTTTACAAATAAAAAAAGCAAGAGTAATCGCTGGATTATAATGTGCTTTGGAAATATGACCACCCATATAAATCACACCGATCAAGGTCATCCCAATCGCTATAGGTGCAAATGTTCCTAGTCCTCCCATAACTGACATACAAATAGAAAGCATCAAAAAATAAGTTCCAATAAATTCGATGATATATTTATCCAATTTGAATTGTTTTAATTTGAAGGAGATATACAATATTATTGAAGAATATTCTTTTGTTTAGCGAACCACAAAACTATCTTTTTCAAAACAAAAAAAATAACTTTCTCTATAAAATAGTTAGCCATGAAAATAAAATTTAAAATCTTAGTGATTTTTCTTCTGATTGTTTGCTGTTGTCAAAATATTTTTGCCCAACGAAAAAAGAAAAACACCACCATTATTGGTTTTCTTTATGGAGCAGAATTTTTAGCTGAGGATAGGCAAGAACATCGTTTTTCTAATCAAATCGGATTATATACTGACTTCAAAAATAACTCTAAATTTTCTTTCTCGACTTCCTTATTTTATGCTCAAAGAAATTTTGCCACTTCTCCTTTCAGAGATAAAATCAGAGAGGATGCAATTACTGCTGAATTATTTCTAAAATGCAATCTTAAATTAAAATGGTTTAAATTTTATCTTGGGATAGGTTATTTTCAAAGATATTCGCTAAGAATCATTGGAGAAAAATACGTTCCTGATTCGCCATTTTCTCCTTTTGTTTTTTCCATTGACGAACCTAAAATAAATGAAAAGAAAATCGGTGGTTTATCAGGCTATAGTTTTGCTGGAGGATTCAATTGGAGGTTTTCCAAAAATATAATTTTCTCTCCTCACTTCGGTTGGAATTCTTATGTTTCGATCCATTCAAGAAATAAAGATTTAACACTCCTAACTGCTGTTAATAATTTTTCTGTAAGACTGCGTTGTGGTTATCGAATTTCAAAATAAAAAAAAGCTATTCCAAAATTATTGAAATAGCTTTTCTCAAAAAAGATTAGCGATTTTATCCTGCCAAACTTTTATGTGATCCATCACAGAATGGTGGATTCGAAGTCATTTTACAAGTACAAATTCCCGCAGTTTTTTCAGTTTCTTGCGTAAAAACTAAAGGGGTAAAAGAAGTGTCTTTATGAGCACCATTGCACCAAGGTTGACCTTCAGATTTGCCACAAGTGCAATAAGCATATTTTTTTCCTGCCTCTAAAGTACAGCGAATTGGGGATGTTCCTCCTACTGTTGGTTTTTCCATTTTTGTATTATTTTTTTGATTAAGTTATTTCTAAATAAAATGGAAGATATAAAAAATTAATACTACAAAAATTATTTTCCCAATAAATTTGTTTGCATCGAATCCATTTCCACTTTTTGTTGGTTATAAATGTCAAAAAACGTCGGAACACTTTGGATCAAAAATCTTGAAAAGGAATTAGATAAAACCACTATTCCTATATCTTCTTCCAGACAAAATGCCATCTCCGTTCGATACCCATTCAAATAACCACCATGATAAATTAGTTTTTGATCTTTATAATTTATCGTTCTCCACCCCATCGCATAACCAACAGAAGTCACTCCATCCCAATTTCGAGACCATGGATTATTTTTGGGCAATCGGTTATTTCGTTTAAAAATGGGTTTTAATGATTCTCTAGAAACTACTTTTGGATGATGACCTAAAAGTGCATTTAACCAAATCGCCATATCCGAAATACTTGCATTCACTCCAGCAGCAGGCAGTACTGAAAAGTAATCATCTTGCTGCTCCATTGGACGACTATTTCTAGAACTATGAGGCAACGCAATATTATTTCCTTGCATCAAACTTTTATAATCAATCGATGCATTATCCATTTTTAATGGCTTGTAAATGTATTGTTTTATTAAAGAATCATAAGTCATTTTGGTTGACTTTTCTAACATTGGTTGTACCAAACTGTAGGCTAAATTCTGATAAGCCATCACTCGACCTGGAGCAGCTATCAAAGGAACTTCTTTTAATCTCGGAATCATTTGTTGCAAAGATTGTCCTGCTTCAATTAAGTTACCATAAGTATGTCTTGGCAATCCAGTAGAGTGACTCAATACATGTTTTAGATTTAAAACCTGAGTGGCAGAATCTTCTATCAATTGAAAATTTGGAATATAATCTTTGACTTTAGAATTCCATCTAAGTTTCTTTTCTGCAACAATTTGAGCCGCTAGGACTGCAGCAAATCCTTTGGACAAAGAGGCAATTCGAAAAACAGTATGTTGATCAATTGAATCCTTTCCTCCTGTCTTTTTCAGACCGAATCCATTTTGCATTAATATTTTTCCATCCTTCACAATTGCAACTGCCATACCTGTTGGAGCATTTCCTAATTGAAATTGCTCTTCAACAACATAAGTGTATTCATCTACCAAGGCTTGCTCGGAGGGAGACAAATTAGATTTTTTTGGAGGATTTTTTTCTAAAGGTTGAGGGGAGCTACAACTTTTTAACAATACAATTACAAATACTAATATTGCCAAATCAAACCATCTCTTTTCAATAATCATCAAAATATTTTTATAAATAAATAATCAAGGCTTAAAAAACCGAATAATAAATTAAATCTCAAAATATCCGTCAGTTTAATGCAAAACCGCATAAGATTTTTATATATTTGAAATACATTTCTATCATACTATCTAGAAAACAAGATTGTTTATTTTTTATTCAGAAGGGAGCTCTTTCAAAAGCCTAACCTAAAAAAACCTCTAATGAATTTTAAGACAACTGTTTTCTTTTCAATTCTTATTTTCCTCATTTTTCCCACTCCAATTTTTTCACAAACTGAAGAAGGTTTTGAGCAACTTCAAAACGAAGAATTCAACGAAGCTATTGTTTTTTTTGAGCAAGATTTAGATAATAAATCTATGAAGATTTTCGCCAATTATGGATTAGCAAAAATTTATTCGGATAGCTCTTTTTCGGAAGTCAATTTAGATAAAGCTTGGGAACATTATTTAATATTTAACGAAGGCTTCAAATCCCTAAAATCAAAGAAAAAAGATCAATATAAAAAGCAATTTAAAATCAAATCTTCTAAATTAAAAAATCAAATTACAGAAGGTGCTCTTGCTTTTGCAAAAGTTGAAAATTCAATAGAATCATATGATCACTTTTTAACTTTTTATAAAAAATCCAAACTGTCTTATCGAAAAGAAATTGAATTAATCCGCAATCAATTGGCTTTTAAAAATGCTCTAGATAGTAATACCAGCAAGGCTTTTAGCTACTTTCTGGAAAAATATAAAAAATCATTAAGGTCTAAATCTCCTCAACTTTTAAAAGAAGGTGAAAAAAGATTTTTTGAACTTTCAATGAAAGAAAATGGCTGGAATAGTTTTGATAGTTTTGCCAAAAGACATAATCGAAATCCTTATGTAAAAGATTCTGGTGCTAGAAAATATCAACAAATTCATGATCTCAACGACAAAACGAAATACCATGAATTCATCGATGAAAATCCTAAAAGTCTGCATTTAAAATTTGCTAAAAATCAATTGGTTGAACAAATGTTAAAAGATGGAAATTTGGCTGAATTCAATTGGTTTCTACTCTCCTATCCTGACCATGAATCTTCGTATGACCTATGGAAAAAATTCTTAGCAACTTATATCGCTGAAAAAGGAAAAGAAAGGATCAAAGATTTTGCAAAAATGTATCCTCAATATCCTTTCCAAGAGGAATTAGAAAAAAAATTAAATATTGTTTTGCAAGAAGAAAAAGCTGAACATTTCGAAAAAATCCAAAATTCAAAAGATGTAATTGTATTGTTAGAATTTTGGGAAAAATATCCCGAAAGTAATTTTACATCAAAAATAGAGTCACAAGTTACTTCCTTAATTGGAAAAAATTCTACGATTACCGTACTCGAAAAATATTTAGATTTAAGTTCAAATACTTCAAAAAAAGAGGCGTTGGTAACTCATCTTTACACCATGTATTCTGAAGATTTAAGAGTGAGTAATTTGAAAAAATTCCAAAAAAAATATGGAGCTATTTTTCAAGATTCTTCTAAAATTGAAAACGATTTGGCTTTGGCTAGCCGATTTGAAGATTTAAAAGATCGAACTTTTGATGAAAAACAAAATGAAGAATTTGCCCAATTCATAAAAGATGCTGCACCACATCGAGCTGCTTTTCAGGCTTTGTTAAAAGTTATCTCTAATGATTTAAAAAATAAAAATTGGTCTAATGCAAAATTGACCATGAAAAAATATCAATCCTATTTTGAAAAATCAAATCTCTATCATCAACTTTTTGATGCACTAAATGCACCAAGTCAAAATGTTCGACTTACAAAAATAGAAGCCATCAATACTGAGGGAAGTGAATATGCTCCAGTTATTTCTGCCGATGGAAAAACACTTTTCTTCTGTGCAAAATATCGAAATGATAATTTAGGTAAAGAAGATATTTTTATTTCTCAAAGAGAAAATAATCAATGGACACCTGCTAGATTGATGCCTGGAATTAATACTGTTTCAGCCAGCGAAGCACCAGAAGCCATCTCTGTGGACGGTACTCAGATGATGATGTTTCAAAATGGGCAACTATGTTTTAGTAACCAAACTTTTGAAAGTTGGTCGGAACTCGAATTTCTCCCTCGTTCGGTCAATGCAACTAAATGGCAGGCTGATGCAACTTTATCGAGTGACGGAAGAGCATTGTTATTTACCTCGTCTCGTCAGGATATAGTTGGTTTTACAAAAGACAATAACTTAGATATTTATGTTGCGCTAAAAAATGAAGAAGACAAATGGCAAGATGTAATTAATTTGGGACAACAGATCAATACACCATATTTGGATCGCTCTCCTTTTTTACACCCTGATATGAAAACTTTGTATTTTAGTTCAACAGGACATGGTGGCTTCGGAGAGATGGATGTTTTTAAAACGACTCGATTGGATGACACTTGGACCAATTGGAGTACGCCTATAAATTTGGGTCGAGAAATTAATACTCCCAATAATGATTGGGGCTACAAAGTGAGTACGGATGGTGCAACAGCTTACTTTAGTTTTTCTTCCGAAACTTCTCAGAATGAAGATATTTACCAAATAGAATTGCCGCAAAAAATGAGACCGTTAGCTGTTTCGACCATCTCTGGAACTTTAAAAGATTCTTATGGATTGCCAATTGATGCAGCAATTATTATTGAAGATTTAGAAACTGGAAGGATTGTAAGTGAGCTAAAAAGTAATCCAAAGACGGGAGATTTTTTCGTGGTTTTACCTGGCAATCGAAAATATAGTTACTTTATTAAAAAAGAAAATTATTTTCCAATTTCCAATAATATTGATTTGACCAATAATAAAAGAGTGGAGATCAATGAAAATTTGCAACTTTTTACTGTTGCTGAATTGACGGAAAAAGGAGTGAATTTGACTTTGGAGAATATCTTTTTTGACACCAATAAAGCTATCCTAAAAAAAGAATCTCACGCTGAATTGAATCGAGTTTTTGCTTTGATAAAAACCAATAATTTTAAAATCGAATTATTTGGTCATACTGATAATGTGGGGAAAAGTAAATACAACCTTCAACTCTCACAAAAACGTGCAGATGCTGTTAGAAAATACTTTATCGAAAAAGGAATTTCCGCATCTAATATTTCGGCACTTGGAAAAGGGGAAACAAAACCTATAGAAAGTAATGAAACGGAGAAGGGAAAAGCTAAAAATCGAAGGGTGGAAATTAAATTTAAAAATTAGTATTTACTTTACTTGATGGTTTTTTATTTAGGTATTCTTCCCGTACCATTACATTGCTTACATGCTTCTCGGTCTCTCACTCCATACCAATAACCTTTTCCTTCACAATTAGGACAACCTTTTGTGCTTGACAAAACTTGTGGCACCCAAGTAAATAATTTAATAGCTAAATAGATCAAGCCAAAAACAATCGCAATTCTAAGTAGAATGATAAACATGAAATATGAATTTTTTACTCAAAAAAAATTCGAAGATAAAACTTCTTTTAGATAATCTCAATATCCATTCTTCTAATGAGGCAATTTACTTTTCAATGCCCCATATACAAATGTTCCCACCAACGCACTCAAAATGACAACCAAAATAATCCAAAACCCATTTCCCACCAAAACGTAAAGCGGCCCAGGACAAGCTCCAGTCATCGCCCACCCTAATCCAAAAATAGTTCCACCGAACAAACTCGCTTTATAGGTTTTGGGTTTATCTTGAAATTGAATGACATTACCAAAAGTGTTTTTTACATCATATTTTTTTATAAAAAAATGAATCAATGCTCCCATCCCAACTGCCACTCCAATAATTCCATACATATGAAAACTTTGGAATCGAAACATTTCTTGGATTCTAAACCAAGAGATTGCTTCCGACTTTGTCATCACTATTCCAAATAATATTCCTACCATTAAAAATTTAAATAATTTCATGTCTCTTTTATTTTAGGATTTTAAAAAGAAAAAATAATTGGAAATAATAAATGTGTCATTACCAGTCCCCCAATAAAAAAACCGATCACCGCAACCAAGGAGGGTAATTGTAAATTTGACAATCCAGTTATCGCATGTCCTGAAGTACAACCTCCTCCATAGCGTGTACCAAATCCAATCAAGAATCCACCTACAACAATTAAAATTATTCCTTGCAATGATTTCAATGCTTCAAAATTAAAAACATCAGTCGGTAAAAAACCTGACCCCTCTGCATTCGTTTTTGGATAGGAAATCCCTAAATCAGACAAGTCATTTATCGTTGCGGCTGAAATTTGAACAGGTGCTGGACTTGCTAAAAAAGTAGAAGCAATACCTCCTCCAATTATACTTCCCAAAACAAAGACTAACAGCCAATCATGTTTTTTCCAATCATAATTAAAATATTCAAATCGACTTCCAGCTCCACCAATCGAACACATGGCCTGAAAAGAAGAAGACACTCCAAATTTTTGTCCTAAGTAAATAAGCAATAACATGACTAAAGAAATCATTGCTCCTGAAGCTGACCAATGCCATGGTTGACTAATAAATTCAATCATTTTTATAAAATTTAATTAGACTATTTACCTCTTAAAAAATATGCTTTTGAAAGGGTAACTAGTCTATATATTCACAAATAAAAAATTCGATATCAAATCGAAATGTATCTATTTATCTAGAAATGTAAAGATGATCACATAACAAGTAAAAACGTGTGATTGACATCACAGAAAGGAATTATCTAGTTGGAATGTCGTCTAGAAAACTTTAATAGATTAAACAAAATTATTTATGGAGATAAATTAATTTCTTGGAAATGCAAAAAACAGTTGCCTCAAGAAATGGACAAGAAGGACTGACTACTCTCTCTACAATTTAAACATAAGTTGTCTCGAATTTTTAAGACATCAAAATTCTGGACAACTCATGTTTAATACTACTTTAACTTAATCTCAAGCGATCTCAAAATTTCTATCTTTTCACACACACCTTTCATTAAGTTATTTTATTCTTTTATTATCTTGAAGGTTTTATTAAGACCACCAATTACAGAACGAATAATATATATTCCACTAGGGTAAGATGATAAATTGATCCTAGTTTGCTGATCAGATATTTTAGTAGAAAAAAGCACTTCTCCTGTTAAATTGTATAATATCATTTGGTCTTTTTCAGAAAATAAAACCTGAGTTGTTTTTAATATAATTTCAGAATCTGTCGGGTTAGGATAAATAACCAACGAGTGTTCAGAATTAATTTCATTAATATTTGTTGAGATCAAACCACTAAAGCACTCATTAGAAAATGCAGTACTCAATTCCGTACTTGTAGTCAAAATAGCAGTAGAATCCTTACAGATACATCTCCCATCATTATAATTATAGGTCATATATGCTGCATCAGTTTCAAATGCTTTAAAAGTACATTGTTCAAATGTCAAGGAGTCACTCGTCAACATTTGCATAGCATGACTCCAATTTGTAAATAAAGTATTTCCTCCATTCCAATGACTAAACCCTGCTTCTTGAGCAAATCCACATGGCTTAAAAAACAATAAATATAAGGTTCCTGTTCCTGCTTGTCCTACTCCTCCTCCAATATTTACAGCAATGGTACCATCACCTCTTAGATCTCCAACAAAGGACATAGAGCGAGAAAAACGCTCTTGATCATCAGGATCAAAATCTAAATTAAAACCACCTTCAATTTCGTCTATTTTAGTATATGTTTTTACAGTCTTATCACTATTTAGATAAAGAATATAAGCATCTCCTAAACCTTGTTGATTTGCTCCTGTAATCAAATCTGGAATACCATCGCCATTGAGATCTCCGGGAGCACACATAGCATGACCAAATTGAGCACCAGAAGTTCCGTTAGGATTTACATCAACTACCAAAGTATCTTCAAATCCATTTAACCCTTCCGTTATTTTTATCTTAGAAACCACATTAAAATTTATCGGATCCAGAGAAAGTATCCAAACTGCTCCCTTCCCTCCGTCAGACATAAAAGCCCCAACCGCTATCTCCAAAGTACCATCGTTGTCTATATCTCCAAGTATCGCAACTTCTCTTCCTCCAAACATATCGCCATCTACTAGGCCCGTTCCTAATCCTCCTGATGTAGAACTAATAGTTACAATATTTTCGATCTGAGATGCATCATCAAAGAATAAAATATTTATTGCTCCTCGGTTATTACCACCTAAATCTGAGTTAGGATCACACGCTACCAAATCAGTTTTACCATCATTATTTAAGTCACCAATTGCAGATAATCCTTGAGCAATAATATTTGGATGCTTCACATAACTTTTTACTGTTCCATCAATATTGAGGTAAATAATATATAGTGACCGATTAGATGAAGCAGGTGCTGAAACAGCTATATCTGGAATATTATCATTATCATAATCTCCTATTCCTGCAACACCATAGCCAAAGAAATTTCCTTCAATTAAAGTTTCATTAAAATCACCTTCGAGCATTGAAATTTTTTGATTGGATTGAACTGTACCATCATTATTCATAAAAACAACGTAAACCGCACCTGCATCTGTTTCTCCATCATCATCAGAACGAGCTCCTATCACTAGGTCAAGAATACCATCTCCATTAATATCTCCTGCGACATCATGATCTCTGCTAAACCTATCTCCAGCATCAAGGTCTGCAAAAAAACCACCAGATCCTTCCTCTATTCTGACAAAGCCGTCTGGCCCAAATTGAGTGAGTGTTTGTGCAACTCCAACGTTTACGATCATTAGTAAATTTGCAATGTTTAAAATTGTAAAAGTTTTGAATTTCATTTTTTTCTTGATTAATTAGTTAAATTGTTCGTTAGCTAATTGGGTGCAAGAAACTTCAAAAAGGTTGCCTTATGTAATAATTTATTATCAAGTAAAAAAAAACTGCCAGCTTTTACGCCTGCAGCTTTTCTTATATTTTTCATACTAGACTGAAAGTCAAATTAGTATAGTTACTATATGCTTTTGTTTATTTTTTTTTAGAAACAAAAAAAATAGAATAAACTCAATTCTTTTTATCGACCTGTAATAACTTCTTACCCAAATAGCTAAATGCATCATCCACCGATTTAAAAATATCGTCCTCTGGAACTAAGTCTGGAATAACATCAATCGACTTCAACATGTCGTATGGTTGTGGTTGAAGGTCAACTAAAATCACCTCAACTCCCATCAAGTTGAGTTCATGGATAGCATCCTCCAATGCATATAAACCCGACTGATCAATGTAAGGAACTCTATCCATTCTAATCAGCAAAGCTTTAATATCTTTTGGAAGGGCCTTTATTTCATTTTTAAAATGTGCGGTAAAACCAAAAAATAATGGCCCATAAAGATGTTTGATGATTACATTACTTTTATATTTTTCGTAAAATTCTATTTCATCTTGCCAAGGTTTAGATCCATCAAAATCAGATACTGGACCAACCTTCATTCCTTGCTCTCCTATGTCACTTGCTTTTTTCATAAACAATAATGACGCTAATGCTAAACCGATTCCAACAGCTTGAATCAAACTTCCAAAAGTAGTAATCAACAGCACGATCACTAAGACAAATGCATCAGCTCTCGGCACAACAAGTAAATGTTTAAACCCTTTGGTATCAATAATTTTAAACCCAATTGGAATTAACAAGCCTGCCAAAACTGCTAAAGGAATATGAGCTGCCAAAGATCCTAGACCTAACAAAACAGCTAGTAAAACTAATCCATGAATCGTTCCCGAGAGTCGAGTTCGTCCACCAGAATTAATATTGACCACCGTTCCCTTTGTTGCTCCTGCCCCGGGAATTCCCCCGATGATAGCAGCCAACATATTTCCAATTCCCTGACCAATCAATTCTCGATTACTATTATGTTTAGTCTTGGTCATATTATCAGCAATCACCGAAGTAAGCAAGGAATCAATACTTCCTAGTACGGCCAGAACAAATGCATATTCAAAAATTAAAGGGTAGGCACTACCTCCTACGGTAAACATACCTGTCAATTTGAGAGAAGGCAATCCTGAAGGAATATCTCCTATGATTGGCACATCCCATTTCAAAAAATATCCTACAAAAGTAGCCACCACCAAAGCCATTAATGCGCTGGGTATCACTTTAGTGATTTTGGGAAAAACGAAATAAACCAAAATCGTAATCCCTCCTAAAATCAAAGCATAAATATTAAAATCTGAAAATAATCTGGGCAAATCTTGTAAAACAGCTATGGTGGATTTTGGAGAACTCAAGCCTGCAAATGGGAATATTTGTAATATAATAATAATCAACCCTACCCCGCTCATAAACCCAGAAACAACTGGATAAGGAAAGTATTTAACGTAACTCGCAATGTTAATTAATCCGAAAATTATCTGAATTAATCCTCCTAATAAAAAGGTCAACAAAATAATACTCATGGCACTATCTAAGCTCCCAGTCATCTCTATGGCAGCAGCGACTAATGCTGCGGAAACTACGGTCATTGGTCCAGTTGGCCCACTTGCTTGGGTAGGTGTTCCTCCAAAGATAGCCGCAAAAATACCAACTGCAATTGCTCCATATAATCCTGCAGTTGCACCCATCCCTGACTGAACACCAAATGCCAGCGCCAAAGGTAATGCAACAATTCCAGCAACAAGTCCTCCTGAAATATCTCCTTTTAGATATTTTGAATTATAAAAATTTTTCAACATGTTTAATTCGTTTTGCTTAAGTTTAAGGGTCAAAATTAGATTGATTCCTTGTATGTTATAAAAATCAATAGTAATACTATTTAAACCTATAGTATTACAATTTGTTCTTGGATAAATATTTTTTTTTATTTTTGAAGATAAGATACCAGGAATTCTATTGAGATGTAAATATCTAAGGAGAACCACATATAACTGTTGGTAATGAAAAATGTGCTTTCAAATCTATTAAAATCTGAAAGCACATTTAGTTATATTAATTTTTGGAAAATTAATCAATCAATTTCCCCACCAATTGCAACATTTGAATTTCTCTTAATTTTGTATCAAACTTCGCATTATTTAAACTCGTCTGAGCATTCAACAAATTCAACTGAGCTTGTCGAAATTCGATAGAAGTTAATTGACCAATCTTTACTTGTTCCTCTGTTCGAACAAAATTCTCACGGTTAGTTTCCACCCCATTTTTTTCTACTTGCAAAACGAAAAGTGCGTTTTGATAATTCGCCCAAGCATTTATAATATCTCGTTCTAGTTGTTGTTGAAGTTGATCAATTTGTAGTTTTTGATTAGTCAAATTGATCGC
Organism: Saprospiraceae bacterium; assembly: GCA_045106765.1. GTDB lineage: Bacteria > Bacteroidota > Bacteroidia > Chitinophagales > Saprospiraceae > CAJQQY01. Next base: position 21,498 of record JBGCFD010000234.1, on the reverse strand, counting down.
CGCATTTTGTTTACGAATATCTCTAGTCCCATCAAAAATAGTCCAATTGACTCCTACGTTAGCTGCCAATCCTCTTGAATTAGATTTATCAATAAACGCACCTGTTGGATTATCAGAATAACTAAAATCATAAGATGCTCCTGCGGTAACGATAGGACGTTTTTCTGAATCTATGATTTGTAAATTCATCTCATTCACCGCTAGGTTTTTACGATTAACTTGTAGTCCAATATTGTCATTTTTTGATTGCTCAATTAAAGATTCTAGATTGAAGCTTTCATCAATTGCGGTATCAATTTCAACTTGAAAATCATCGTTAGTATTTCTTCCCATCGAAACATTTAAGTTTCGTTTGGCATTTTCCAAATTCATTTTGGCATTTAATAAATTAACGCTGTCTCGTTGAATATCAACTTCCGCATTCAAAACATTCAATCCACTACCCTGCCCAAAATCTAATTGATATTGTGCTCGACGCAATCGTTCTCTTGAAATACTAATCGCTTCTAACAATGCATTTACATTTTCAGATAATTGAGCCACTTGAAAATATTCATTGTAAACTTGTAATAAATTTTGCTCAATAGTTTGTCGTAATTGGAGGTTCGAAAGACTAAGTGATTCTTTCAATTGTTCCAAAGTCAGATCACGACGTTTATCAAAAATAGTATAATTTGCTTGTACCGAAGCATTTCCTCCCCAGGTAAAAGCATTCGAAGTAGATGCCTCCCCTCCATTCCCAAATGATTGTGAAGAGCCTCCAAAATTCCCATTCAGCCCTGCATTAGCAGAGACCGTTGGCAAATACCCATTGACACTTTTATCCGTTTGATTTTGAGAAACGACTACATTATTTTTGGCGATTTTAATTCCAAAATTGTTGGCAAGTGTAGTTGTCTTGGCCTGTTCTAAAGTCAATATATTTTGAGCACTTAAGTTAAAACTAAAAAATAATATGATGACTAAGATTATATTTTTCATAAAAAAATGATTGTTACTTACTCTATCCCATTTCTGGAATTATTAAAAAAATCAAATTACCTCTCCTCTGATTTCATTTCTAAAATAGCTCTTTCCACTTCTTCAGGTTCTGGTTTTTTTCCAGTCCAAAACCATTGAACCAAAACTTTAAAACTATTTTTTACTGCCAATAAAAGTGGCAGAAGAAATAAGGTCATAAAGGTGGCATAGGCTATTCCGTAAGCAACAGAAATTGCCATGGGAATTAAAAATTGTGCAGAGAAACTTTTTTCAAAAATTAATGGTGCAAGACCTGCGACTGTAGTTAGTGAGGTTAAGAAAATCGCTCTAAAACGAGAACGACCTGCTTCGACCATCGCTTTACGATATGGCATTCCATCCTTTAGCAAGAGGTTAAATTTCTCAATCAAGACCAGTCCATCGTTGACCAGAATTCCGACCAGAGCAACAATTCCTAAACCAGATAATACATTAATACTTTGTCCATGAAACCAATGTCCCCATGCCACTCCAACAAAACAAAATGGAATCAAAATAAAAAGTAAAAGCGGTTGTCCATATGATCTAAAAACAAAGGCAATGACTGCATACATCAAAATCAAAACGATAGGTAAAACCTTCATCATCGTTTCACCAATTTTGGCAAAACCACGATTTTGACCTTCATAAAGTGGTGTTACAGTTGGATATTTTGCAATAATCTCAGGTATCACAGAACTTTTTATAACTGCTAAAACTTCAGGAGCAGAATCTTTTGCATCCGCTAAATCTGCTTCAACCCGAATCTCCCGACGACCATCTAAGTGATTTATAACAACATCCCCACGTTCGATTTTGTAAGATGCAATTTCAGCTAATGGAACTCGATTTCCTGTTGGAGTTACGATTCGCATTTTATCTAAATCAGTAATACTGCTTCGATTAGTAGCATCATATCTCACCCATACTCTAATCTCATCTCGACCTCTTTGAAACCGCTGAACAGCTGCTCCAAAAAATCCTGATCTCACTTGGGACATCACACCATTAAGTGTCAATCCAAGCAAATAAGCATTTTCTTTTAGTTGAATTTTTATTTCTTTAATTCCCGCAGGATCATTGTCTGTAACATCAGCCAATCTAGCATTTTCCCGAAATGCTACCTTCAATTCTCGTTTGGCTTGTTTCAATTCTCCAATATTATTTCCAACTAATGAAATGGAAACAGGCTTCCCCCCAAACTGATTTCCTGCTCCAAAGACTACACTTTCTGCATCATAAATTGGCCCCACTCTTTCTCGAATAGCTTTGGAAACAACAGAAGAACGAACATCTCTTTTCTCTCCAGGAAGAAGATTTAAAGTCAGCGAAGCATTAGAAGATCCTGGTCCAATTCGTCTGACTGAATTTTCTATCACGGGGAGATTTCCTGTCTGATTCTCAGTTAATTCTTTATTCGCTTCCCAAGCTGCAGCTTCAATTATAGTGATTAAAGAATCAGTAATATTTTCACTTGTCCCTTGCGGCATTTTCAAATTAATAGCAATTCTATCAGAAGCAACATTTGGAAAAAAAGTAAAACGAATAATTCCCCCTTGCATCGCTCCTACTGTCATTAATAGTAATGCAACTGGAATCGCAAATCCGAAGATTTTAAAATTTAAAACAAAGCGGAGGACAGGAACATATAGATTATCTCTCACCCAAGAGATTCCTTTATCAGCCCATACATTTAGAATAAATGGTTTAGCATTTTTATCCAAAGCTCTAGAATGAGCTAAGTGAGCTGGCAAAATTAGAAAAGCTTCGATGAGCGAAATAAGCAAAATAATTCCAACCACTTTGGCAATTTGTCCAAAGAAAGAACCAATCCTTTCTGGCAAAAATATAAAAGTAGAAAAGGCAATTATGGTTGTCAGAATTGCTGCAATTATCGGAGGGAAAACTTGCATCGTTCCGTCAATAGCAGCTTGGACTCTTGACTTTCCTTTTTCGTATTGATCATAAATATTTTCAGCAATTACAATTCCATCATCCACCAAAATTCCAATGACGATAATCATCCCAAAAAGAGAAATTACATTAATCGTCATAAAACTTGGAGCGAAAATAAATAATCCTAAAAATGAAAATGGTAATCCAATCGCTACCCAAAATGCGATACTTGGTTTTAGAAAAATCGAAAGAAATACCAAAACTAGAATGATTCCAATCACCCCATTATCGACCAACAATTTTTGACGAGCATTCAAGGCTACTGATGAATCATTACTGATGCTTAATTTAAGAATATCGTTTTTTTCATTAAAACCAGTAATGTATTCTTTGATTTTATCCGTTGCATAAAGAAGGTCTTCATTGTTTGTCGTACTTACAGACAGTTGTACTGCTGAATTGCCATTAAAATTAACTCGGTCAGGAACTTCAGACCATTTATCTCTAATTTCTGCTACATCTTTCAACCGAATCACTTGCCCTGATGTACTTGCTTTTACAATAATAAAATCTAATTCACTTCCAAAGTAGGATCGGTTATTCGCACGGATCAAATACTCTTCTGTTTCTGTTTTGATATTTCCACCTGTCGTAATCAGATTAGAATTCCTGACTGCTGCAGCTACTTCTGCGAAAGTTAAATTGAAGGCTAATAAATCATTTTCACGTACTGCTATCTCAATCTCTTCGTTTGGAAATCCACTTAGTTCAACTTGTGAAATACCAGGAATAGCTCGAATATCATCTTCTACTTTTCGAGCAACATCCTTCAAGGTTTTAAGTGGAACACCATCCCCACTTACTGTAAAAATGATCGCAGTATTAATATTTTCTTGTTTGGAAATTACAGGAGGTTCCATATCTACAGGAAAAGATGGAACTCGATCAACTGCATTTTTCACATTAGCCAAAACAATATCTATATCTGCACCTTCCTCAATTTCAACTGTAATCGTTGCCGCATTTTCTTGAGAGGCAGAAGTTACTCGATCAATGTCAACTAACCCTCTAAGATTATCTTCTATTTTTAAAACCACCCCTTCTTCGATCTCTGCTGGTGATGCTCCTGGATAAACTATGTTAATAAATATAAGTTTGGAATCATCCAAAGGGAAGAATGAAGACTTGGTTTCCTGCAAACCTAGGTAGCCAAAAATCGCCACAGAAAGTATAATGACATTTACAGCAACAGGATATTTTATAAAAAAAGAAAGAAAATTTTTCATATTTGATTTTGAATTTTATTTCCGCAGAGACAAGGTATACTTTATCTCTACGGCCAATATTTATCCTGCATTATTTTTGAAAACGTTTCACCGTCATTCCTTCATAAGCTCCTGGCAGCATCCTATCCAATATTTCAGTTCCGTCTGCCAAACCTCTGACTATCACCGTTTTTTCAGTAAAATGAACAGGCTCAATTTCTTTTAAAATTAATTTGTCTCCATCCAGTACAAAAAGTTTATTATTGTCTGTGATTAATTTTCTAGAAACTTCAAATGTATTTTCCTCATTCTTCGCCGTCAAATCTGCTTCCAAATACATGCCCTCCCGTAGTCCTTTTCCACTCACTCGAATAAATGCTAAAATGGTTTGAGTATTCGGGTCGATCAAACTATTGAGTCGATTGACTTTTCCTGTCCAACTTTTTGTTCTTTCTATATTATTGAGGGTAACTGAATTTCCTGTTTTAAGTAGATCTGCATAACTTGAATTGACCGAAACTTCTAATTCGTAAATATTCGGATTGATAAATTCTCCTAATTTTTTATCTTCTCTAACCAATGCACCTTTATCAATATTTGCTTCTGTGAGTACTCCGCTAAAAGGAGCATAAATGGTATATTTAGTCAACCGTTCTTCTATATTTTTCACATTGAACCAAGTCGAGTTAATATTTCTTCCTGCAATAAATAATTTCTCTTTATCCGATTCAAATTTAGGCAACGGTTTCAATACTTGCTCTACATCGAAATCATTAACATAATCTTGCCATTTTTGAAAAGCATCAGGATAATCGAAACGAAGGTCAGGTAGCAAACTAACGATTTGATTATAAAGGTTGCTTTTTTGAGCACGCAAGTTGGCTCGAAATTCATCACTATTTAGCCGCATCAATATTGCCCCTTTTTTGTAATAAACTCCTGGTTTAAATAAATTGGAACTATAATCAAAAATTCCTTGAACCTCAGAAAAGATTTCAATACGATCTCTTGCAGCTAAATTTCCACTAGCAGTAATATTGATTGAGGAACTACCATTTTTTACCTTTTGGGTAAAAACAGATGGGACAGCGCGAACCTCCTTTTCAGGTTCTGGCTTTTTATTAGCAGCCATTTTTTGTTTTGCCAAAAACCCTGCAGCAATAATTAATATTCCGAGTACACTAATAATAATTTGTCGTAAAATTGGTCGTTCCATTGATTTGAATTGATATATAAGCCCTTTCTAAAACCTATTGACAAGAACTTTATTTTATAAAAAACTCATTAATAAGTTGCAGATGCAACTTATTTTCATTTTGAGATATTATTTTGGATTTTCTCTAAAACAGCAATCATTGCTTTAACTTCTTTTTGAGTTAATCCCTTTTTGACTTTTGCTTCACACTCATCTAAAACAGGTTTTAATTTTTCAAAAACACATCTCCCCTGCTTAGTCAAATAAATTTGATTGACCCGTTTATCTTCTGTAGATGGAATTCGAGCTACTAGATTTTTTTTCTCAACTGTATTAACTAAACGTGCCAAAGACCCTTTATTTCTATCAGTTATAAAAGCTAAGTCTTTTTGATTAATTCCATCCTCATGATACAAGTGAGCAATCAAAATAAACTGTTCATGAGTCAAGTCGAAACCATGCTCCTGAAAATTAACTTTCATAAACATCCTTAGCATCTTACTCGTTTTAACAAGCCAAGGCATCAGGGAATTTTCAGGAAAATTTATTTTAAGAAATTTGTCTATCATAATTATGATAGCTTTAACAGCAGAAAGTAAAAAAGGTTCATAGTGCAACTATTTTTTATAATTTAGTGCAAATGTAAAAATTCTAATTTAACTTATCTTACTTTTTAGTCTCATTTAATTAATTGATTAAACTGAAAAGTTTCTGTAAAAAAGTAATCTTAGATTTGAATTAAAAAAAAATGTAAATGAAGAAAATTTAAAAGGAATCTGAAATTTTAAAATTGAACTACTTCGCCAAGCTGACGGAGAATCAAAAAATTAGGTTTCCTAACTACCTTTAAAATCATTCTCTTTTCAAAATTAAAAAATGTTCATCCATTACATTCCCAACAAATATCAAATCTTCATAAGTTGGTGCAACAGTAGAACCTGACATTTGGGTACCATCATCCTCATAAATTTGCTCAATCGTATAATCTCCTTTCCCTCGATAATCAATCGTGATAATTTCTGATGGAGAAATAGTTTTTTTACCTTTAGCATATTCTCCAAAATGAATCAAATTCGGATGACAACCAATCCAAAGTTTTCCATCTTCCCCAAACTCAATATTGTCAACTCCAGTTCCGCAATCAATATTTTCGATAAAAGTCAAATCTCCATTTGCTTCCGTTTTAAAAACTTTTACTAAAAAATCTCTTGGTGAAGCAATAAATAACAATGCTTTTACGGGATCATAATTGATACCATTTGCATAAGCTATTCCTGAAGCAACTTCCCGATAATTTTCTCCATCAAAATAAATAACATTGGAAGCCTTGAGTCCAATATAGTCTTCTGCCAATTTCCCATATCCACCATCATAACCATGATCGTTGGTAAAATAAAATCGCTTCTCATCTATTGCTACAATATCATTTGGACTAAAAATATTATCATCAACATAAATGGAATCTGCTAGTAACACTCCATTTTCCAAAATGCAACTTTCAATCAGGTGAACATTTTCATCAGGATGATTGATTGCATAAATTTTATATTTGGCTGAATCAATTTTTATCATCGAAATACCATGTGGATAAAAAGGAGTAGAAACATTATTTTGGTTAGTCAACAATCGAGGTGCAGCCAATGGATTTTTTAAATCCAAAAAATACAATCCTCCTTGCCGAGGATTTCCATCTCGACGAGCAGCCCGATCATCTGACGAAATAATCATAAATTGATCCTCCCTGCTCAATTGCATATCCTCTGCTCCAACGATAGGCACTTTCATCATTATTTGTCCCTCAAATTTATTTTCAATTGTTCGAAATGAACCCGTGGTATATAAGGTGTATAATACAAATAAGATCAAAACCAACAGGATTCCAAAAACAATTTTTAATATCTTTTTCATATATTTTGTAATTTTAATATTTCATTTTTTCCAAAATCTTAAAAAATTTACTTTTCGACGAATGGTGAAATTAATTAATATTTATTTACGTTTATTGGATAATCTAAAGAAAATGCTTTCTTTTGGTAGCTCTAAATTCATAACTAAAACCTCTACACATGGGAAATCTATTTGATGGTCTATTTTTATACGAAATAATTTTAATGCTTTTAGGCTCTGTCCTTTTTGGTGTCGTCATTTTTTTGATGGTAAAAAATAAAGAATTAAATAAAGAGCACTTGATGGGAATTGGTTTGGCGATAGTGATGATTGCTTTTCCAAGTATCAAATCTTTTTCTATTTCTGATGGAATTATTAATATCGAAAGAGATTTGGAAGAATTGAAGGAAAATCCAAATGACAAAGATTTGGAAAAATCTTTAGAACAAGATTTGGGAACAATTGGTGATCGGCCGATTAGCAATGCAGAACGTTTGACGACCTTGAGTGAAGCTAATCTTGAATTAGGAAAAAAAGAAAAAGCATCTACCTTAGCAAAAGAAGCTCTAGTCAAAGCTCCTAAAAATTTACAAGCTGCGGAGGTCGTCAATGTGATCGAAGTAGATAAAAAAATTGAATCCTTAAAATCAAATCCTAATGATCGGAAGGCGAAAGATGAACTCAAAGCTGAGATCAAAAAATTAAAAAAGATTCCAACCAATAGTGGACGAAGAACTAGCCATATTGCTCAAGGATATGAAGCACTTGGAGATGAAGTGATGGCAAGGGCTTATGTAGATTCTACTCGGATGTATCAGCCTAAGCATCCGATTATTAAAAAGTATGAAAATAAAAAACCATTGGTTCCAGAGAATGATAAAGTTGATGACAAGGAAGGTGCAGATAGAAATTAGCATATGAGATGAGAATGAATATCGAAAAAGTGTCAATCTTTCTTGGAGGATTGATACTTTTTCTATTTTCCATATAACCATATATTTTAGATTTAATCGACCTTGTCAAATCAATCGAACAAGTAATTGGTAAACTTCATTTTTTTGTTTTTCATCTAAATTCCTCTTTGTATTCCAACCATAATAATTAACTTTATATTTATATAATTCATTCTTATTTTTGAAAAATAACAACACCTTTACATTTCTTATAAAACTTCAATAAACCAGAAAAATGGCAACCTCAAAACTTAAAATCCAACTCAACGGAAAAAATGCGGAAACCCGAAAACAAGATCAAAATCTTGAATTCTCCAATTCCGTTTACTCCCTTTCAAGAACGATCGAAATCAATTCCACTCGTGGAACTAGCGACGAATTAATTTCTGAAGAGTTAGATCAAAAAGATTTAGTTGAATTTGAATTTGAAGATGGAACAATTTGGGTGACTCCTTCACCAGAAATCAATACACTTTTCCCTTCCAATAATAGATCTCAAGAAACCAGTACATTCATTCCAAATGCGTTGGAAATTCCAACCGAAAATCGAAGCATTGTCCGAAAGGTTTATTTAAAATTTGTAAAAATATTTAAACCAAAAGAAGTTGTAGCCGAATTTTCGGCAATGGCAATTGCTGCAAAGATCGAATCTGGGATTCTAGAAAATGAAGGTATCGCTCAAGTCAACTCAGCATTTAAATTATCTCCTTTTTCGCATGACGAAACCAATCCAAGTATTGATAAAACCAAACCCGTTTTATTCTTTTTGCATGGGACTAGTTCGAGTACAATTGGATCTTTTGGAGAAATGGAAGGAACGGATACCTGGGTGGAATTTTGCAAACATTATGATTCCAATATTTTAGCATTGGAACATCGAACGTGGACAAAGAGTCCTTTTGAAAATGCACTCGATGCCATAACAGCTTTACCAAAAAATACAAAGCTTCATGTGATCAGCCATTCACGTGGTGGATTGGTTGGAGAAGTATTATGTCGATGTAGTTCTCTTGATTCGCTTTTTTCCAAACAAGAAATTAAACTTTTACAGGATTTAGGAAGAGATCAAGACGTTGCTACTCTAAAACAATTAAACAAAATTGCTCGTCAAAAAAATATTGTGGTTGAGAAATTTGTCAGAGTTGCATGCCCTGCTGCTGGAACAACTATTTTGACCAAACGGATTGATCATTTTTTAAATATATTGTTAAATGTAATTGGTTATGGAACAGGTTTAAAAACCAATCCACTTTTTGTTGGTATTAAATCTTTGCTCCTTGCGATTGTGGAGCAACGAACTGATCCAAATGTTTTGCCCGGTTTGGAATGCATGGTTCCAAATACTCCATTGCAAAAAATCATCAACAATCATCAAATCAAAATTCAAAGTGACCTTTCCATTATTGCAGGGAATGCAGGAATTTCTGGCATCAAAAAAACACTTTTGACCATCATGTCAAAATTATTCTACCGATTGGACAATGACTTTGTGGTAGATACCGATTCGATGTATATGGGAGTAGTTAGAGAAAATGATATTTACTACAAATTTGTAGATGGTGGAGCTGTTGATCACTTTTGTTATTTTAAAAATAAGAATTCTCGTAACAATATATTCACGGCGATCACAAGTCCTCCTTTTGATTCGCCATCACAATTCAAAACAGTCGTCCGTGGAGAACGGAATCGAAACATTACTACGATCCTTCCTGGAGGAAGTGTTGAACCAACTCCTGTTTCAGGTGACAAACCAATCATAATTTTAATCCCTGGAATCATGGGATCTAATTTATCAGATGGTGATTCTGAGATTTGGATTGATTACTTAAAAATGGCAGGAGGTGGATTGATGCGACTCAATATAGATAATAAAAATGTCGAAGCAAAGTCTGTAGTTGGAACGGCCTATGGAAAATTGATCATCGACCTGAGTGATAAATATGATGTCGTAGTTTTCCCATATGATTGGAGAAAATCACTTTCTGCCTCGGGAAAAATCTTAGCAAATAAAATCAATAATGAGCTTTTGCCAACTGGTCAATCTATTCAAATTATTGCGCACTCGATGGGTGGATTAGTGACGCGAGATATCATGATCAATCATACCAAAACTTGGGAAAAGATAAATGCGATTCCGAATTTTAAATGTATTTTGCTTGGTACACCTTGGCAAGGATCGTATGGAATTCCTGAAATAATTACGGGTATAGGAGGCACAATAAAAAGTGTCAGTCGCCTCGCCATTTTTCAAAGTAGAAAAGATCTATTAGAAGTTTTTGTCCAATATTCTGGACTATTGCAGTTGTTGCCTATTTATGAAGGAGCACATGATTTTGATAATTTAGAACTTTGGAAAACGCTGCAAGTGGTAACCGATGATTCCCTCTGGGCTTTACCAAGTCAAAAAGATTTGGACGAATTTAAATCTTACAAAAAGAAATTTCAACAATTTGAAAATTGGGACCTCCACAATGTATATTATATCGCGGGGAAAGATAATCAGACACTTTCCAATTTTGTTTGCCGAGATCAATATGGAGCAATAATAAATGAGAAAGATACCGAATTGCTTAAAGCTAAAATTGTCCAACCTGGACTTTTTACCTATAAAAATTATGAGCTAGTTTTTGAAGCAACTGGAGAAGGAGATGGAAGTGTCACTTGGGATTCAGGTATTCCAAAACAATTGGATCCTCATCAAGTTTTTTATGCCGATACTATTCATGGTGAATTAGCTAATGACCAAAATCGATTCGAAGCGATCAAAGACATTTTGGCAAATGGGTCTACTAATCGCTTGCCAAATAAACGACCAACTTCTCGTGCTATCCAAAGTCTGGTGCTGGTTGAAAACAAAGAAATACTCTCCAACGATGTAAATATTTTAGCAAAAAACATTTTAGGATTAAATACTGATCCAATTTATCATAGAACTAAACATTCAGAAAGTTTACCTGAAATAAAAATAACAGTTAGTAATGGAAACTTGAGATATGCAAAACATCCTATTCTGGTTGGACATTTTACAGATGATGGTATTGTAAGTGCAGAGGGGATAATTGATAATCTTTTAGAAAATAAATTATCTGAGCGTGATGCAAATGAATTATACCCTGGTCCAATTGGGAGTAATTTAGTTATTTTACCAATAGAAAAAAATAGCATTGGAACTGTTGTCGTAGGATTAGGCTTAATTGAGAATTTAACTCCATTCCTTCTAAGTAGAACTATAGAGCTAGGATGTTTAGAATATTTATTAACCCTTAATACTTATAGAAACAAAAAGAAGGATGACATCGTAGGAATCTCTTCCTTATTAGTAGGAAGTAGATATGCAAATTTATCATTAAATAATTCAATAAATGCAATTATTGATGGAGTAATTAATGCCAATATAAAGGCACAAAAAATGAAGCTTAAATTACCTATTATTTCTGAAATTGAATTAATTGAACTGTACAATGAAAAAGCAGAAAATTGCTTCTATCAAATTAATCAGATTAATAAAAATAATAGTCTTTACAATATTAACGTCCAGCCATTAAATCGAACAGATGGTGCTAGATCCTTTTTTCAAATCGACAACGAAAAGGAATGGTGGAGAAGAATAACAGTAACTTCTAGAATAGAACATTTGACTAATACAAAATTTCTCAATTATAGTTCTTCCACAGGACGAGCAAGAGTTGAAATAAGAGAATCATTTACCAACTTGTATATAATCCAAAGTTTACTTGATGAGATTAAAACAACTACCCATTGGGATAGAGAAATAACCAAAGTTATCTTTGAATTATTAATCCCAAATGATTTTAAAATATCTTTTAAAAATCAACATAATATCCTTTTAATTTTAGACAAAACAACGGCAAGTTATCCATGGGAATTATTAAATTATGACGAAAATATAGAACTCCCTATTGTCGTTTCAGCTGGAATGATACGCCAGCTATCAACATCAAACGATAGATATATACGAAGACCTATCAATAATAATAAAGCCTTAATTATTGGAGATCCAATATTAGCCGAAGGTGGTGGTATTTCACAACTTCCTGAAGCTGCTGTAGAAGCAAAAATGGTTGATCGACTCTTGCAGGCACATGGTTATGATACCACTCCTCGAATCAATGAATCTTTTAGAGAGATCTTTAAAAAATTATATAATGAATATAAAATAATTCACATTGCCAGTCACGGTGTAATTGATTATGGGGAAGACAAAAAAACAGGTATTTTATTGTCAAACAATATCGTCCTTACTGCTGCCGAAATAAATCAAATAGGAAGTACTCCAGAATTAGTTTTTATCAATAGTTGCTACATGGGAGAAGTGAATCCTGAAAAGGAGGAAAGTTTTAGAAAAAAATATAAATTGGCGGCCAACATCGGAGTTCAGTTTATTGAAAATGGAGTTAAAGCTGTGGTCGTGGCAGGATGGGCAGTTGATGATGCTGCTGCCAAAAAATTTGCAGAAGTTTTTTATGACCGAATGCTTGCGGGAGAAATTTTTGCAGAGGCAGTCAAAGCAGCACGAAGAGCTTGTTTCCTAGAATTCCCTCGAACTAATACTTGGGGAGCTTATCAATGTTATGGTGATCAATTTTATAGATTAACTAACTTATATAACAAAGAGAAAGAAGTATATTCTTATATTCTAGAAAAAGAAATAATAATGGATTTAGAAGAATTAATAGATAATTCTAAATCTTCCTATTCAAATTATTCTAACCTATCCACAAAACTTACAAGAATATCTAGAGGTATTGACGAGTCAGGTTTAAGAAGTGCAAAGGTTACAGAACTCGAAATCAATGCCTATATAGAATTAGAAGAATATGAAATTGCTCTTGAAAAATTTGATTCAATATTTCAAGAACAAGAAGCTAATTTTTCTGTAAAATCAATTGAACTTTGGTGTAATATTAAGATAAAAGTAATTTCAAAACAGGTCAATATAAAGAATAAGCTTAACCTTAATAGCGAACTTAAACTTATTATAAAACGAATGAATGATTTGCTAGCATTTGGTGAGACTGCGGAAAGGCACAATCTCATGGGGAGTATTCTAAAAAGGCAATTCCTAATTCTTGATAATTTTAAAGAAAAACTAATGGCATTAAAACATTCAGCAGACCATTATTGTAAGGGGTATAAAATAAGTAAATCTGTTTATTCTTTGACTGGTTGGATCATTGTCGAAAAACTCATCAACGACAAACGACGTCTAAATTCTCTAAATGAAACTTTGGGTAAAGATGCCTTAAAATATATTGAAAAATTACTAAAAGACATGGCATCCAACAAAAATGATCGTGATGAATTTTGGGATATTATTGAACCTGTCAATTTAAAACAAGCTGAATTACTTTTTTACATAGATGAAATTGAAGACAACAAAACAAAGGTTTCTGCAAACCTAAAAAAACGTAAAAGCATTGTTACAACTATTAAAAAACTTTATCGCCAAGCATGGAAACTAGGTGGCGGATCACCACGGCATATAGCTTCTGAAATTTTGCAAATGGAATTTATCCTACAATCCATAACAGATTTAGAAAAATCAAAACCAATGGCTAAAAGAAGAAATATAGAAACAGCCACTAAGTCCTTATTAGAATTGATTGAATTCTTTAAAGCTATTCGGTAAGTTTTTATTTTCACAACTAAACCAAAATTAGTTTGTTCACTTAACATTCAATAGAAATTAATCTAGAAGTTGTTTTAAAATCGTATAAGTACCATATTCCCAAGGGGTTTACCCCCATTGGATGGGATGAATTATAGAATAATATCTAATATAAAATCAAAATATTAAAATGAAGAATTTCCAATTTAAAAATCCCACTAAAATTATTTTTGGTAAGGATACTATTCCAAAGTTGACAAAAGAGCTTCCTGAAGGTGCCAAAATAATGATGCTCTATGGAGGTGGAAGTATCAAACGAAATGGAATTTATGAACAAGTAAAATCTGCTTTAGAAGGATTTGAAGTGATTGAATTCGGAGGGATTCCTGCCAATCCTGAATATGATATTTTGATGAATGCCTTAGAAATCATCAGAAAAGAAGACGTCAATTATTTACTTGCTGTAGGTGGAGGATCTGTAATCGATGGAGTGAAATTTATTTCCGCAGCTGCCTATTATGAAGGAGATGATCCTTGGGATATTTTGGCGAAATCAATTCGAACTTTCAAGGGCATGCCATTTGGTACAGTTTTGACTTTGCCAGCGACGGGCTCTGAAATGAATTCTGGTTCAGTTATCACGCGCCATTCTTTGAAAGAAAAAAGATCCATGGGAGGTCCAGGACTATTTCCTCAATTTTCCATTCTTGATCCTCAAGTAGTCCACTCTATTCCAAAAAGACAATTGGCCAATGGAATTGTTGATGCATACACTCACGTACTGGAACAATACATGACTTATCCTGCTGGAGCATTTTTGCAAGACAGAGTTGCTGAGGGAATCCTACAAACTTTAATTGAAATTGCACCTAGAATTATTGCTGATCCAACTGACTATGAAGCAGCTTCCAATTTCATGTGGTCTTGCACTATGGCATTAAATGGTTTGATCCAACTAGGTGTCCCAACCGATTGGGCCGTTCACATGATGGGGCATGAATTGACAGCACTCTATGGTATCGATCATGCTCGAACTTTAGCCATCATAGCTCCGAGCCATTACCGATATAATCTAGAAGCAAAGAAAGAAAAGTTAGCACAATATGGTGAACGAATTTGGAATATTTCGGAAGGAACTGTGGAGGAAAAAGCAAAAGCTGCTATTGCAAAAACAGAAGAGTTTTTGCATTCCTTAGATATTAAAACTACGCTGAAAGAATACACCGAAGAATACGAAGGGACAGCGGAAACAATTGCTCAAAGATTTGTAGATCGTGGTTGGAAAGGTCTTGGAGAGCATCGAAATTTAGCTCCCGAAGATGTAGAAAAAATAGTAAAAATGAGTTATTAAAAAAACAATTCTCCGTGTCACGGTTTTAGTACCGTGACACGGATTCATGAAAAATTGAACTCCTCCGCAACCAGTTAACAGAGGATCAAAAAAAAGTTTCATAGATATCAGAATAGAATTTCATCACATAGGCACACAGAAAACATAGGTAAAATTCTATGTTTTCTATGTGCCTATGTGGTAAAAAAAATTGGTTGTAAGGGATTTTTTCACTTATGAGATGTCATTGCTGCTGCTACACCTGATGCAAGCATAGTGGAATTCTTTAGATTAAAAACCATTTAAAAAAAAAATCAAGCTCTCGGCCTCACTAAATAAACATCCACTCTCCTATTTATTTTTCTTCCTTCCACCGTTCCGTTATTTTCTTTTGGAAAACTTTCGCCATAACCTTTGGTTTTAATTCTCTTTTTATCGATTCCATTTCGCCTTAAATATTTCGCCACCTCGTCCGCTCTTTTTTGAGAAATAATTCTATTTGCTCTTGCATCTCCCGAACTATCTGTATTCCCGTAGATAAAAATATTCATCTGTTTATTTTCTTTAAGCAAGTTGACTAACCGATTCAATTCTTTCAAATCATCTGTTTTTAAAGTTGATTTTCCAGAAGGAAATTCCACATTTTTTAAAGAATAAATTTCACCATCCAACAATTGAGTTTTGGTTTTTTCATCAAAATTAGCTACTTCTGTAAAGTTCAATTTTTCCAAACAAATCTCTTGCAAATTATGAGAACCTCCTGTCGCTGCCGAAAAGCCCCAATAAACATTAGGATTTCCATCGAATATATTTCCTACAATATCAATTTCTGTTATGATGCGTAAATTATTATCAATAAAAATATGGAATTCTTTTGCATAAGGATTCCAAATAATTTTCACTCGATGCAATTTACAATCTTCAATATTTTTCCGATTAGGAAGAATAGAAACAGGTTTTAGCATTCCATTATTATGATTCAAACTCCCATTTTTCACAAGAGAAATATGATCAAATTCAGGATCATCAAAATCATAATTTTGGTAGGTATCCATTTCGACTCCTAAGGAAGGTTTAAGTTTTCCAAACCCCATTCCTCCTCCTTCCTCCCCAGTTCTTAATCTATCATGAAAAATAAAAACGATCCCGTCCGCACCTCTATCTTCACACCCAAATTTTAAATCTATTTCCATTTCAAATGGATCATTTAAGTTGATTGGGTTTCGATACCAAAGAGTACCTCCTTGCCATTCCACGTCTCTCGTCAATCTATAACAATGCTCTCCCGTACGAACTGCATCGCCAGTTACTCGAAAAGATTCTGGACTAAGTTTTACATCTTGAGAAAAAAGAAGAGTAGAAAAAAACAGAAAAATAAGGGAATAAAATAGTTTCATTTTTTCTTTCAAAAATGAGAAACTTCCTAATCTAAAAAAAAAACTTTCGACGAACGTAAAGGAATAATTGCATTAAATTATTAAAATACTCACAAGATTACTTAAAATCGAATGTGATCAACTTCAGTATTACGACTTTGGATAAAAATCATAGAAAGAAACAATCTCTTTTGAATTTTGTAAATATATTGTTACAACCTCCACTCCTTGCAAATCATATATTTTCAAAATAGGTTTTATTATTAATTGTCGTATCGTCATATAGCACTTTACGTTCCAGTATGACTTGATTGACAGATAAATAATATCCTTCCTATAAGAAGTCTTTTCAGTAGGAAAACTAATAGTAAATTGTGCTTTTCATAACAATATATTTACAAAAATAAAAACGAATATTAAAGAGGTATGATTTATTTTGACCCTAAAAGAATTGATTGGAATATTAACTCTAATTAATATACATTTTCAAATAACTTCTTTTATTAAAAACCAAAAATATCCTTTTTCTAAAATTAAATTCCTTTCATTTTTATATATTCGCTAATTGATAAAACCGAAAGAAGCATTTTCTAAATAAAACTTTATTGATCGTATTAAAACTCAACTTTACAAAATGAAAAAATATTTTATCTATTTCTTATTTACAGCCCTAGCGTTAGTTCTTTTTACGCCAAATTCTGAAGGTCAAATTTTTAAAAAAAGAAAAAACAAGAAAAAACCACTCATTACTAAACCTAAGAAAAAAGACAAAGACAGCAAGGTAAAACCTTACAAGGATGTCATTACCCAAAAAGCCATTTCAGATAAAGGACTTTTCACCGTTCACAAAGTAGGTAGCAAAAACTACTTCGAAATTCCAAAAGACATTTTAGAAAAAGAGATTTTAATTGTGAGTCGAATTTCTGGTTTTGTCAAAAACTTAAACTTTGGTGGTGCAGGTGTCAAGTCTCGACCTCAACAAGTTATTCGATGGCAAAAAAAGGATGATATGATTTTATTGCGATCAGTTAGTTACAATAGTGTAGCCAACGAAGATGATCCAATTTATGAATCTGTGAGAAACAATAATTTCGAGCCAATTGTGGCAACTTTTGATTTGGCAGCTTACAACAAAGATTCTTCTGCTTATGTTTTTGAGGTTTCTCCCTTTTTCACCAAAGATATTCCGATGATTGGAGCAGTTAGTTCTGGTCAACGAAAACGATTTGGAATAAAAGGATTAGATTCCAAAAGAAGTATGATTTCTGGAATGAAAGCATTTCCTCAAAATGTAGAAATTCGTCACGTCCTAACTTACAAAGGAGATAAATTACCTGACAATAACATTACTCAAACTATGTCGGTTGAAATGAATCAATCTTTTATCATCTTACCTGATGAACCGATGCAGTCTCGATATTATGATGAGCGAGTTGGATATTTTTCTATTCGACAAACTGATTATAGTTCAGAATCTCACTTTACAGAAACAAAACAATACATCACTAAATGGAGATTGGAACCAACTGACATGGATGCTTATAAAAGAGGAGAAGTAGTTGCACCTAAAAAACAGATCGTGTACTACATCGATCCCTCAACTCCTACCAAATGGGTTCCATATATTATTCAAGGAATTAACGATTGGCAACCAGCATTTGAAGCCGCTGGATTTAAAGAAGCGATTGTTGGAAAAATTGCCCCTACTCCAGAGGAAGATGCTGACTGGAGTCCAGAGGATACTCGCTACTCGGTTTTAAGATATGTTTCAACAGACATTCAAAATGCAATGGGTCCTCATGTTCATGATCCTCGAACTGGGGAAATTTTAGAAAGTGATATTATTTGGTACCACAACATTCAAAAATTATTACGTAACTGGTTTATGACTCAAACTGCAGCAGCAAATCCTGCCGCACAAAAAGTAAAATTCAGCGATGAATTGATGGGACAATTAATTCGATTTGTAGCTGCGCATGAAGTTGGACATACTTTAGGCTTACCTCATAATATGGGTTCAAGTGTTGCCTACCCAATAGATTCTTTACGGTCACCAACTTTTACTGCCACTCATGGAACCGCTCCTTCGATTATGGATTATGCTCGATTTAATCATGTAGCTCAGCCAGGAGATGGCGTGACCAATTTCTATCCTATGATTGGTGAGTATGATGTTTGGTCCATCATCTATGGGTACAAATTAATTCCTGATGCTAAGTCAGCTGAAGAAGAACGAGCAACTTTAAATAAATGGATAAAAGAACGAGCGAATAATCCAGTTTACAGATTTGGAAGTCAAAAAAGAAATACATTTGACCCGACAGCTCAGACGGAAGATCTTGGAGATAATGCAGTTCAATCTGGAAATTTAGGAATCGAAAATTTAAAACGAATCGTTCCAAAATTAATTCAATGGTCAGAGGAAGCAGGCGAAGGAAATGACTACGATCAATTGGCAGAAATGTATGGAGCGGTTTATGGCCAGATGGGAAAATACTTACGTCATGTAGTTACTAATATTGGTGGTGTAGTTCAGTTCTCAAAAACTACAGAACAAAAAGGATCTGTCTTTTTTCCAGTTTCTAAAGAAGATCAAATGTCTGCTATGAAATTTTTGGATGAACAAATTTGGCAAACACCTAGGTGGTTATTGGATAAAGATATTTTACAAAAAATTGCTCCTTCTGGTGTGACTGATAGAGTAAGTAGTATGCAAGGTCGAGTTTTGAATCAAATGTTTGATTCTGATAGATTGAAAAGATTAGATGAAGCAGAAGCCATGGCTAGAAAATCTCATGAAGTTTTTAGTTTGCTCGATGTTTTTTCTTATTCGAAAAGTGCTATTTTTAGAGAAGTTTATACAGCAAAAGAGATTGATGGGTTTAGAAGAAACTTGCAAAGAGCATATGTCAACAAGATGGAAGATATCATGAAAATGGAAGATAGTAGATTTGACAAAACCAATGTCAAAGCTATTTGTCGAGGAAATCTGAAAGTTTTAAAAACAGAACTTCAAACTGCGATTCCAAAATCTACAGATACTTTTACCAAATATCACATGGAAGATTTAGTGGAAAGAATTAATAAAATTCTTGATCCCAAATAGTAATAATTTTTAGCAATTCATTCTTCTTCAGGGATCGGATAACTTTAAGTTATCCGATCCTTTTTTTAGAGCATATTTAAGCAGATACTAGAATCCAAATTGTAAACCATTTTAATTTTTTCCAATCCAATTTTTTTCGTTATTATTGTTTTGAGAAAATACAAAAAATAATATCTAACTTTTTCAAAAAATGGATAAAACGCTTGATGGACATTTGATTGAAAAATCTGAAGAAGACAATTTCGAATTTTATCGAAGTTTTCAATTTCAAGAAGATGCCCTACCCTTCATTGAACTTTTAAAAGAAAATGAAATTCCATACGAATTTAATGGCTCAGGAACATTAATTACAGAAGCCATCGTTGGTAGTCCAAATTATCCAAAATTTGTTTTAAAGATTTTGCGCAGCGACTTTCCTATTGTTAATTCTATTATTGAACAAGAAGTTTTAAAAAATGCAGCTGACTTTCACGAACATTATTTAAATGATTTCACCGATCACGAATTATTGGCTGTTTTGAGAAAACCGGACCAGTCATCTATTGAAGATATTACGATCACAAAAGAACTTTTGAAACGAAGAGGAATTCCAATTGATCCTTCTGCTTTGGTGGAAATGAAACAAGATAGATTAATTGAACTGCAAAAAGGAAAAAGTGAAAACGTTGGTTGGATGTTGCTTTTCTTTTTGTTCTTAATTGCTGCAAGTATCTTTTTCAATTTGTTTTTTATCATTGGAACCGTTGGCTTATCTTGGCATTATTGGAAAGATAAAAGTGCAGATATTGATGGCAATAAATTTTATACCTATGATGAACCAACTAGAAAATATGGAATTACATTTGGAATTTTAAGTATAGTTTTAACTTTGATTTTTGCCATTGTATTTGATGGTTTTTTAACCAACATTTCTATTGATTTATAATAAGTAGTGTGCAAAGATTAATCATTCCACACTACTTAGACCTAGTACCGAAATATTTTTTTATTAAAAAATTCAACTATGAAATTATTAACACTCCTTAGTTTTTGTGTGATTTTATTTTCTGCTTGCCCAAAAGTAAGCAATCAATCAACTAATAATTTAGGTGATACGATTATGCTTCCAATCAATCAATCCATCCAAATTGAAGGGGAGAAAATTAATTTATTATTTACGAATGTACAAGAAGGTCGATGTCCATCTGGGACAAATTGTATTCAAGCTGGAAAGGCAAAAGTAAGTATGGATTTTGCGGTGGGAGATGCAGTCTCTGCTATTACTTTGGAAGCCAAAGGTCTATGCGAAGATGAAACTGGAAGTTGCGGTAGCATTAAAAAAGCACAAGGCTATACCATCAAATTAATCTATTTATATCCTTATCCTTCTCAAGAAAATAATGGAAAAAGAGATTACAAAGCAAAAGTAATGATCACTAAATAATGGTGATTTTTTAATGGTGGATGGTTAATAAAATGTATCACAAAAAATTAACCATTCACCATTAAAATTAATCATTAAAAATTATCCTTGTTTTTTTCGTTCGATGATTTCTCCATTTTTGTAAACATAGTCCATCGTTATTGTTCCATCCTCTTTGTAATATCGATAAACTCCGTCTTGCACGCCATTACTAAATTCAATTTCTTCTTTTACTTGACCATCTTTTCCGCTTTTGTAAAAAGTTCTACTAAAACCATGAAGCTTTCCATTGTTATAGTCTTGCTCAATTTCTCTTCTTGAAAAATTATATGTGATCCATTTTCCATGTTTTACATCATTTGCATAAGAACCAATTGTTTTCACTCGATTACTCGTTTCTGCTTCAAGATACAAACCTTCTTTTTTTCCATCAACATAATTAGTCACGGTGTAAACAGTC
>JBGCFD010000233.1:0-2800 GCA_045106765.1 Saprospiraceae bacterium | reverse complement strand
TTCAAACGTCATCGTCTCATAAGGATAATCAAAAAGATATTTTTCCTTAATTAACTTCGCCACTTTCGCAGGCACCATTTCTACCCAAGTCTCATCATTCGCTTGAATTAAATCTAAAACTTGTTTCGAGAAAATATGCATATTACTTTGATCAAAATTTTCGATGTCCACAATTTTCCCATCCACTAATAAATGCATGTATAAATATTTAATTGCTTCAGGAACTGGTAAATTTTGGCAAGTCATTAATTCCTCGCTTCCTTCTTGCATTGAAGGATAAACGTACATCTTCATTTTCTTAGTAAATAGCTCTCCAAATTCCATCAACAAACTTTTCTTTTTATCATCAAAATATTTGTCATTGATAATTTCTAACAATTCTTTTACGCCGATTACCAAACCTACTTTTTGCACTTTAAAATCTTCGAGGTAACTCACCAGTCGATGATGTTGCTCGCAATTGGAAACAACAACTGTTTGTCCCATCGCACACAAAACATCTGCTCGATCCATAAAATCTTTTTCATCCAGAGCTGTCATGTCACCGCCACACAAATTATCCATTGTAATCTCAGTCAACAAAAAAGCCTTCCGTGCATCTACCTCTTCTTCATTTCTAAACTGCTCAAAACTTTTGTTAATCATATCTTGATTCACTAAAGTCGCTGGCCGAAAACTTCCTCGAACAACCAAGACATGTTTTTTATATAAAAATTCTGATCCGTGAATATTTTGTCCATCGGGGCCAAACATCGCAACTTTAGTCAATCCATTTTTTACCATCATCAAACTCACCCAACGATTATCTACTTCTTCAAAATCAGGACCAGTAATTCTAATCATATCAATCGCAACTCGTCCTTGCAAATTATCCATTAATGATTGAATCATTATTTCAGGATCCTCATGGTAAGTATAGCAAGCATATAATAAATTTACGCCCAAAATTCCAACAGCCTGCGCTTGTAGTTCAGTACTGTTATCCAACATTTTGACATGTAGAATAATATCATTCGTTTCGCCTTGTGGAGACAATTGAAATCGCAAACCTAGCCAACCATCACCTTTGATCGTTCGCGAATAATTCAATGCGGCAATGGTATCTGCAAAAACGAAAAAGTTAGTGTCTGGTCGTTCATTGGCTAATCGAGTCATCATCAAATCATATTCATGATCTAACATTTTATATAATCGACTTTCACAAACATATCGACCACTTGCTTCTACCCCATAAATTTTATCTGAATAAGTTTTATCATAGGCAGACATCGTTTTCGCAATCGTACCCGCTGCTGCTCCAACGGTAAAAAAGTATCGAGCGACTTCTTGACCTGCTCCAATTTCTGCAAAAGTCCCGTAAATTTTATCATTAAGATTAATTTCGAGTGCTTTCTGTTCCGTTTCTAACGCTTGCCGTTTCATATAAAAATAATAAGTTTTTTGAAATGTAAATTTACATAAAATGTAGCAGTTGGCTTTAGCCGACCTGCAAAAAATAAAAGGAATAAATAGCCAAATAAAATATCTGACTAATTCTTGAACGAAAGAAGCTAAATTTTGGTTTTCTTTTTGGAAATTTTGCGAACTCTTAAAAAGTGGTTCGCTAGCTTAATATTTCTTATTTTTGCAAAAAATATGAATAGATATGAAATAATTCAAATTGGGGAACATCACACAAATTACTGCGAAGATTACGTTTTGACTGCCTCGCTTGGAGAAGACAAAATACTTTGCACCGTTATGGATGGATGTACAATGGCGACGGAAAGTTATTTTGCTTCAACTTTGATTGGAAAAATATTTCGAAAAATCGCTAAAGAAATTTCATATAAATCATTTTTAGAGAAAAAAGAAATTGAGATAGATGTGTTGTTAGAGAAAATAGTAGAGCAACTATTTCATGAATTAAGAAATTTGAAAAACATTCTTTTTTTAGAAAAAGAAGAATTGCTTAGCACATTGTTAATAGGAGTAATTGATAAAGAAAGTCAAAGTGGAGAATTTTTAGCAATTGGAGATGGCATGTTTTGTATTGATGGAAAAATAATAGAATTCGAGCAAGACAATAAACCAGATTATTTTGGTTATCATTTGGAAGAAGATTTTGAGAAATGGTATACTTCGCAAAAACAAAGAATCTCTGCTGAACAAATTCAAGATTTGAGTATTTGCACAGATGGAATTTTTACGTTTCAAAAGTTCGATAATCAAAAATATCAATCGGCTGAAAACGTGATTGATTTTTTATTAAAAGATAAAGACGGTTTTGAAAACAAAAATATGCTTAAGAAAAAGGTTTTTGAAATCGAAAAAAACTGGGGATTAAAACCCACAGATGATTTAGGAATAATTAGAATAATTTTTTGAGAAAAAAGTAGTGAGAGAAAATCTCATCACCCAAAGTCTCATCATCATAATATAATAAAGAAATGTTTCCAAAATACGACGTGATAGTAGTAGGTGCAGGACATGCAGGTTGTGAAGCAGCAGTTGCTGCAGCTAATATGGGCTCGAAAGTAATGCTGGCTACGATGAATATGCAGACCATCGCACAGATGAGTTGTAACCCTGCGATGGGTGGAGTGGCGAAAGGACAAATTGTTCGAGAGGTAGATGCACTCGGCGGCTACTCAGGAATCGTGACAGATAAAACGATGATGCAATTTCGAATGTTGAATCTTTCCAAAGGTCCAGCGATGTGGAGTCCAAGAGCGCAAAGTGATCGAGCGAAATTTGCTCGACTGTGGAGAAATATGTTGGAGGCTCATCCTAATATTGATTTTTGGCAAGAGATGGTTAC
>JBGCFD010000232.1:0-13993 GCA_045106765.1 Saprospiraceae bacterium | reverse complement strand
TTATCAAAATTTCCAGAATCAGACAATCCATTTCCACAAATTGGTCTTAGTTTTTCCAATTCATCTGCTGTAAAAATCTCCGATGCTAATTGCGCTTCTCGAGACTTCCACCAATTAATATTTCCTTGAATCGTATTGATTTCTCCATTGTGTGCAATATATCGAAATGGCTGAGCAAGCTTCCATTTTGGAACCGTGTTCGTACTAAATCTAGAGTGAATTGTTGCGATAGCTGACTTCAATAAAGCATCGTGCAAATCTGGAAAATAAGGTCGCAATTGGAAAGTAGTCAACTGACCTTTATAAATAATTGTTTTATAAGAAAGAGAAGTGATATAAAAAATTTCCTTGCATTGAGGATAAGTGATGTGTAAATTATGTGTTGCATATTTTCTTAAAACATATAATTTCCTTTCCAGGTCTTTAGTATCTAAATCTTCGATAGGCTTTAAAAAAACTTGCTCCATTCGTGGCTCGGAAGCAACTGCAGATTCTCCTAACTCTTCATTATCGGTTGGAATTTTTCGATAACCGAGGAGTTCAAAACCCATTTCATCGATATAGTCATTGAGCAAAACACGACATTGATTACGTAGACTTTTATCTTTTGGAAAAAAAATTACCCCAACTCCATAACTCCCAAAATTAGGTAAATTAAATCCGAGTTCTTGACATTTTTTTTTCAAAAAATTCATGAGGAGTTTGTATCAAAATACCAGCACCATCTCCCGTGTTGGGTTCGCATCCACATGCTCCACGATGTTCCATATTTTGCAACATGATTAAGGCATTTTCTACCAATTGATGAGTTTTTTCACCTTTGAGATTGGCGATGAGTCCAGTTCCGCAGGAATCTTTTTCTAATTGGGGAATGTATAAACCTTTTTGTTGGGCGGGATTATCTTCTTCCATTTTGCACTATTTTATTGAGTTAGGTAAATTTGGCGAGAAAAATAAAAACTTGTAAAATTATTGTTATTGCTAATATCTTATCAAAACAACATAGCTGTAATCTTACATTTGATGAGCCAAATGTTTTTTCAAAAAAATAGTTGATACTTTGTTTCTACAATTTAGTTTTGATTCTGTGTCTACCTTTTAAGTTAAGTTGAAACTTAAAAAGTCAAAATTTCTTGGTAGGTAATATTATAGATAGAATTACTTGCAAAAGCCAAATATTGTTTTTTGTTCAATGAAATACAAATTCGATTGTAGTTTATTTACGATTAGTAAGGATAGTTTGAGTAATCTTTAAAGGTGAGAATTACTAATTAAAAATAATCCCAATTTTTTAATAAATCAAAAAATCAGGATTATTCTTATTAAAAATGTAATGGTATGTACGTGTGTTAGTTAGCTTTGGAATAGGGGAATTATTATTTTACATTTTCACCATTTTTTTGACACAAATGCGACTAGAGTTTTCATTCCAAAATTGGATGAAATATACCCCTGATGCATATCCAGAAATATCCACTTTTCCTTGTGACTGAATATTATTATATGTTCCTAAAACTTGACCATTTAAATCAACGATAGTAAATAAATAAATATCTAAATTGCTTTTTATGTTGAAATGATCATTTGCTGGAGAAGGAAAAATTTCAATATTTTGGTTATTTAAAATCTCTTCCGAAGATGTAGATATATCTTCTTCTACTCCACCGTTATTACTTAAAATATCCCAATTTCCAATAAATGAACCAGGAAGCACCTCAGTCTCTTTCCAGTACAAAGTATCATTCATCGTACAGATGATTCCTTCCGTATTATTTGTGATTACAATAGTTGCTTTCATAGAATCGGTAATCGGTATGGTATGATCAAAATACGAATTTGACTGATCATTAAATCCACCTGAAGTAGTTTCCTGATGAATAGTATCGCCTGAAAAAGACGTGACTTCCCAGTCAACTATATTGTCTTCACCTGAAGGTATATTAAAAAAACCTGCGTGGTATAATTGAATATATGTTGTATCAGAAGATGAAATTTGAACACCTACTGTTGAACATTGTCCTTTGGAAATAAAGTTGGCTAAAACAAAAAACAGTAGTAAAAATATTTTTTTCATATTTAAAATTTAATTAAAAAATAAAAAAAATGGAAATCATTCTTGAAAATAAAATAAGTTCAAATATCAACTATTTCAGTTGATAATACTTCACGCATAGGCGTGAAAAGACTGAAATCATTGAAGAATGGAGAAAAAATGTCTTAAAAAGGCTATTCATTGGAAATCTTTATCGCCTTCATGATTAAAGATATTTTCTTGTATTTAGACTCTTTCAAATCAAAAGCACTATACATTCTTCTCAAACAAGAGCCAATTCCATCGACGGTCAAGAAGGCTGCTTTGGCTATATCTTTATTAGAAATCACAGGATCACCAAGTAAAATATTTAACACTTTCCAATCTGTTTCATTTATTTTACGGTTGATAGATATTTCTATTTTAGTCCTGTCTAGTTGGAACTTATTAGAGGGTAAGTCAGCAGAAGAAGTAACAGAATTTTTAAGCTGCTCTATTTCTTTTAATAAAACTTCTCTCTGTTTTCTTTGAGCCAAAATATTTGATCTGGCGTAAAAAATAATGAGAAAAATTACAAGGGCTACTGCCAAAAGAATGGAGTAAGTTTTTCTTAGTTGATTTAATTTTAATTGGGCTTGGGCAGTTTCATTTTCAAGTTGAGTTTTTTGAAGCTTCAATTCAAATTCATTTTGAATCGCTTCTTTCATGATAAGATTATCATCTTTTTCAATTTGTACACTATCATTATAGGTTACATATTTTTCATGCATCTCCAGAGAGCGATTATACTTATTTTGGGCTTTGTAACATTTATATAATAAATTATATAGGTTCGCTTTTAATTCGTTTTGCGTGTCATCTTTAACTAATTTTAAAATCTCCTCTGCCTTATTCGTCGCGATATTCACATTGGTATCGAAAGCTATTTCTGCTATAAATGTTTGTCGCTCAATAATTCTTGAATTATTTTTGATCGTATAATCAATCTCCAAACTCTTATCAACAAGAGCAAGTGCTTTATCTTTTTGATTTAATTCTTTATACGATTTAGCCAAAAGGAAATAGCAATCTGCCGCAGAATATTTATTGTTATTCTCCAATAATATCGTCAATGCTTTTTCTCCATTTTCTATCGCTAGATCATATTCTTCTTGTTGATAATAAACGGAACCTATATTTCTTAAAGTTCCACCAACATCTTTGGGCTTTAGTCTTTCGTATAATTTTAATGCCTTAGTCAAATGATCTAATGCTAGGTCAAAATTATCAATGTAATAATAAATTAATCCTAAATTATTTAACATCCGAGCTTCTCCAATTTCTACTCCTTCCTTTCTAAAAATATCTAAGGTTAAATTAAAGTATCTAACGGCCTCTTGATATTTATTTTGTCCTCCATAAATATTTCCAATGTTTGAATAAACACTTGCCAGACCAATTGGATTATCTAATTGTTCAAGTAATGCTATGGATTGTAAAAGCGATTCCATTGATTTTTTTGAATCCCCTTTTAAATAATAAGCATATGATTTTTCATTTAACGCATTGGCCATTTCCTTTTTTACGTTTCTTTCTTTTGCCAAATTATAATGGTAATCAGTCAAAATTAATACAGTATCTGGCTGAGCAAAAGTATTGCTTTTATAATATTTGTTGATTGCTTTAAATCGGAGAGAATCAGACTCTAGTGTATTTATCCAGATTTGTTTTAATGAATCAAGATTAACTTGTGCTATACTTTGGAAGTTTAGTGGAAGAATAAAAATGGAAAGTAGACAAAGCTTAATTATTATTTCTTTGATGCTTATTTTCATTAAAAGTAAATTTACAGTTTAGAGTTTGTTTAAAATTTTAACTAGTTAATTTTGCTGAGGAGTTTTTAAATAAACGGCTAAAAGTAATTGAATTAAATAGGATTTTAGAGCATGTTTAAAATTTTATAATTTTGATTAGTTTTCAATTTGAAAAATTCAAAATGGTTTAACTATTTTATTTTGAGAAAATTTAATATCTAATCCTTTACTTAACAATTCACAAAATTAATCGAACGTGCATCACCATCATCACTTTATCATTTATAAACCTCAAGGTTACCTTTCCCAGTTTATCAATAATCAAAATAAACGAAAAAATAAAAAGCTATTAGGAACACTTCATGATTTCCCAAAAGGCACGATGGCGATTGGTCGACTAGATGAAAACTCAGAAGGATTATTATTGCTAACCACAGATGGAAAAGTAAGCGAACAGGTTCGAAGTAAAAAAATCGAAAAGGAATATTTTATTCAACTTGATGGAGAAATTACTCCTACTGCAATTGAACTATTAAAAAAAGGAGTAGAAATAAGTGTCAACAAAAAAAAGT
Source organism: Saprospiraceae bacterium (assembly GCA_045106765.1). Lineage (GTDB taxonomy): Bacteria > Bacteroidota > Bacteroidia > Chitinophagales > Saprospiraceae > CAJQQY01. The sequence continues at coordinate 9,596 of JBGCFD010000232.1, read as the reverse complement.
ATTTGACTTTACCATGCGAAGCAAAACGTTTGAATCTTGTTCCAACTTTCGCTCCACCCAAAAGAAAAAGAGGCGAAAGTCATGGGGCTACAAGTTGGATTTCCATAACAATCAGAGAAGGGAAATTTAGACAAGTTCGTAAGATGAGTGCTGCAGTCGGATTCCCAACTATCAGATTGGTACGAGTTCGGATTGGCGAGATACATCTTAAAAATATGCAGCCAGCTGAGGTAATTGAAGTAAATCACTTTAGACTTATCACAGAATAAATAAACTAAGAATAAATATGATTCTTGACAACAAATGTAAAAGTAAGTGAACTTGTGTGAAGCAACAAGATTGGAAAAGAATGAAGTTGTTTAACTTAATCAAGCAATTTCCGCTGCTATAATTGAACAATAAAAAAAGGAGTATAAATATCAACAAAAAAGTATCTGAATTTGCCTGTCGAATTTTGATTAATTGTTAGAAAGAGATTTATTTACCTTTCCAATAGAATTGGTTGAACGAAGAAGATGAGAAATATTTCTTTTGTTAAAAGCATCTAAAATTTCCATTTTTAATTCATTTTCGATTTTATCAATTTCTCTAGAATTATAGGAATAAAAATTAAGGTGAAAAACGATATCTTCATTTCTCATTTTAACGATACTGATATATGGTCTTGGGAACTCAATGATTTGAGCATGATTTTCAAGAAGTTGTAATATGACATTTTTAATTTTTTTAACATTGATTTTATTCGATGTTTTAAATGCCATATGCACCTTTGAGGGTGTCCAATTTTTTGAAAGATTAATCATTGCTTCTTGGTCAATATTTCTTAAAGGAACTAATACCTCTGAGTTTTTATTTACTTGTAATATTAAATTCTTCTGTCCAATTTTTTTCACTCTTGTTACCTCTCCATTTATTAGCACATAGTCATTTATATCAAACTTTTTCTTTGACAAGAGTCCTTTGATAATAGTCCAATTTTTTAGTATCAAAAAACTAAAAATTGTAAGTATTGATAATTCTAAAATCAAAAAATTGTTCATTTTTTTGAGTTGTTTGGAAAAATAAAATGATAACAATCAAATTGTTTTTTTGTTCTGCTTTTTAACCTTTAAGTAAAATATATTTCGCTTGTTAACGATTTTACAAAACAATTAGCTATCAAAATATTATTTTTAGAATACCAAAAAGGCTCTAAATCCTCCAAAAAGTTATGATGCTTCAAACAACCATTTTAAAATGGCAAGGATGGAAAGGATGATTAACAAAAAAACGGTATTTAAATATAAAAAAATAGAAACAAGGATATGGTATTCAGGCAAGCTTATTTATTTTTTAATTGAATATCCATCAGTTGCAAATGAGAATCCTTTATTGCCAGTTTCTCCGACCATAATAGCTTGAATAAGTGGTTTTATATTTTTACTTTTTGAACTTAGTTCGACAATAAAATTAGCTCCTGATCCGCCAGTATCGTCATCCTTATCTATGACATAGTTTATCGTCGCCATTGGCGAAAGGCTTATGGGGTTGTCGATGAAGTTTCTTACCAACTTACCTCCAGAATTGAAATAATCAATTTTAGAAATAAAAAGAGAATTATCATAACTCGTGTTTCTAATACTTAAAGTTGCAGCCAATAAACTTTTTGGGTTTTGTTGGTCAACATATATATCTGAATAAATAGGTACATAAATGATATCACGAAATACTTGTTCGCTATCATCAATTTCATGTTCTATTTCCAAAGCTTTTAATTCATCTTCTCCACTTTTATCAATATTAGGATTTGGATTTTCGCAGGAGGAAAAAAGAATTATTATAGATAAAAGGATATAATTAAAAATTAATTTTTTCATGTTATTATTATTTTTGAAATCTAAATTGCAATATCCTCAATTTTGGGCTTATTCCGAAGTAATGGAGCTTTTGAAATTAACGCAAACCCAAATGTCAAAACACCTAGCCTACCGATAAACATCAAAAACGAGATAATTAACTTGCTTAAATCGGATAATTGCCCAGTAATCCCAGTTGAAAGTCCAACGGTACTCAGAGCTGAGGAAACTTCAAATAAAATTTTATTAAATGCAAAATTTTCCCCATCAACAAGCAAGACTGCCCAAGTTCCAATTATCAAGATAAATGAATAAAAAATCGCTGAAGCAATAGCTAAATAAATGTTTGGAGCTGGAATTTCATTTTGAAAAAATGTTACATGCTTCCTTCGTTTTAATATTGATACCAATACGGAAATCAAAGCTGTAACCGAAGTCGTTTTTATTCCACCACCTGTTCCCGCAGGCGATGCACCAATTATCATAATAATGACCAATACAAATATTCCACCGATGTCTATCGCTCCAATGTCGTAATTGTTAAATCCAATGGTGGTATGTGCTGAAATACTTTGGAAGATTGCCAACTTTAAACCTTCCCAACCATCTGCTCTTAATTCCATATCTGAAAGGTATATTGCTATGGAAGCAATCATCCAGAAAAGGAATGTACTGAACAGGATTATTTTTGATGTCAGGGAAATCGTTTTTCGTTTCCCAATTAACTTTAACCAAAAATCCAACAAGACAATAAATCCAATTGAACCTAAAAGAGACAAAATTAATATTGTAGTTGTTATTAATGAATGTTGACTAAAAGAGGCCATTGAATCTCCAAACAGGCTGAACCCTGCAGTACAAAATGCGGAGATACTATGAAATATAGCATTCTATATTGGGTTTTCAATACCTGCATCCTTGAAACCAAAATACAATATCACCGCCCCAATAGTTTCTATTAATAAAGTGAAAATAAAAACGCTGTAAACAAATGAAATCAAAGGGTATCTTTTGGGAAGATTAAACTCTAATCTCAATAGTCTTGCAGATATACTTGGCAGTCTATCAGATTGCTTCAATATAATAAAAGAACTCAATGCCATATAACCTATTCCTCCCAATTGGATAAATATCAAACTGATTATTTGTCCTAAAAAATTATAGGAACTTGAAAAATCAGCAGGTGCCAAACCTGTGGTACTTACAATGGAGACGGAGAAAAAAATATGATCAAAAATTGAATTTTCTGAATTTTGACATATAGGTAGAATCAAACAAATAAAGCATAGAACAGTCAAAAAAAAATAGCCTTTAATCAATAAAACTACAATAGATTTATCATCTGTTTTTTTCGACTTTAACCAGTTCTTTATCCTGTTCATTTATTTTGGGGTTTGTCGACGACTTGAAAAATTAAGATGTAAATAAAATATTCCGTAGCATACTAACAAGGAATAATAAATATTTTATGCGAATTAATGGTTCAAATACAAATGACATAAAAGATGATGCCATCAGGTTCGTTCCTTTTCTTCGCACTTCTTACCCAATGACGTCATTAACAACTTTTTGAGCTTCCTCTTGAAGTTGTCCCAAATGCTCTTTTCCCTTAAAACTTTCGGCATAAATCTTATAAATATTCTCTGTACCAGATGGACGAGCAGCAAACCATCCATTAGCAGTTTCTACTTTTAAACCTCCAATGGCAGCTCCATTCCCAGAAGCTTTGGTTAGAATATTTGTTATTTTTTCTCCTGCAAGTTCAGAAGAAGAAATCTGCTCAGGAGATAATTTTTTTAACTTGTCTTTTTGTTCCGGAGTAGCTGGAGCATCGATACGATCATACACCGGTTCTCCAAATTCTTTAGTAAATCCCTGATAGATTTCCGCTGGGTCTTTTCCAGTTTTCGCAGTAATTTCGCCAGCAAGTAAGGCAGCAATAATACCATCCTTATCTGTAGACCAGACTTTTCCCTGCATATTTAAAAAGGAGGCACCAGCGCTTTCCTCTCCTCCAAATCCAAGACTTCCATCATAGAGTCCATCTACAAACCACTTAAAACCTACAGGTACTTCAACTAGTTTTCTTCCCATTTTTTTGGCAACTCGATCAATCATTTGACTACTGACTAACGTTTTTCCAATACCAGTTGTTGAATTCCATTGAGGTCTATTTTGAAATAAATAGTCAATAGCTACTGCTAAAAAATGATTAGGTTGCATAAGTCCTCCGCTTTGGGTAACTATACCATGACGATCATGGTCTGTATCACAAGCAAATGCTACAGGAAATTTATCCTTTAATTGTATCAATCTTTGCATGGCATATTTGGAAGATGGATCCATTCTTATTTTACCATCTCTATCCAAAGACATAAAACCAAAAGTATGATCGACTGAATCATCCACTACGGTAAGATTCAGATTATATCGATCCGCAATTCTTTGCCAATAATTTACACCTGCACCACCAAGAGGATCTACTCCCATTTTAATGCCTGACTCTTTAAGTAAATTGGTATCTATCACCTGACTTAAATCTGCCGTATATGCTTCAAGATAATCATATCGCTTTGTAGTGGAAGCACTCAATGCTTTAGAGTGTGTTATCCTTTTAACCTCTTGAAGTTTATTCTCTAATATATCATTTGCTCTTGATTCAATCCAAGAAGTTACTGATCCTTCTGCAGGGCCACCGTTGGTCATGTTGTATTTGAAACCACCATCTCCAGGAGGATTATGAGATGGCGTAATAATAATTCCATCAGCCAACCCAGTTTTTCTATCTTTATTATGTTCTAGTATTGCATGACTTACGGCAGGAGTTGGTGTATATTCATCATTGATAGCGATCATGGTTACCACTCCATTTGCAGCGAGTACTTCCAATGCCGTTGCTTGAGCAGGTATGGACAAAGCATGAGAATCAATCCCCATAAAAACAGGACCAGTTATGCCTTGTTTTTTTCGGTAATTACAAATAGCCTGTGTTGTTGCAAGGATATGTTGTTCATTAAAAGAGTTAGTTAATGATGATCCTCGATGACCTGATGTTCCGAATGAAACCCGTTGTTCCCGCTTAGACGGATCTGGCTCTTGCTTAAAATAATCAGTAATTAATTGAGGAATATTAATCAGTTCTTTTTTAGATGCTGTTTTTCCTGCACGTGGATGAATTGACATATGTTATTTTTTTCAGCAAAAAAATCTGACCAATTTTTTCACCGTATTTAATAATATTTTTTTGAGGTGAATGTAAAAAAAATTCTTAGTCTATTGGAATGGTTTAAGATTAATTCTGATTTTCATTTAACTTTTATAGGGAGGGAATCAGTTTTAAAGACTTTTCATTTAACCAGTACAACCTCTGAAGGGGTATAAAAGTTGTCTCGTCGCTGGTGATGAGTATTTGGTAGGTTATGATTTTTAGCCCTGATTAGCATTTTGTGAAGTCAACTAAATTGAAATTTTCCTCTTTTAGAATTACTTGATTTGCTGATTGCTTTGTCAATTTTTTATTTTTTATGGAGCATAACTTCCTCGGCTACTCGCAGTAGCGACCGCATGGGAGCTACTGCGGGTCATTGTTCGCTGCTTGCTTTTTTTTATTTTAATTCGGTGTCAAATATGCTTTATCGAATTTTAAGAAAGCTTTTAATTGATTCTTATTCAAAATCTTTGAAAGGCTTTTTTCCCTTGTTCCATAAATGCCATTGTCTTGTTCTTGAACTATTAAGAAAAAATTTTCGCTCACTTTTAAAAATATATTTTCATCTTTTAATTCCATTAATGATTGGCAGAATAAATCAAAAATATCAGATTTGTAATCTGAAAAGAAATCTTTCTCACAGTTTGGGTCTGAATTCAAAACTTGTTCAATTAAATCTTCAAGAGTATTAAATAATTCAATTTCTCTTTCGTCGTAACGAAAAACTTCTTCATCTATATCATTTATCCATTCAGGCAACCACCATTTCATTGAATCAATTTTTAATTTAGTATCAGGAAATCTTTTGTTATTCTGTATTCCTCTTTTTTTTAATTCTTCGATTCCTTTTTTTGTATTGTATCCAAAGAAAAAATTAGAAATATCTGAATCTGTAAAAACTCCAAAAGAACAAATTTCCTTTTCTTTCTCGTAAATTAATTTTACATAATCCTTTGAAAGGCTTTTAAATAACTTCTTAATTTTTTCAGCAGTTTTTATCGAAATATATTTTAAATTATTTTCCACTATCTGTATTTTTTCCTTTTGTTTGTAGCGAATGGTTTCACATACGACATCTCCAACAACACCTTTTTTTCATTGCTTTTGATTTTCGTTATTTCCTATTTTATCTATTGCTTTTTCTGCAAATTTAAGAGCAATTGAAAAAAACAAGATTATTGGTATTCCACAAACTCCGAATATAAATACTATTCCACTCAATTGGTCTAAAAAACCAGATTGGCTATTTTCGACATTTAAATCTCCAAAGATATTTATTAGTACTTTCATCAGAATAAAAATTCCAATGATTATTACCCAAAAGATTATTCCTTTTTTTATGAAATTTTTCGTTTTTCCAGTTTCGTCTTTTTTCATTTTGTCTTGTCCTGATATAGGTTTACACTTTTCAGATGATTGAGATTAAAGAATTAATTTTTGGAAAAAATAAATTTCGAATAGTTTCGCAAAATAAATTTTCCAAACTCATGAGCCTGAAAATAGGTGTCAAAAAAATTACAAATCTGCTTTTTAAAACGGTAGAAATATAATCAATTTGATACTCCTAAAATAAAACTACTTTTTAGATTTATAGGTTAGTTATGTTTTCTTATAACAATATAATTACATTTTCAATAAGAAATCATCCTCAGGGAAACTTGACGTGAAAAAATTGATCCTTTCTCAAATCATGAGCCATCTTTCTTCCTTAATTTTACGGAATTGATAGTTTGTTGTGCACCGTTTTCTTTTTTTCAATAAAACGGTTCATATTCATCCATCTTCATATTTGGACAATTATTTACGACCAAATCATATTTGACAATATCTGTTGTAGGAATTAAAAATACTTCTCGGTCATAATTTTCATTCTTGTACTTCATTAAATAAATACCTTTAAATTCCGTTTTTAAAATTTCCAAATTGGAAAACGCTGTTTGTGTTTTTACTTTGAAAACATTTAATTCAAGTTTGATTCCTTTGTTATTTATTTGTGTAACTTTCTTAATTGTTTCTGCATCAGATTCTAATGGCCCATAAAAAATGAAAGCACTATCTCTCAATTCAAATCTTGGGTCTATTCCATCACATCTATCATATAAGTAAAATTCATCTTCCAATTTATTTATTTTAACAAACAATCTTGGAAAATTACCAAATTCAACTTTTTTATATTTTGAAACTTTATTCAATTCTTCGATGTAAGTCTCGACTGGGTTTATGTCATATTTATCAGGTTTCCAATTTATTAAAGACTCATAAAATTCTGATTTTCGAGTCGTATCAATAAATATTTGATGCCTTGTTAAATCTAATGAATTAGGATTATTTCTTTCCAATATTGTATCCTGTAAAAATTCAATCTCCTGATTTTCTACTTTTACTATTTCCTTTTTTTCATTTTCAGAATTTCCGCATCCTAAAAGAAAAATCAATGTTATGTAGATGCTCTTTTTCATTTTTGTCTTGTCCTTATACTAGGTTTACACTTTCCAGGTGATTAAAATTAAATTTAGAATATTTTCTCAAAATAATTTTACCAAACTCATGAGCTTGAATAGGCATCAAAAAAAATTACAAATCTGCTTTTTAAAACGGTAGAAATATAATCAATTTGATACTTCTAAAATAAAGCTCCTTTTTGGATTTATGGGTTAACTATGTTTTCCCATAACAATATAATTACATTTTTAACAAGAAGTCATCTTCAGGAAAATGTGACGTGAAAAAATTGATCCTTTCTCAAATAATGAACCATCTTTCTTCCTTAACTTTACGGAATTGATGCATTGTTCATTGCTGGCTTTTTTTCAGTATAAATACAAAACTAAATCTTGATCATTTTGATTAGCTTCATCAATCCATTTTTGTAGCTCATTAAATAAACCTTCATCATTTAATTTTGCTTTTATTTTTGTAGATAATTCGTCTGTCATCAAATTTCGTGGTAAAGCAAGAACCCAAGGAAAATCGTCTGGTTCAGGGATTTTGAATGGCAATAGTTTATCCATATTTTGAAATTCTGATTCTAATTCGCCATATTCATCAATTCCAACAGGACTCCAATTTCTTGCAGGAAGAAAAACTCCAATTTTTGAAATAATCCCTTCGATTGCATAAAAATATTCATGCCCTAAATCGCCATTTGACGCTTTTCCATCTTCAATTAATTCTTTAACAATATCCACATTACTACAATGTTTACTTATCCCAGCTTGTATCGCTTTATCTCTAACTTCTTTCTCTGAATTTTTGAAGGTAGATGATAGTAACTCTAAATTGACTCTGTATGCGGCTACTCCATATCCCATAATTTCTATTTTTTTAATTTTTGAAAATGCTTTTTGATTGAATTGATTTTTTATACCACCTAACGATTTCGTATAAATGGTGTGAGAGCGCATAGCCCTCATGAACATTTTACACTTTGTTGTCGCTAGTGTTTTTTCTTTTTAAAGTTTATTCTCTTGAGTGATAAATTCCATTAATTTATCATTGTCAATTTCACAATTTTCATTTATAGCATGATAATCTAAAAGTTTAAAAATAATGTCATTTCGTCCTATCACTTTTGGATTTGTAAACTTCTTATTTACTGTAAGAAAATTAATTATTGATTTGAATTTACCTGTGCCTTTTCCGAGTGATTCAATTTCTCCACTTATAACTGCTTCACCATCAAGGTTTAAAATTTTAAACGAATTTCCTGTTTTTTCATAGTCAAAACATTTTTTGTTTGCTATTGATATCTCATTATCTGAAAAGTTGACTTTATTTATTTTCGGTTTTCGTATTTCATCTGATTTTGCTAATTTACTTTTGCCAGAACATCCTATGAGGGTGATTCCAAAAATTAGAAGACAAATTATTTCAATTGTTTTTCTTTTCATGATTTTTTATTTTCTCATACGAATTTATACCAATCATTTCTTCCATTTACCGAACATTCGAATTCTTCATGGATATTTAGTTCTTTAATTTTATTGAAAGCGATTTGTCCAATTTCTTTTAGTGCAGGTTCTAATATACTCCAACATTTATTATTTGATTTTGATTCCCAGTCTTTCTCAAAAGAAATATTTTGTATTTCTACGTAATCTCTTAGTTCAAAATCTGCGGGATTATTATTTCTTTTTCCATTCGGTTCGAAAAGTTTAGCTCTTTCTAAATTGCCTTCACAAATTAATCGGTCATAGTGTTTTTTATTCCACTTGTTAGAAGATTCAACTTCTTTATCAGAATTAGATTTACTTTCAAACCCAATTGAACTTTCAGCAGCATTTGCATCTGTCCAAATACTTGCGGTGAAAATTATAAATTCTGGTTTTTCATTTTTCATCTTGAATATGGCTTGCTCAACCATTTCCAACATTTCAATTTTATATTTTTCTTTATCAAATTTCATTTTCTAATTTACAAATTGACTTTAGTTTTTTTAATGAATGTCGATTATGGCTGGATTTTGTCTTGTCCTGATATAGGTTTACACTTTTCAGATGATTAAAATTAAAGAATTAATTTTTGGAAAAATTAAATTTAGAATATTTTTTCAA
>JBGCFD010000231.1:0-25932 GCA_045106765.1 Saprospiraceae bacterium | reverse complement strand
GAATATCGAACAAGGATTTGAGAAGTTTGACAATACTTCTCATTGTAAAACTACAAAACTAACATCGTCAAAACTTCTCAAATCTCAAATCCTTGTTCGATATTCGATATTCGATATTTATCTCTTACCAAAATCCACCTTCATTAAACATCCTCCAGATCTGATCATCTTTTGGTGGATCAGCTTCAATTTTGACAGATTCCTTTTTGACTGGATGAATAAATTCCAAACTTCGACTGTGTAAATTAATATTTCCTTTCCATTGCATTCTTGGAAATCCATATTTTACATCTCCAACAATTATACATTTCATACTAGCCAATTGAACTCTAATTTGATGAGGTCTTCCAGTCAAAGGATTTACCTCAATTAAATGATTACCACTCACCTCTCCTATCATTTTATAATCCAATTCAGCCAATTTTGCATCAGGATTTCTACGACTTGGTTTCTCTAAAGCCTTCGCCATATTTTTCGCATTATCTTTAATCAAATAATGTTTCAAATGTCCCTCTAAAGGTTTAGGTCTTGTTTTGGAAATAGCCCAGTAGGTCTTTTTCACCTCTCGATTGGCAAATAATTTAGGCATTCGACTTAAAGCTTTGGAAGTTCTAGCAAAAACAATTGCACCACTTACTGGTCGATCTAAACGATGAATTACTCCAAGGAAAACGTCACCAGGTTTTCCATATCTCATTTTGATATATTGTTTTACATAATCTACCAAAGGTGTATCTCCTGATGAATCTCCATGTACCAGCATCCGAGCAGGCTTATTGACGGCAATCAAATGATTGTCCTCATAGATGACTTGTAATCCAGTAATATCTAATGCCATTTTATTATTATTTTATCTAAGCTTGCTGTCAAAGTTATTTCAAACCAGGTCTTACAAACTAATTTTTTCATTTCTAAAAATCGTGCAAAAATAGCTGTAATAATGGTAAAAAAGCATTTTTATTTCAAGCAATTAAATTATTAAGATTAATGGGTTATGCTATTAATAATTATAGAATCAGAAAAAAATTAATAAAATTTCATTTTTTTCATATTAAATAAAAAATAAATGCATTAAAATTGTTCATATATGACTTTTGGCACAAACATTGCAATAATTTATAATGTGTAAGTTTTGGTTAAAGAATTGTAAGATTCGTTTCAGCCCGTAATTTTTTACGGGCTATTTTTTTGTCCAAAATTGAAAATGTTCTCAAAAAGTTTCTAGAAATAATTCGCCAATAAGACCTCACATTAGTTACTTCTAATATCCCCATTTCCGATCTAAAAAAACTTCCTAAACTTTCCTTATTTTTTATTTTTCCATTCCTTCATTTCTCCTATATTTGCTCGATTTTTCTAAGTAAAATTTAGAACCATTTTAAAACCAAGTTTCTTAACCAAATAAAATACAACCAATCATGATTATTGGAGTACCAAAGGAAATTAAAAATAACGAAAACAGAGTTGCACTTACCCCTGGAGGGGTTCTTGAATTGACTAAACGAGGTCATACCGTTTATATTCAATCTACTGCGGGATTAGGAAGTGGATTTTCTGACCAGAATTATAAAGATGCTGGAGCAAAGATTAAAAAGACTATAGAAGAAACTTATGCAGTAGCTGAAATGATCATCAAGGTCAAAGAGCCAATTAAAGCTGAATATAAATTGATAAAAGAAGATCAATTAGTATTCACCTATTTCCACTTTGCCTCACATAAGCCATTAACAAATGCAATGATAAAAAGTAAAGCAGTTTGTTTGGCATATGAGACTGTAGAATTACCCGATCGATCTTTACCATTATTAATTCCTATGTCTGAAGTAGCAGGTCGAATGGCGATCCAACAAGGTGCAAAATATTTAGAAAAACCAGCAAAAGGAAGAGGTGTCTTACTTGGAGGTGTACCAGGTGTGCCTCCAGGAAAAGTATTAGTAATTGGAGGAGGAATTGTGGGAACTCAAGCTGCAAAAATGGCTGCAGGTTTAGGAGCGAGTGTAACAATTTTAGATATCAACTTATCTAGATTAAGATATTTAAATGATGTGATGCCACCAAATGTAACCACGATGTACTCTAATGAATATAACATTCGCCAATTGATACAAACTCATGATTTGATCGTAGGAGCAGTACTCATTCCTGGAGCTAAGGCTCCCAATTTGATTACTCGTGATATGCTTAAATTAATGCGACCAGGTACAGTATTAGTTGATGTAGCAGTAGATCAAGGTGGTTGTATGGAAACGACTAAACCTACTACTCACCAAAGACCAACTTTTATCATTGAAGATGTTGTTCATTATTCAGTTGCCAATATGCCTGGAGCAGTTCCGTATACTTCTACAGTTGCCTTGACTAATGCGACGCTTCCGTATGCTATCCAATTAGCTCAAAAGGGTTGGAAAAAAGCATGTAACGAAGATAAAAGTTTGAAAAAGGGATTGAATGTGATTAATGGAAAAGTAGTTTATAAAGGTGTAGCAGAAGCTTTTGATTTGAAATTACATGATGTAGAAGAATTTTTGAAATAAGATTTTCGGAGAATTCTTTTTGACAAAAAAATAAAGGTGCTAATATTTTTCAATGTTAGCACCTTTTGTAATTGTATTGTTATAATTACATTTTATAATTTTAGGAATTCAAGATTGTTGACCTTACCCATTCATTTGGAATCATATCAATTGTCAAATTGATTCTTTCGGTGGTACCATGATTATTAATTTTATGTGGATCGGTTAGACGAAGATACCAACATTCTCCGAGTTGCATGGGTACAATTTCTCCATTTAAAAAAAACTCCACCGCTTCATTTGTAATAATCGGAATGGTTAATCGAATGACTGATTTTTCAATATGCAAACCTAATGTTGGATCAGTATGTTCCTTAACCACCGCTCCTGGAGCAAGTCGCAATAACCTCACTAAATTCACTTTTGTATGCTCCCTAAAAAAATCGACCACCTCTACTAAATAAGGGCATTTCTTTAGAATCGAAGTATCCAACCAATCCGTCCACGAGCCATCTGCAAAATCTTCTGCGGGAGGAGGAAAAGGAATAGTTGGATCAACTAAATGAGCAGGTGAACGTAGTGGTCGCGAATCATAATAGATATAATTTCCAAGATTAAGAGCTTGGATTTCGGCTGTCATCCTAGCTACATCAAAAGTAAAAGGTAATTTAATTCGGTCGTTTAAAGTGTCGACAGTTTTGCTTGATTGAGTCATTTTTTTCATTTTATTTTTGAGGTGTAGAAAATACCTTTACAAAATAGTAAATTAATTTATTTCGTAATATAAAATCTTTTCATATTATAAAAAAAATAGAAATAGAAATTTTCAAAATCAAAAGATGACTATTTTTTTTTACAAATACCTTTTGTAATTACCTTGTTATCAAAAACTAATTTATCGAATCAAAGTGACATTCCCTTTCAATAAAAACTCTTCCCCACCAAAACATTTTAATTCTACATAATAGCCAAAAACATCTGGTGGCACTATCTTTCCATTAATTTTTCCATCCCACCCTTCATTTAAATCTTTCGTTTCAAATACTTTTTCTCCCCAACGATTAAAGATGACAAAATGAACTTCCTCAATATAATTTCCACGTACAAAAAGCTGATCATTTAATCCATCATCATTTGGTGTAAAACCTTTAGGAACAAAAACGTAAGGTTCTTCACATCTAGATTGATCGAAAACAAAAATGGTAATACTATCTTTATAAATACAACCATTAATATTATCCTCTATTTCCAAATAATAAGTAGTAGTTATCTCAGGTGCAACTATTGGATTTGCAATTATGCATGTACTTATAGTTGGATCACAGGGTGTCCAAGTGTATTCCCAATTTGAATTTTCGGTCGTATTTATCTGAACTAGTTCCCCTGCATTAATGGAATCTAAATCAGAAGTTAACTCAACTAACATTTCCAAATCAAATACATTAACCTGAATAGTATCAGCATATTCACAACCAAACTGATTTTCAATCAATAAGGAATATTCTGTAGAATCAAAAGGGCTAAAAACTGGCGTAGCGGTATTATTATCTATAACGATTCCATCCTGTGGTGACCAAGAAAATTGCAAATCTACTACAGGACTCAACGGACTTAAAATTACCTCCACCTGAAGAGAATCTCCATAGCATAAAGTGACTTCTTCTTCTAAGTCTGCTAAAATAGCATAGCTTGTTATTTCAATACTATCACTTAAAGTACATCCCGCATCATCACTCACTTGCAAATAGTAAGTAACATTATTATTTGGACTAGCAGTAAAAAGAGATTGGTCACCTAATATATTTTGGAAATCAGATTGGTCTGACCAAATATATTCTATAGCATTATTACTTGGTGCTATTAATTCGATAGAAAGATCACAAATAATAGTATCAGATGGATAAGTCCAATTTAAATCAATGGGTTGAGTTGGGATTAGAACATTAACTTTTCTAACCTCATTGCAAGTAATATTATTGGGGCTTGTTATCGTTACAAAATACTCTGTGGATGCTAACGGAGTAGCCAAAGGATTAAAATAATTGGCTGAATCTAAACTGACTGCTGGGCTCCAAGTGTAAAATAAATTCGGATTGCCATTCGGATTTAAGTAAACTGAATCAAGACCACAAAGTTGGATCGTATCTTGAATCGTTTCAATTTCAATAATGTCAATAATAACAGAATTTGTAATAGAATCAATACAACCATCGTCAGAAGTAACTATCAATTGAACCTCCACAGTATCAGCATCTTGGAAATTAAAAATGGGGTTTTGATCCTCATCAATAAAGGCATTTCCTACCGTCCATTCCCAAGTAGAAATATTTCCAGAGTAAGAAGAAGTATCTGTAAATTCGACTACAGCACTATCCGAACAAATAACTAATTCCCATTCAAAACCAGCCGTCAATGGATTGGTTGGAACATTAAATGCAACTGACCGTTCCTCTACGCAACCGTTTCCACCGTTAGTGATTGTTACATTATAAACTACTGAAGAATCAGGGTTTGCAAATGGATTTGCGCTTAAGGTATCGCCAGCCAATCCAATTCCCGGGGACCAATGATAATTATAATTTGGGTTGCTAGCAGGATTTAAAAATACTCCATTCCCATTACAAGAAGCAACTGCTGATTGGATAAATACATCATCCATAATACTTATATCAAATTCATTAATTAGCGTATCTCTACATCCATGAGCCGACGTAACAATTAATTGAACATTGACAGGTTGTCCAGTATAAAAAGTAAAAATTGGGTTTTGTTCATCTGATACTTGTGAATTAACTAACCAATCCCAAGCAACGATATTTCCAGAAAAAACGGATACATCATTTAATTGTAAAACTGCGCTATCTATACAATTTAGATATTCCACTTCAAAGTCTGCTTGCAAAGGAATAGCAGGAACTAATATCTCTACGGTTCGAGTTAAGGTACAATTTCCATTAGTTACAGTTACTGAATAATTAGTCGTTTGCGTTAAATTTGAAATAGTAGGACTTGCTATATTTGTGGCACTTAATCCATTCGAAGGAGCCCAGTTATAATCATAATCTGAATTTCCTCCAGGATTCAAAACAATCCCTCCTGTAGAACAGTAAATAATAGATCCTGGAACATTGATATCAATCAAATTAATTTCTACTTCTTGACTAGACGAAGCAACACACCCATCTGCAGTTGTTACAGTCAACTCAGCGATAATAGTTTCACTTTCATTAAGGGTAATTACTGGATTTTGTAAATCTGAGATGATGGTATTATTACCTGTAAAAGACCAATTCCAATTTGTAATTGTATTGTTATAATTTAGCGTTGTATCCGTAAATTCAATTACCGCATTGTCAGTACAATCATCAAAAACAAAAGTGAATCCAGGTTCCAAAGGCTCATCTGGAACAATGACTTCGACTGTTCGAGTAATTTCACATGGTCCATCTGAGACAGTTACTGAATAGATTGTAGTGGAAGTAGGATTTGCCAAAGGATTAGGTGCAGTTGGATTACTAAGCCCCGTTCCAGGTGACCATGCATAATTGTAAGAAAGATTTCCCCCTGGATTAAGTGAAACTCCATCTGAATTACAATCAACAATAGTATCTTGAATATTAATGTCTATTAAATTAATATCTATTGACTGAGATGTAGATCCAATACATCCATTGTTCGTAATCACCTCTAGGTTGACAATTAATGTTTGACTTTGATCAAAGGTTATACTTGGATTAGAAATATCAGCAGAATCTCCAGTACTAAATTGCCAATTCCAACTCACTATTTGACCTGGAGCGAAAGTGGATTGGTCTTCAAAATCAATCACCGCAACATCTGTACAATCATCAATTAAAAATGAAAAATCAGGAGTCAAAGGAACTGTGGGTACAACCACTTCAATCGTCTGAATGACTTCACAAGCTCCATCACTTATCTCTACGGTGTAGGTAGTTGTACTCAACGGATATGCAAAAGGACTTACTACATCATCATTGGTCAATCCAGCACTTGGTGACCAAGAATAAGTATGATTAGGATTGCCTCCTAAATTAAGTTGGATTGGATTCCCATCACATAAAATCATTTGACTTGGAATATTTATTTCCAAAAGATTAATTTCTACTTCATTCGTAAATGAGGCTTCACAACCATCTTCAGTCACCACTTCCAAAGTTACTTCTAAAGTAATATTTTCATCAACGATCAAAATTGGTTCCTCTAAATCAGAAGTCATTCCATTACTAAATGTCCAATGCCACTCTATGACATTTCCAAAGGAATACTGAGATTCATCAAAAAATTGAATAACCGCCTCGTTAATACAATCACTTACATTATAGGAGAAGTCAGCCATCAATGGAATATCTGGCACCAACACAGTTACACATGATTCTTCTATACAAGTCCCATTAGTCACGGTCACACAATATTCTGTGGTTTCAATTGGATTCGCAATTGGATTCGCAATTGTAGCATTATTCAAGGTAGAAGAAGGCGACCAAGAATAGGAATAATTTGGATTACCTCCTGGATTTAAATTCACAGGAACTCCACTACATTTGATTATTTCATTCTGAGGTAGGTTAAATGAAAATGGTTCTACTTCAATTGTATCAATAAAAATATCTGTACACCCTTCTACTGTTTGAACTTGAAATTGAACAATTAAATTAGTACCTGCCTGAGCTACTATTATTGTATTTGGATTATTGGAAAATTGTCCATTCGAAAATGCATAAAACCAATTATTAATATTGTCAGCTGGTGTAGAGCTATCGGTGAATGAAAAAGTGATATTATCTCCATCACAATTAATAACTTCATAATTAAAGTTAGCTACAACTGGTTCATCAGGAACAATAACAAGAACTGTTTTTTCTACTTTACAATCATTATTATTTGGATCTGAAATAATTACGGTATAGGTACTTGTCACAGGTGGACTTGCAACAGGAGAAACTGCATTTACATCATTTAAAAACAGAGCAGGTGACCACTCATAGTCATAATCAGGATTTCCTAAAGGATTTAATACAACAGAATTCCCATCACAAATTACAGCTTCTTCCTCAAAGAAACTTACATCAATCAATGAAAAAGTAATTGTTTCATTGATTGTATCTGAACAACCTTCATCAGTCGTTACAATTAATTGTACTTCTATTTCTTGATTCGAGTTTAATGTTAATATTGGATTTTGATCTAAAACATTTGTTCCATTTCCAAATGTCCAAACCCATGAATTTATAGTCCCTTGGATTACAGTCGAAACATCTACCAATTGAATTTCCAATTCATCTTCACATTGCAAATAACTCCATTCAAAATCTGCTGTTACATTTTCCTCTGCCAAATTTATTTCAAAAACCTCCGAGGGAAGTGTACACGGAAGACCAGAAATTGGAAGTAATGAAATGGTGAAAATTCCATTATTCGGAAATTCATAATTGATCGATTGTCCCAAAAGAGTATCATTCCCTGAAGGCAATTCTATAATCCATTGATAGTAATTTGCATTTGGACTAAGGTTGGAAAATTGAACAAAATTATCATTACATGACCGAACTGTTTCAATTTCAACTGGAGCTGTATCATCAATAACAACTAAAAATACAGAATCAAGATAAGTACATCCATATTGATTCTCAGCTTGAAAATAAAAAACTGAACTTCCAGCTTGATTTGATGTAATTTCAAAAACAGAATCAGTAGATAAAACGCCTAAATTAAACCAGGTGTAACTTAATGTATCATTAGGATCTAAATTTGTTGCTGAAAATGTAGCCAAGCCGCCAACACAAACAAATTGAGAATTAATCAATTGTACATTGACTGACTCTTCAACAACTGTAACACTTTCTTTAGCTTCACAAAATCCGCCGTTAGAATACCGTACAAAATAAATTGTTTCTCCAAAATTCGAAACCGTGACACTTGATGAATCAGAGATAATATTATTAAAATTTTCATCCGTTGCCCATTGAAATTCTCCGACATTAAGAATTGTACTAGCTGTTAAAGTAGTCTCTTCTTCGCAAGGTGTAGAAAATACACTTATCGAAAGATTTGGATCTTCTAAAACGAAAAATTCAGTTGTTAATTCCGCAAAACAATTATTTACCGTATCATTTATTACCAACGTATAGGTTATATCATTTTCAGGGAAAGCTAATGGAGAAGCAATATTAGGATCACTTAATCCTTCTATTGGAGACCATTCATAAGTAAACGGAAATCCTCCAGGTGGATTTGGATTTAACTGAATAGTATCTCCCTCACAAATAAAATGTTCAGTAGGTATTAAATTACTAGAAATAAGATTTACCTGAATAGAATATTGTTTCACTTCTTGGCATCCATTACTCGATTTAACAAATAATATAACTTCCAAAAGTTGGGAAGAATCAATCGTAAAAATCGGAAATTGTTCATTAGAGATTTGTCCATCACTTAGCACCCACTCCCAACCAATGATGTCATTTTCTAAATCAACACTTTGATCGATCAAAGCTAAGTTGACACTATCCGTACAATCTAATGTTATATATGAAAAATTTGGTTCTAAAGAACTCCTAGTCAATGATATGGTAGCATATGCAGTATCCGAACAAATCCCATTTGGATTAGCGACCAACATAATGGTATAAGTCCCAGTATCTGAATAAGTATAAGTTGGATTGGTCACGAATGAAGTAGCATTTGGATTTCCAGGATCATTAAAATACCATAAAAACTCATTCACATTAGAACTAGTATTTACAAAATCAACTTCTAGGTTTTCACATTGAATTGCAGGAATTTCAAAATCAGCTTCCAATTCAGAACAGATTCCAACATTATATTGAAACTCTCTTCTTGTCTCTGAAATTAATTCTCCATTTCGATATTCTTGAATACACATTCCTACCAAAAAAATTCCTTGAGTATTTGGGATTGCTGTTACTATTCCAGTTGATGGATCAATTTCTAGAGCAGTTCCCCCCAATAAATTATTTATACTATAAGGTGGATTTTGCCAATTAATCGGATCATATGGTGGAGGAAGTGGTGGTTGTGGTCGAGGATCATCAAACGACGCTCCATCGAACGGTGTGCATAAACTATACACTAGTGAATCACCATCAATATCAATAACTGATTGATCAAATTCGAAGGGCTCATTTACACATAAAAATACAGGGGGCATAGCAATAAACTGTGGGCTACTATTACACTCCAATAATGCTGTTTCAGAAATATCAATAACAAATGATGCTCCAGTATCAAATGAACTTACAATATTTGAAATAGAAGAATTTCGACAACATCGCTGATAAACTAACTGGTAACCACCTGAGATTGGTGGCAATGCAATCGTGTCGATATAAGTCATGGAATGAACACAAATATCTTCAGGTGCAAAAAGGCAAGGGTCAGAAAGGATTATATCAAGTGTATCGTCAACTGTTGCTGGAATTAATAATTGACCTCCTGGTGCTTCCACTAAACTTAACACTAAATTATTATTAGCATCAAAAATCCCAATGGATGCCTCAGTATCAAATCCAGCATTTGGTGCTCCATAAAAACAATCTCGATAGACCGTTAGTTTTACTTCAAAGGTATTACCCCCCAAACAATTGTAGGACATTTCACCTCCAACAATATGTGAAGCATAAGTCAAAAATGGATTTAGAAAAAAAACCAAAAGTAGGATTGAAAAACCAACCTGCTTTTTTTTAATTTTTTTTCTTAAAATAGGACATAATTCTTTTGGATAATTCATCATTATTCCTTGAGTTATAACTTGTAATTGATTACTCAATTACTTTATCGGTAAATGGCTATTGCATCTAGGTGTCAATTTTCAAGTCGGTAACTTTGCTCTTGGTCAGGAGTCAGTTTTTTTTGTTACTCCCACAATTTGAATAGTATTGTGAAGAAAACAAAAAGCCTCTAACTCCCGACCAAGAGCAAAGCAACTAACCTGAAAATTGACACCTAATTATAAAATAATTTAATCTCTATTTTTCTTAATTTAGAGGCTTCAGGGCTATATATTTCATTCGCCTTTGTAGGTTGAATAATAACTGGATCAAGTATTTTAAAATTTAATAATCCTTCATTTATATAAGTCACTAACTTCCCTCCTAAGTGAGTTCTAAAGTGATTTTTCAAACTACTTATTCGTCGTTCCACCAAGGCTGTACTTTTATAATTGGTAGGATTTAAAATCAAAACTCCTTGAAACCCAATCGTAATATTATTTCCCTTTTCTAAATACTTCGATAATTGATCAGAGAATTTCATCAACTCTTCATAGTTCTTTTTCACCTCATTATCAAAAAAATCGTCTACTTGATCTAATGCATCTTCTCGTTGAGAAGGAGCAAATTTTCTAACATAGCGATCTTTAAATCTTTCTTTCTTACTATAATAACTTAAGAAAGTTTGTTCATAATTTAAGTTAGTTGAAAAACTCCAGCTAGTAGGATCAGGTTCGTTATTATTAAAATATAAAGTCAATGGAAGGAATTCGTTTAGCAAATCTTCAGTCACCAGTTCTTCTTCCAATTGATCAATAAGTGGCGACTCTACGAAGTCACTACCTTCTGGCAATTGGTTCATAAAAAATGGTAACGTTAATTCCGTCGCATCCAATAGATTCTCACGATCCAAGGTAAATGTATCTGTTTCAAATCCTGGTTTAGAGAGAATAACAGAGTAATTGACATGATCCTTTATTCTAAATTTAATTTTATTGCCCGACTTTATTTGTTTGGAAAAATTTCGAGAATTACTTTCTTTACTATGTTCCAAAAATTCAACTTTCACCCCAGTCAATGGTTCCAAATCCAAATCTAAAACTTCCACTTCAAAAACTAAAGAGAAGACTTCTCTTGACAAATCTGGATCTAAATTATCATTGGAAGAAGGTGACGTATTTACTTTGGATTCATCATTGACTTCCTCTTTTTGTCCTTCTCCTTTTATGTTTAGTTGCTCAGAATTTATTGGATCTCTCTTAGTGTTATTAATAGCAATTGTTGAAGACTCATTCGTTTTTGAATTACCTAAAATAGTTTCTGGAATGTCAGTATTTGATTCATTCACATTCTCTGTTGCTACCTCTGTATTAATAATTACTTTAGGTTCGTCTATTATTTCTTCCATTAAATATTCAGCGCCTCTTTCTTTGGATAACGCTAAAAATTCTTCTTTAGTTAATTCTACTTTCTCAGATTGAATATTGGCTATAAAAAGATCATTACAACACGCCTCATTCTCTTCATCAATTTCCATTGCTTCAATTCTATTCGAAGCGAAGTAAGATTTTTTCCCTTCTTCATTTAATGAAAAATAAGTATCATTATAACTTGAATTCACAGGATAAATCATATGTATAGGAGTCTGCCAACTTCGGCCTTTTCTTTTCACTTTGTAAATATCATAACCTCCCATTCCTGGGTAACCATCAGAACTAAAGTATAAAATTTGAGAAGGAGAATGGAAAAAAGGAGTTACTTCATTTTCACGTGAATTAATCACCGCATGATTTACAGGTCGGGTGAATTTGCCATTGGGTGCAACGGTTGAATACCAAATATCTAATTTGCCTTTTCCTCCCGGACGATTAGAAGAGAAAAATAAAACTTCTCTTTCATTTATTTTATCATAACCTATAGTTGGGTGAGTTGCAGTAAATCCAGGAAAATTAATAAAACCAGGAAGTTCCTGAGCTGCTCCCCAGACATCATTATACTTTCTATCACGATAAACAATTTCACAATTGATATTGCCATTTACTTCATGTTTACACAAAGTATAGTACAACCTATTACCATCAAAACTGATGGAAGGATTAGCTGCAAATTTGTCTTCAGTATTAAATTCAAAAATTTCAATTAATCCATCCTTTTTTCTTTTCATCAATTTGGAAAAAAAATTATTCGATTTATCTTGAAATCTCATACTTGAAAAATAAACCGTACTATCAACTTCAATCGCACCAAATTCAGAATAAGGTGTGTTGATTCCATCTTTAATATGTTCCACCGTCAGATTAGCGTTTTGACTCCGCATCATTTTTTTTGCCCAGCGACAATCAATAATATTTTTTTCAGCCCTTCGAGAATATCTAGGATTTACTCTTTTATACTTTTCCAAATAATCATTAAATACAACTTCAGCCTCATCATATTTGGCCAAACTCTTTTTCACTTCTCCCAGCCAAAAAGTGGCCAAAGGAAATCTCATACTATCTTTACTTAAGGTAATTTTATGGTAGGCATCTTCGGCAATTCGGTAGGCTTGAAACAGTCGAGCTGATTCGGCATATTTGAAATGAATATCATTTCTTTTGGGTTCTACTTCAAGTACTTTTTTATAATAAACTAATGCAGTAAAATAATCCTTTGTAGCAAATGCCTTATCTGCAGCATTAATATAAGCACGCAAGGATTGTGCATTAATAGAATTGAAGACTATAAATGAAAATAAAATTAAAACTAGTGTTTTTCTCAATGTATTTGTCATGATCAAGCTTTACTAATATGCTTTTGTGTTTTCTTTTTTCAATTTAATATAAAGGGCATAATTTCTTTTCGCCAACTGGTTTCACTTTATTAAAAGTGTAAATGATCGAAAATTCAGGACTCCCTTTCCGTTGTGTTGCCTCCGTAAATCCTGAAGTATTTATATCATAACTAACTCCAACTCGAATTGAATTTTTTATATCTAATTCAAAAGTTGGAATCACCGCATCTCCAATTCGATAATTTAATCCAAATTGAATAGATAATTCTTTAGTCATTGTCTGATTCAAATGATATTTAAATCCAAGTCCAACAATTGATTCAGTATAAGGTGTTTGCCAAGACATCAAACCTTGAAATGTCATATCTACTTTGTCACTTACCATAAAACTTCCAATACCATGTAGGTGAATTCGCTTGCTCAACTCGCTTTCTTTCTCATTAAAAAAACTTTGACGTGCTCCATTTAAATTAAAGATGGAACCTCCTATATCAAGTCGAGTTCGTTTGGCTGGATTTTGATAATGCCAATTTAATCCAACTGAAAAATTCATATATAAAAAACTAGGATCATCAAAAACCTCTTGAGTAACGATATCTGAATTAAATTTTTCTCCATCAAATTGGTCGTCAAAAGTCAATTGCCCTGGTTTAAACATTCTTTGATTTCCACTCACCTGAAATCCTCCTGACAAAAAATTTCTCTCCGAAATTCGATGGGTATAACCAATATTTAAACCTAATTGAGACAAACTTAAGTCGCCATCTCCCGCTTGATCATAATTAAAAATCAGTCCTCCTCCAAATTGACTATTGGGCATATTCTTATGCAGAAATTTCATTTCATAAGCTCCAGCAAAAGTCAAAAAGTTGACCGGCACAGATTGCCATTGACTTCTAAAATTACCAACAAATCTAGCATCACCACTAAAAACAGCAGTCAGCGCAGGATTAATATTCAAAGGTGAATTTCCAATTTGAGAAAAGTGAATATCTTGTCCATTTGACTGATTTCCACAAAGGAAAAAAGCCAACAGAATAGTCAAGATTTTAATAGTAAAGTACTCTTTAAAGTTGCTCATAGTTTTCGGTCTTGAACACAATAAAATTAATAATTTTTACCAATTGCCTGTTTCAAAAAATGAACGCATTTGGTATATTTTTAAATGATATATATCCCAATTTGGATACACCATTTGGTTCTCTAAATTAATTATTTAATGATTTTCAAAACAGATTAGGTGATTCAAGTGGCAAACAGAAAGGAACAATTAAAAAATTAATGCAATTCCAAAAATCAATTTGGAAAAATATTCTATTGTTTTTTGGTGCAGGATAAGGAGTTTAGTTAGGCTTTGGGACGTTTTTTAGTTGAATTAGTTATGGATTCTGTTTTTGCCTAAATTTATTAAATCAAATTTAGACATTTCTTTTATAAAAAATAACTCTTTGAACTATAAAAATTTTATTTAAAACATGACGATTTTATTTGATATTTATAAAAACCACTCAATAAAGCAATAAGTCACCAAATAAATAATATTTTTAACCCTAAAACGAAAACAACTTACTTATGAAAAATCTAGCATTACATTGGAAAATCTTAATTGGAATGGTTCTCGGGGTCCTTTTTGGGATGGGAATGACTCAATGGGATAGCGCTACAACTCCTGAAGTGCACGAAGGAGTTAAATTTGTAAACGATTGGATTGCTCCAATTGGAACCATTTTTATTAATCTTCTAAAGTTAATTGCCATTCCTTTGATTCTTGCATCCTTAATTAAAGGAATCGCCGATTTGGGTGACATCACAAAATTTTCTCAAATTGGTGGAAGGACAATCGGTATTTATTTAGTCACTACTGTAATTGCAGTTTCCATAGGATTAACTGTGGTAAATGTGATCCAACCGGGAGCTGATATTTCTCAAGAAACTTTAGACAAATTAATTTCAGCACATAATAATGATGAAGCTGCAGTTGCTAATGTTAACAAAAAAATGGCAACAGCTCAAAGCCAAAAAGGAAGTGGCCCTTTAGCTTTTGTCGTAGATATTGTTCCTAATAATATTTTTAAAGCTGCAACTGATAATGGAAAAATGTTGCAAGTCATTTTCTTCGCCCTATTTTTTGGAATTAGCTTATTGTTAATTGACAAAGAAAAATCAGTTTATGTCAAAGGCTTTTTCGATGGTCTCAACGAAGTGATTCTTAAAATGGTGGATTTGATTATGGTAATTGCTCCCTATGCTGTTTTTGCACTATTGGCAGGAGTAATTGTTTCCGCAGGAGATCCAGAAATTTTGGTGGAGTTAGTCAAATATTCATTTACCGTTCTATTAGGCTTACTTTCAATGATTGGATTTTACATGACTTTAGTTTATTTTTTTACGGGACGTTCTCCAATCGGTTTTATCAAAGCATTAATCCCAGCTCAATTAGTTGCCTTTTCGACAAGTTCAAGTGCAGCAACTTTACCCGTAACCATGGAAAGAGTGGAAGAACATATTGGTGTAGAAAAAGAAGTCACCGCATTTGTATGTCCAGTCGGTGCAACGGTCAATATGGATGGAACTAGTTTGTACCAAGCAGTTGCTGCCGTATTTATATGTCTTGCCTTAAAGCATGATCTTTCGTTTGCCGATCAATTAACAATAATTGCTACAGCAACTTTAGCTTCTATTGGATCTGCAGCAGTTCCAGGAGCAGGTATGGTTATGTTGGTAGTCGTTTTAGAAACAATAGGCTTACCTGCAGAAAAATTAGCCATTGGACTTGCCTTAATTTTTGCAGTTGATCGACCTTTAGATATGTGTCGGACAGTTGTCAATGTGACGGGAGATGCAACTGTAGCTATGCTAGTTGGGAAAAGTGTTGGTAAATTAGGGCCACCAAAAGTAAAAGATTGGGATGATAATCTTGAAGCGGTAAAATAATTTTAAAGCACTTAACTTAAAAATAATTCCGAAGCCAACCCAATTTCTTTTATTAAAAGGATTGGGTTGGCTTTTTTAATAAAAAAATTCGCTACTGTACACTTCTTAGAAAAGGGCACAAGGCACAAAATATCGGAAGTGAAAAATAAATTATAACAATATATCTACATATTTTTTTAAATAATTTCAAATGAAAAAAATACTACCTATTTCCCTGCTTACGATAGCACTTGCTATTCTTTTTACTTTTTGGAAAAAAACTCCGACACAGGTAAATAATTCCAAAAAATCTTCAGCAGAACTAATCAAAGAAAGAAGCAATTTTCCTACTCCAACCGAAATTGGAGGAATAGATGGTGATGAGAGTATGGCAGAAGAAGCGGAAAGCCAAGCAAAAAGAGAAGCTTGGATTGAAATGATGCACTCCGCAGAACCAGGCACTAACTGGAGAGCTATCGAAGCAAGAACTCGCTACAATAGACATCAAAAAAGAGTAGCTGCTAAAAAATCTACTCAAACTAGAGATGATGAATTACTGGCTGATGGTAATCTTTTTGGCGAATGGGTAGAACGAGGAAGTAAGAATCAAGCTGGGCGAATTGTTGCAACTGACTATGTTTCTGAATTAGATAAAATATTTATGATTTCAGATGGTGGATCACTTTTCAAAGGTGATAAGGATGGTTCCAGTTGGGAAGTAGTTAATGATGACTTGCGATTTAATGATGGTTTTCTAAAACACTTTAACCACAATGGCAGTCGGCGATGGATAGCATTTATTGAGGATACACCCTACTATTCCGATGATGACGGATTGAGTTGGACGGAATCTTTTGGAATATTCTATACAGAGACTAATGGTGGGTTTCATTCGCCAGTAATTTTAGATGACTCACTCAATACGATTTATGTTTTGAAAAAAAGTTCTTATTGGGATGATATTGAATTATTTCGATCAACTACACAAGGAGAAATTTTTGTCAAAATAGCTTCTTTTCCAACCCCTTCTTTCAATGAACTTAGATTGGTTTCACCCCATCATTCTGATTTTGCTTATCTGGCAAGAAGAGGAAGTAGCAATGGAGAAATTTCAATTTTCAAAATTGAGGGATCACAAATTAATTTAGTAAAGGAAACTGGAATTGATCTGGGGACTCAACCTATTAATTTTACTGCTACCATCTTTGATTCAGACACTATTCTTTATACCCATGATAAAGATATGGTGACTTATTCCAGTAATGATGCTGGACAAACTTGGATTGAAAAAAATACAATTCCTGATAAACCATGGGCAGTTGGGATTTATGTCCTGAAATCTAATCCCAACATTTTATACGCCGGTAGCAACGAATGTTATATTTCAACCAACGGTGGTTCATCTTGGTCAAAAGTAGCCGATTGGTGGGAATATTATGATGATGTAGAATTTAAAATACATGCTGACATGATGTCTTTTAACGAATTTGAAAATGCTAATAGCGATCCGTTTTTACTCATTGGTAATGATGGTGGAATTTCAATTAATCATAATGACTACTCCGATTTTCAACAAGGATATCAAAATATTGGATTAGAAAATTTAAACGTAAGTCAATATTATGATGTTCGATCTGACCTTGATCCGAGTCATTATTATATTTATGCGGGTTCTCAAGATCAAGGATTTCAACGAGCTTTTACTAATTTTTCAAATGAAGGCATCTTAGAATTTGAACAAGCCATCTCTGGAGATTATGGACATATCTCCTTTAGTTTGAATGGAGAAAGAATGTGGAATGTTTACCCAGGTGGTTGGTGTACTTATTATTTTAATCCGCAAAGTGGTGGAGTAATCGCATCTTTTGATATTGATTCTGAAGACGAATCTGTTTGGATTCCACCAATGATGGATGCTCCAAATATGGATGATGATTTAGTTTACGTCGCAGGTGGAAGTGCTGTAACGGATGGTTCCGGATCATTTCTCATCAAGCTAGAATATATTGCAGGAGAAATTATTGCGACCAATTTACCTTATGATTTTAAAGCAAACGGAGCAGGTGTTTTATCAGCTATCGCTTCTTCCAAATTAAACTTTGAACGATTTTATGTGGCTACAAATAATGGTTCTTTTTTCAAATCTGACGACGCTGGAATGACTTGGACAGAGGGAAATCAAAATGTTCCAAATGGTCATTACCTCTATGGACAAACAATCCTTCCTTCCAAAATTGATGAAGAAACTGTTTACCTCGGAGGAAGTGGTTACAGCAACCCAGGGATTTTAAAAAGTACAGATGGAGGACTAAATTTTGTAGATATGTCAAACGGTTTACCTCAAACCATGGTTTTTGACCTAGCGGCAAATGCAGATGAAAGTTTGATTTTCGCTGCTACAGAAGCTGGGCCCTTTGTTTATGTGGTTACCGAAGATTTATGGTATGACATGTCTGGCTTATATGCTCCTGCTCAAACTTATTGGTCTGTAGAATTTTTGGAAGAAGATAATCTTGTTCGGTATGGAACTTATGGAAGAGGAATTTGGGATTTCCAAATCAAAGAAGAAGTTGGGAATAATAATATTACCAAAGCTAAATTTGAATTTAAAACTTACCCAAATCCATCAAATGGAATAATTAATTTGGAATGGAACGATTCTGAGAACGGGAATGTTAATGCTCAACTTTACGATCTATCTGGGAAACTAGTTTTTGAAAAAACACTTAATTCTAACGCTAGCGCTAATACTTCTACAAGTAAAGAAGTCTTAAATCTAAGTCAATTAAATGTTGGGAATTATTTTTTAAAAATAGAATCTGATCAAAAGGTAGGAACCGAAAAAATTATTTTACAAAAGTAAAATGATAATTATTCTTTCCGTTTCCATGTTTTAATTTTATACTAGGCAAGGCATATAAGAAAGATAGAAAGCCTCAAAAACGAAAGCTTGTCTCTTTTTTATATGTCTTATTTTAATTCTGAGGATAGAAATAAAAACATTGAACTACTCCGCAGCAAGCTGACAGAGAATCAAAAAAAAACAGTTTCATAAATATCAAAATAGAATTTCACTACATAGGCACATAGAAAACATAGAATTTTACCTATGTTTTCTATGTGCCTATGTGGTGAAAAAAATCGGTCGTGGGGAGGGATTTTTTCACTTATGAGATATCATTACTGCTGTTACACCCGATGCAATCATCGGGGAATTCTTTAGATTAAAAATCCTATTTCAAAAATTTTTATTTCTCTCTAAAAAATCGTATTTTAGAGCATTAACATACATACTACATTTTAAAAATAACAATACATTTACACATTTACAATTCAGTAAACACAACACACTAATCTACTGATAACCAGCGTTTTAACCTTGAGAAAACACCACCACCACACAAGTCAGAAATTTAGCTACGGATTATGAAAAAGAAAAAACAGAAGGGGAAAAATTTAACTATTTTTTCCATCAATAAAAATTCCATTATGGAAGGTCAATCAAATGAGTTACCCTTAACTGATGAAGGAGTCATCAAAAGAGTAGGTCATAAACTTGCCATCGCTGCAAGTTCACCAGAAAAAAACAACCTGCATATCATTGCTCGGGGGGAGCATTGGATCATCAAAAGAGAAGGTGCTCAAAAAGCATATCGAATTTGTGAAACGCAGGATCAAGCTGTCGAAAATGCTAAAGAAATGATTATTCGAGGCCTTGCGACACATATTATTATCCATGAAGATGATGGAACAGTTGCAAAAAGGATTTAATTCAATTCTCAACTTTTCCATTTTTAAAATCGGAACAAATTGTTAGGAGTTTGAAACACCAGACTTTTGCCAAAAAAAAATTTGAAGTCTATTTTTTAGCCTAATAAAAATCATCCTAAATGCCCTCAACTACATTTGAAAGAAATGTATTTATCAATTGCCCATTTGATTCTGATTATAAAAAATTTCTCCATCCAATGCTTTTCACACTTGTGTATTTAGGGCTTAAACCTCAAATGGCACAAACAACTGACTCTGGCGCTGTGCGCATCGATCGAATCCTCCAACTAATTAAAAATTCAAAATATAGTATCCACGACCTATCCAGAATTGTAGCTTCAAAAGCTGGTGAAATCGCACGTTTTAATATGCCATTCGAACTTGGTCTAGATATTGGAATTCGAAGCGCATCAAAACGAAGTCGATTATCTACCAAACAAAATTTAATCATTGAGCAAGTGAGTTTTCGCTATCAAAAAGCACTATCTGATTTGTCAGGAAATGACATTAAAGTTTATGGAGATAGTCCTGAACGATTAGTTTTGATTATTAGAAATTGGTTTACTACAATTCTCCATCCAAAGCAACCTAGCGGTTCAGTTATCTGGGAAGATTATAATGAATTCCAAACTTATTTTAAAGCAGTAACAGCAGAGGAAGGATATGACGAAACCGATTTGGAAACACTTCCTATGAATGAGCTTATTTATTTTATATCGAGATGGGTCAAATCTATTAAAAGATAATTCAAAATTTTAATTTCTAATTGAATTCGGTAAACAGTTGGACTGTAACTGATGTTTATTTATCCCGCATAAAGAAGATTTTAAAACATTAAACTTTTTTGTAATTTTAAGCAAAAAAAGTAGACTTTGTTTGATGGACGTTGAACGTTAGACGTTTTACGAGTAACTATACGATTTCATTTAAAATAAACTCTAATTACTCTTTATATTTTTAAACAAAAAAAATCCTATTTACAATATGACAGAAATAACAAATCAAATTTTAGGGATTGGAAGTCGAGTCAATCACCCTTCTTACGGTCAAGGTGTTGTTATCCGTTTACACAAAATTGCTTATGAAGTATGCTTTTTGACTTATGGTATTAAAAATGTCGGTAAAGAATATACCAAGTGGGATGTCATCGAAGCAATGCCGCCAGACGCTGAAGTTTCTTTCTCCGAAGCAGAAAAATCATTAGAGAAAATTTTACAGAAATGGTCAGGTCTGACCGATGTGGTAGAATTGGGAGATAAATGGGATGGTGGAACTTTAGTTCTAAAACCAGCCGATAGTAATATGAAACCTAAAGAAATGCCTATTGATACATTTTTCCATAAAATTGTCATGGTGAGAGATCGTTTACGGGTAATGGAACAACGCATCAATAGCAGCAAATTAACCGATGAAGAAAAAGTAAATTTACAACAATACATAACTCGAATTTATGGAAGTTTAACTTCCTTTAATGTTTTATTTAAATATAAAAAGGATCACCTTGTAGGAAGTCGTTCTTAGTAAAATAAAATTGAGATTAATCAACATACAATACATGAAAAATACACCAATTCTATTCCTTTGCCTTTTTGTAAGTATACTGTTACAATCTTGCATCACAGTCGATACTGGCTTCGAAGGATTACCTCCAGGTAAATGGCGGGCAGTTCTTAAATTAGACAATCGACCAAAGATAGTCAACAAAAAAGCAGAACCACTTCCAGAATTAATGGGACTTGAATTCGATGAAGTTACTGATGGTGAGTTGCCATTTAACTTCGAAGTTATTCATGATACTGAAACTGAATTTCACATAGAAATTATCAATGGGGAAGAGCGCATTCGGATAGATGATGTAACCATCGGTCTTGATCGTGCAACTGCAAAAGATACTGTAGTAATAAATTTTCCATTATATGAATCTTATATCAAAGCAATTTTTGAAGAAAGAGTTATGGAAGGGGTTTGGGTGGTTCCTTCTCGTGGAAGTTATCAAATTCCATTCATAGCTAAACATGGAGAAGCTCATCGATTTTCAACTGTCAAGAAAAAACCAGCAATGGATATTAGTGGAAAATGGGAGGTCACTTTTCTCGATGAAAACCCTTACGATGGTATTGGAGAATTTACACAAAATGAAAATATAGTGACTGGAACTTTTATGACTGAAACAGGTGACTATCGATTTTTGGAAGGAGAAATCCAAGATAATAAAGTCTATCTTTCCGTATTTGATGGTGCTCATGCTTTTTTATATGAAGCAAAAATCGATGCATCAGACAGTACTATGATTGGTTCTTTTCGATCTGGAAAGCATTACAAAACAGTTTGGAAAGCTAAGAAAAATGATAATGTCAAATTAACTAATCCTAATGATTTGACTTTCCTAAAAGAAGGATATGATAAAATTGAATTTGAATTTCCAAACACATCTGGGAAAATGGTTTCCCTCAACGATGAGAAATTTAAAGGCAAAGCTAAGATCATTCAAATCTTTGGAACATGGTGTCCCAACTGTCGAGACGAGACTAATTTTTTAAAAGAATATTTAAATAACAATAAACACACGGATCTGGAAGTCGTAGCTTTAGCTTTCGAAAAACATCGGGAGTTAAAAAAAGCGACAGCTTCCGTAAAACGATATAAAGACAAATTAGATTTACCTTATGAAATGCTCATTGCAGGTTATTCTAATAAAAAAGAAGCCGCTCAATCAATGCCTATGTTGAATCATATTTTGTCATTTCCTACTATGATTTTTATTGACAAAAATGATAAAGTGACAAAAATCCATACGGGTTTTAATGGCCCAGCAACCAGCGAATTTGAAAATTTCAAAAAAGAATTTGAGGAAAATGTTCAAGAGATTTTAAGTACAAATGTTGAATAATTGATGCTTCATTTCACTAACTACTTTCTTTAAAAAATACCAATATTCAAACAATTAAGAAAATGGATAATAATAAATTTCATCTAGTCTATTCAGTTGATAATCAAGCTATTGCACAAAACATAGATCATCACCTTTCTAGAGTCGGAATTGAATTGGATCATATCAAAATGAGCCACCAAAGAGGAGAAACATCACTACAAGAGCAATTGAAGACAACTCCATATTTTATTTTTATTCTTATCAGTACTAATTTTTTGAAGAATGTCAATTGTATGAGTCGAAGCCTTTTTATGCTTCAAGAATTGACGATGAATAATCGTGTCCAACCAATTATTATAGATGGTTATGAAGAAGTAGAAGGAACAAATTCTTTTGAAAATGTGCCAACTGAATTTGATCGAATGACACATGTTATTCGATATATGAATTTTTGGCAAGACCAGTATTTGGATCTAAGAAAAGAACGAAGACAAATTCCAACCAACGAATTAGATGCATTTGATGAACACCTAAAAGTGATTAGAAGTATCTCTTCAGAAATGGGTGACTTCCTGAAATTATTAAAAAATTCAAATTTCTGGACTTACGAGCAATTGACTCAAAATAGCTATGAGTTATTTTTCCAGGCTATGAACAAACCGGGTTTACATGATGCATTAAAACAAGCAATTGCAAATGGTGAAATTCCACAAGTAACTGCTCCCCTAGCCTCTTCAACTCCAATTGCAATTACGCCTATTCCACCAACAATTGAAACGCCAAACAAAGAAGAAGAGTCCCATGTAAATATATTGTTACAAAATGATATACCTGAAGAAAAAACAAATGAGCAAATAGAGGAAGTTGTAGAAAAAAACATTGAAGAAGAATTAGCAGCCACAATTGAACCTAAAGAAATTATCGATACCACTCAACCTGAACCAATTGAAAAGTCATCACTCCTTCCAGATGTAGTTCAAAATAACAATGATGATGAGGTACTTAGAATATCAGAAGAAAACATTAAGAAAAAAGGTAAAACCCCCTTGCTTGATAAATTAATTCAACATCGAAAAAAAGATTTTCAAATTGAAAATCAAACTGTTGAAAACAAAGAAAATATAGTTTCAACAAAAGAGAGTTCTACAATAAATACGGTACAAAAATTAAGTGATTTGACACCTGTAAAAACAGATGATGTTTTTGAGAACGCAATCAATAAAGCCATTGAAGAAGAAAATACGATTGAAGAGAAAATTGAAAGTAAAAAGATAGAATCTACCAAAAGTAATGTTCGTTCTCATCCAATTTTGGATGAAATATTTCATGATGATGATGAGGAATTAGATTCTGATGATATGATTGGAAATTTCACTTTATCCAATAGCTCTAGTCCTAAACTAGAGAAAAAAGAAGAGATAAAACTTACTTGGCAAGAGCAATTAAAAAAAGGAAATGACTTAATAAAAAAAGGGAAATTATATGCTGGGTTAAACCTTTTGAGAGAAATCGTTGAAGAAAATGACGATAATGTTGTTGTAAAATATGAATATGCATTGAACCTTTTAAAAGGAGGAGAAAATAATAAAGCAGCTAGAAGAGAATTAGAAAAAGTAATAAAACTAGATCCTAATCATTTAGATGCTTATGTTCAATTGGCTGAATTAGCAGATAAAAAAGGAGATTATTTATTAAGTAAAAATTACTTGGAAAAAGCTTTAGAAGTTGATAGTAAAAATGCAGATTTATATTATCAGTTAGGTATCTTAACATCGACTAAGTTTCCAGATTTACAAGATCAAGCAGCTAACTATTTTAAACTTTCCATCAAAATTGACGATAGTAATCCCGATGCACATTATCGGTATGGATTAATTTTAGATGAACATCTGAAAAAACCAAAAAAGGCTTTACGACAATTCGAATTCACAAAAGAATTACAAAAAAACCATCGCTTTGTTAGTTATGATTTGGCATTAATGCACTACCGTTTTGGAGAATTTAAAAAAGCATCAAAGTATTATCATCAAGCTTGCAAAATTAATCCCGAACTAAAAACAGAAACAAATGATCGAGCATTTTTAGGTGCAATCGGATCAAATAACAGCCCTGCAACTTCAACAAACTTAGATGACATTTTCCAAGATTTAAGTAAATCTTCCATTGAGAAAAAAGAAGATTTAAAACTAAATAAATCTGACACTAAAAAAAATAACAATACATTTACATTTACTGATGAAATTCCTCAACGAAATGAAAACTTTGAAAAAGTAGTCTTGATTTCAGGAGCCACATCAGGTATAGGAAAAGCAACGGCAACTATTTTTGCCCGCAATGGCTATCGATTAATTTTGACTGGAAGACGAAGTGAACGATTAGCAAATATCAAAGCTGATTTTGAAAAAAAGTATCCAACAGAAGTACAAACTTTAGAGTTCGATGTTAGAAGAATTGATGATGCTCAAGCTGCTATTGCCTCACTTCCTGAAGAATTTAATTCAATTGATTTATTGATTAACAATGCTGGGTTAGCAAAAGGTTTTGAACCAATTCACGAGGGTAAATTAGATGATTGGGAAACCATGATTGACACTAACGTAAAAGGATTGTTATATTTGACTCGATTAATTTCCCCTGGTATGGTTGCTCGACAAAAAGGGCATATTATTAATGTGTGTTCCACCGCTGGACATGAAGTATACCCAAAGGGAAATGTATATTGTGCGACCAAGCATGCTGTAGATGCTTTGACGAAAGGAATGCGTTTGGATTTATATAAACATGGGTTGCGAGTTAGTCAAGTAAGCCCAGCACATGTGGAAGAAACAGAATTTGCAAGAGTTCGATTTGATTGGGATGAAGAGCGTGCAAATATTTATAAAGACTTTCAACCGCTTCGTGCAGAAGATGTTGCGAATACCATTTATTTTATTGCGACTCAACCTTCACATGTGAATATTCAAGATGTGTTGATGATGGGAAAACAACAGGCGAATAGTAGTAATTTAGATCGGTCAGGAAGATAGAAACTAAAATCTTCTAGTAGACAGAGCAAAAAAATAGAGTATCTTTTTTATTTATTAACCTTAAATCTCTATTTTAGACATATTTCAAGAATAAAAATTAAAGGCGTGTGTTAGTTAGTTTGAACCCGTTGATATTTTATTCTGGCGGGTTCATTTTTTTCCTATATCACTTATCTCAGACTACTTAATAGCCCCAAATTTAAATTTGAGGCTATTAATATTTTATTCCACTTTCTTCAAACCCAAGTATTATAATTTCGAAAAAGATAAATTATAGTTTAATCAATTTTTTCGTCACAACTCCCTTCTCTCCTTTTAT
>JBGCFD010000230.1:0-27893 GCA_045106765.1 Saprospiraceae bacterium | reverse complement strand
CTTGATAATCAATTTTAATCAAGTAAATGCATGCTTGTCATTCCCTTCACCGTTCAATTAATTTGACAACGAAGGATAAATTTTTAACTTTATGTTACTAATAACAGACGACATTTTGACTAAGCGAAATCACGATCAAATTTTCGAAGAAGAATTTTTGCCGCATGCAGATGCGTTAAAAACTTTCGCCTATCACCTCACTTACAATGAGACTGATGCAGACGATTTAGTGCAGGAAACATACTTGAAAAGTTATCGATTTATCGATAAATATCTTGTAGGTACCAATGCAAAAGCGTGGTTGTTTAAAATTTTGAAAAACGAGTTTATCAACCGTTATAGAAAAAAGGTAAAACGACCAAAGGCTGTTGATTTCGAAGAAATTATTCACTATCACAATGAAGAAGGAGATAATCCTTACTCTAGTTATGTGGATCTACGAGTAGAACTTTATCAAGCCATGATGGGTGATGAAGTAACTACAGCAATTAATAGTTTGGCAGTAGACTTCCGAACTGTAATCTTGCTTTGCGACATTGAAGGGTTTACCTACGAGGAAATCTCTAAAATCATTGATATTCCGATAGGAACGGTTCGATCTAGATTGTTCCGAGCTCGAAATATGTTGAAAGAAAGATTGACAAAATATGCCGCAGACCACGGCTACAAGGATAAAAGAAAAAAGTAATTATTTAGGTGACATTTGATCCTTTGCGTAATTTTTTGATAAAAAATGCGAGGGATTAAGTGTCACCTTTTTTTGTGAAATATATTTTTCGAGAAATTAAAAATAGAGAGTACATTTTACTCTCCAATTTATTCATCAACTATTTTCAAATCAGAAAGACAGCAATTTTCAATTCATCAATAAAATAAATATTCAGAAAATGAATAGCGGATTAATCACCTTTCAGTCACCCATATTTGAGCCGGCAAGTTGCCTAAGTTCGATGGATGATTCGATTGGATTAGTCTGGAATCCTTTGATGAATGATTTTGATTGTTGAATTTCATGTATTTTTGAGAGTAGTTTAAAATTTTAAGTCATGGATAACACAACTAATTATCAGCAACTAGTACAAAAAGTCACGATGTATTTAGATAATGAGTTAACGAAAGAAGCGGAAATAGAACTACTCAAAGAAATAAGAAAAAATCCTTCCTTCAAAGAATTACTTAATCAAGAACAATCTTTCAGAGATTTTTTAAAAAGTAAATTCCATAGACGAAAAGTTTCTCCAGCCTTAATCCAGTCCATCAAAGATAAAATACGCGTCCCTAATTCAACTAATCAATAGTTTAAATTCTCTTTCCATCTTAAGAGAAATAATTAAGATAAAACCACTTTTATATTTATCATCAGGCTTTTGATTTTCTCTGTGAAAAATCAAAAGCCAAATCTATTAATTTTTTGCAAGCCCTATTTGGGTACTCTGCGGATAAAGTTTATTTTTGCACCACATTTTTGAGGTGACAAGCTTTTACCTCTATAAAAAAAAATAGAAATGTATAATTCACAAAGTCTCTTCTTTTATTAGCTACGCTAAATAGCTTCATACAAGTATATTGTGCTTGTACCTACCTTTTGTTTTTTA
The DNA here is from genome assembly GCA_045106765.1 of Saprospiraceae bacterium. GTDB lineage: Bacteria > Bacteroidota > Bacteroidia > Chitinophagales > Saprospiraceae > CAJQQY01. Next base: position 26,298 of record JBGCFD010000230.1, on the reverse strand, counting down.
TAAAAAAATCTGTTTTAAACGTGTTTTGATTTTCTCAAAACAAAATCAAGTAAAATTAAACTATAAGAAATGTTAGATAAATTAACAGCTATTTACGAGAAGTATGTTTACATCGAGGAGCAATTAGGTGATCCTTCTGTCGTATCTGATATGGATCGATTTACCAAGTTGAATAAAGAATATAAGAGTCTTCAAGATATCGTAAATGTATACAAAAAGTATAAATCGGTTTTAGAGAATATTGACTCTGCCAAGGAGATGTTAGTTGATGAAGAAATGAAAGAGATGGCTCAAGAGGAGCTAGATGAATTAATACCTACACAAGAAGACTTAGAAGAGAAAATTAAGATTCTACTAATTCCAAAAGATCCTGAAGATGAGAAAGATGTAATATTTGAGATTCGTTCAGGAGCAGGGGGAGATGAAGCAAGTTTATTTGCAGGAGATTTGTATAAAATGTACTCTCGATATTTTTCTCTTCAAGGATGGAAAGTTGAGCCAATTACAATCAACGAAGGATCAGTTGGAGGTTATAATAAAATTGTTTTGGAAATCAATGGAACGGATGTTTATGGGAAATTAAAATTTGAATCCGGCGCACATCGTGTACAAAGAGTTCCAAAAACAGAATCGCAAGGACGTGTTCACACTTCGGCAGCAACTGTGGTTGTGATGCCTAAATTCGAAATGGAAGATATTGATATTAACAAAGCAGACTTACGTAGAGATACTTTTCGAGCGAGTGGGGCAGGAGGTCAGCATGTAAACAAAACGGAATCAGGTGTTCGATTTACGCACCTTCCTACAGGAATTGTAGCAGAGAGTACTGATGGTCGTTCGCAACATAAAAATCAAGATATTGCCTTGAATCGACTCTATGCAAAAATTCATGAAACTCAAAAGAATCAACATGAGTCTAAAGTTGCTGCAGAGCGAAAATCCTTAGTAGGCTCAGGTGACCGTTCTGACAAAGTAAGAACTTATAATTTTCCTCAAAATCGAGTTACAGATCATCGAATTGGTTTATCTTTAAATAAATTAGATAAAGTGATTGGAGGTGATATTGAAGGAATCATCGAAGCGTTGCAAATGGCAGAAAATGCAGAGAAAATGAAAGCTGAGACGGATAAATAAAAACTAAGATTCAAGATTATAAAAAAAGGGTATCGACAAATTTGTCGATACCCTTTTTTTATAATCTTGAATTGGAAAAATTATCTTCGTTTCAATAATTGAGTTGCTTTTTTAGAACCCAATTTTTCAGCTTCTTTCCAGTCTTTTAAGAATCCATTCTTTCCAGCTTTTTCTCTAGCAATACCTCGGTAAATATATTTATCGGCTTCAGAGATTCTATCTTTTCCTTCTTCGATATTTAAGACTTGGTCAAAAGCGTTGAACGCAGTTTCATAATCTCCAGTTTCTAATAATGCTTTTCCGTAGTCAAACCAAACTGCTCTTTTGTAAGGAATATTTGGATTTCCTGGTTTGAAATTTCTTGCACAGAAAAATTTAAGATCAGGAATAGCTCCTGCATAATCTTTTATAGCGAAATGGCATTGAGCTTTGTATCGCCGTGATTGCCAATATATCGGTTGAAGAGGAATGGAAGTTTTAACTGCTAAATCAAAATCTTTAATTGCATTCTCCCAGTTCTTATTCAATTTCTCCACATTACCTCGGCCAAAATATGGTTCTGGATTGCTTGGAGAAAAATCAATACTTTTAGTAAAATCATAAATAGCATCATCATAGTTTTTCAACCTAAAGTTGATAAATCCTCTACGTTCGTATGCTTGTGCATGACGATCGTATTTTTCGATGGCTTTATTTAATGACTTAATAGCCTCATCTTCTTTCCCTTTTTTCTCCAATAGTTCTCGCCCTTTTAAATAAGCTTGAACTGCAGATCTATCACTTTTAGGTTCAATGATGCCATGGTGTAGAATTTTACCATTCTCAGTCATCCATGCAGTCATATTGCCAGCTACTGCAAATTGAGCAACATACTCTAGCATGCTGATCGTATTTTTCCAGCTTTTTTTAGTGCCTTGAGTAATAAATCGAGGAACTGTGAGTGAGGCGGATTCCTCATCAAAGATTTCTTCTTCTTCAAGTAGAATGTCAAATTTGTAATAACTTTCTACTCGGTGTTGGTACATTTTTAATACCTTTTCGTAACTTCTTGCGCTTCCAAATTCTAAGCGTCCGGTCCAAATTGTCTTGTAGGTCATCTTGCTGTCTGATTTGAGGAATTAACTAAAAATGGTTTTAAAAAAAATAGAATATTGCTACAATGTTTAATAGTAACAAAATTCAAACTGGTGTAGTTCCTCAAGATTTGTTAGTTCAAATTTTTTAAGACGATGTTTATGTATTATCATTTCTCAGAACTAACTTTTGTGCGAAGGCATTGAACCTGTGCTACACGCAGTTTACTCATGTATGTATCAGTAAATTTAAATTTCTCGAAAATTGTATGAATGCTTTGCCCCAATGAATGGGCGAGTGTTGATGGGAAAAATAACTAGTTTCTATATCCAAAAGCGAGCTACAAAGTTATGGTAAAATTTTGGATTTTTCAATTAATCTTTGCATGTTTGCAAGCTTTTTTAGGGAAACGCCTATGTAAACTTAAATTAAATAAATTGAAATTTATAATTCATTGATAGTCAATTGAAAATAAATTTTAAAAAAATTACATTTTTAATAAAAAAATGTAATTTTTTTCGAAATTAAACCCAAACCTTACATCCTTCTGTACAATTAGTGCAAATATCTATTTGGTCTCGACCTTTCAGTAGAGTTTTTCTAAAGTGATAGTATTCATCACTTTGCCATATTTTTTGAAAATTTGCGTCCTTTAAATCTCCCAAACGGTGTGTAGCATCTTTATCAAAACAGCAAGGCACAACTAATCCATCCCAGGTGATCACACAACTATGCCATAATTTCCAGCAATGATTGAGTAGTTCATTTTTGATGATATACTTTCCATTTTCTTGTTTTTTATACCGAGCATATTTTTCAATGGAAGGAATAAGTGAATTTCCGTTTTCGTAATCATAGACTTGAGCTGTCTTCAATTTGACTTCATCTACTCCAATTTCTTCTGCCAATCGGTAAATATCTGGAATTTGGTGTTCATTGGGTTTGACTACTAAGAATTGAAAAATAACATGAGGTGTTTTTGACTTCATTTTCTTTTTCCATCGTATAATATTTTTTGCTCCTTCTAAAACATTTTCTAATTTTCCCTCTTTTCGATAATTTTCATAAACTTCTTGGGTCGTTCCGTCAACGGAGATAATCATCCGATCCAAACCTGACTCAATTGTTTTTTTTGCATTTGCATCATTTAGAAAATGTCCATTGGTAGAAGTAATCGTATAAATTCCTCGGTCACTAGCATATTTTACCATATCCAAAAAATTCGGGTTAATGTATGGTTCACCTTGAAAGTAAAAAATGAGATACATTAATTCACGATGGAGTTCATCTATCGTTTTTCTAAAAAAATCTTCTTTCAGATTTCCCGTTGGGCGAGAAAAAGCCCGAAGACCACTCGGGCACTCAGGACACCGCAAATTACAAGCGGTGGTCGGTTCCATTGAAATAGTAAAAGGTAGCCCCCATTGAATCGCTTTGCCCGTCCAACGGGTCAAATAAAAAGAAAACATCACTTTAATGATATTCCATATGCGACGAGGACGAAGCTTAGAAATAAAATTGAGGGAATCATGCCAATGTAAACTCATGTATTTTTTATTTGATTCTGAAACGAAATTGTATGTTTTAAATCAAAAAGAATTAGATCAATATTTCTGTTGATGCTTTTTGATTTAATCATAGAATTTGCCTAAGAACGGTTTTTAGTTTTTTAGAAATCAAAGGTAATGGAAAAAATGACTTTCAATAATTTCTAATTTGTCATTCAAAATTAAGACGATTGCCAATTTTTTTTCCAAAAAATGAATTAAAATCTGTTACATAAAAATGATTCGATATTATAATCATTTTTGAATTTAAATATTATCTCTTACTTTAAGTGCTGATAACCAGATAATTATGATGTGTGTTTTTTTATTGTATAAAAAAAAAGATTTACGGAGTCAAAAAGACGTGTCACATTAACTCTCTACATATGATTGTTTTTTCAAAATTGTAGATTGTGCCGTGTTTTTATTTCCTATATATTTGACTCAACAAACACAACAGGACATGAGAATACTTACACTCTGTATTTTTTTATCCTCCCTGATTACTCCTTCCAAAAATCTAAAAACAGTATCCCAATTTTTTTCAGTTCATAATTTGACCACTTCATTGATTACTCAATTAGATGGCGAAATTGAATTTGTACAATGGGAAAAGGATGAATTATTAGTGGAGACATTAATAATAGATGAATCCGAAAATCTATCTGATTATACATTAAGTTATGTTATCAATAAAAAGAATTTTGAGTTAGATTGTTCATTGATTGGCGATGCGAAAACCTTACTTTTGACCTCAAAAAAAATCAATAATACAATTTTTTCGAAAGGGCAAAAACATCAAACTAAAAAGACATTTAAGATATACATTCCAAAAAGATTGAATTACGCAATTCAGTAATTTTTTGGAAAAAGATAAACTTCTGACCTAGAGAGGAGCTGTTCATAAATATATGAATCAGTTCCTTTCTTACATTTAGACTAGTTTGAGGAATAAAAAAACACTTTGTAAATGTATTGTTACAAAGTGCATTTTTAATCGAAGTTTTTATAAATTAACTCTTACTCCAAGTCGTTCCATCTTTTCCATCTTTGACTTGAATTTCTAGTTCTTTGAGTGAATCTCGAATTTTATCAGAGGTTCCCCAGTCTTTACTTTCACGAGCATTTTGTCGTAATTCTATGATGAGTTGCATTAACCCATCTGTAATTTCGTTTCCACCATCGCCGCTATTTTCTTCATCCAACAATCCAAAAACATCATAAATGAAAGTATGGAAAGTTGTTTTTAATTTCTCCAAGGTTTCAGTTGTAATATCATTGTTAGAAAGATGTCCTGCGCTCAATCCATTCACTTTACTTACTAATTCAAATAGTCGAGCCATTGCCATTGGAGTATTGAAATCATCACTCATTTGTTGGAAAGCCTTACCCATCAAATCATTGATTTCAGTATCAAGATCTGAAGTAGTTCCATTAACAGATTTCATTTTTTGCAATAATGTATTAGCTTCCATTAGTCGACGATATCCTTTTTCAGCATCTTGCAATCCTTTGTCAGTAATATCTAAAGTACTTCCATAGTGTGCTTGAAGCATGAAAAATTTAACCACCATAGGACTGTAAGCTTGAGAGATATGCGGACTGTCACCTGAAAAAAGTTGCTGAGGTGTGATAGTATTTCCATCACTCTTTGACATTTTTCTACCATTCATTTCGAGCATGTTGGTGTGAACCCAATAGTTGGCAGGTTGGCAACCACATGCGCCATGATTTTGCGCTACTTCATTCTCATGATGCGGGAATTTTAAATCATTTCCACCTCCGTGAATGTCAAAAGTTTTTCCTAAATATTTTGTACTCATCGCAGAACATTCTAAATGCCATCCTGGAAATCCAACTGACCACGGAGAATCCCATCGTAAAATATGCTCGTCAGATGCTTTCATCCAAATTGCAAAATCAGAAGGATGTTTTTTCTCACTTTGATTTTTTAAATCATCACGAGTTTCTACGAGTAAGTCTTCTATCTTTCGACCTGATAATTTTCCATAAACTTTTTGCTCTTCTGCAAATTTGATGGTGTCAAAATAAACAGAACCATTTGCTTCATAAGCCAAACCATTATCAATAATTTGTTGAACCATATCGATTTGTTCGATGATATGAGCCGTTGCTCGTGGCTCAATATTCGGAGGCAGAGTGTTGAAAATTTTCATCATATCATGAAAACCAACTGTATATTTTTGGGCGACTTCCATTGGTTCTAACTTAGCCAATTTTGCACCTTTTGACATTTTATCTTCGCCTTCATCTGTCAAATGTCCCACATCGGTAATGTTTCGAACATAGCGAACTTGGTATCCCAAATGCATCAAATATCTATAGATAACATCAAAGCTTACAAAGGTTCGACAATTACCAATATGCACATCACTATAAACTGTAGGTCCACAAACGTACATGCCAATGAAACCATCAGTAATCGGTTGGAAAAGTTCTTTTTGTCTCGTTAGACTGTTTTGAATATAAAGCTCATTTTTCATGCGGCAAAATTACATATTTCGTTTTTAAAAAAAATGTCATGTTGTATTATTTCTTAATGTTTTTTTGAAAAAAAATATTGAGACATAGAGTATTGGATATTGAGAAACGAGCTCATCTCAATACCCAAACCTCATGTCTCAAAAAGAAATTTTACATATAACTGGAAAATGATCAGAATAGTTCTCTTTTAAAATTTCGTGACTTTGCACCTTTATTTTTTCATGTGTCAAAATGTAATCAATGCGAAGTGCAGGAATACTTCCCGCATAAGTAGTGCCAAATCCTGTTCCTTTATCCTTGAAAGAATCATTTAAATTTTTGGTCAAAAGATGGTAAGTATAAGATTCTGGGGTATCATTAAAATCACCACAAACGATAACTGGATGAGGACATGTTGCAATATGATTCACTACTTTTTGAGCTTGTTCAGCTCGAAGTTTTGCATAATGTTTGAATTTTCCCATCATTCCTTTAATGTCTTTGAGTGTTTCTTTTTTGGTCAAATCTCCTTCTTGTCGGACTTTGTCGGCAGTACCTGAAACTTGATTGGATTGAAAATGAATACTGTATACACGTACCTTTTTTTCATTGATGATTAAATCTGCCCAAGAGCATGAATTAGTAAGTGTGCCAAAATTTATTCCTCCAGAATTTACTATAGGGTATTTTGAAAAAATAAAAGTACCATCTGGTTGATATGAATGGACGAATGGAAAGTTGAATCTTTCTTTAAAAAACTTAGAATTGAATTTGGTCGTTTCTTGGGTGCAAAGAATTTGAATTTCTTCTCCTCTTTTTAAAAAATGGATAAAATCATTTTCTTGTAGTATTCTTGTTTCTGAGCCTTTTTCTCCAATTCTAACTCGTGACAAATTCTTAACATTATAACTTCCAATCGTAATTAATTTTTCAGTTTTTATTTTTTCAAAAAAATTGAAACCAACAAAACTTGTCACATGCCCCCATCCTAAAATGATGCAGCCCAATGAAAGAAAAAAATATTTCTTTTTTCTAAAAAGCCAAAAAATAACCATGATGATATTGCTCAACAATAACCAAGGGTAAATCAAACCAAAAAATGAAAACTGCCAAAATCGACTAGGATTGATAAAAGGGGAGAGGTAAGCAAAGAAGGTTGCAAAGATGACTAACACATTAATCCACCGCATAAATTTTTCGAATCTTCCCACAATGTTAGTTTTTGAAAAAAATAGGTTTTTGAGTAACTGTTAAGTTTTATTCATTTGACGTTGAATTAGTTCATTTTACTTTTTACTTGCATTGAATAAAAATTCTTTTTCTTCTTCTGTCAAACTTTCGTAACCTGATTTTTTAATTTTTTCTAGAATAGCATCCACTCGTTCTTGGTGTGGTAAAGTAGGGTTGTTATCAGATTTTGAATTTCCTCTACTTCTACCAAAACCACCCATCGATGATCGAGATTTTGAAGCAGATTTACTTTTTGGATTTTTATATTCTACGCGAAGTTTATTTTTTCTACCAGTAAAAAATCCAAAAATATTTTGGAAAAAAGTTTGGAAAGCATTGATAATATTATTGACTGGTCCAGACATATCGAAACCTCCTGATCTTAATTGGTAAATATAAAACCAACCAAATAGTGCGCCTCCAAGATGCGCAAACGCACCTCCTGTATTACTTACATTAGCTATTGAAATCAGATTTAGAAAAAGTAAAACTGCAACAACGTATTTTAATTTGACATCACCAATAAACAATAATCGCATGATGTAATCAGGAGCAATAATCGCAGATGCAAGTACAATTCCATTGACTGCACCAGAAGCTCCTAATGCAAAACCAGTACTCCCATAAATTAAAACATCACTCAAATAAAATGCGATTCCTCCAGCAAGTCCACTCAACAAATATAATGGCACAACATGGTGATCTCCAATAAAACCACCAACGATTTTTCCAAACCAATATAGAAATAACATGTTCCATACAATATGCCAAAATCCTTCATGTAAAAACATACTTGAAATTGGGATCCATGGATGAGTTAATAAAAACCATCCATCTGAAGACATACAAAACAAATGAAGGAAATCTTGAAATCCATTTTCAAAAGGAGATACTCCGGGATAGGCAATTGCAAAACCTAGTTTAACTAAATTGATTACCACAAATATTACCACATTAATTATAATCAACCGAGTGATCATATTTCCTGAACTAAATTCTCTTTTTAAATCGTCCCAAATGGAGGTAACCATAATTAAAATTTTAATTTTTTATGTTCTTGAGTAAAACCTATTGTCAAATTAAAATTGAAATCAAAAACGACCGACGGAAGAGTTGATTTCAGCTTTAACTTGATTTACAAAAATAGGATTTGTTGAAGAATCTATTTAAGCGTCCGTCAAATTAAACACTTGATGAAAATATAACGAATGTATTTTCAATTTGCTTTTTTTAAGGACATCTTTATTTAAACAAGCATTTCGCAAATGAGTTGCATTTTGTCAATAAACAAATTACAACCTTGAACCGAATTTGTTCCAATATTGAATTAAAAGAAATCCAAATAATGCTCCTCCGAGGTGTGCAAAATGAGCAACACCTGTCCCATTAGAAAATAGTCCCATTCCTAAATCAAGAGCAATAACTCCAAAAACTAATTGCTTTGCAGTCAATGTTATTGGTGGAAAAATTAATTGTAATTTTTGATTTGGAAAATTATAACCAAATCCGATTAAGATTCCCATTACTGCGCCTGAAGCACCTAGAACTCTTCCAGGAAAACCACCATTTTGAATCTCGATATAATTGGCAACTACATGAAGAGCTAGTGCTCCGAGTCCAGCAAAAAGATAGAAAAATAGAAATTTTTTCGGGCCCCAAGTCATTTCTAAAGGTGGTCCAAGAAAGGCTAACATTATCATGTTGAATAATATATGCATTATTGATCCATGCATAAACATGTGAGTTACAATTTGTAAAGGTTGAAAACCAATCCCATCTGAGTTCGCTCCAGGGTAATGAAATATTAGCCAGTCTTTAATTGGAGACTCACCCATAATAATCATTGTGATTACAAAAAGAATCACATTTATGATGATTAAATTTTTGACAACATCCGTTAATCGAATCATATCTTTTACAAATCTTTTTTTACAAAAATGAAGTGAAAGGTAATCATTTTTGGGAAAAACGAGGAAGGTATTTCGACGAGTAAAAGAATCCAATAGCTTGAATAACACAAAGCTCTTGACTTCTGACAGCAAGCAAAGTGCATGACCTCACTCCTGTCCTGACACCTATTTACAATTTTTATAAAACTCATCCATCCGCAAATGAAAATCAATCAATGTTTGTTCAGAAACAAATGGTGAAGACTTTATGTTTTTATAAAAATCAAAAATCTTTTTAAGAATTGGCAAAGGTACCTCAGACTTAGCGATCAATTTTGTCATAAATTCATCATCCACTTTTGTCGTGTTGAGATTATATCGATCACGAATGTAAGCGTAGAATAATTTCATCTTTTGCTGACATAATTTTTTATGATCATTTTGTAAAAAATATAATCGACCAATAGTTGAGATAAATTCAAATGATGTATTTTCATTTTGTTCCAAAACAGGTATGATTCGCTGTTTCCTTTTTGCTCTAAAAAACAAATACAAAAAGCCCATTCCAATCATTAAATACCACGCCCAAGCTAAACTTGGTTGAGCTAAAATATATTTCAAGGATTCTTCCGAAGCAATTGTTCGGTTACTTCTGCCACTTCGTCTTTGGTTATAAGCTCGTCCAAATCCTTCGCCTACTCGACTATATTCATCCCAGTAAATGTCTCCTTCGTTTAAGTGTGAAAAAACTTTGTTAGCGTATGTTATTCCTTTTTTTTGCAGTAAATTAAGATTGGTAAAATTAATTGGAGTAGTGTGTAAATAAAATGCACCACCATTAAATCCATATTCTTTTTTAGCAAAATTAACTTGATTGTTAATTGTACCTAATTGAATCATACTATGTGGTTCTTCACAAAAATATGCGCTGTCAATATAATTCCAACCGTAACCTGCGGGTTTATTTTCATCTAAAAATTGGCAGGAAAATCCTTTTTCTTTTTGTAATTGAGGATGTAGGAAATTAAAATTGACTGTCGTGTCGGTAAGAATAGCATAATCGTCCCAAGGTTCGTAATTACATTCTTGGTTGTACAACTCATACATTAAATCAAATGGAATAGTTTTACTTGAAATAAATGCGGTGTTTCCTGCTCGCACATAATTTAATAAAGATGCGATATTTGTCGAATCCAAAAACATACTTTCTCCGATAAAAACATAATTACTTTTGATACCTTCAGAAGTAGGTAGTTCTTCCAAAAGACCTTCTTCAATATCTGTAAAACTATTGTTGGGGAAATAGTCGCTCAACACTTCATGAATGACAAAACTTCCATAAGGTTCTTTGCTTTCTGCTTCGTAATTTTCTGACCAATCAAAATTACTTCCACCACTTCCCAAAAAAATGAAAAGCAATAACAAAACCGCTGCGGCAACTCCTAAAATATAAAATGGTTTTTTATCTGCCATGATTGACTAATTGATTGAGTTTTCTAACTTTAATTTTTCTTTTTTGCTTGCTGAGTCTCTTTTAACATATCTTGAAATTGAGGTTGGACACTAGCTCTAAAATCCATTCCACCGATTTCTTTTTTTCCATACCATACTTTTTCAAATAGGGTGGTTACAGATCTGAAATTCGAATGCCAATTTGTAGTGCTCAACTCTCGAATATAATCTCGATTCGTTTTATCTTTTTTCCATTTGATCCATTTTTTCAAAGACAACTCTTTGATGATTGCTAAATAATATAATCGAACCGCCATTGGGTAGTTTTCTTTTTCTAAAGCTTCTCTAATATATCGATCCAAGTCAGACTCGTGAATTCTCTCTTCGATATTAGCTAAAGTGATTGGGATAGCAGCTTGAGGTTTTATTTTTTTATTGCTCGGTGCCAATGCCCAGCCTTCTGCTCCAACCATATTTGCAATGATAAAAGCCAAAATAATTACTGCCATGGCAATAAATAAAAATTTAAAAAACCCACTCCAAAAACTACCTTCTTCAGGAAGTGCAGTTTCATCTTCTTCCACAGCAGCTGAGTAGTCGCCATCATCTACAGGTTCATTAGCATCTGCTTTTTTCTTTTTTTTATTTGTTTTGTGATTGCTGTAGTCAAGTCCAGATTTAGCATTTGCCCAAGCTGATTCACTCATTTTTTTCTCTACAAATTCACTTTGCAAATAATTCTCTCTTGGAGAATCTTCTTGTAGTGAATTTTGAAAAGAAAAAGCCAAATTGGAATAAACAAATAGTAGCAACATAATCCAAATGGATTTTGTCAGTATGCTATTTTTTGTTTTAAAAAAATTAAACATCTAAATATTTTTTAGCTTTAGTTAAAAAAAAAGTGCTCATTCGTAAAACGTTCAACGTCCATTGTCAAACATTTTTCACTCTCGAATCATTCCTTGAATCACTTTAGCGTTGCCAATGTTTTGAATTCGATTTTTCAAAGTAGGAGCTTCTTTGATTTCTAAAAGTGTATGATACAATAATCCAACTCCACTAATCAATAATGGATAAATCAAATACAACACCGCTGTCGAAATAAACGTCAATGAAATTACTGCAAATTGATCCATCAAGTCTTGCGTCAATACTAAATTCATACTTACTAATTTGATGTAAATCCAAATCAACGAAGTATCTGTAATCATAAAAAATGAAATTCCAATCGTCAAAGTCAACATATACGTTCCTAGTAATTTTCCAAAAGAACCGCTTAGTAAATGAACCGTTCTACCAAGTCCGGTGATGAGTCCAATATTTTCTTTACACATTATATACATCCACAAAATCAAAACTGGAAATGCCAACGGAATAATCAAAACCACGGTATACCAATCACTCGTCATTAAAAATAAATTCATGATAAGAATGACTGCTGCTATTTTTGCAAAATTCAAAATATGATGCATCGTTGTTTTCACAGGTCTTTCTTCTTCAAGATGTTGTTCCCTTTTTTCAGATGTTTTGATCAAGTAAGTAAAACTCACAAAAGTCAAACAAGAGAAAATAAACGTATTCAAAATGATTAAAAAAGGAACAGCCTCATTGACAAAAAAACTATGAATAACTCCAATGTAGGCTACGAATTTCATAATAAGATATTCAAAGATGGTAACGAATTCATCTCCCTGAGACATATCTGTTTGAGGAAAATAAAATAAATCTGTTGGAGAATCAGGTGTAAAATTGAAAACTATTCCAGCATAAAATAATGCACTCGCTAGTGCTAATCCACCAATGGCGAGAATGTTTTTTTTATAAAAAATAAAAACATCTGAAAATACTTCTCCTGAAGATTTGATGCGAGTAAAATCAATTAACTGATTATTGTCAGCAGGTAATCGACCTTCTTTTGGCGGAATTAATAATCCTTCTTTACCTCTTTTATTTGGCAACCACCAAAAGTATAAAATGACAAATGACAAGCAAGCAAAAATAAATAATCCTCGAATGATATCAGGTGTTTCGGTTTGTCGAGTAAGAAATCCTTCTAAAAATCCAGCGATGATAAAAATGGGAACAATGCCCATCATAATTTTAACTCCACGTCTTGCAGATATTTGGAAAGCTTGCATTCGAGTTAGTGTTCCAGGGAAAACTAAACCTTTGCCCATCGTGAGTCCTGCGGCAGCCGCAATTACAATAGCAGAAATTTCCAAAGTACCATGAATCCAAATAGTCAAAAACGACTCAAGAAAAACACCTTGTTCATAAAAGAAATATTGGAAGGCACCCACCATGATGGCATTTTTCACTAAATAAAACAAAGTACCCAATGCGAAAAATACACCCAAAGCAAATGTTTGAAATGCGACCCATAAATTATTGATAGTAATTCCGACGGACATTCCCAATTCGCCTCTTTGTTTATAAATAGCCATAGGGTCTCCCGATTCAATATTTTCAATTGTCATATCCACATAATCATCTCCCAGAACCATTCTTGGAAATTCTGCATCCATCGCACAGGACAACATTCCAATTCCAAATGCTAACATAAAAACCCAAAACGCTAATCGAAATTCTCGTCGAGATTCCCAAACTACATAAGGCAACTCATGTGTCCAAAAATAGGAAAATCGCCCAAGTTGAGTTTTTCTATTTTTATAAATAGAATAAAAAATCTGTTGAGCGATGTTATTAAGATATACTCTGACTGAACGATTAGGATAAAATGTACGAGAGTAAGAAAGGTCATCGGTGATTTGAATAAAGAGGTCACTCATTTTGTCAGGGTTGACATTCTCTTTGTCTAGATCTTGCTCAAATTCTTTCCACTTTTCTTTATTTTGTTTGATGAAACTTGTTTCACGCATAGCTTTTTATGATATAAGATTTTAAAACAATAACATTAAGGAATGTTATATATTAAACGTAAATTATTCTTTAATGTCATTTAAACCTAAAAATATTAACAAAAATCCACATTTTTGTATTTCATAAAAATAAAATAAGTTAAACTCTTTAATGTTTTCGACAAAACTAATAGAGTTTATTCTAAATGAAATCGTATGTGAGCCGTAAAGCGTCTAACGTTCAACGTCCATCGAATAAAGTCTAATAACTATGAAAAAGGTTTTACTTTCCGTTCTAATTTTCTTTACACCGATAATTTTCTTTGCCCAAACTATTTACGTGATGGATGGAACTCCAGTTACAGCTTGTAATGGATTGTTTACAGATAGTGGGGGAGATATGAATTTTTATATGAATGATGAAGATTTAACTACTACAATTTGCCCAACTAATACTGAGACAATAATTAAATTGACCTTTGATGCGGAACCTTCAATTGGTCCAGGAGATACCTTGTGTTTTTTTGATGGAAATTCTGTTAATGCTCCCTTGTTAACCTGCCTTCCTCAGATGAATGGTCTTCTTTTTGAAGTTGAAGGAACGGCAACAAATACTTCAGGATGTATTACTGTTTCATTCAAATCTGATGATGTTTATCCTGCAATGGGATGGTCAGCCAATATTTCATGTGTTGCACCTTGTCAAGCTTTTGATGCACAGATTTTAAGTTCAACTCCACCTGTTATTCCTGTAGATACAGGATATATAGATTTGTGTTTGGGGGATTCTGTTTTTCTTTCTGGGACAGCGAATTTTTATCAAAACAATCTTTTGTATACTCAAGATAATTCGACCTCTACTTTTCGTTGGGAAATGGGAGATGGGAATATTTTGGAAGGAGAGAACATTAGTTATACTTATTCAAATGAGGGAGGTTATTATGTGAAATTAATTATTACTGATGTAATGGGATGTACGAATGATGTTTTTGTACAACGAATAAGAGTGGTTGGTGCTAGTGATTTTATTATTGAAAATAATCAACTAGCAGGAACTTGTGAAGGAGATACGGTTACATTAATTGCCAATACAAATACGGCAGATACGATTTATTTTGCAGGACAGTTATCGAATTTCATAGATACTCCAATTCCGGATGGAACAGGAGTGAGTGTTACTTCTAAATTGTATGTGGATCAATTCCCTGCAGGAAGTGTCTTGACAAATATTTCAGATTTGCGGGGAATATGTATAAATATAGAACACTCCTGGATGCGAGATTTGGAAGTGAAATTGACTTGTCCTTCAGGGAATTCTATTATACTTCATAACCATGCGGGGAATACTGGAGGAGAAGTTTTT
Organism: Saprospiraceae bacterium; assembly: GCA_045106765.1. Taxonomy (GTDB): domain Bacteria; phylum Bacteroidota; class Bacteroidia; order Chitinophagales; family Saprospiraceae; genus CAJQQY01. Next base: position 11,267 of record JBGCFD010000230.1, on the reverse strand, counting down.
CTGGGAGAACCAGATGAAACTGATGAAGCTTTACCATCTCCAATTCCAGGGATAGGATACCAATATTGTTTTACTGATGATGCTTTTAATGGTACTTTCTTAGAGTATGCCAATAATACAGGTGTGGGTACTTTGCCTACGGGAGAATATTCTTCATTTGATGATTTTTCAAATTTGTTAGGATGCTCGCTCAATGGCGAATGGGAAATTTCGATTCAAGATTTATGGGGAATTGATAATGGATATATGTTTTCTTGGGCGTTAAATTTTGATGGAGACTTATTGCCAGCGACAGAATTCTTTACGGCTAATATTACAAACCAAGGTTGGGTGTCGAACCCTTCAGTTATTTCAATTTTGGGAGATACGCTTGTTGCGCAAATTGGTGCAACGCAAGATTTTACTTATCAAGTAGATTTTGCAAATGGTTGCGCTATAGATACAACAATAGAGATTACTCCTTTTCCTAACAATACACTTGCATGTTCTGATTGTGATGACTTGGTAATTGATGCAGGAGCAGATATGGCATTTGATTGTATCAGTCCTCAAGTTATTTTGGATGCCACTAATTCTTCTAATGGAGATTATTTTGCATACGCATGGACAACTATTGATGGGCAATTTTTAAGTGCAACGGATCAATTAGTAGCTACAGTTGGAACACCAGGAACGTATATTTTTACCTTGACAAGCTTATTAACAGACTGTATCCTTTCTGATACCGTTTTGGTTTTACCAACTCAAAATACTCCAATTGCAGATGCTGGAGAAGACTTTCCTTTTCCATGTAATGTTTCTGAAGTAATCTTGGATGGGAGTAATTCTACAATTGGTTTTGATTTTACTTTTCAATGGTCTGCATCGGGTGGGCAGATTATATCAGGGGGAAATACCCTTTCTCCAATCGTTTCTGGGGCTGGAATATATTTGCTCGAAGTAACTAATATAATGAATGGATGTATTGATTTAGATACAATAGTTGTTGAAGAACAAGTAATCAATGATATTTCAATTATCGATGCAACTTGTGATAGTTCAGATGGAATGATTTCAGTTTCGATTCCTTCTGGAACAGTCAATCCAATATTTTCATGGAGCAATGGTCAATCAGGTTCAACTATAGAAAACTTAGCACAAGGGTGGTATTCTGTTTCCATAACTTATGATAATAATTGCATGGTAGAGGAAAATATTTTTGTAGATGAAGAGCTTTCTTGCAAAGTGCAAATAATAGGTCGAGTATTTAATGATAACGTTTCACCAGATTGTCTCGATGACTTAACAAGCGTGAGAGAAGAAGCAATTATGCTGCATTTAATGCCAGACGATGTTTACACTTATACGAATTATAATGGGTTTTATAAGTTCGTTACTGACAATGGAGATCATACCGTTGAAGTCATGTTGCCTTCCTATTTAGAGAATCTTTGTCCTTCGGATGGATTGATAAATGTAAGTCTTCCTACCAACGGAACAACTTCAGCAGACAATGATTTTTATTTAAAATATGTACCTGGAGCATTTGATCTTGATGTGAGTTGTTTTATGGGAGTTGCTCGGCCTGGGATGGAACACCTTTATGATATTGAATATTGTAATGAGGGAGAATTAGCAAAGTCAGGAATGATAACTTTTATCCATGATTCTGAGGAAACTAATATTTTTACTAATCCTCTCCCGCAAGATTGGAATTATGATGCAGCAACGAGCACCGCAACTTGGACATTTACTGATCTTCAACCAGGTGATTGTTTGACACAACAAATTATTTTAGATATTCCTACGACTGCTCAGATCGGAGATATCCTTTCAGGTTCTTTGGAAATAATAAGTGATGATGGAGATGATTTTGATCTAAACAATAATTTTAAATCTTGGAATCAAACGGTATCGGCATCTTACGATCCAAATGACAAACAAGTTTTTACAGCGAGTAGTGAAGATCAATTTGGTGGAATGATTTACGAATCAGATACCACATTATTTTATCAAATTCGATTTCAAAATACAGGAACAGATACTGCTTTTGCAGTTGTGATTAGAGATACCTTGGATGAAGTTTTAGATGTAACGACTATTCGTCCTTCGATTTCAAGTCATCTTTACAGTCTTGAATTTGAAGGAAATAATATATTGATTTTTAATTTTGAAAATATATTATTGCCGGACAGCACTACGAATTTGGAGGAGAGTCAAGGTTATGTTACATTTTCAATTGATCGTCGATTAGATTTACCTTTGGGAACAACTATCTCAAATAGTGCGGCTATTTATTTTGATTATAATTTACCCGTTATTACAAATGAGGTCGTTAATATTTTATCCGAACCAGTTTCAGTTGAAAATATTAGGAACCAGAAACCTTCATTGGAAGTCAGTCCAAATCCAAGTCAAGGTGAGTTTTCCATTTTTTACAATCTTAAAAATGCAAGTGAAATTTGGTTGACTGTTTTTGATATTTATGGGGAAATTATTTTTGAAATAGAAAAAAATAAATTTCAAATGTCTGGAAATCACATGCAGCGTTTTTCTATAAAAAACCTTCCTGGCGGGATTTATTTTTTACAATTAAAAACGGAAAACGGAAGTGTGGTGAAAAAGATATTAAAAACAGAATAGTTGCGTTTTAATATTTAAGTTGCCTTAATTTGGTAAATTTGCATTTAATAACGATGAAAGAATAAGCTAAATATTTTTGTTCACAAGAGTCAGAAAGTAATATGAAAACAATAGATATCAGAACCACACAAAATGTTACGATTGAGTACGAACTCGCTACTTTGCGAGAGCGCATATTGGCATTTTTTATTGATTTTGTAATTGTCTATGTAACATTTTCAATTTTGTATTTCACATTGAGAGCTGGCTTTCGAGACATCTTTTTGAATGTAGAAAGTTATGCTTTGAGAGCGGTGGTACTTTTTAGCTTTTTCGTTTTTTATCAATTGTTTTCAGAAATAATTGCAGACGGACAATCTTGGGGAAAAAAAGCAGTAGGCATAAAAGTAGTTCGTTTGGATGGACAAGAACCAGGGTTAAGTGAATATTTGTTGCGATCAGTTTTTTACATTATTGATATTTTATTTTCATTTGGAGTAGTGGCAAATTTATTAATTAGTTCCTCTGCGAAAAGCCAACGACTGGGAGATTTGACAGCAAACACGACCGTGATCCGAGTTCGATTTAATTTAAGGTTTCGTTTGGAAGATATTTTAAAAATCAATTCAATAGAAGATTATGAACCGCAATTTCCAGATGTTAGAAAATTGAGTGAGCAAGATATGTTATTGGTAAAGTCAATTATTACTCGCTCTCGATTATATCGAAATAAAGCTCATCGAGAGGTGGTGAATGATCTAGTAGTCAAATTAAAAGATGAATTAGATTTAGAAAAAATGCCTCCAAATAAAATTGAGTTTTTAAAAACACTCATTCGAGATTACATAGTCTTAACTCGATAACAGTAGAACGATTGTCGAAATCGTTTCCTGTTCAACGACTTTCTAAGTCGTCCAAAAACATATTTATAAAACAATACATTTACAAAAGAAGAGAAAGAATAAATGGGAAGGAAATTTAAAAAGAAATTAATCGAAAACCTTACAATTGTCGACATCGCCGATCGAGGAAAATATGTAGCAAAAAATGAAGAAGGTCAAGTCGTCTTTGTCGAAGATGTTGCCCCAGGAGATGTGGTTGATGTTTTAGTTTATAAAAAAAGGAAGGGCTACCTTTTAGGTTCTGTCAAAGAAATAAAAAAATATTCGGAAGACCGTGTCGAGCCTTTTTGCGAACACTTCGGAACTTGTGGAGGGTGCAAATTTCAGCACATTCCTTATGTCAAACAATTGGAGTTTAAACAGAATATCGTAGACAATGCTCTGCGTCGAATTGGAAAAGTGGAAATCGAAGATTTTCGAGATATTTTGCCTTGTGAAGAAACTGCTTTTTACCGCAATAAATTAGAGTTTTCTTTTTCTAATAAAAGATGGTTGACTTACGAAGAATTGAATAGCGATATTTCAAATGTAGAAGATGTTTTAGGATTTCATCGGGCAGGTGCTTTTGATAAAATTTTAAATATCAATAAATGTCATCTACAGCCAGAACCTTCGAATTCTTTAAGGAACTCATTCAAAGAGATTGCTTTGGAACAAGGATTGACTTTTTATGATGTTCGAAAAAATACAGGATTTCTTCGCAACATGATTGTCCGAACTGCGACTACTGGTGAGGTGATGTTAGTACTAAGTGTAGGTGAAAATGATCAAGAGAAAATCGATAATCTTTTGAATGCAGTTTTAGAAAAAAATCCATCTTTAACTTGTGTTTATTTTACCGTAAATAAAAAAGTAAATGACTCTTGGTTTGATTTAGAAATGAATCACTTCTTTGGTAAAAAAACGATTGAAGAATATCTAGGAAAAGTGAAGTTTGAAATTGGACCAAAATCATTTTTCCAAACAAATACAAAACAAGCAATTCGACTTTTTGATGTCGTAAAAGAATTTGCAGAACTTTCAGGTGAAGAGAATGTTTATGATTTATACACAGGTTTAGGAAGTATCGGATTGTACCTTGCAGAGAATTGCAAACAAGTTGTCGGTATCGAAGAAATCGAAGCAGCGATCGAAGATGCTAAAGCAAATAGCAAACGAAATAATATTACGAATTCTGTTTTTTATGCAGGTGATGTAAAAGATATTTTGACCACAGAGTTTTCTAAAAAACATGGAAAACCAGATGTAGTCATTACCGATCCTCCCCGTGCAGGAATGCATCCAAAGGTAGTCGATATGCTGCTGGAATTAGAAGCGCCGAAAATTGTTTACGTAAGTTGTAAACCTTCAACGCAAGCACGAGATCTAAATTTATTGAAAGAAAAATATAATATAAAAAAGGTGCAGGCAGTAGATATGTTTCCACAAACACCTCACATCGAGACTGTGGCACTTTTAGAATTTAAGAAGTAAATTATTCTACGAGAGCTGTTAGCGTTCGAAGTGTTATCAACTCTTTTTTTAATTAAAAAATCGAAGCAGGAGCTTCGAAGTACTTATGGAAAAAGAAAGAAATTACGAAAAATTGGAAAATATTATTTCCCCTTATAAAGCTGTTTTGGGAAAAGCAGTCGATACCGTTTTAGCACAAGAAATTTCCAAATACCCAATTTTTGTCCTTCACAAAGAACCTCTCGAACTAGGTATTTCTCTTAAGAATGAAATTAATACGCCTAACGAATGGTTAGTCAATTTATCCACTTTGGAAGAGTTCTCAACCAAGCAAGTAATCGAAGCTAGCCGAGTAAATCGCTTCACTAAAATATATAAAAACCCATCTGAATTTTTGTGTCTCTTCGTAATAGATGAATTTGGAGCAAATTTTGTATTCCTACCACGTATCTAAAAGATTGGAGATTTTAGGAATTTTGACTGACTAATAAGCTAATATTTTGAATATCCAATACTCCAAATCTTGACGAATCTAAAACCAATTTTTTAATCCTCAATAAAATTTAATATTTTGGATAATAATTTCTTATCAAACGGAGCAAGTAATTCAGGAGGTTCAATGGTACAAGATGCCACAACAATTCATCAGATGTCGAACTACGAACCACATAATAAAATTTTGTTGATCGAAGATAATCCAGGTGATGCTCGTCTTGTGGAAATTTTGTTGAGTGAATCCGATTTGCTCAATTGTAAGATTACTAATAAGGTCAACTTGGCAGATGGAATGGCTGCGTTAGAAGCAGCAGATGACTTTGCAGCTATTTTATTGGATTTAACGCTTCCAGATAGTAGAGGTTTTGAAACACTCGAAACACTCCTTGCCAAATATCCTGATAATAATGTAATCGTTCTGACAGGACTTCAAGACAAAAGCTTAGGAATCAATTCTGTAAAAGCAGGTGCTCAGGACTTCTTAATTAAAGGTGCTTTCGACTCAGATCAATTATCAAAATCACTTCGATATTCGATTGAACGTAATTTGGTTTTGAAGAGATTGGAAGAGACTCAGCGAATCGCAAATATTGGCAACTGGGAGTACAATCCAACAACTGAAGAGTTTTTAGCCTCAGATCAAATCTATAGAATTTTTGGTTTGAAGCCTCGAAAAGCAGGATTGAATTATGTAGATATTTTAAAAGAAAATCATCCATTTAAAGAGTTGAATGAAATTCATCAAGAAGCTTTAGAGAATCAAGATAGGAATGTTCGAAAAGATATTCGAATTCCAAAAATTGAAGGAGGTTACCGAGATGTTTTTATTCAATGTAAGGCAAGTGTAAGTGCTGAAAGTAAAGTGATTCTGACCGGGATCATGCAAGATATTACCGAGCGGAAAAAATCGGAAGACGAACTTTTAAAGAGTCAAGAAAAATATCAAGACTTTTTTAATAAATCAAAAGATCCCATTTACATCTGTACAATGGATGGAAAGTGTGAAGCATTCAATGAAGCTTTAGTTGAACTTTTAGGGTACCCGAAAGAAGAAATTTTAAACATTAATATTCACAACCTGATCACTTCTGAAAAAGGGATGGGTGATTTTTTTGATCGTTTGAAAAGAAATAAGGAAGTCGAAGATTTTGAAGTGGAGATGCAGCGAAAAGACGGTGAAAAAAGATATTGCTTGATTACTGCAACTATGCTTGATTCTGAAACAGAAGAAAGTTACAACGGTGTAATTCGAGATATTACGGAAAGAAAACAAGCAGAAGCACTTCGGAAAGCAAGAGATTTAGCTCGGACTTCTGCGAAGATGAAAGAGAAATTTATCGCAAGTATTAGCCATGAGATGAGAACTCCAATGAATGCGATTTTGGGAATGAGTAATTTGGTGATTCAAACTGAACTTGATCCTGAGCAATTCAATTATATCAGTTCAATTAAGCAATCTTCAGAATTACTTTTAGGAATTGTAAATGATATTTTAGAGATTTCTACTCTAGAGAATGGAAAAATTAAATTCGAAAATAAAGACTTTGACCTCAAAGAATTATTGAAAAATTTGGTCAACGTGATGCAGTATAAAGTGGATGAGAAAAACCTTCGATTAATTGTTGATATCGAAGATACTGTTCCTCAATTTATCAAAGGTGATAAGTTAAGATTAAATCAAGTGCTCTACAATTTGGTAGGAAATGCGGTGAAATTTACCGACACAGGAGACATCCATATTCGAGTGTTAAATTTGTATGATGGAGATGATAATGTTTTCTTGAAATTTGAAGTAGAGGATACTGGAATTGGAATTCCAAAAGATAAAGTAGCAGCCGTTTTTGAAACATTTACTCGAATCCGAACTAAGGATCGAATTTATGAGGGAACTGGATTAGGACTTTCTATTGCTAAAAACTTAGTAGAACAACAAGGTGGAAAAATTGCAGCAAAAAGTGTCGAAGGCGAAGGTTCAACATTCTTCTTTGATTTAGTTTTTGACATTGGAAGTCAAGATGAAGCATCTGCTCCAACGCCAGAATTAGATGATACGATTCACTTGGATCGACCAATCAGATTACTATTGGTAGAAGATAATAAATTGAATCAAATGGTGGCGAAAAAGACTTTGCAAAAGAAATGGTCTGATATCGACATCACCATTGCAGACAATGGACAACTTGGAGTAGAAGCAATCAAAGCGAAAAAGTACGATATCGTTTTGATGGATATTCAAATGCCAATTATGGACGGTTATGAAGCTACTCAATATATTCGAGCGAACATGCCGCCAGAGATTGCTAATATGCCAATCCTTGCAATGACGGCTCACGCAAATATTTCAAAAGATCACTCATATAGAGAATATGGGATGGATGATTTTGTTTTGAAACCATTCAAACCTGAACAACTTTTTGGAAAAATTGCACAATATGTGAATAATGGAAATGGAAGGAGTTAATTTTTCAGAAAATTAATTTTAAAACAACTTTAAAAAAATAAAACGTTTTTGATATTCCTCCGTAAATCAATTGGTTGGCATATCATAAAATTTAAAAATGTATTAAGATGGAAGTAAAAGTGTATAATTTTATCAATCTAGATTATCTTGATATGATGTCTGATGGAGATTTAGAAATGAAGAAAGTCATGCTGGATATGCTTTTCGAGGAATTACCTACAGAGCTTGCTAAAATGCGAGAACTAGCAAACTCGGAAGAATGGAAAGAATTATCTTCAGTTGCTCACAAAATGAAATCAACACTTTCATTTGTCGGTTGTGACGCAATGACGACTGCAAATACAGATATTGAAACAATCTGCAAAGATGGCGCAGGAGATGCTTTAAGGGTTGCTACAAAAATGGAAATCTTGGAAAGTAATCTAGATAATGTTATGACAGAATTGAAAATGGAACACGCTAAGCTGTAGATTTTTTTATAAAAAATACAGAAAAGAGTTTGAAAAATGCTCGTACCAGTTTTTGGTACGAGCATTTTTTTGTTTTAAAAATCCTCTTCCCACAAACAAAATAAATCCCTATCTTTGTGCCCTCAAATCAAGATATTTTATAATAAAAAGATATATGATAGTTTGTCTAAAATTCAAACTATACATTTAAAATTAAAGATGAAAGTATCACTTAACTGGCTCAAAGAATATACAAAGGTAGATTTACCATCAGAAAAAGTTTCTGAAATATTAACTGACATCGGATTAGAAGTAGAAGGTGTAGAGGAGATTGAAAGTATCAAAGGAGGACTCGAAGGTGTTGTTGTTGGACATGTCAAAGAATGTGGAAAACATCCTGGTGCAGATAAATTATCATTGACAAAAGTTAGCATTGGTGGCGAAGAAGATTTACAAATCGTTTGCGGTGCACCAAATGTTGGTGTTGGACAAAAAGTTTTAGTAGCAACTATTGGAACAACTTTATATGATAAAGAAGGTGGTTCTTTTAAAATCAAAAAAGGAAAGATCAGAGGCGAAGTTTCCGAAGGAATGCTTTGTGCGGAAGATGAATTAGGATTGGGAGATAGCCATGATGGAATCCTTATTTTGCCAGAAGAAGTAGTAACTGGTTCTTTAGCAAAAGATTATTTTGAGATCGAAAATGACGTAGTTTATGAAATTGGTTTAACTCCAAATCGTTCTGATGCAACTTCTCAAACGGGTTCTGCCAAAGATTTGGCAGCAGCCTTAAAAATAAATTATGGTGGAGATGGAGTTGTTAATATGCCTTCTGTGGATAATTTCAAAGTTGATAATAATTCTTTCCCCATCGAGGTAGTTGTTGAAGATACAGAAGCTTGTCCAAGATATTCAGGAGTCACTATAAAAGGTGTAAAAATTCAAGAATCACCTGATTGGATCAAAACTAGATTGAATGCTTTAGGCGTTCGACCAATCAATAATATTGTTGACATCACGAATTTTGTTTTGCATGAATTAGGACAACCACTTCACGCATTTGATGCAGATAAAATCGAAGGAGGAAAAGTGATCGTTAAAAAATTATCAGAAGGAACGCCATTTTTATGTTTGGACGAGGTGGAGCGAAAATTGAATTCAGAAGACCTAATGATTTGTGATGGTAATGAAAAAGGGATGTGTATTGCAGGTGTCTTCGGAGGATTAAATTCAGGAGTGACTGACGAAACCACAAATATCTTCTTGGAGTCGGCTCATTTTCATGCGAAGATGACTCGACGAACAAGTACTCGACATTTACTTTTCACAGATGCTGCAAAAGTTTTTGAAAAAGGAAGTGATCCAAATGTAACTTTATATGCATTAAAAAGAGCAGCGTTGTTAATCCAAGAATATGGAGGTGGTGAAATCGCTTCAGAGGTAGTCGATATTTATCCAACTAAGATTGGAAAAAAAGAAATTGACATTACGTTTAAAAATGTGAATCGCTTAATTGGAGTTGAAATTTCTCCAAAAGAAGTTCGTGATATTTTTGAAGCAATGGAAATTGATGTCTTGACAGAAACTGCTGAAGGAATGCGAGTAGCTATTCCAACCAACAAAGCAGACGTGCTTCGAGAAGTTGATGTGATTGAAGAAATTCTTAGAATTTATGGATTTAATAAAGTCCCAGTTTCGAATCAAATCAGAAGTGCAGTTACGCTTCGAACAGGAGTGGACAAAGGGAAAGTTCAAAACATCACTAGCGCATTTTTGACTGGAAATGGATTTAGTGAAATGATGGCTTTGTCGCTCACTCAATCTAAATATTATAAAACGATGATTCCAGTTCCTGAAAATGAATTGGTTTTTGTCAATAACACTTCTAATATTCATTTGGATGTGATGCGAGCTAGTATTTTGATTGGTGGGTTGGAAGCAATTTTACATAATCAAAATCGACAAAATGGAAATGTCAAGTTATTTGAATTTGGCAATACTTATAAAAAATTAGAAGAAGGAGAATTTCCATATCAAGAGAATGCACATTTAAGTATCTTGATGACAGGACAAAGATTTGAGGAAAGTTGGTTGAATCAGGACAAGGCGAAAGTCTCGTTTTTTTCCCTAAAAACTTATGTGAATAACTTGTTGGAAAGGTTAGGAATTCAAAAATACCAACAGACTGCAATCAAAGATGACGTATTTAATTTTGGCTTAAAATATCATAGAGGAGCGCAAGAGTTAGTTACTTTTGGAAAAGTACAAACTAAGATTCTCAAAGAAATGGGGATCAAACAAGAGGTATTTTTTGCTGATGTTAATTGGGCATCTATTCTCAAAGCTTTACGTAAGCATAAGATCAATTTTACAGAAATAACAAAATTTCCATCTATTCGAAGAGATTTAGCACTAGTTATAGAAAAATCTGTTAATTTTGACAAAATTTCAGCTATTGCCCAAAAAGCAGGAAAGAAATTATTAAAAGACATCAATTTATTCGATGTTTACGAAAATGAAGAACAACTCGGCACAGGTAAAAAATCCTACTCAGTTAGTTACATTTTCGAAGATCCAACAAAAACGTTGAAGGATAAAGAGATTGAGAAAATAATGAATCAATTAATTCAAACTTATGAAAGTAAGTTGGGCGCAGTAATAAGAAGATAATTTTTAAAAATTCTAATGGATAATTTATCAGAAAAAATGGACACTATCGAAATGAAAGTCAAACAAATGGCTTTACGACTCGACCGTGCTCAAAAGGAAAGAGATAAATATTTAGAAGAAAATAATAAACTCCGAACGGAGTTATCGAAGTACAGTAATAAAACCAATGATTTGGAAAATAAGTTAGAGAAAACGACTCTAGCTTTAGAGGAGAAAAAAGAGGATGACCCCGAGCAT
>JBGCFD010000229.1:0-8283 GCA_045106765.1 Saprospiraceae bacterium | reverse complement strand
GTCCATCGCTGCAAAGGCATCGTCTGTTGGTGCGAATACAGTAAACGTTCCTTCAAGGTCACTTAGCGTTCCTGCCAAACCAGCTGAAACAACTGCTCCTTCTAAAGTTTCATGTACATCACTATTGATGACTACATCTGCTACGGTTACATTGGGTGGTAATAAAACTTCGTTAATAACATGTACCACTCCATTTGTTGCGTCCAAGTCTGGTGTAGTTACTTGAGCTGCATTAATGAAAACTTCCATCATAGCATTAATGGTAACTGTGATATCTTGACCAAAAACTGTAGTCGCTGTTTGCCCATCAGTTAAGCTACTTGAAACAACCTCCGCACCTAAAACATGATACAATAATGCCTTGGTTAATTTACCAGAAGGATCACCTGTCAGAGTAGCTACAAGAGAAGCATCCAAATTAGCGAATGCTGCATCCGTTGGAGCAAAAACGGTAAACGTACCTGCATCAGAAAGTGTCGCATTTAATCCTGCTGAATTAATTAATGATTCTAACGTATTGTGATTTGGACTGTTTTCAATGATTGACATTACTGTTTGAGAAAAACTAAATGTCGAGAAAAGCACAAATAAAGTGGTGTAAAATGTCTTTAACATGATTTTAGATTTTTAAATGGTTTGATAAAAAATAGGTGGACTTTACTCTAGTCCTTTTTTTAATAGGTTCAGATAATTTATATTTAAGACAAACCCCTTCCAGGACAATCACTAGCAATTGATTGAAAAAAAAATTTGTCAATAAAAATTATTCTTAAAGTTAAGGATGGAATGACCTTGTCAATCCTAGCGAAATTTGATGCCGATCAATTCGCGTTTCGTAGTTTTCGAATTTATAAATTGGGTTGAGACCTCTCGTCCAATCGTAATTAAACTGCAGATGTAAATTACGTTGGAGTTCATATTGCAAGCCTATACCTAGGCGATAATCAAAGTGCCATTTTTCCAAATCAGGTGAAACGAAAGTGGATGAACCACTATCATCATATTGAATCGCATCATGATGTGTTTCGATAGAATGGATTTTGTTAGAAATTTGTGCTAAGTAATTTACCCCAAAACCAAGTGAAACAGAAGGAATAAATTTTTGCTTTTTTCCAAAAGGATAAATCGCAATTCCGACTGGCAAACTCAAATTTCTAATCAAATGTTCTGAGTTAAAATCTACTAACAAATTTACCTCGTCTGAGGCTAAAGTTTGTCCTCGATTAAAATTAAAAGTAGCACCAGACAATCCATAAGGTGTTGCCAAATTCAAGGCATAACCATTCAACGGATTAGATGGATTTTCTTCTTCCAGAACATTATAAGTCAAATCTGAATTATGTCCAGAAGTAGTTTTGATTTGTTCGTATTGAAAATTTGCGAAGATGTCAAAGTAATTACTCAATTCATAATTTAGAGAAAAACTCGTTTGCCATCCCCAACCATCTTGGTAATTAAAATCAAACGGAGATAAATCTGAAGTGTAATCATTACTGATCCGATGCTTCCATAATGTTGTCCCAGTTCTTAAACCTAATGACAAAGCTTTGCTTTTGTTACTTACTAACTCGAACTCAGGTGAAACATGGATGGGATGAACAGATTTCTCTGCAAATAAAAACAGGCTTAATGAAGGAATTGATATTAGATTTTCTTCAAAAATTATGTTTTTCATCCCATCTTCTAGAATCACGTTTTCTAATTTAATAGAATTTGAAAGAGTAGATTTTTCATTTCGAACTTGATTTATTTCCGTTAGATCTATATCAGTCGAAATGTTTGAATTAAAAACGGTTTTGATGTTTGATTTTAAATAGGTATTATTTGAACTTGAATTATTAGTGATTTTTGGAGAAACATTTATTGATAATGCTTCATTGATAATTTGTGGTGATTTACTTACTAACGAATCTCCGTTTGGAGTAGATGCAGTCTCCTTTACTTCGGAAATTGTATTGCTAGATTCAGCTGATTCTGAAATCAATGTTCCAAAAGGAACTGTTTCATCTACAGAAATCTGATTGCTTTTATTTTTTGTCAGGGTCAAAATCAGTAAAATTGAAACTATTCCGACTCCCAGCAAAATCATCCACCAAGCACGTTTGTCTCTTTTGGGAGCGACATGGGGTAGAATTCCCTCCCAGACATCTTCGTCTGGAGTGTTCCAATCACTCTCTGAGAAATCTTCCTCATTAAAGCGATTTTTCCATATGTCATCAAATCTATCCATGCTCTTGACTATAAATATTTTGGTTAACGATAATTTTTTTTTGTAAAACTTTTCGAGCCTTCATTAATTGAGATTTCGAAGTACTGATGGAAATATCTAAGGCTGCCGCAATTTCTTTATGAGAAAATCCATCAATTACATACATATTAAAAACGGTTCGATATCCGTAAGGTAATTGTTGAATATGAGCTAACATTTCCTTTAAAGATAATTGAGATAGTGCACTTACATCAGCAGATTCGACTTGTTCAGCTCCGTTAATATTTACTGAATAAAGTGTATTTTTTCTAATATCTGCGAGGCAAGCATTGACCGTAATTCTTTTTGCCCATGCTCCGAAAGCACCTTTTTCAGTATCGAATTGTTTTAGATTTCTAAAAATATTTACAAAAGCATCTTGTAAATAATCTTGTGCGATACTCCGATCTTTTCCATATCTCAAACAAACCATAAACAAACTTTTCTTGTACAGATCATATAACTGACGGTACGCCTGCTGATTTCCTTGCAGCGCGCTTTTGATCAATTTTATATTTTCACTTTGTTTATCCAATTTCAATGTTTTGTTTATTTACCCTTAATATGCGGCGAGTTTAAAAAAGGTTGCCTAGGGTAGTAAAAAAAAAATATTTTTCTAAAGACATTATAAAAACCCATGACATTTAAAAATGTTTAATTTTTAATGCTAAAAGGTTAAACAAAATAAAATCGGATAAAATTTGTCGTTTCGTCTGGAATAAAATATTCAAATTGAGAAAATGCTGGATGAGGAATTTTGAATTTATCAAAAAAATAGTGCTTGCAAAATACATTTACAAGCACTATTCTTTTTTTCTAGAAAAATAATTATTTCATCAAAATCACTTTTCGAGTAAGTTGTTGCTCTCCTATTCGGATTTTCACAAAATAAATTCCATTTGGATACGCACTTAAATCCAGCTGATATTGATCACCTAAAGTATTATTATCCACGAGCGTCTTTATCACTTGCCCACTTCCATTAAAAATTTGAAGGATCAAATCATGTGTTTCTAAAAGTTGTAAATCTATTGTTACAAAATCCTGAGTTGGATTTGGGGAAATGGTTAATTCGTCTACATAGTTGGCTGCTGACTCATCTGTATTTACTCCAACTAAACTTAAAAATGGTCGAATAGCCATCGGTACTGGCAAACCAAAATTTTCTAAATTACTCCACATAATATCATCCGCACTAGCCCAAGTTGTTCCTGGTGTATAATTATTTTGAGAGGTTGCTACTCCTAAACTAGTCGTTGAAGTTTGCTCCACCATAAAAATATAATTTCCTGCATCAATTTCAATTCCATCTGTAAAAGTTAAAGTGGCAAAGATTTCAGAACCAATTCCCCCTCCAACTGCGGTAGTGATAAAAGGCTCAGTCGTTGCAACAACTGTATCTGGACTTCCATCTACATTAACTGAATAAATAAATCCATTTATCGTATCGCCAGCTGCTCCACCTGAAAATGCTAAAATTATACTTTCCACGGTTGCTGCATCTATAAATTCGTAAGTAACTCCGAATTTTCCAGTTCCACCATTATATCCAACACCATTATCAAAGTTGCCATCATCCCTCGAATAAATAGAAGGATCAAGTGCAAATGGAGAAGTTAAACTTTGAGTGTTATCCGTCAAATCATCATCTGTCTCAGCAATATTTGCTATGTAATCAACTGAATAATTATCTGCTCCTGTAAATGTGTAGCCACCATTTCCAACAAAGGAAGCTTGTTCTCCTGATCCAATTGCAGCCATTGGATCGGAAGTCTCGGTATGAATAATACCTCCTCCTCCATCTCGAACATTAAAAGTAACGGTTACATCCGTAATATCCTGCTCTCCAATATTCCAAACATCTGCTACCAAATTCAATGGTTGCTCTAATCCATTTGGAACAGTAAAATATTCAGAAGCTGGTTCAGGATTAATTAATCTAGCATCATGTGGTGGTCCAGGAATATAAGTGACTTCCACATCATCATAATAAGATAATGGAGTACAAGTACCTGCTGTTAAACATCCACCAAAAAAATTAATGGCATTCACCTGGTTCAATCCCACCAACGCATTATTTGCATTTGAATTGATAGCGAAATCTACCAAGGGCGAACCATTATATGAAAACTGACCTTCTGAATCAATAAAATTCAGATTAAATTTGTACTCTACCCATTGGTCAAAAACAGGTGTAAATGGAGATCCCAGACCTGCTGTATTGAACTGGCCTGTTCCATCCTGATTAACATAAACCTCAAACATCCAGTCTCCAGCTGTTGAAGTATAATTATGCTGCATATTAATATATCCTGCATTTCCAGAAGGAACAAATTGCCAGAAACTAATTTCGTAAGTTCCAAAATCAAGTGTTCCTAACAAAGCAACAAGATCATCGTTTTCTTCTATTTTTACAGATTGAGTACTTAGGTGAGCTTGCTCATCACTAATGGTCGAACCAGAAGCATTGTTAAACCAACCAACCCAATTAGTAGCATCCCATTGAAAATCAAATGATCCCAAATCGTAAGATTCAAAATCATCAGAAGTTAATTGGGCTGATAAAATGAATGGAAAGCAAATGGCAAAAAGAAGTATAATTTTTTTCATAGAGTGGGAAATTTTGGTTAATAATATTTGGAAGATACGAAGTTCTATGAATTTTTAATATAGATCAGGTAGAAGTTGAGATATTAATTTTTAATTATGTCAAAAAAAAATCCCATGTGCTATTCACATGAGATTTTTATTATTTTTTTACTATCCATAAATATTATTCCACTACCCGCTCCGCAGTTGACACTAACGAAACACAGAAAAAGCCAACTGGATTTTCCTTTGCATTTTCACTTTCAGGAAAAATATTGGTCGGAACATTATTGATTGGAGTAGCAAACAAACCATTGTCTCCTTGTAACATTTGCTCTTGGGCTTGAGCAAGATGAAAAAATGCTTCTTGCGTTACCGAATGAATTTCCACTCGAATACTATCTCCCATGGCATAGGGTGGAACATCACTATCATCAATTACATCATCACCTACATCAGCCACTCTATTGATAGCAAATCGAATAGGGGAAATAAATAAAATTCCATCTGAATTAGATCCTGATCCAAATGCTCCATCAAATGCCAAATTCATTTCCTGGGGTTTATTTAAAAACGCCCCATTCTTATAAGTCTTAATCCAATATGCATCTCCCACTCCTACTGCATCTATTGCATAGAGTTGTGCGTATATGCCATCAGGTTGTCCTACTTCATCTTCTTGAAATTCGTAACCAATCGAGTCAATTGGAATAGTCCGATTAGCGGTAGACAAAGACACATATTGATCGCCATCCAAATCAACTAACAAACCATAATCGCTTCCTTCTTGAATCATGACTTCACCTGGAGTACTTGGCGTCCAAACATAATCGCCATTATTATTTTCATCTTCGAAAATATAAATTTGATTAATGATGGTATCCGTCGCAGTTATCTCAATGTCGGCTACAGTAACAGTTGCACCAATTACTTCAGGTGTAAAAGAATTGTCGAGGTAGTTAATCGTTCGACGTAGCTTAATGACTTGCTCCCCTGGCTGATCATTGAGCCAAGCATCGACGACTAGTTGAGGTTCGTTTTGTTCCAATTCCAAGTCGATAATATCTTCACAAGAAGTTAGTAAGAGTATTGTTATAAGAAATAAAAAATAGTTTTTCATGATAATTATTTTTTAATTAATAGTTTTTTAACCTTGCTTTTTAGCAGAGATTTTTTTTGGTTAAAAATTAAAATTATAAGCTACCGAAGGAATCAAACTTCCAATAACGGCAAACCTATACGCATTTGTTTGGCGAGGCTCCCCTTCTGGAGTTCGAATTCGATTTTCTCCAAAGTTAATCGCAAATGGATTTCGTTTGTTGTATACATTATATATAGAGAAAACCCATTCTCCACTAAACTTTTTACCTGGCTTATCTTTTCCAGCAAGTGTTGCCGAAATATCCAATCGGTGATAAACTGGAATTCGTGCATTATTTCTTCGTCCTGTCGTGTGCGGATATACATAACCGTTTTGCTCATATCGGCCGGTTGCAAAAGTTCCAGGTGTTCCAGAATTCAAAACGAAATTGGCAGATAGCGACCATCTTTTTGATAAATCATAAAAAGCTGTCGTACTAAAACTATGCGTCTGATCAAAACGGGAAGGATACCAATCACCTAGGTTAATTCCTTCAGATTGCAATTCCGTTCTTCCCAAAGTATAACTCGTCCAACCAGTAAATCGTCCTTTCTTTTTCTCAATTTGTAATTCCAAACCATACGCTCGTCCTTTCGCTTGCAATACTTCTCCTTCAAAATATTCATTTAACAACAGATCCGCACCATCTACATATTCCAATAAATCTTTATACGTTTTATAGTAAGCTTCCACAGAAGTCACCCACATATTGTCATTGAAATTTTTGAAAAAACCTAAGGCAACTTGGTTCGCCATTTGAGGTTTAATATTGTTCGTACTTGGTGTCCAAACATCAACAGGCGTTGCCGCAGTTGTATTCGAAACTAAGTGAATATATTGTGCCGTTCGATTATAACTGGCCTTGATCGAGGAAGTTTTATCGAGTTGATATTTTACAGAAAAACGAGGTTCGAAGTTATTATACGTCTGAATACTTTCGCCAGCTTCAAATGTTTGCGTTTGATCTAACAAAATTTCTTTTCGATCTCCAGGGTTTTCAGGTTCTGCAAATTCATACGAAGATCCTGTTCCCATGTAATTAAAAAAGGACCAACGCACGCCATACTGTAAAGATATATTACTATTTATTTTTTGCTCATTTTCCACAAATAAACCTGCCTCTAAAGCATATTTTTTAGGCAAAGAAAAATCTACCTTATTTCCTTCATTTAAGGAAAATGCATTAGCTGGCTGAAATTCATAAACAACTGCTTGCCCTCCAAATGTGATTAAATTATCAGGATTAAGGAAATAAGAAAAATCAGATTTCAAACTATAATTTTTGATTTTTGCACTCCAATCAAAAGTGTTCGTATTATCCGCTCCAAAACTAATCTCATAATCATAATTACTATAAAATGCCGTAAAATTGGAAAACAACTTTTCACTAAACAAATGATTCCATCGCAAGGTCGCTGTCTGATTTCCCCAATTAAATCCTGCTGCATTTCCAAAACCAAAATTGTCCCGACCTAAATATCCAGAAAGGAAAAGTCGATTTTTATCATTAATCTTATAATTTGTTTTTAAAGTCAAATCATAAAAATTTAATTCCGTATCACCGCCTACTTGGTCTTCGATAATTGGTCTCGCCAAAATATCAATATACGATCGACGACCTGCAATAATAAAAGATGCCTTGTCTTTTTTGATAGGACCTTCCACAGATAGTCGACTAAAAATCAAACCAACACCACCTGACACTTCATATTTTTTCATGTTTCCTTCCTTCATTCTCACATCCAAAATCGAAGATAATCGTCCACCATAACGAGCAGGAATTCCACCTTTATATAATTTCACATCCTTCACCGCATCAGGATTAAACACAGAAAAGAATCCAAACAAATGTGATGAATTATAAACAGGTGCTTCATCCAAAAGGATCAAGTTTTGGTCGATACTTCCTCCTCGAACATTGAATCCCGTCGCTCCCTCTCCTACTGTCGAAACTCCTGGTAATAATTGAATACTTCGAATCACATCCACCTCGCCCAACAAAGCTGGCATTTTTTCGATGGTTGCGATGCTTACTTTATTGACACTCATTTCGGTATTGGTGACGTTGCGATCTTCGGCTTCGGAAGTCACGACAACTTCGACCAATTCGTTGGCATTTTCACCCATCTCAATATCGAGTTTAGTATTTTCTTGAAGGTCGATTTCTTTAGTTTGTGAATCAAAACCGAGGTAAGAAAATTCGATTTTGTAGCTAGCTGGAGGAAGTGATAAGGAATAAAATCCATATTCATTGGTCGTCGTTCCAGTTTCGAGACCGAAAATATAAACGGAGGCTCCGATTAAT
>JBGCFD010000228.1:0-14909 GCA_045106765.1 Saprospiraceae bacterium | reverse complement strand
ACAAGTTCAAACTTATTTAGATTGGAACACTCAGGTGTGTAATCTACAAGAGGTTGTTGAAGTCCCTGGTGGTAATCCTTTAGATTGTCCTTCATTAAATGCCAATTTCGGTGATAGTTGTGATGACGGTAACCCGAATACTATCAATGATGTTGTGATGACTGACTGTTCTTGTGCTGGAACTCCTGTTATAACTGGATGTGATAATGTTACGGATGGTGGATTGATTTCTGGCAATGAAACGCTTTGCCCAGGTGAAGACGCAGGTCTAATCTATAGTGATGTTGAACCTTCAGGAGGAACTGGAGATATCGAATATATTTGGTTAAGCTCTACAACAGGATGTCCAACTTCTTTATCTCAAGTAGTGCCTCATGCCCAAAGCGCAACCTTTGACCCAGGTGAATTAACAGTAACGACTTATTATAGACGTTGCAGTAGAAGATCATCATGTCCAAGTGATGATGCATGGTTGGCTGGAGAATCTAACTGTGTAGTAAAAACAGTTGAAGACAACGGTAACTGTGGAAGTACTGGGTGTCCACCAGCAGGAACTACATGTGACGATAACGATGCAAATACTATAGACGATGTAGAAGACGGCAATTGTAATTGTGCAGGTATTCCAATTAATACAGGAGGATGTACCAATACTACTAATGTAGCACTCAATGGAATTGCAAGTCAGTCTAGTACTATTACTGCGGCAGGAATTACAGGTAGTGCAGCTAAAGCAATTGATGGAAATACTAATGGCGTTTTCTTTACAGGAAACTCATCAACATCTTCCGTATCAGCTACACACAATACTACTCAACCATATTGGGAAGTGGAATTAGATGCTACTTATCTGATCGAACAAATTAATGTTTACAATAGAACAGATGGATCTGATCAATCAAATGATGTTTATGTTTTAGTTTCTAATACACCATTTACGGCAACGGATTTGGCAGGAGCAAGAGCAGAAGCAGATTTTGAAGAATTCATTCCTGGATTAGTAGGTACACCAAGTACAGTTAGTCCAAGTATTGAAGGAAAATATGTAAGAATTCAAATGCAAGGTAGTGGCTACTTAGTATTAGCTGAAGTAGAAGTAATGGGTTGTTCTAATTCAACTTCTAATTTTGCTATTCCGAATATGTTATTCTTTAATGCAGAAAAAGACGGATTCAAAGCAGAATTGAGCTGGATGATGATGAGAGATGTAGCCGTTGATTTTTACGAAGTAGAGGTATCAACTGATGGGACTAACTTTAGACTATTGGGTGATACTAATGCTGATAAAGTAGATGCACCACGAGAGTATAATATTACAGATTTGAATCCTGTATATGGAGAAAACTTCTATCGCTTAAAAGTGAATAACTTAGATGGAACTTCCTTCTACTCAGGAGTACGAAGGTTGACCTACAATATCGATTTTGATCAAGTAATTCTTTATCCAAATCCAACGGATAAAATTATTAATGTAACATTGAGAGATTTTGCAGGTAAGTCGGGTACGATCGAAATTTATAATAGCTTAGGGCAAAAAATGGCAGGTAGAGAATATCTATCCTTTCCTACCATTCCAGCAACATTTAATGTTGAAAATTTTGTGGGAGGTATTTATACCATTTCTATCAAAATTGAAAACAATAAAAGGTTTACAAAGAAATTTGTAGTAACTAAGTTATAAAAAAAATGGACGACCACTTACGGTCGTCCATTCTTAAGACCTTATTCTAAAACAATTATAAGATTAATGGACCAGTCGTGTATCGCGGCATGGTCCATTTTTTTTTGTTATTTCTCTTAAAAAGAGATAAACTTATTCTTTCAAAGTATCTTCCAATAACAACAGACAACACAGATATAGAATGCCTGTTAAAATTGGAGTATGAATTGACTTTAAAGTATAAGTAAGATGATTTTTGAAAAATTATAAAAAGGATAATATGGAAAATGATTTAGAATTATCGACACTAAAAGAACCCAAAGATGGGCAACCGTTGAATTATGAAAAAGTACCTGATTTTGAAGATTATGGATTGGGAGCTTTTTTATTGGCGGGAGTCGAAGTGTAAAAATGAGTGCGAACTAAAAATGCCAAAACTTCTTTGACAACTTTTAAGCCGAATCCAAAGGTTGGAAAAACAGGAGCCTAACTCAAATCCCTTCCAACCAATTCCTCAACCTATCCATCCAATTATCTTTAGTTGTCTTATTGAACATTCCAAAACCATGACCACCACTCGGATATAAATGCATTTCTACTGAAACATCTTTTTCAATACATGCTGAATAATAAGCCAAACTATTTTCAACACGAACAGCTTTGTCATCAGCAGCATGAACGAGGAATGCAGGTGGAGATTTGGAAGTGACTTGTTTTTCGTTAGACCATAACAATACATTTACATATTTTGCATCCTCCCCAATCAAATTATTTCGAGAACCCAAATGAGTGATTTCATCTAAAAAACTAATAACTGGATAAATCAAAATCACAAAATCTGGTCGTACAGACGTGTTATCAATTTCATTGCTATCTGCATTTTTCTCAAAATGAGTAGCTGCCGAAGCTGCTAAATGTCCTCCTGCGGAAAACCCCATAATTCCTATTTTGTCAGAATTGATTTGATAGTTTTTGGCATTCTTTCTAACCCAACGAATCGCTTGTTGTGCGTCTTGAAGTGGCGCAAGTGATTTGTCCACATTGGTTAAGTCTTGCGGAATTCGATATTTTAAAACAAAAGCGGTGATGCTATCTTTGACCAAAGACTGGGCAACCAATGTACCTTCTTTATCAAAAGCCGTTCTCGCATAACCTCCACCTGGACAAATAATAACTGCTTTTCCATTTGGAAATTTTGGTTTAAAAATCGTGAGTGTTGGAATGGCGGTATCCACATAAGCTCGATTATTTTTTCCTCTTTCCAATAATTGTTCAGGGTCAGGAACATTTCGAGCATTTGGAATTTTGCCTTGATAAAGAGGAATTACTTGCTGCGCTTGCAGCATAAATGAAAAAATAACACATAAATTTAGAAGCAGGTATTTTTTCATTTATTTTTGTTTCTATTTAGTTGATTAAGAATAGGATACTTGGGCACTCTACAAACAACTGACACCTGAGGGTAACTTTACCATTCATTTTCGTACCCTAACTTATTATAAATTTCTGCCCAATCTCGATGCCCTTCCGTAAAACTTGCCAAGCACCAAGTGAACATAAAATCTATAGTAGGTGCCGCAATTGTATCATGATAAGTAGGCGTCACATTGATAGCGACTTCGTCAAAAATATGAGCGTACACATTTACCTTTTCTTCGGGCAAAGCACAGTTTTGTAAAACATAAGGGATGTCTCCTTCGATATCAGACTCACATCTAAAATGATAAATTTCTTCCTTAGCATTTTTACCCAAACCATGTGGTCCATCAGGTCCATGAAAATGTGGCGGGTAACTTCCTACTCCTCCCCGACTAGCCATATAAGTGTCGCCAAATAATAAGCGATTGCATTGAACATTTTTATCAACTAATTTGAAAACGGTACGCTTTGAAGTCGGTCTTTTATTTCCCAAATCTGCTGCCAACTCTGTTCCTTCGATGTCGGTGTGTCGAACTAATTGTACGGGATATTTGGTATGACATTTTACAGCTTTGAATTCGCTGACATCGCAACCTTTAGTAGTTGCAATTTCCACAGAGGAATCAATTCCTATATAAATCACATCTCCTTTTCCTAAAGTATAAGTTGCATTATCTACCGTTATGTCGGCTGTTCCTCGATTGACATAATACAAGGCTTCTTCTTTCGCCAAAGTCCGAATAACTGATTTATTTTCTTCCAACAATACTCTTGCAAGTCTAAGAAACTCAAAAGTAGAATTGGATTCACCGATAATTTCCTCGGCTTTATTGAGTACAGGTGTAGCGTCAAAAGCTTCTACTTTTCTAATTTCATTTTTTACAAGAACCATCACCTGCAGGTCATGTCTTCTTTTTTCTAAAGAGATAGAAGAACCATTTTTTTTCGATTCCAATTGTTTTTGGTGTAACCATTTCTAATTTTGTTATTTTGAATTTTAAATAAAAATCTTAGTAAACCCACTCTCTCGAAAGAGAGCAGGTTTGAAAACTAACACACGCCTTTCTTTTTCAGAAATCTTTAATAAAGAAGTATCTTTTACCTCATCACCTAGCCATCCATCCACCATCCACATTGATGATAGTACCATTACCTGTCACGAGTGCAATTTTATTTTTTAAGGAAAAATAATCCTTCATAGATTGTTGATTTTTTTTATTATTTGTTATTTATCACTTTCCATTTTTCGTATTTATCCAAAACTTGTTGTGGTTCGTCGGTGTACCAACGATAACCATTTCGTCGCTCTTTTTTAATTGCAGTAATGGCATATTTTTAACACCATCACGGTCACAGAAGAAAGGCGATTGGTATCGAGCTCCATAAAACGAGCCCATAAAAATGATGCGTTCACGTCTTCAACCATTTCCTTTTCCAACAGTTTGCCGTTCTTATCGTAAGTCCTTATTTGTCTTAGTCCAGCTATTTTTACTTTTTCAAACCAATCAACTGCGCTATCTACTGCTGTGATAATTTCTTTCGAAGGATTTTCAATGGACATTAATAACAATATTGGCGCACTCCTTTCCACTTAATGATGCTAATTCATACGACCTTGCCTTTGCAGGTTCTAAAGTAATTTCATCATGCTGTGCACACCAACTGGTCAATATTCCATTTTGTAAATACTGTGTTTTTAAAATACAATCAATTCCTTTATCGAATGCTTTTCTTGCTTTTTCAATCGTTGCTGCTTCTGGTTTTATGGAATAAAAACCATTTGCATCAATGCAGTTTTTTAAAACTTTTAAAACATTGACCATAACGTCATCATTGAAAGTAATATGCTTGGCATATCCTTTTGGATGAGGATAAAATTGAGGAAACCCTCCATTATCATATTACGACTTCAATAAATATTCTAATCCTCGCAAGAACGCTTTTTTATATCTTTCATCTGGGACTTGTCGATACATTTTTGAAAGAAAAAGCATTTCTTGAGTCGTTGCTCCATTATCAATCGTTATTCCTTCGAGCTTATCTTTAAGAGCAACCAAACGCATTTTTTCTTTTTTAGAAAGCGGTTGATGCATTGGAATATTTTTTTCCCATCCGCCAATATTTCCTTGATAAAGCAAAACATTTTCAGCTATCTCTTTGGCTTCCTCCGAGGCAAACCAAATGCCTTCTTCTTTTTTTACAAAATCCTTCCATTTGACCTTATGGATTTGTGGCAAAACATTAGAACATCCACAAAGCATAAATAAACTTGTCAAAACTACTTTTGTGAAGTATTGCATTTATTTCAAGTTTTCTAAATTAATGGTATCTCAAAAATTTCCATTCCTAATGCAAAATCAGGGCTTAACTCCTTTAATAATTAGTCTGAAATTCACTATCCAAATACTATAATTAACAAAATGAAACTGTTGCCTAATTTTATAAATTTCTATGTCAGATTTTTTAAATTAATAGGAATAGCAAACGTAGGAAATCAGTAAATAAAGACTGTTCTCAAAGTAAAACGGTGTTCTGAAGAACACTTATCCATAATTACCATTTCCTTAGCAGGAATTCACATTGAGTAAAAATCCTCCTCCTTTAATCTTTTTCTAGCCTGTGAGTCAGTACATTTGATATGAGAGATAAGTATTTCGTTAGATATATTGACAGAACTATGAAAATCAACTTACACATCCGTCATATTGTAATCGGTCTAATATTCTTCGGAATGGGTTGCATTTCTTCGAATGCCATGAAACCCTATATTCCCAAAATTGTGAATCCACTTTCTGAATCTTGGCGATGGAAACATTTTTCTGAATTGGAAGGAAAAGGGGTTCGAGATATTGCAGAGGCAAGTGATGGAACAGTTTGGATTGGTGTGGACGATGGTGTTTTTGAATATGATGGTTATGAGTGGAAATTGCACAAAAACAATGAAAACGGGTTAACGGATGCCCCCATTCAACAAGTTTATATTTCTAAAAACGGTTCAATTTATGCCGCTTCAAATCAACAAATTTTTCAATATGATGGAGCTACTTGGCATTCCGTATTGAATTCTGCGCTGAATTATAATTTCAATTTTTCAAAAATAATAGAGCTTGCCGATGAAAGTATTATGCTGAGTTCGGCAGATGGAATTTTGCATTTGCAAAATTCAGGAAAACATTTTTTCTATGCCGCCTCCAATAGAATCGAACATTTAAAAGCTCAACAACTCGATTTTGAATGGATAAGAATTCCAGAGGCGATACTTGAAGGAGAAAATTTTTGGAATGTCTCAGATATTTTACAAGAAAAATCTGGAAAAATTTGGATGGCATTTACCTTTAAAGAAAAAGGAAAACTATTGCGATTTTATCCTTTAAAAACTCCAGCGCCTTACATTACGGATTATGAGTATTTTACCTCCAATAAATCTATTCAATTAGGAGAAGAACAAAAGTTAATTGAAACTAAGGAAAATCAAATATGGGTCACCAATTCCTCTTTTAAATCTCCTATCAATATTTTTTCTAATGAAAAATGGCAGCCTCTATTTCTAAGTGAAAAATTTGGAGGGGATGAATATACCAATGATATTGTACAAACAAATGATGGAACTATTTGGATTGGAGCGCTAGGAAAATTGTATGCTTTCAATAATGAAAAGTGGACGCTCTATGATACACCAAATTATAAAATCCCTGCTAACAAATTACAACTCTATAAAAGCAAAGAAAATAAACTTTGGATTTCAGGATTAATGTCAAAAGTTTACCTAGTAGATTATTCCTCAGACCGATGGGTCACTTATGAAGGTCTAAATTTTCAATGTGAAACAACACCTCAAGAACAATGGTTTTTAGATGTTGATGGAAATGCTATTTCAAAAAATGGAAACAGATGGATTGCTTGGGGTGTGGAAGATGGATTTATTGATGCACCTGTAAGAATTATTGTTACTAAGAAAGGTCAAATATGGGCAGCAGGTTCTCACAACGGAGTTGCTGCGACGGTTTATTTTAAAAATGAAAAATGGCATAAACAACTTCATCCTACACTCTCTTGGGGAATTGATTATCGAGCAGTTTTTGAAGCAGCCGATGGCTCGATTTGGTTTGGAGGAAGTGTAGATGCAGAATATGAAAAAGGGCAATTTAGTGGGGTTTTGCAACTCACCAATCCACAAGCAAGTTCTTTCAATTGGCTGCATCATAAATATAATGAAAACGGATTAAAACAATCTAATTCCTATGGAATCGGACAAACACCTGATGGAACTATTTGGATGGGTGGAAGTAATTTATCTTTCTATGATGGAGAAAAATGGGATAGACTTACTAACGAGCGTCTTCGCCAATTTGTCAATATTGTTGCGAGTACAGAAAGTCAATTAATAGCTGGGTCACGCTACTATGGCATATTTATTTATGATGGAAAAACTTGGAAAAATTATAATTCAGAATCTGGTTTGACAAATAATACCATCATTAGTATTGATGCTATTTCAAATGATAATATCTGGGTGGCTACAGAAAATGACATTTGTCACTTTGATGGTCATCGGTGGCAAAACAATATGTTCCCTCATGAAATGAATATGGATTTTGAGGGTGGAGATATTAAACATTCATCGGATGGTTCGGTTTGGATTAATCGTTCTGACCGAGGTTGGAAACGACGTGCCTTTAGTCATAGTAAATCTCAACAAAACATTTACAATAATTTTATCACCTATAAATATATACCTGACCAATTACCTCCTGAAACTAAAATCACTTTCTTTTCGGAGGAAGTTTCTACTGATGGAAACACAATGATTCAATGGGAAGGAAAAGACTTTTTTGAAGAAACGCCTAATGAAAACTTATCTTATTCTTACCGCTTAAACAATGGAGAATGGTCTTCTTTTTCTAGAGAAAAACACCATACTTTTTTAAGTCTGTCTAATGGTCAATATCGCTTAGAAGTAAGGGCAATGGATTTGGGGTCAAATATAGACCAAAGCCCCGCCATTGTTGAGTTTATGGTCAAATCACCCGTGTGGAAACAAGCTTGGTTTATTGCTTTGGTAGGGTCATTTATTTTTATCATTTTGGTTTTTGGATATAATATTTTTACCAAAAATAATAGACTGGAAAAGTTGAATTCGAGTTTGCAAAAAGTGAATGAAAAATTAAAATTAAAAGGGGAAAAAATTAAGTCTCAAAATGAAGAAATTTTGATTCAACAAGATTTGATTTTGAAACAAAAAAAATCCTTAGAAACGAGTAATGAAAATTTAGAAAACCAAAATTATAAAATTCAAAACCAGAGAGACAAACTAGAATTGATGGTCAATCAAGTAGAAGAATTATCAAAAGCAAAATTGAGTTTCTTTACCAATATTTCTCATGAATTAAGAACTCCTTTAAGTTTGATTCTAGGTCCAATCAATCAATTAAAAAACCCTAACAATACTCTTTCAGAAAACGAAAAAATAAATCTCTACGAAATTGTAGAACGGAATGCCACAAGATTACTTAAACTCATTAATCAATTATTAGAGATTCGCCAAATCGAAAACAGCTCAATGGGTTTAAAATTGAAGGAAGTAAATATGAAAGATTTCCTCTTTAAAATTACTGACCTTTTTCAAAATCTTTCCAAAAAAAGAAAGATTCCGCTACAATATAATTCATCGGTCAATAATCTAGTTTCAAGAGTAGATACAGACAAGGTGGAAAAAATTGTTGTGAATTTATTAGCCAATGCTTTTAAGCATACGCCTGATGAAGGAAGTATAAAATTGAGTTTGAGTGAGGTCGATTCTAAAGTATATAACTTGCCTCTCCTTCATGATAATTATTTTTTAATTCAAGTAAAAGATACAGGGAAAGGTATTTCACCTGATGTGATGGGACATATTTTTGACCGATACTTTAGTAAAAAAAGCTTAAATCAAAATGAGGAAAGTTCAGGTATTGGATTGTCCTATATTAAAGATTTGGTAGAAATTCATCAAGGAGTTATTCGAGTAAAAAGTAAGTTGGGAGAAGGCAGTCAATTTGATGTTTACCTTCCATTGATTCAAAAGGAAAAACCATTTTTGCTCGAAGGATATTCTACGGTGGATTATGAATATGCACAGCGAGAAGTAGAATCAGCCATTGCAGAAATCAATATAGAGTTAATAGCTGTCTCATCTACCAATAGTGATTCCTCTGAACTTCCAAAAATTTTGATTGTAGAGGACAATACAGATATGATGTCTTTTCTTAAAGGTTTATTGCAAAAAAAATATCAAATCATTAGTGCAAAAAATGGAAAAGAAGCGTTGGATTTAGCACAAAAACATTCCATTGATTTAATCCTAAGTGACGTGATGATGCCTGAAATGAATGGGTTAGAATTTTGTAACTATATCAAAACAAACTTTAACACCAGCCATTTACCTGTGATTTTATTAACCGCTAAATCATTGGATGAACATCAATTGGAAGGTTATGAACTCGGAGCTGACGATTATATCACTAAGCCATTTAACCCACAAATACTTGAATTAAAAATTGCAAATACTTTAAAACAAAGAGATGCCTTTCAAATAAAAATAACAAGAGATTTCCAAATATCTCCAAAAGAAATTCACCTCACTTCACCTGACGAGGAGATGCTTCAAAAGCTGGTTAAACTAATGGAATCCAATATTAATAATTCTAATTTCAATGTCAACTCCATGTGCCAAAGTGTGAACCTCAGTCATATGCACTTTATCCGTAAGGTCAAACAACTTACGGGCAAACGCCCAATTGACCTGCTCAAATCCTTCCGTATGAAGCGGGCAAAAGATTTGTTATTGCAGGACAAAATGACGATTTCGGAAGTAGCTTATAGCGTTGGTTTTGAAATGCCCAGTTCTTTTAGTCGGGCTTTTAAAAAGGAATTTGGAAAAAGTCCAACAGCGTTTTTGGAAGAGGGTTAAGGCAAAATCATTGCCCTAAAATGCCTTCGACCATTCCCCAGATAAGGTTCGAGATTTTAGCCCCTTTCCAAGTTCAATGAAAAAGCGGTACCGACAATAAATCGATACCGCTTTCCTAAAGGTTTTAAAAAAAACTATTCTTGAATTATAAACAAGCTAGATTTCTTGGTTCCTACTTGTTGTAAACTATAGGTTCCAGAAGGTAAGTTTGAAATATCCAGTTGAATGTAATTAGTGTTATTTGATTCTACATCTAATGACATTCGTTTAACAGTTCTTCCTAATATATCAACTATAAATAATTGAACCTCAGTTTTTTCAGTATAAAATTCTACATTCAATATTCCTTGACTTGATGAAATTGGGTTTGGATAAATCTCAAAATTGTCATTTTCAAATCCACAATTAGTATCTATGAAAATCACTTTTGAATATTCTTTTGATCCATCTAAATCCACCATCTTTAATCTGTAATAATTATTTTCTGAAGCTCGCTCATCAGTATATGAATAAGATTGTGAAATCGTTCCACCTTCACCTGCTATGATTTTAATGGGACTAAATTCATGTCCATCACCACTCCATTGTATTTCAAAATAATCAAAATTATTCTCAGACTGAGTTTCCCATGTCAAGTTTACATCACAATCATTTTTACGAGCTTCAAATGAACTCAACTCAACTGGTAAGGCTACTCCAGAAACTAAAACAAAAGCACTCCCTCCTGAAAACCCTGTGATTCCATTAAACTGTACAAAATTTACTCCATTACCAAAAGTAGAATTATCAACCTCTGATTCACCATTTGCATTAGGCGTAACTTGAGGAGTTAATACAGTATACCCTGCTCCGCCAGTCAATGTTGTTCCATCTGGATTGATATCATTAGCAGGATCATAATTATCCTTTTTAAACCAAACAATATCAGCAGCAGTAGGAGCTGTAGAAGAAGGATCTGTATCAGACAATGCAATTGCTCTGTCTAGCATTGTTTTCAACTCTGTTGGCACATAATAAAAACGAATATTCACAGGTGCTGTCAATGCACCGTTGCCTACGGTTTTCACATGCCAATCTCTAGGCATTCCATAAAAACCATTCGTAGCAGTCGAGTCGTATAGACTCTCAGGATTTTCTGCTACTCGAAGTTCAATATATTCTATCTCCGTTGTATTTGCTCCCATTTCAACAGAGAAAAGGAACTTGTCTGGCTCATTACTATTATGATAATGTCTCCATCCTCCAGATTCGCAATATGTTGTTGAACGATGTAAACCGAATAATTGAGTAGAAGGAACATCTACACCAGGAGCTGATGAGTTATCCCATTGGTATCCTGTTGTATTCTGAGTTCCATCAGTTAGTGCATATTCTATCGTACCACTTCCACAAGTCTCCGGAAGATCACCAAAACCTGAATAACCATCAACGACATCTGCAATACCATCGCCATCGGTATCTGTTGCATCATCTACAATACCATCATTGTCGCCATCCGCAGTAGAATCGCCCCCTGGGTTGTCAGAATCTACGATGTCAAATGTTCCATCATTATCGGAATCTATTTCCTGTGAATCTGGGATACCATCATTATCGCTATCTGTTGGGTCATCCGAAGGATCATTCTCCGCATCTCCAAAACCTACTGCACCATCTACAGAATCAGGAATTCCATCGCCATCTGTATCTGTGGTTGGATTGTCCACTAATCCATCTCCATTTGGGTCTGCAAGACCACCTTCGATCACATCATTAATACTGTCATTATCAGAATCTAAATCTTGATAATCTGGTACATTATCATTGTCTGTATCTGTTGGTGGACTATTAGGATTTCCTACATTTCCATCTCCATAATCATTTGGAGTTTGGTCTAATGGATCAGGGATTCCGTCTCCGTCTGTATCTGCATATCCGGTATCGTCTGCATCCAATGTTCCATCTCCATCCGTGTCTAATGCTCCATTTCCTCCTTCTACAATATCAAGGATACCATCATTATCTGAATCCAAGTCTTGGAAATCTGGCGTTCCATCTCCATCAGTATCATCTGCATTGTATGCTGTTCCATCTCCGTCATCATCATCTGGAAGTCCGTCTGCATCTGCATCTGGATCAGTTGTGATACCTGGAGTTCCCGCTGTTCCTCCGTTATTTGGATCAAGACTATCGGTAAATCCATCTCCGTCTGCATCGTTGGTCAATGTTCCGTCTGGATTTACATTGTCCACTATTCCGTCATTATCTGTATCTGTAATTCCTGCTTCTTCAATGTCGTTGATTCCGTCATTGTCTGCATCCAAATCTTGGAAGTCAGGTTTTCCATCACTATCTGTATCTTCTACAGGTAATAATGTTCCTGCTGCTCCTATTGTTGGCGAAGGATTTGAGGTATCATCTACTGCATCTACGCTATCCATCAATCCGTCTCCATCTGTATCTGAAGTACATGCAGGTGGTACGACACAAGCATCGTCTAATAATCCATCTCCATCTGTATCTGTTCCGCCTGCTTCAATCAAATCTGGAATACCATCATTGTCTGAATCTAAATCTAAGTAGTCTGGAATACCATCGCCATCTGTATCGCCTCCGTTGCCAGCAGTTGCTTGCTCTAAGTCATCAGGGATACCGTCGTTGTCAGAATCAATGTCATTGACATCTGCTATGCCGTCTCCATCAGTATCTTGAGTACACGCTGAATTGACCGTATCATCTTGACTTGCTCCGATTGTTTGCCCAGTTCCTGCTATTGTTGGTACTCCTATTTCAGAGCCAGAAGTATTTACTGTATTTCCTAGGTTTGTATTAACTAATCCATTATTTCCATCGGATAAGTCACCTTGAGCTACCTCACCATTTGATTCTGTATGGCTTCCGCCTCCTTCTACGAAGTCAGCACAGCCATCATTATCGGAGTCTAAATCCAAGCGATCTACAATACCATCTCCATCAGTATCCAAATTACAATTAAACCCAATGTCAAAATTAAATGCAACCCCTGAAATAGAATTGGTATTATTAGTAAAATCAATTCTGATAGTATTTGTACCAGCTATTAAGCTTGTTGTGGGAAAGGTACCCGTAAAAGGCTCAGGATCAAGGTACCATGTACTAGAAGGCGAAGCAATTGAATTATTATTAATGTAAATGGTCATTGCATCATCAGCATAAAAATTTCCAGATATGGTAAATTGTGAATATTGGACTAGATCCATCCCCGTCAAATCAAATGTTGATTCAATGGACCATTCTGTATCAGGATAAGTCAACTCTTCATAAATCTGCCCTAAATCTGGACTGTCATCAGGATCATCATAAAGCACACCCGTATTTGTATGCCCATTTGGCAAATTGATAAAAGAATAATTTGCATCTTCATCAAAACTTAAGCTATTACCACTACCTCCGTAAAGTAATGCTATAGCGTCTAATGCATGAGGAGAAATGTTATCAATTACAGGGTTGAGCCCAATATTTGAATTAGTTACATTTGCCGCGCTAATCGTCCAAGATAATGGAGTCCTAGTGGTGAAAGATAAAACTGGGCATTCATTTACGTCCAAAATCCCATCATTGTCATCATCTAGGTCTACATCATCATTTATCAAATCTCCATCTGAATCTTGTAAATTATGCTGATAACCAGCAAAAACAGCCTTCATATCGACGCTGTTATTTTCTAAAACCCAGTCTCCATTGATGCCAGTTATATTATTCGAAGCAGAAATATTTACATCCAAGGATTGCTCCAAGTATGCAACTGCTTCTTTTCCGATTTCACCTCTTGCGAAATTACATCCGTAGATGTAGATTTCTTTGGTATTCGGTGTCATATTTTGCCGAAGAAAGATTGCTATTTCTTTGGCATGCAACCATTTACCATTGATTAAAAGTTGACCAGGTTTTCCATGAGAAAAAACATGATAAATTTGTTGATCTTGTGACTCTAATTCGAGTGCTTGTTTAAAAAAAAAAGTGGACTCTAAAGTATTATCAATGTGATAATTTCCACTTTTCTCATTTATACTTATATCTGGAATTGTTGAATAAATGTCAATCCCAAGGGCTGAACTTATAGACAACAATCCAAAAAGCATAAATAAAAATTTTAGTAAGTTTAATTTTTTTTCCATTTTCAAAAATTGTGTTTAGAATTTTTATTAAAATTATTTGGGTGTATTTTTTATCATTTATTCTGTAAGATTTTGACCACACCTATTCTACTAAATAATCTAGTTTATAAAATTTAATCAATCATACCATAGGTTACTCTATGGTATGATCTGATATAGAGCATATTTAAAATAAGTGTGTGCGTAAATGTGTGTGATTTTAAAATACCTAGAGGCGTAAAATATTCATTTAAGAAAGTTTTCAATTTGATATTTTAATAATTTTAGGTAGTGTGGTTAATGACATAAATTTCTTTTTTATAGCCATAAAAAAGTTAAAAGTTAAAAACGTGCCATAGTATCAACATAAATAAATTAAAAAGACTTGTTTGTGACGTGGATTAATTAAACTTAGCCGAATAAATTAGGTTACGGATAATTTGATTTTAGGTAACTCCTTCGAAAAATACTACAGAAAATGACCGTCCCAGAATATTAATCGTGGAGGATAATGTGGACATGGTCACATTTCTACAAGGTTTACTAAAAAAAGAATATCAGGTCATCACAGCTAAAAACGGGCAAGAAGCTTTGACCATTTGCCAAAATCACACTTTAGACCTTATCCTCAGCGATATGATGATGCCTGAAATGGATGGGTTAGAATTTTGCAATAAAATAAAAAACAACTTTGCCACAAGCCACATTCCCATCATTTTGTTAACAGCAAAATCATTGGAAGACCATCAACTGGAAGGGTATGAAG
>JBGCFD010000023.1:0-42989 GCA_045106765.1 Saprospiraceae bacterium | reverse complement strand
GTGACCTTCAAAGATTACTATCCTTTTATTCGTTCGACGGTTGATTTATTTAATACCGTAATTTCTACGCCAAGTATCGGAGATTCGACTGCTACGATTTCCAATAAGTTTGAATTGCAAAATATTCCACTCATTTCCAACGAAGCACTTTCGCTTTACGAAAATATTTATGCTAAAAATTATGATAATGCAATTCTCAATTCTATGCAATTGCTAAAAATAATTACGGAGAAAAAAAGACAAAACAGAAAAAATAAGAAGGATAAACGCAATGCAAAAAAAGAAGATAGAAAGTCTCAACTTGCCATCAATGCTGTTCTCACCTATGGAACATTTATGGCAAATATGATAAAAGCAGAATCGTCTGACCAAGTAAAAAATATTTTAAAATCTGCCACTTTGCCTCCTGGCAGTTCTCGAATCAAAAGAGAAACGGTTTCGAGTTTCACCATCAATTCTTACTTGGGCGTCGCAGCAGGAAGAGATCGATTATTAAGTGTTCCTGATAATTTAGATTTAAAACAAGATGCATTTGGCGCATCACTTTCTGTGCCGATTGGTTTTACCTATAGCTTTAGTCCAAACATCATCAAGAACAATAGTTCGTTCAGTATACATGTACCGTTGATTGATCTAGGAGCTATTACTGCCTATCGGCAAAACCCTGACAATCCAAACTACAGCATTGATGACTTGCCAGATTTTAGTTGGCAAAATTTATTTTCGCCAGGTGCTTTTGTCGTTTATAATTTTGCGAACTCTCCGTTTTCATTGGGTGTAGGTGGACAATATGGTCCGCAGCTTCGACAAATTACTCCTACTGGAGGCGAAGCAATCAACGTGAATTCTTGGAGATTTCCAATGGCATTTTTCTCGATAGATGTTCCGTTTTTTAATCTCTACACAGGAGCTCGAAAAATTATTGTAGACTAAAAATTATATTCCAACTCACCAGATGACTTTGAGTCATCTGGTGAGTAAAACATTTAAAAGCAATCAAGAATGTTTCATCTCAAACTACTCACCTACGAAACCCATGCTGATCTGTCAGCAATCAAAGCAATCGTTACAGCTAATCCTAAAAGAAAATTTACTACTCAACTAGCAGGATATAGTTTTGACGATTCTAATATCAAAGAATTGATTCAAAAAGAATGTGGTATATGCATCAATAAGGAAGACAATATCTCTAATGATAAAATGCTAGAATATATTAATCGGGGAAAAGAGAATATTGTATTATGTCCAAAGGATATTCCTGAGACAGACTTAGAAAATTATTTACAAAAAGGAGCTTCTATAATTGTAGGAAGGCAAGATGATTTTGATGTTTTCCAAATTAAAAAATTAGTCGTCAAAGGAAAAGAAAAAGTCTTTGTGCGTGGAGGACAATTATTGGAAAATCACATTAAAGATTATTTAGTTTCAGGTGGATCGATTTTATTAAAACATAAAGATTTAAATGCACGAGCCATTTCAAAATTATTGCCATATGGAGAAGGTCGAATTTATATTCAAAGTGGTGGTTTTTCAAATTTCCGAATTGATAAATATTTAGAAGGAAAGGCAATTGTTATTTTTGGAAAAGGCAATCTACTCACCACTAATAGGATTAAAGAAAAAGTGGAAGAATTTAAAAGTCAAATCAGAATTGAATCTGCTCATCCAACTTTTGATCTCCCTTGGGTCAAAGAAATGGAAAATCTAGGAGCAATTATTATTTAAAAACAATACATTTACATTTTATCAAAAAGCCTTGATCGAAAATTCGACCAAGGCTTTTTTTATATTTCTAATCTTTCAACTTATCCTTAAATTCCTTTTTAAACTTCTCCACCTTCGGTTTCACCACAAAAGTACAATACGGATTGCGATCCCCTACCCTAGCCAAATAATCTTTATGATAATCTTCTGCTTGATAAAATTTCTCCATCGCATTAATTTCAGTTACAATCGGATTAGGCCAAAGATCAGATGCATCTGCTTCTTGCAATGATTTTTCCGCAATCGCCTTTTGATTCTCATCATGATAAAAAATCGAAGATCGATATTGTGGTCCAACATCATTGCCTTGTTGATTAGGTGTAGTTGGATTATGCGTTCGCCAAAAAACTTCTAACAACTCTTCAAAACTAATCACCGCAGGATCAAATTTTATTTGAACTACCTCCGCATGACCTGTGGTCTTCTCACAAATTTGTTCATAAGTTGGATTCACAACATGACCACCTGAATAACCTGGAAAAACAGATTCTACTCCTTTTAATGTATCAAAAACTGCTTCTGTACACCAAAAACAGCCCGTTCCTAAAGTCGCTAATTCATAATTTTTATCGCTCATCTTTTTCTTTTTTTAATAAACCATTTTTGAGAGGAAAAGTTGAAAATAAACTTAATCATTTTTCAATTCAAAAGCCACTTCCTGTTCCTCAACCAATAACCTAAAAGTACCTTCCTCCAAAATCCATTCATTTTGAGCATTCACAAATGCTAATCGCTTCATCGGAATTACAAAATCAACTTGTTGCTCCTCTCCTGCTTTTAATTCAATTTTTCGAAATGCTCGTAGCCGTTTTACAGAAGGAGTAATACTTGCATAGTCATCGCCGATATAAATCTGTATCACTTCTTTCCCTGTTCGACTTCCCGTATTTTTTAAAGAAAAAGAAAAACATAAATCTTCATGTTCAGTCAAAACAGTTTTTTCTAACAATATATTCCCGTACTCAAAATTAGTATAACTCAATCCATGTCCAAATTCAAATTGTGGATTAAAAGGAATTTCACTTCCTTGCAATTCAACCGATTCAGCATGCTTGTGATCGTAAGTCATCAATGCATTCGAATAGCGAGGGTAAGTGTAAGGTAATTTTCCAGAAGGATTTGTTTTTCCAAAGATAATATCAGTAATCACACTTGCTCCTTCTTGCCCTGGATAATATCCTAACAATATACTTTCAACTTTATCTGCAATTTCTGAAATGATTCTCGGACGACCTTCGAGCAAAACTAAAGTAATTGGTTTTCCCGTTTTTATCATCGCTTGAGCTAATTCAATTTGCGCCTTCGGCAAATCTAAATCATTGACATTCCCCATAAATTCGGTGTAAGAATTTTCTCCTAAACACAAAATAATATGATCGACTGTAGCTGCTTTTTCAATTGCATCTTCCAAATTTCTAACTTCATCATATTGACAACCTTTAGAAAAAATGACATTACCTTTTCCTATTTCATTTTCTATCGCCTGTCGTAAATTTATCTTGTCTTTGGCAAATTCTACACTCGTCGCTCCTTGCCAATCATACGACCATCCTCCATTCAAACTCGACATCGACTCTGCTACCCAACCTGCAACTAGGATTTTTTTATCTTTGGCTAATGGCAAAGCAGCATTCTCATTTTTTAAAAGAGTGATAGATTCTGCTGCCGCTAATTTTGCTTTTTCTAAAAATTCTTGTGAACCAAATTTATCATAATTTGCTCCTTCTTTTAAAACTGGGTTTTCAAATAAGCCTAATTCATATTTTAATTTTAAAATCCGTCGAACGGAAATATCCAACCTTTCTTCTGTGATAGATCCCTCATTAACCAATTCCACCAAGTGCTCACAGAAACTTAAATCATCTGGCACCATACTCATATCAATTCCTGCTTCAATCGCCATCCGAACTGCATCTTTATGTGTAGCAGCTACTCGATGACGAGTGTGCAGATATTTAATATCCTCCCAATCAGTCACCGCCAAACCTTCAAATCCTAATTCCTCCCGTAAAAGTGTTGTTAGAATTTCTTTATTTGCATGAACAGGAACCCCATTTATTTCTCCAGAATTTATCATAATTGTTTTTGCTCCTGCATCCATAGCTGCTTGAAAAGAAGGCAAAAAGTATTCTCTCAAAAAATGTTCTGGAATCCAAATAGGTGTTCGATCTTTCCCACTCAAAGGCAATCCATATCCTAAAAAGTGTTTTAAACAAGACGCCACTTTATCAAAACTAGCAATATCATTTCCTTCAAATCCACTTACCATTGCTGCCCCCATTTCACCAGAGAGGTAAGGATCTTCTCCAAAGGTTTCATAAATTCTCGACCAACTAGGAATCCGAGCAATATCCTGTACAGGTGCAAAGACCCAAGGAATCGAGGATGCGCGAGTTTCGTAGGCTGTAATTGTTCCTTGCTCTTTAGCTATTGCAGGATTCCAAGTAGCTGCCAATCCAATTTGATGTGGAAAAAAAGTAGCACCTTGAGTATAGCTCGCTCCATGAATCGAATCTATTCCATACAAAATTGGAATACCTAACCGAGATTCTTTCATCGCTTTTTCTTGAATCGTAGAAACAACGTAATGCCATTGTTGACGAGTCAAAGCTTCGCTAGTTGGCACGTTAAGAATTGAGCCAACATGTTTTTCTAACAATACATCTACCAATTTATTTTCATCAAAAGCAAAAGGTCTTTCTGGCTCATAAACACTCCCCTTCAAAACCATATCAAGTGTAACTTGAGTCATTTGACCAACTTTTTCTTCGATGGTCATTTTTTGCAACAATGCATTTACATGCTGTTCAATTTTACTTGACATAAAATCATTTTCTATTTTATTAAAATAGGATTAACTATTTAATGTTAACAATTAAGCATTATTTTCATTTTTTCTCATTTGAAAAAAATGAAAAAGTAAGACAACTAAAGATATTCCTAATCCAAAAAACTCTCGGACAAATTCAATATAACTTCGTTCCGTTTTCATCGTTTCTGCAATATTAGGAGTACCCATTTTTATCCAATTAATTAATTCTGGAAATAAGATACCCAATCCAATTATACAAATGGCAATTCCCAAATACACTACTCCTTTGTAATATTTTCCCAAAATAGCAAAACCTGAAACACCTGCTACTAATCCATAAATTGCTACCCAAAGCCAAGGATCGGGATCGTTCATTTGAACAATTGCAAAAAGGATAAATAGAATGGTGAGAACGATATTTATTACTTTCATAATTTGGTTTTTTTGAAATAGACTAAGTTTTCTAAAACTCAATTCGGTAACTCAAAATAGGAATTAATCCTAATTGATAATTTTGTACAATACCATCTAAGTAAGTATCATAATATCTAAAAGATGGATTTTTTCTATTCGTAATATTTTGAATATCAAGTGCTAATGTGCTACTGAATTTCTTTTTATTTCTTTTCCAATAAATTCGAAGGTCGGTTTTAAAAGAGTCTTTTGCTTTAAGTATGTAAGCATCTTCTTCTATATAAATTGTTCTTCCTTCTTTTTTAGAAAGTCCATTTGCAATAGGTGTTTCTCTCATCCCTCCTGTGAGATTCAATCTTACATTTACTCCTAAAATATAATCTTTCCCTTTTTTACTATAAGGAAATTCTTTTCCATAAGTGGCATTGATGATGTAGTTACCATTGAATCGAGTGTCTCTTTCTATCCCATCAGAGCCTTTGTATTTTGATTCGTATAAGCTAACATTGGCGAGCCAAAAAGTGTTTTTGGAAAAATATTGTTGGGCAGAAATTTCGATACCGTAGTTTTTACCTGTGCCTTCGCTAACTAATCCTCGATCTATCTTTTCATTAAAATTATTAAGCAAAGAAAATGAATCCATTTTATCTCTAGAAATTGGAACATCCGAAAATAATTGATAATACACCTCAGATTTTAATATTGTTTTATCATTCAATTGATTTTGAAAAGCTAAAACCATTTGACTTGATTTCATTAATTCTAAATCCTTATTTCTATTATCTAAAGGAAACAAAGGTATTTTGAAATCATAAACTTCTTTAGCTAAAATTTGGCTTTGATCGCTATATGAAAACAATATTGATTTTTGTTGGTCAATATTATATTTGATTGAAAATTGAGAATTTAAACTACTTGTTCGATTGAAACTAAAATAGGAATAGCTTGTTCCAAATTGAACTTCAAATGATTTGAAATTGGAATTCCACCCAATAAATGGACGAAAAAGATTACCTCCTATTGCTCTCTTATCTTTCTTTGATAAAATACTTATTCCACCTATAAGTTCCGAATAGTGATTAATTCTATATCTCATTTTAGTTTTTAAAGAAGCTTTTACATTTGAAAGTTCTTCTTCAGAAATAAATACATTTGATTTTTCCACTAGATAATTATCTATCCGTGTGGAAAAAATAATTGTATTTTCCCATCTAAGTCTATTTGAAAATGACTTAGAGATCGTTCCTCCAATCAAATTCACATTCGACCGATAATCAATATTTTTAAAATCCTTTTCTACCTCCACTAACGAATCCGCCTTTGCCTCAAAAATATTTGAACTACTACCAAATAATCCAAAAAGTTTTATCTCCCCTCCTTTTTTCAATGGAAAAAAAGTAGTAAAAGCCAAGTCCTGATAATTGATTGCTTCATCACCCAAGTCAACTCCTGCTGCTCCCAACAATCCTAAAGTCGAGTACCGATAATTGATTAAGTAAGAGGCTTTTTTATTTTTGGAAAAAGGGCCTTC
The DNA here is from genome assembly GCA_045106765.1 of Saprospiraceae bacterium. GTDB lineage: Bacteria > Bacteroidota > Bacteroidia > Chitinophagales > Saprospiraceae > CAJQQY01. Next base: position 36,468 of record JBGCFD010000023.1, on the reverse strand, counting down.
CGCTGCGAGGTCAATTCCGATCACTCCAATTTGCCCAGTAAATTCATGCTTCTCATTATTGCCTTTTCGAAAATTCATATCCATAATTCCTGACAAGGCATTGCCATATTGAGCAGGAAATGCACCTCGCATAAATGTACTATTCCCCAAAAGTTGAGCACTCAACATATTTACTCCTCCTCCATTTTGACTTGGACGATCACTTGCTGTTCCTGCATTACTAGTATGATTTGGATTGACAATTTCGACACCTTCTAATCGCCAACTCATATTGTTAGGAGAGTTTCCACGAATAATCATATGATTTGCTTGGTCATTATTTGTTGCAACACCAGCATAAGAGAATGCCAGCCGCGCAGGATCATAAAAAGTAGCGGGTAACCGAAGCGTTTCTTCTATTGTCAAGATTTCTGTTGACGGTAGAATTTTATTTATTGAATTTGGTGCAGTACTTTTTACTACTACTTCTTTAAGTGATGAACTAGATTCTTTTAAAGATATTTCTAAAACAATTTCCTTTCCTGACTCTAATAGAATTTCAGAAATAGTCAAAGTTTCATAACCTACAAAACTAACTTGCAAACGATATCGTCCTACAGGAATTTTTTCTAAGCGATAAATGCCATTGATATCCGTTGTGGTTCCAAACTCTGTATCCATTATTGCAACTGATGCTCCGTTTAACGGATTATGAGTATAACTATCGAAAACACCTCCTCGAATCGTTTGAGTCAAGTTTTGCCCAAAACTCATTTGACTAAAAAAAAGAAACCACAAAAGCATGATGGTTTTAATAAAATGCTTTTGTGGTTGGTGAAATAATATCATATTTCTATTTTGAAAAACTTAAAAAAAATTCATTCCTGTGGTGAGGGCAACCACAAGGGTTTGCCCCTACATCCCAATAATTTTCTTAATCATTGCCTTATCAATTCCTCCTCCTGCAAAATCATCGAATGCTTTTTCTGTAACTTCAATAATATGTTTCTGGATAAATGGTGCTCCTTCTCTTGCTCCTTGCTCAGGCGACTTGATACAACATTCCCATTCCATCACCGCCCAACCATCAAATCCATATTGAGATAATTTTGAAAAAATCCCTGCAAAATCTGTTTGACCATCACCCAAAGATCGGAATCTTCCAGGTCGTTCTTTCCAGTCTGCGTAACCTCCATAAACACCTGCTTTTCCACTTGGGTTAAACTCTGCATCTTTGACATGAAACATTTTGATTCGCTCATGATAGTAATCGATGAACTTTAAATAATCCAACTGCTGCAAAACAAAATGACTTGGATCATATAATATGTGGCAACGTTTATGATTTTTAGTAGCTTCCAAAAATCTTTCGAAAGTCAATCCATCATGTAAATCTTCGCCAGGATGTATTTCATAGCAAAGGTCAATTCCATTTTTATCGTACTCATTTAAAATTGGCGTCCATCTTTTTGCTAATTCTTTGAATGCCTCTTCGACTAATCCTGCCGGTCGCTGCGGCCAAGGATACATCGTGTGCCAAATCAAGGAACCTGAAAAAGTAACATGTGCGTTGAGTCCTAAATTTTTACTCGCACGTGCAGCATACTTCAATTGTTGCACCGCCCATTTTTGTCGAGCTTTTGGATTGCCTTGAACTTCCTTCGGTGCAAATCCATCAAACATCAAATCATACGCTGGATTTACTGCAACTAATTGTCCTTGCAAATGAGTAGACAATTCTGTGATTTGCAAGCCATGTGATTCTACCATTCCTTTTAATTCGGATGCGTAAGTTTTGCTCGTCGCAGCTTTTTTCAAATCAATTAATTGCTCTGCCCAAGTTGGAATTTGGATTCCTTTGTAGCCTAGATTGGCCGCCCATTTACACATATTTTCTAAATTGTCAAATGGTGCTTGGTCTCCGACAAATTGAGCTAAAAATATTGCTGGTCCTTTTATGGTTTTCATTTTCATAATGATGTTTTTTTCCTTATCAGCGACTGCCTTTCAGCCAGTCGCTGATTTTGTTATTATTATTTTTTTGAAAATCAGAGGCTAGCTAAAAGCCAGTCGCTGATAGTGAATTTTACATTTTCGTCCACTTCGATTTACTCTTACTTGATGCCACTACTTTTTCGATAAATCGCATTCCTCGAACTCCATCAGCTACAGTTGGAAAATCCGTGTACACCTTGTTAGGTTTTTTATTTGATAAATGTGCTTGAACACATTTTGCAAAATTCCGATAGATATTAGCGAATGCTTCGAGGTAACCTTCTGGGTGTCCTCCTGGTAGTCGAGTATGTGCCTGAGCTTCAGAAGAAAGATTTCCAACACCCGTTCGCATAATCTCCGTCGGCTTATCTAACCATCTGACGATCAAAGTATTAGGCTCCATTTGCCGCCAATCCAAACCTGCTTTTTCTCCATAAACTCTGATGCGTAAATTGTTTTCCTCCCCTGCTGAAATTTGACTGGCTGATAAAATTCCTTTTGCACCATTATCAAATTCTAACAATACATTCCCGTCATCATCCAATAGTCTTCCGTCAACCAAAATGGATAAGTCAGCGCACATCTTTTTTATTTTCAAACCTGTAACATACTCTGCTAAATTTTCTGCATGCGTTCCAATATCACCCATTGCACCAGCAATACCAGATCGTTTTGGATCAGTTCTCCAAGCAGCTTGTTTTTGATCTGAACCTTCTACGAAAGTCGATAACCAACCTTGTGGGTATTCTACTACAACTTTTCTCACCTTTCCGATTTTGTTTTTGGCGATCATCGATTTGGCTTGTTTGACCATTGGGTAGCCTGTGTAATTATGGGTGAGTGCGAAGATGAGTCCGGTTTTTTCAACTAGCTTTTGCAAAGATTTTGCTTCCTTCATATTAAAAGTAATAGGCTTGTCACACACCACATGAAAACCATTTTCCAAAGCCATTTTAGCTGGTCCGAAATGCATATGATTAGGAGTGACTATACTGATAAAATCCATGCGCTCGCCTGGAGGAAGTTGCGCTTCTTTTTTAATCATTTCTTCGTAGCTTCCATAAACTCGATCTTTGGGCAAATATAAATCTGCTCCTGACAATTTAGATTTTTTAGGATTACTACTGAATGCTCCGCAGACTAATTCGATTTCGCCATCTATTGCCGCAGCCATTCTATGAACTGCCCCGATGAATGCTCCTCGACCGCCGCCGACCATTCCCATTCTGATTTTTCGCTTCATTTTTTATAGGATTTTTTTAGGAAAAAATTGATAGGGTAAATATAACACTTAGGATTTTATTTGCAAGAGTTGAAGGGGATTTGTTGATTAGGTAATCAGCCCAACGAGTTTTCAAATAATGGTTTCGTAAGTGTCTGACTTATCATTAAACTGTTTTTCTGGTAAACGGGTAAATTGATCAGCTCGTAAACTGATCAACCATTCACAGTTCCTTAATTTTCAGATTCCGAAATTTAACTACGTTACCGTGTTCTTGCAAGCCGATATTACCAACAGTTGTTTTTCCAAAATTAGGATAGTTTCGAAATTTACTTTTTGAGATAAGATTTTGCCAATCATCGGTATCAAATTTATATTCTAAAATTAATTTTCCGTTGAGCCAATGTTCGACATAATTATTTAAAACGATGATCCTTGCTTGATTCCATTTTCCGATAGAAATTTTATTTTCGTAGTTAGCTGAAATCAAATCATACACATCACCCGTTGCATGTTTTTCGAGAAGAAGGTCATTTGATTTTTCTAAAATTTTAGCATCTAATAATTGATACTCGATAGCATTACACCAAATGGCTGTGTCGCTTTTTTCTAAAACTCGATAAAAAATTCCGCTATTTGAAAGTTCAGAAAGTTGAAAATCAATTTTTAGATCAAAGTTTTCAAATTTTCTTTTGGTCACTAAATCGCCTCCTCCTTTTTCTACCACTAAGTTTTTTTCGACATCAATATACCATCCTTGATTCGGAAGTGTATCAGAATTATAGCTGCGCCAATGTTCTATTCTTTTTCCGTCAAAAAGTAATTCCCAACCGCCTGCTACTTCCTCAGAAGTTAATTGGTGAGGAATTTTTTCAATTAAATCTTTTTTGAGAATTTTCTTTTTTGCATCATTGGAAGAATTACAACCAATCAAGATTATGGCAAAAAAAAGGATTAAATAATTTAGGGGAAATGTCATTCTCTATTTTCGTTTTTTAAAGACTCTCTCAAAAGCAACTGATAATCAACGAGTTACAAGTAATAATAATTATTTTTTTAAATTGTAAAAGTATTGAAATGTAAATAATCTCCACATTTTTAATCATATTTTTTTCAAAACAAAAAATAGCGAAAATTCGCCCTTTCATCCATTCTAATCGGATTTTAATCTATAAAATCATTTCGTTTCCGATCCAAAAACTCACTTTTGAAAAGTTTTATAAAACTCCTGAAGAAAGTTTTTTTAACCTAGAGTCATTTTTAAGATGATTCTACAAAATCAATTAATCATGAATAATTACATTTATGAAAACCACAACACCAAGGCTTTTTACAATATGGCTTGGATTACATTTGCTCTTGCTTCTATCGGAATGGCTGCTGGATTATATTATTTAGAAGCTCCTGTAGCGATGAAAGGATTTTTAATTATGTCTTATATCTTTTCTGTTTCATCTTGTTTTACTGTCGCAAAAGTTGTGAGGGATAAGCATGAATCTGATAAGTTTTTGGAAAAAGTAGAGAAGGCGAAAACAGAAAAATATTTGGCGGAGAAAAAACCAATGGTGGCAATGGAGGAAAGATAATTTCTTTAGAAAATTGATGAACTCAGCTTTACTAAATTTTGTAAAGTTGAGTTCTAAAAAAATAGAGCAATGAAAAATAATAAAATCGATTCTGAGATTTTAGATGATAATTTTTTTGCAGAGGAAAAGGAAAATGAAAAAAATCAATTCAAACCTCCTCAGTTAAATGACGAGGTAGAAAGTATTTTTAGAGTAGTTGGGTATCTTATTTTAAATACTACTTTTCATATTTTCTCTCTTTTCTTTCTTTTTATTGCGGTGTATCCAATTTTGATTTCATTTAATTTTATGACAGAAACGTTGGGGACTTTGCTGACTTTACTTTTATCATATTCTCCATTTTTATTTTGGCTTTCTTGGGAAATTAAAGAAGAGAATTTTCTAAATTCAAATAAGAAAATTTGGACGGCAATATTTACTAGTTTAATATTTATTTTTATTGGCTATATTCTTTTTAAATTTTCTTAAAAATATAACGATGAAAAACGAAAGAGGCGAAGTAAAAATCTTAGATGATGAATTAGTTCCCCAATTTACAGAGCGTATAGTAAGTTCGAATTATTCCTTAAATGATTATTTAAAAATAATAGGGTTTACGTCGTTTTGTTTTTATTTATTATATGCTACTACTAAAAGTATTAATGAATCTTGTGTGTTAGTTTATTCTTCAAGAAACAGATTTCTTTTGAACATCTTACCTCTCGTCAGTTCTTTAAGTGGTATTTTCTTTTTAATGTTGGTTAATATCTTTCGAGGAAACTATTTCAAACTAAGATGGAAATTTTGGGTTATCGGATTTACTTTCAGCTACTATTTATATATTTACATGACTATTTTTTCAAAATATTAATTTCCAAAAAACCTTCCAAAACTAAATCGTCTTGGAAGGTTTTCCGAAATCTTTTTATAATTCAAAATTACTAAACCACATCACCAAATAAGTCATACTCCTCCGCCTTTGTAATTTTCACATTGGCAAAATCTCCAATTCGTACATAATTTTCTTTCGCATTCACAAGCACCTCATTATCTACCTCTGGCGAATCAAATTCCGTTCGCCCAACAAAATATTCTCCTTCTTTTCGGTCAAAAAGAACTCTCAAAGTTTGTCCAATTTTTTCTGAATTTTTCTCAAAAGAAATATCTTGTTGGATTTCCATAACTGCATTTGCTCGTTCAGATTTCACCTCAGCAGGAACATCATCTGGATAATCGTGAGCAATTGTACTTTCTTCATGTGAATATTGAAAAACACCAACTCTTTCAAATTTCATGTCTTCGACAAATTCACAAAGATCTTGAAATTCTTCCTCCGTTTCGCCTGGGTGACCAACCAATAAAGTAGTTCGAATGGCAATTCCAGGAACTCGCTTACGAGCATAATCTATCAATTCACGAGTTTCTGCTTGAGTGATTTGACGACGCATTCTTTTGAGCACATCATCATTTGCATGTTGCAAAGGAATATCAAGATAATTGCAAATTTCTTTTCGCTCAGCCATCACATCAAAAATCTCTTTTGGAAATTTACTTGGATAAGCATAATGCAATCGAATCCATTCAATTCCTTCCACATCCGCTAAAGCGTGAAGTAATTTTGGTAAAGCTCTTTCTTTGTAAAGATCAAGACCGTAATAGGTCAATTCTTGTGCAATCAGCATCAATTCTTTGACTCCCATTCGAGCTAGATTTTTAGCTTGTTTGACTAGTAATTCGATAGGTTGAGAAATGTGTTTTCCACGCATCAAAGGAATTGCACAGAAGGAGCAGGTTCGATTACAACCTTCCGAAATTTTCAAATAAGCGAAATGCTGTGGAGTGGTCGTCACTCGTTCTCCAATCAATTCGTGCTTATAATCTGCATTCAATTTAGCTAACAAACCGGGTAACTCTAAAGTACCGAAATATGCATCTACCTCTGGAATTTCTTTTTCCAAATTTTGCTTATAACGCTCTGACAAACAGCCAGTTACATATAGTTTTTCAATTCCTCCTTTTGTCTTAACATCAGCATATTGAAGGATCGTATTGACTGATTCTTCTTTCGCCAAATCAATAAATCCACAGGTGTTGATGATGACAATATTAGCATCTTCTTCATTACTATCATGTGCTACTTCAAAGTCATTTCCTTTGAGTTGAGTAATCAGATCTTCAGAATCTACCAAATTTTTGGAGCATCCCAAAGTGATTACATTTACCTTATCTTGTTTTAATGTCTTTGTCTTCAAATTCTTAAAATTTTAGGAATCAGCTTTTCGTCTTAGAGCCAACTGACGCCTTCTTAAAAAAATGCAAAGTTAATAAAATGATCTTCATAATTTTAGTTTAGATTTTACGTTTAAAATTTGTTTGGTTTGACCTTTGTAACTATAGTTTTTGTAACTAATTTCAAACTAAAAACACTACTGATAAAATAAGAGCATGTTTAAAACCATCTTAAAGACTAATCATTTTATGAAAAAATTATCTCTTTTTATTGCTTGCCTTTTTTCCTTACAAATCGTTTCAGCACAATTCGGATTTTCAGCAGGTTATAAACCGATCAATGCTAAAAATTGGGAAAAAATTATTGAAACCAATCAAGCTAATTTTCCAGTTGGTTATAATCCTGTTCCTTTAGCACATGGTGTTCAAATAGGAGTTGATTATTGGTTTCGACTAAAAAATTACCGAGTGGAATTTATGCCGGAATTAAGTTATTCTACTTTCAAGAGAGTTTGGCAAATTGAGGATGGAACTGGAGTCAAGGAACAAATCAATTCTAATTTTTTAGGATTACATTTTAATACCAATTTCTATATTTTTGATTTTAAAGGAGATTGTAATTGTCCTACTTTTGGGAAACAAGGACCTGATGCAAAAAAAGGTTTTTTCATCCAAGTTGCTCCTGGAGTAGACTATGTTTTTAATTCTTTTAAAAATTCAGAAGAGACCAAGACAACAAGTGATATTGTTCCTTCTATTGGACTTGGAGTTGGAATAGACTTCGGTTTGAGTAATCTGATAACTCTCACTCCTATGGTTAAAATTCATCAATATTTTGGAGTTGAATGGGATGGGTTAAATACTAATTTTAAAACAACTGGCCCACCGATTTCAGATGAGTTTAATAAAAATAATATTACTCAACTTTTTGCAGGAATAAGAATTGGGTTGAGATTAGATTCTAATAATTATTGAAAAAAAAAGAGTCATTTGCTTGTTGCAGATGACTCTTTTTTTTTAATGTAATTACATTGTTATTTTAATACTCTTCACAGTCTTGTAAAAATTTACATTTATTCCCTTCTTCACAATCTCCGTTTTCGCAAGTCACTTTATAACCATATCCAACGCAATCATCAGATCCATAAATAATTAGAAATCGAGTCACTCCGTTTTCTAAAAATTTCTCATACCCTTCATAAATACAATCACAATCTGTATCATATTTTAATTCTTTGACGGTGAATTTTTCAAACTCAGCTCCACTTGCTTCTGTTGTTTCATCCCAAGTGCAGATTTCCATTTCCTCTGTTTCATAGCAATCTTTTTTTGCAAAAATTAACTCCTCTTCATTGTTGGCAGTTTGAGTTTCATCAGTCAATAAAACGATGTAATCAACTGGATAATTTAATATTGGTTTTTCTTCCGATGTTGGATTCGCTTCATACCAAGTTTTCATAGCCACTTCAACTGCTTCCTCATCATCACCTGTAATTGTAGCTCCATCAGGCATCGTATAAATAATGGGGTAAATTAATTCAATACAAGCTTCTTTGTCTTTATCATAATCTTTTTCCCATTTATCTTTATCAAGGTTTATTCCTGAATTATCGCAAGAAGAAAATGTTACTAGAGTTAAAAGTGTAAAAAATAGGATTGTTTTTTTCATTGTTTGAATATTTTAAAAGTCATCATAAATATATATAAATATTTTTTTAGATAATAAAATCTACTCTTCTGATTTATTTCTAATAATAAAAAAAGGTTGCCTCATTTTTCTCGAAAATATCTCGCAGCTATAAATTTTCAACTCCTAAATAAAAATTTATTTTTACAAAAAAAGAAGTCATGCCCTTGCTCTTGCATTGGACATGACTCTTTTTTAAATGAATTTATAGAATTACAAATTTTATTTCTTCCGTCGATTCGCAGCTTTAAAAGCTTGTTCCAAATCTGCAATAATATCATCGATGTGTTCAATTCCAACACACAATCGAAGTAAATCTTGAGTAACTCCTGCTGCTGCTTGCTCCTTCACCGTCATCTGTCGATGTGTGGTCGAGGCGGGATGACAAGCTAAAGATTTTGCATCACCAATGTTCACTAGTCGTTTGAATAATTCTAACGCATCATAAAATTTTTCAGCTTTTTTATAACCACCTTTGATTCCAAATGTCAGCAAAGAAGATGGTTTTCCGTTCGTATATTTTTTAGCTAACTTATGATACTCACTACTTTTCAAACCACCATATTGAACCCAAGAAACAGACTTGTGACTTTCCAAATATTTTGCAACTGCTAAAGCATTATCACAATGTCTTTCCATTCGAAGTGGTAAAGTTTCTAAGCCTTGCATAATTTGCCAAGCTGCCATTGCACTTAATGCTGAACCTGTATTTCTTAAAGCAACTGTTCGTACTCGACCAATATAAGCTGCTGGTCCAAAAGCTGCTGTATAAACTACTCCATGATAAGATGGTTCTGGTGTATTTAACATTGGAAAACGATCTTTGTGTTTTACCCAATCGAATTTTCCAGCATCAACAATTACTCCTCCAAGTGTTGTTCCATGCCCTCCAATATATTTTGTTAAAGAATGCACGACAATATCAGCTCCGTACTCAATTGGATTTATCAAGGCAGGGCTTGCTACCGTATTATCTACGATCAAAGGCACTCCTTTTGCATGAGCAACTTTTGCCATAGCTGCGATATCGGTGATATTTCCAGCAGGATTACCAATAGATTCGCAATAAACTGCCTTTGTATTTTCATCAATTAATTTTGCAATATCTTTTGGATTAGAAGTATCTGCAAATTTTACGGTGATCCCTTGCTTCGGCAACATATGTGCAAAGAGTGTATAACTCCCTCCATATAATTGTGGTGTAGAAATAATATTATCGCCTGCTTCTGCAATATTCAAGATCGAATAATTAATCGCAGCACTTCCTGCACTTACACATAGAGCTGCAACTCCTCCTTCGAGTGCTGCAATTCTTTTTTCCAAAACATCAACAGTTGGATTCATAATCCGACTATAAATATTACCTGGAACGGCAAGGTTAAAAAGATCAGCACCATGTTGGGCATTGTCAAATTCGTAAGCAACTGTTTGATAAATAGGAACAGCTACAGACTTTGTGGTTGGTTCTGTTTCGTAACCACCGTGAATAGAAATTGTTTCTTTCTTCATGATTTTTAAATAAAAGTTATTTGAAATGAAAAAGGTTTAACGAGTAGGTTCTACTAATGTTTTAAGTGAAAGAGTTTTCACCAGGACATTTAAATTGATTGGTTAGGAAGGTGCAAATTAAGGTTCTTTTTGGGTGGAATGCAAGCTTAGGAAAAAATCTATATATGAAAGATAATTGGATTATTCGTAGGATAGTGATTTTACATCTTCAAACTATTGAACAGGTACTAATTTTATTAATAGAATCTATAATTGAAAAAATTAACTTTTATGTGGACATGATTCAAAAACGATAACATCCAATTTAGTAAAAAAAATCTCTTGGGCAGCAATTAACCAACTCATCGCATCAAATTCATAACAATACTTTTCTAAAAAAAATAAAATCCAAATTAAGATGAAGACCTTACTTTGGGGAGTAATACTATTACTCCTCCCGATACTTTTATGCGCACAAGTTAAAACGGAATTTAAAATTGATGCATTTAATTTGATTTATAAAGATCCACACATCTCTCTGGAAATTATGCCTACCAAAAAAATCGGATTTGAGTTAGGCGTGAAATATAATTTTGATAAAATTTTTCTTGATACAACAAAGATGATTGTTACGACAAATGATTCTCAAATGGAGTTTTCACAACAATCCATTTCAGGATTAGCTTCTATCAAATTTTATCCTTTCCCAAATAAATTTTCTAATCGTATCTTCTTCGGGTTTTATTTTTATCAAGAATTTGAAACTAAAGAAGCTGAAAATTATGAAAATATTTACCAAGAAATTTACAACAGAAAATCTACTCTAGAAAAAAATCGTTCGGCAATTGGAATCACATTAGGGTATAAATGGTTTCCTCGACGCAAGCAAAAATTCTTTATTGAAGGTGCGATAAATTTTGATAGAAACATCAAATCATTTTCTGATGATAACAAAACGTCCGCCGATGAACGCTCTATGGTTTTCATTAAATTTGGAAAACGATTCTAACAATACATTTACATATTCAAAAAATTAAAAATTGTGGAAAACATTTTGGTATTATAATTTTAGTTTTTAAAGAAAAACATTAAGTTTACTGTGATAATATAGAAGACTTTTTTAAAAGCACTTTTATTTTTTTTTAACATCTAATTAAACATATCCGTAATGAGTAAATTTGATGATTTAATTGTCAAGTACAAAGCATCAATGGACAAACACGAAATCAAAGGAGTAAGCATGAAGTTGGTTACAGCTGTTGCTAAATCTTTAGGTCCATCTATTTACAACAAGAACTCTCAACTAGTAGCTTGTGCTCAAGCTCCAGAAAGAGATCGAGTAAAAAAGAACTACTTAATTAAAAAATTAGGTTTGGAAGATGATCCAAAATTGGACAAAGCCATCCTAGACGTTTGTGCAAAAATGGGTTCTAGAAATAGAGCTAAGCATCGTCCAATTTTTTATGCTTTACTTGCTAAAAAATTCAAAAAAACAGATATGTACACTACATAGTACATCTTGAGACACAATTAGAAATTAAAAAGACTTGACTGAAATTTCAGTCAAGTCTTTTTTCATAACAATACAATTACAATATTACTGCAGCTTTTTATCTTCTATTTTTTTATAAAGGTTAATTAAATTCTTTGCTGTGTTTTCCCAGTTATAAATTTCTTTTACTGCCTTCGTTCCATTTACTCCCATTTGTTTCGTTTCATCAGAGTTATCATAAGCATATTTAATTTTTTCTGCTAAATCTTTCTCATCGTTCGATCTAAAAATCAATCCTGACTTCGTTTCATTAATTATCCTTTCTAATGGATTACAATTCGTTGACAAAACAGGTTTCCCTAATAACATATATTGAAATAGCTTATGAGGAATAGTATTATCTGTATGACCTGTTTTAAGATGAGGAATCAAACATAAACTACTTGCTGAGATATATGTAGGCAATGTGCTTGGTAATTGCCAGCCTTCAAAAACTACTTGTTCTTCTACATCTAGAGATTTAGCTAATTGTTTTAAATCTTCTAAATTTCTTCCCGCGCCAACTAAAACTAATTTAAAATTAGGAATTTGATCTCTGACCAAAGGAACAGCTCTAATAACACTTTCCAAACCTCGATGCGAATCAAATCCACCTAAATAAGAAATAACAAATTGACCTTTAAATTTTTCTAAAATTGAATCAACTGTTTCCGCATTCAAGAATTCGTCAGAGTTAACATAATTTGCAACAACAGTTATTTTACTTTTATCAGTTCCTAATTTTTCATATCTCGTAACTGCTTCTTCGATGACCGTGATGATATAATCTGCTTGATCTATCCACTTGATTTCTGTTCGTTCCCACTTGGGAACTGAAATCAAAATATTACCTGGAAAGGTGTTACTAAATTTATAATATTTTAAGGCTTCAGGATAATTTTCATGCAAATCACTTACAACAGGAATTTTATATCCAAGTTTTTTTATTCCTTTAAATGCTCCTCCAAGTAAAACTAAATCATGTACATGAAGCACTTCAATATTGTATTCTTTTACAAATGAAGAAATTTGCTTGCCCCAATATCTCGTGTAAGGATCAAAAAAAGTATTGGTGAGACCTTTCATCTTATCCTTATATTTTGAATTAATTAAGATTCTAATTATTTGCCCGCCATGAAAAGATTCGAAAGGTTCTTTTTTTCCATAATTAAAACATAAAACAAATACTTGATGTCCAGCTTCGACTAATGAAATCACTTCATTTTCTACTCTCATATCGCCAGTAAACTCATTGTCGAGAATCATTCCTATTTTCATTATTTTTTCCTTTTTTTTCAATTTTAAAGTTTGCAAAGTACAAAAAATCAAGTAATCTACTTTGCAGATCTTTCGAATACAATTTTCAAAATTACTCTGCATAAAAAACAACCAATCTTATTTTTGAATAATGATGAATCAATCTGTAGTTTTGCTTCGTTATAGTTGGAACCGTGATTAAAGAATTAGAATTTCACAAACCTTTTTTTAAAATGAAAAAAATAGCATCGGATAGTTCTTATAGTTCTGTTGCCAATTGGCGCTTTCAAAAAACATTAAAATTTTTACAAAAATGGACTAATGGAAATGAATCTACTTTAGATCTTGGTCCTACTAATCCATTATCAGAATTAATGCTCCAAAATGGTTACTCAATCAAAAACACTCCTGAAGGAACAGATTTAGATTTTGATTTTGAAATAGTTAAAAATGACGATTACGAAATGCTGACTGCTTTCGAAATTCTAGAACATTTAGTTTCTCCTTTCCCATTATTGTATCATTCCAAAGCCAAAAAATTGGTTGCATCAATCCCTTTAAAATTATGGTTTGCTGATGCCTATTGGAGTGAATCAGATCCTTATGATAGACATTATCATGAGTTTGAACCAAGACAGTTTGATATGCTTTTGGAAAAAGCAGGTTGGGAAATCAAAGCTAGTGAACAATGGAAAAGTATCACTAATAAAATTGGTTTTCGGCCCATCTTAAGAAGATTTACACCACGTTATTATATTGTGTATTGTGAAAGAAAATAAAAATCAAATAGTCTTAAAAAAATTATCTCAATAATACTATAATATTAAATGGGGATCATCCAAAGGCAAGGGTTAAAGCATGCAATAGTTAGTTATGGAGGAGTAGCTCTTGGGATTCTGAGCACCATATTTATATATCCCAAAGCAACAGAATTATATGGATTATTTAATTTGATTTTTGGAGGAGCTGTTCTATGTATTTCATTTTTCATGTTGGGGTTTAATATCCATTCGGTTAAATTTTTTCCAGTTTTTCAAAATGAAAAAAATGGACATAATGGATTTTTAGGTTTTCTATTAACAGGTATTTCCGTTGGATTTATTTTGTTTTTAATATTACTTCCATTAATCAAGTATTTTCTACTTGACATTTTATTTAAAGAAAACGAGAACCGTGAATTATTTGCCTCTTACTTTTATTTCATTGTTCCAATTGTTTTTTTGCTTTCCTTTAATACTATCTTTCTCCGATATATTTCTAATTTTCATCGGATAGTTATCCCTAATATTTTAGATCAATTTTTAATTAAAATAACCCTTCCTTCTTTATGCTTGCTTTACTTAGGTGGTTTTATTTCTATTAATAATTTCTTGATAGGAATCGTAATAAATTATTTAATCGTTTTCATTGGTTTAATCATCTACACAAAATGGTTAGGCCAATTTCATCTTAAAACTAATTTTAAATTTATTACAAAACCACTTGCTAAAAATCTTCAGGAAAATTCTCTTTTTGGTTTACTAAATTCCTTAGGTAGTCAAATAGCTTTTCGGATTGATACCATTATGGTAATGGCAATGTTGAATATTTCTACAGGGGGAGTTTATGCAATTGTCAATGTGATTAGCGATGTAATTACCAAACCTTACAAAGCCATTTCTGCAATTGCTTCTCCTATTATTTCCAAAAGTTTGAATGTCAATGACATGGAGGAAATAAAAACTATTTACCAAAAATCTTCTATCACTTTATTAATAATTGGTTGGTTTATTTTTTTAGGAATTTGGGGGTCAATTGATGATTTGATTTTAATTATGGGAAAAGAAACTATTCGACCTGCTAAATATGTAGTACTTTTTTTAGGTCTCGCAAAAATTGTTGATTTGGCTACTAGTGTAAATTCTGAAATTATTTATTACTCTAAAAAGTTTCAATTCAACTTTTATGCATTAATGTTCTTGGCGGTATTAAATGTAATTTTGAATTTAATTTTTATACCAAAATATGGTATCACAGGTGCAGCATTAGCAACATTTTGCTCGATTAGTATCTTTAATTTAGCAAAATTATTTTTCATCTGGTTCCAATTTAGTTTACAGCCATTTAGTTTTTCTACCTTAAAAATATTGTTGATCGCAGGGATAAGTTGGGGCTTAATTTATATGCTTCCTTTGGATTTTCATCCGTTTATAAATATTATGTTGCGTTCTATTTGTTTGACTATTATTTATGGAGGACTGACTTTGTTTTTCAATGTTTCTCCTGATGTAAATGGAATGGTGAAAATGGGATGGGAAAAGGTTCTAAAAATATTTAAAATACAGTAATACACCTCATGAAAAAACTACTCATCATTGCTTATTATTGGCCACCAAGTGGTGGAGCAGGTGTTCAACGATGGTTGAAATTATCTAAATATCTATGTGAACAAGGAGCAGATGTTCATGTGCTTACTGTTGATGAGAAATATGCAAGCTACACTCAAACTGACAAAAGTTTAATTCATGATATTCATCCAAAAGTAAAAGTCCATAAAACTAAATCATTTGAACCCATCAATATTTACGCTCGTATGGTGGGTAAAGAAAATGTCCCCACAGCTGGATTTGCGAATGTTGATTCTTCGAGTTTTAAACAAAAAATTGTCACCAGTATTAGAAGTAATTTTTTTATTCCTGACCCTCGTAAAGGTTGGAAAAAATATGCTCTCAAAAAAGCAGTTGAGATTATTCAAAAAGAAAATATTAAAACCGTCATCACTACTAGTCCTCCTCATTCTGTTCAATTAATCGGCCTTGCTTTGAAGAAAAAACTGGGCATCAATTGGATCGCTGATTTTCGGGATCCTTGGACAGATATTTACTATTATCAACTTTTAAGACATACCGCTTATTCAAAATATTTTGATGCTCGATATGAAAAAATGGTTTTAGAAAATGCCGATAAAATCATCACGGTAAGTCAAGGATGTAAAGATTCTTTTTTATCAAAAACCAAAAAAATTCCTACTGAAAAAATTCATTTAATCGCAAATGGTTTTGACCATGAAGATTTTCAAAACCTAACAGAATCAAAGCCTAACAATACATTTACAATTACTTACACCGGCACTATTTCTGATCAATATGAGCCTCAAATATTTTTTGATGCTCTTCATGACTTAGCTAATCAACATTCAAATTCAACATTAAAATTCCAATTAATCGGCTCACTTTCACCTAACATAAAATCATACATTAACAATTTAGCTTTTGATTTTGAATTTATTAGTACAGTTCCTCACAATGAGATTAATCAGTATCAGAAAGATGCCAATTTACTATTTCTTGCCATTCCAAATGTCTCATTTGCGAAAGGTATTTTGACGGGGAAATTATTTGAATACTTAGGCACAAAAAATCAAATCATCGCAATTGGCCCTGAAGATAGTGATGCTGCAGCTGTTTTAAAACAATGTAATTCCGGGGAAATTTTTAACAGAAAAAACAAGCAACCTATTTTTGAATATTTAGAAAAATCCTTCTCTCTTTTTTTAGAGAAAAAATTAAAAACGGTTAACAATCATGAAATTCAAAAATATACCCGTAAGTATCAAGCAAATCAAGTGATGGATTTGATAGAATAAAAAAGTCTTCCAAATTTAATAACTTGGAAGACCTTAATAGCAATTCTTATTTTTAAAAGAAATTATTTTTTCTTCTTTTTCGAAGTCGTTTTCTTTAATTCAGTTTTTGACTTATTTTCTTTTTCCGTTGAATCCTCCTCCTCTAATTTAGTCTTTGCTGAAGTAAAGAGTAGCCAAAGAAATCCACCTAAGATTATCAATGAAAAAATTAACGTAATCATTCTTCCCATTTGATATGAACTCGGAGCAAATTTAAAATCAATCTTATGCTGCCCCGATGGAATTTTTAATCCTCTCAAAGCATAATTTACTCGAATATGATCTACAGGTTGATCATCAATAAATGCTTGCCATCCTTTATTTGGCCCATACCATACTTCAGAAAAAACAGCAATTTGTTCGCTTGTCGAATTACTTTGATAAGTCAAGTGATTTGGTTCATAGTTAGTCAGATTTATACTTCCATTTTTTTGGATATTTAATCCACTCACATAATCTTGGAACTCATTATGTACGATTGCTGTACTCTCCGGATTTAATCCTCTCAATGAATTTATTTCTTCATTTGCTGTTCCAACCACTTTTACATTATCCACAAACCAAGCATTCCCCAAAGCATTTGCATTCGGGATTGGTGCACCATCGGGATTTCCAATAAAGAATTTCGTATTCAACATATTGAAAACGGTCAAGTTAGCGGTTGCAGAATTTATCGCATCAAGACTACTCGCTTTAGATAATGTTTGTCTTAATGCATTATCTTCCGATTGAATATTACGTTCAATTAAGTCCTGGAAACGTTGCAATTTGGCAGGGTGATATCCTCCAATTGTTTTATGAAAATAAGAAGTAGAGGCAGAATTAAATGCATTGATAGATAGGTCATGAACTCTAAAATTAGGGTCTGTGCTACTATTTTTCAAAATGGCTGCATCAACTGGTCGAGGTGTTCTAGTTGCTGCTATTTTATTCTTTTTAACAAATTTATCTGCTCCTAAATATCGTTTTCCAACTGTCCATAAATCACCAATTGTGATTAGAGCAATCCCAACCAACAATATATTTTGCTGTATTTTATCCGTTAAAAATGCCCAAATCAAACCTGCAATTGCTAAGATAATTCCTAACGATCGAAACGAATCAGACTGCATCAATGAAGCTCTATCTACTTTTAAGGCACTCATAAATTCAGGATTGGAAGCATAATTTGCGTCTCGTAAATCATACGTAAAATCGAAAAATGAACCTCCCATTAATGCAAAAAACAAACAAATTCCTCCCAGTATTCCTACTGCTATATATAGTGACTTGAGTAATTCTTTCTTTGACGTTTTCCCTTGAATAATTTCTGAAATAGCAAGTGTTCCCAAAACAGGGATTAAAAAAGCAGTAATTGCTAAAACAGAATTTGGAGTTCTAAACTTATTGTACAATGGAAAGTAGTCAAAAAATAATCGATTGAAAAATTCGAAATTATCTCCCAGCGAGAGTAACATCGTCAACAAAACGCCTGCCCCAATTCCCCATTTTATTGACCCCTTGACGGTTAGCATACCTAATAAAAAAAGAAAAAACATAGCTGCCCCAAAATAAATCGGCCCTCCTGTAGAGTATGATTTACCAACTGCCCCCCAATAGAGAGGAGCTCTTCTTTTACCATTATCCTTTTTTAAATACCTTGCAGTTGCACTATTATCACTAATAATTTCGCCGCCGCCGCCGCCAACTACTCCTGGAATAAATGAAGAAAATAAATCTAACCAGCCATTACTATATTGCATTGCATATTTCCATTCCAATCCTTTGGTATTACTACTTGTTTCTACTGCGCTACTTTCCTGTGTCAAAATAGGTGCTCCTCGCATCGTATCTTTTGAATATTCATAAGTTGTCCATAAACTTGACGCACTAGAACCAATAGCCAATAATCCACCTATTCCAAGATATAAAACTGCTTTTCCAAAAGATTTAATTTCTCCTCTTTGACTATGTCTAATCATCTCGATCAAACCATAAATTCCTAAAAATAAGAAGAAGTAATATGTCATTTGGATATGATTCGCATATAAATCAATCCCCAATCCTAATGCAAATAGGATTCCTCCTGTTAAATATTTTTTCCGAAAAGCCAATACTATTCCTCCAAACATAATCCCAAAAAATGCAAATGTTCGCAGCTTTGTCATATGACCTGCTCCAAAAAGTACTAGATTATTAGTCGTAATAGAAAACGCAATCGCACCAATCAAACTCAGCCAAGGATTTACGCCCAGCAATAGCATCATCACATAAAACCCTAACATCATTGCAAAGAAATAACCTATAGGCCGAGGAATAAATAAATTTGAAGTTCGCTCTACATAACGAAGTGCATTAGTTGTATTCCCTCCACTTATTTGGTAAGCTGGCATTCCTCCAAACATCGAATTTGTCCAAAGTGTATGATCACCAGTTCTCTCATTATAATCTTTTATCTCTTTTGAAGAGGAGATATAGGATTCTGTATCTCCCGCTTGAATAACTTTTCCATTCAATTGAGGAGAAAAATACAGGCAACAAATCACTAAAAAACTTACAATTGCCACTACATGAGGAAGGGCTTTTTGGAAAATAGAAGAGTTATTCATATTATTATTTTACTCAGTAAATAGAGTTTTAATTTTTCAAAGTCATTTCAAAACGCACAAATTTAACTTTTTTATTATTTATTTTTAAATCAAAAGAGAATGCATTTTCCACATCATTTTTAAAAAAAAATTTCCTCCTCCGTTAATAAGTAATTTAAGATATTTGCCCTAAAATTAATCATGCGAATTTTTATCTTTACTCTTCTAGTTTTTTGTTTTTCTTGTAGTCCAAAAAACACCAAAAACATCATGTCAAATACTCAACAAATGTCAAATTCAATAAAAGAAAAATCCATCGACTGGCAAGGTCATCGAGGTGCGAGAGGCTTACTTCCTGAAAACACAATTCCTGCTTTCATCAAAGCTTTGGAATATCCTGTGACTACCTTGGAACTCGATGTTGCGATTTCCAAAGACAAAAAAGTTATCGTTACTCACGAGCCTTGGTTCAATCATAAAATTAGTTCACACCCAGATGGAAAACCAATCTTGGAGAAAGAAGAAAAAAATATCTTAATTTATGAAATGACTTATAAAGAAATCAAAAAGTATGATGTTGGCAGCCGAGGTAATGAACGATTTCCAGATCAGCAACCGATGAAAGTTTTCAAACCGTCACTTAATGACCTAGTCAAAGCTGTCGATGAATATTGTGAAAAAACTGGTCGAACTAAACCTAATTTTGATATTGAAATAAAAAGTGAAGAGGCTTATTATGGAAAATTGACTCCACATCCTGAGGAATACGTCAGGTTAGTTTTAGAAACTTGTAAAGCAACTGGCATTGAAAATCGTTGCAACTTACAATCATTTGACATTGATATTTTGGAAGAAATAAATCAACAAAATCCTTCGATGGTCGTCGCATATTTAATTGACAATGAAGATTTGCCAGAAGATAATTTGAAGAAAATAACTTTTAAACCAAATATCTACAGTCCTTATTTCAAGTTACTGTCTAAAGAAGTAATTGATAGAATGCATAAAAAAAATATCAAAGTAATTCCTTGGACGGTCAACGAAAAAGAGGATATGAAAAAGATGATAGAAATAGGTGTGGATGGAATCATTACAGATTATCCAAATTATATCGAAGCAGTTATTTCCAGTAAAAAATAATAAACATGAGTTTTAGAAAAGAGAATGAATCAAAAAGACATCGGCAAAGTACCTGGCAAAAATGGTTACCCTTCGTTGGATTAATCATCATCATTGGTTTCTTTGGATCAGTCATGTGGAGTAGCGGAAGTTATAGCAATGCTGCAATTATTAATCAATATTTCCAACCTAGTCAAATTAATAATTCAACTTCTGAGTCACCAACTATAATTGATAACAATACTATTACAAATGTCAAATATCTGGAACAACAATATTGGTCTGCTGAATCTTTTTATCAAAAGAAAGATTTTCCAAAAGCAATTGAAGCTTACGATTTTGTTTTAAAAAATAAAAATAATACTGCTTACAACATGGAAAACATCAACTTTGAAGCTGCCCAATGGAATCAAATTTTAATGCTTTTGGGAAATAAGAATCGAGAGAAAGCAATCGAAGAATTAGGAAAAATTGCAATCTCCGACATGTCCGAAAAATATAAAGATGATGCAACTGAGTTAAAACAAAAGCTAAATAGTTTTTGGTATGGTTGGGCAAATTAATTTACAATGATCATCAATCAATTTAACCTCACCGAAGGAATTTCTATCTTTAATGAAAGTAATTTAGTAGCAGATTTTCACGCACATCCTTCCTTAGAAATTATCCTCGCCCAGCAAGGAACATTTACTTTAAGTACTAAAAATAAAATTTTAAAGAACATCAAATTTGGAATCGTAAAGGCGAATATTCATCATGCGCTCCATGCAGAGAATTGCGAATGCGATATCATTATGATGGAGATGGAATTTCTTAATGTAGAAAAATTACTAGTTTCACTTGGTCAAAAAAATAATAATAATTCTGAGATATTCTCAATTGATAAAAGTTTTAAAAAAATCATTTCTAATGATTCATTCAAAGAGTTTTACCATCAAAAAAATCAAAGTAAACTTGATGATCGAATTATCAATTGCATCAATTTTATTAAAAAAAATCTAAAAGAAAAAGAACTATCACTTCTTTATCTGGCGAAGGAAATCAATTTATCACCAAGTAGATTGTCTCATTTATTCAAAGAACAAATTGGTGTATCTGTCCAAAATTATATCATTTGGACTCGAATGAAAATAGCAGTTAATTATATGATTAATAATAGGATGCATTTAACTGACGCCGCTCTTCATGCTGGATTTTATGATACGGCTCATTTTAGTCGTCACTTCAAAAAGATGTTTGGAGTCAAACCTTCTTTAGTTTATAACAATAGCATTATCGTACAAGATTTTTAAAAAAATTAGTAATAAATTTGTTTTTTTTTACCTAAAATTGAATTTCTAAACTAGTACAAAACATGAATTTAGCCAAAGACTTTTTAAACGAACTGAAACAAGAGGCAGCTGTAACCCGAAGATTTTTAGAAAGTGTTCCCTTCGAAAAACGAAACTTTAAACCTCATAAAAAATCGGAATCGTTAGGTAGACTAGCGATTCATGTGGCAGAAATAATTGCTTGGTGGAAATCCTGTCTTCAAGATGATGAACTTGATTTTATTGATTTTGAACCGAAAGAAATTAACTCAACAAAAGAACTCTTGTCTTACTTCGATCAATTATTGAAGGAGTCAATTCAAGCCTTCGAGGAAGTGGAGGAAAAGGAATTTGAAAAAAACTGGTCAATGAAACATGGTGAGGAAGTTCTATTTACTTTAAATAAAAAAGAAGTGATGCGAAAATTTTGTACCAATCATTTAGTCCATCATCGAGCGCAGTTGGGTGTTTATTTGAGAATGTTGGATGTTGCCGTTCCTGCGGTTTATGGACCATCGGCAGATGATTTTAATATTACTTTGGTGGAGTCGTTTGCGTAAATTTTATTTTTCTACAAGTCCACCAAAACTCTTTCCTCCCCTTTCCTTCCTTTTTTATAAGTATCTAATGACTTATAAATTACATCATGAATTCGTCGTCGAACTTGATTCCTATATAATTTCCTATTCGTTTTGTCAGGATGAATTCGATTAGATAGAAAAATAAAAATCAAATCATTTTCTGGATCAATCCAAACACAAGTTCCTGAAAATCCTGTATGCCCAAAAGTTCTTTTCGAAGCTGAAGAAGATAAAGAATTAGCACCTCTCCTCCCCTTTACCACAAATCCTAATCCTCGGTGGTTGCCATAATTTGCTGAAGTAAATTGCTTAATGGTTTTTGGATTTAGATATCTTTGTTCTCCATAAATTCCTCCATTGAGCATCATCTGAAACATTACACCCAAATCATTCGCATTCGAGAAAAGTCCTGCACTTCCTGCCACACCACCGAGCAAACTAGCAGATTCATCATGTACATAACCTCGCAACAATTGTCCTCGCCATCGTTTATCTCTTTCGGTTGGAACAATATATTTTGATTTAAATTTTTCTAAAGGACGAAAAGCTGTTCGTCTTAAATTAAGTGATTTATAAAAATTATTTTCTAAAAATTCATTCATCGGTTGGTTCGTTTTTTGCTCCAACACGCGCTGAACCAAATTGAAATTAACATCACTATATTTATATCGTCCTCTTCGTTTCACTTTCAAATGATCAATTTTAAACCAA
Source organism: Saprospiraceae bacterium (assembly GCA_045106765.1). Taxonomy (GTDB): domain Bacteria; phylum Bacteroidota; class Bacteroidia; order Chitinophagales; family Saprospiraceae; genus CAJQQY01. The sequence continues at coordinate 13,563 of JBGCFD010000023.1, read as the reverse complement.
ATAGAATCAATCCATTTGCGATTAAAAAACATGTCATTGGCTATTTGAATTGAATAATCATCAGTTGGTTTTTTACAAAAAAATTGATTACAATCGTCCACGATAGAATCCTTATTATTGTAATATCTTGCAATTGGCATGTTTGCTTGCAGCCCCGAAGAGTGCGTCAATAATTGCTTAAAAGTAATCCGCCCAATGGTCGATTCTTTGTCCAATTCCAAATGAGTTTTTAGACGATCCGCCAACTTAAATTTCTTTTCTTCGAACAATTTCATCGCCGCCAAGGAAGTGGCTGAAATTTTTGTGATAGATGCCAAATCATATAAATCTGATGTACGAATCTTATTTTTCTTTTGATAAGTATGATGTCCAAAGGCTTGATCAAAAATTACTTTTCCATTCTTGATTACCATAATTTGTGCGCCAGGAGTTGCCTTTTTTGAAATCGCAGATTGAATGATCGCATTGATCCCCACTAATTTTTCTGGAGCAATTCCGACCTCTTCTGGAACAGTATATTTTAATCGAGTAATGGGCGTTTGGATAGATTTCCCATAGGTCAAACTATCTGTCAAACTAATTTGCAATTTTCCTTTGGCAGACATTCCTCCAAATAATAATTGAGGAACTAACGACTCAGTAATTTTATTTTTTTCAAAAACTTGAATAATCGAAAGTGTCGTATCGAGATATTGCAAGTTGAGAGGATTGCCAAAATTGACGACGGTCAACTTAGATGATCGAGATAACTCATTGACAGATTTTACAAAATCCTTTTGTTGAAAAGTATCTAAATCAATATTGTCCAAGACTACAATTGCGGTGGAGTGTTTATGAAAAATCTTTTTTAACGGTTTGATTTTTCCTTGCTCATCAGGTGGATGATTATAATTTTGATAGTTAGCATATTTTGAAACATAATCTTTGAACACTTTTAATTTTTCCTTACCAACATTAATAATTCTAAAATCTCGTTTATATGTTTTAGTGTACGGAAGTAGATTGTTATAATTTTGAGGTAAAGTGATCGACTGTTCAAAAAGTTGTCGAGCTTGAAAACCAAAATATTCATTTTTTAACACCGCTAACGCATCTTCAACATTGAGGTTGGTAGGGCTTTTATCCAAACCTGCATAAGTTTTGGCTAATAAAACTTTTCGTACTTTATCATTAATCACTTTCTCTGCCATCAATCCAGTCTTGACAAAATCCAACAAATAATCAAAAACTTTTTTGGCAGAATCTCGAACGATAAAAATATCTGTTCCAGAATGAATCAATTCATCAACAGTTGCTTCCTTTGAAATTTCTGCAACTATCAATCCGTCAAATTCCATCTTATTTTTTAAATATTTTTTTAAAAAGAAAGATTCCAATTGATACAAACTATCTATTGCAAAAATCTGTTCGTCAATCTTAAAACCTGATACTCCAGCTTTTACAATTTCTTTTTGCTGAAAAAGTAAAGTATCTAAAATTCCAGTTGTATCATTTTCTAATTGATAAAATTCCGAAAAGGTATTGCCTAATGAAATGATATTTTCACTTTGTAAATTTTCCAAAACTCGATTAGCTCGCGCTAATTGTATGATTGGATCATTTTCAAAAGCGTGAGAAGGATATATTTTTTTATCTAAAAAAATGCGATTGGCAGAAGGCGAAATACAAAAATTAATACCTACATTTTTACATTGTTTGAGATATAATTTTTCTAATTCTTTTTGAATAGTATCATTTTGTACAGCACCAATACTTGGCGCTAAAGGAAATTGAACAGCATCGGAAAATTGATTATTAAGTAAGACAACTTCTTCCGTTCCATTCAACAAAGGAATTTGGCTCGATAAATTAAGTGAGTCCAAAATCTCCAAATATTCCAACACTTCTAATTTTTCCAAAATTACTCCTCCTAAAATACCTTGATTAACCCATTGATAAACAGACTCTTTTGTATTTTTATTTTTAAAATCTGTTTTCAAAACAATGAGTTGTCCGATTTTTTCTTCTAACGTCATTTGCCTTAAAATAGAATCGGCTTTGGTGTGGTCAACATTAAAAAAAGGGGTATTTTGTACTACTCTTTCCTCCTGCCTATGGAAACAGGACGAAAGAAAAATAAATAAAAGTAGTATCAATAATGCCCTTAGCATAATTATGCTGAGTTATAAAATTTGAAAAAAGAATTCTGGAAATTGATTGAAAATTGTCTCTTTAGCGGTATTCTTAGAGTTCTGATAGGATTAATATAAAATACCATTCTTTATGCGTAAAATCAATAGGCATTGTTTCGTCAAAACGACATTTTTTGAAAAAACAGTTAATTAGAACCTTATTGATTTTTTTAACTGTTTAACTAATCAAAACGCTTTGTTTTTGCAAAAAGAACACTATCTAAATATTTTCCATTTTTTAAATACACCTTCTTCAAATATCCTTCTCTCTCAAATCCTGTTTTTTCTAACACTCGCATCGAAGCTTGATTATGAGAAAATACATTGGCTTCCAATCGAACTATTCCTCTTTCATTTAAGCAATAATCAGAAAAACTTTTTACGACTTTTGACATCATCCCTTTTCCTCTAAATTCTTTACCAATCCAATAACCAAAAGCATCTCGATGAGGATTTCCTAAAAATTCGCTACCTAATAAACCAATGGATCCTATTAAATTATTTTCCTTATTTCGAATTACCCAATTCCAAATTTTGCCAGTTTGCTTTTCTTTTTCTTGAATCATATTGAAAAACACATCAGCATCTTTCTTTTTGTAAGGATAAGGAATTGTAAGTGTATTGTTAGAAATATCAGGATGATTGATGTACCGAACTAAATCAGGTTTGTCTTTTTTGAGGTATGGAGTTAAAGTGATATCGGTAGTAACTTTTATTATCATTGTTGAATGCTTTAGATTTTTTCGAAAAACATTTCCACTTTCAACACTCGGATTTCAAAATTAGTTTCCTGAAATTTCATTATCCTAAAATCCGCTGATAAGTTTTCACCAACGCATCTTGAGATGCTCCAAATTTGAACATTTGGAAGGCAATACTATTGGCAAGCATCACTCGAAACCAACTTCGTTTTTCATATTTTCGAGCAGAGACGATCACTTCTTTGGGGATAATTTTAAAATTATATTTTCTTCTTGCTCGTACTATAAAATCATATTCTTCCATAATTTTATAATCCCGTCGATACCCATCTAAATCTTCAAAAACCTCTCTTCTTACAAATAATGTTTGATCTCCTCCTCGACAATATAATTTATCGAATCGAGTCATGTATGCATTAAATTTCAAAATCTTTTTGCTAGAATCAAACTTAAAGCGATAACATCCCATGTGAAAACCTTCATCAATAGCCTCTTGAATATCAGTCATAAAACTGGAAGGAGGAAGCGTATCAGCATGAATAAAATATAAAATTTCGCCAGAGGAATTTTCGACGCCTTCATTCATTTGACAAGAGCGTCCTTTTGAAGTACAGATAATAACTTTTGCACCAGCATCTTTGGCAATTCGGCAAGTTCCATCATTGCTACCGCCATCGACGACAATCAATTCTTTTAAATTCTCATTTGCATTTTTTTGTAAATGCGAAATGAGTTGGCCAATATTTTTGGCTTCATTAAATGTGGGTATGATTATACTGATCTTCATTGTTGTAAAAGTAAAACGACTCTCTTAGCCGTTTCTCGTTAAAATGCTTCTCCAAATGTTAGATAAAAACCTGAAGTATTTTTGCCAAAACCATAATCCAAACGGAGATTGATTTTTTCAATTTTACTAATCCCAATTCGAATGCCTAAACCATATGAAAAAAACGTTTTTTGGAAGCCATTTTCTTGCGATCCAACTGATGCGACGCTACCAAAAACTGCTCCTTTTATTTTCCAAAAAATAGGAAAACGATATTCAGATTGAAAAGTCAAAAAATGATCGTCCCGAAATCTTCCTTCCAAAAATCCACGCATCCTTTTGGTTCCGCCAAGCAAAGATAATTGATTGAAAGGAGCTTCCCCCAATGTAGTTTCGGAATAAATATTTAAGGCAAGAATATTATTTTTTCCAAAATTAAAATAGCGGCTAGCATCTAAAAATATTTTTTGAAATTCGAAATCGCTTCCAAAGGATTTTGAATTAGTCAGAAATGATAACTCCACCAAACTTCCTCTGATCGGATAAAAAACATCATCCCGACTATCATAATTTGCTACCACTCCGAATGCTGAAATCAATCCGCCTTCATTTCCCAAAATATCCTGAGTTGCTAATAATCCATCTGACTCTATTTCTTGAATTTTATAATCATCCATAAAATATCGAACTCCCGTAAATATCTTAGGATGTACTCGATATAAGGCATTCAACCTGACACGAGGAAAATCAACTTTATAAATTTCTTCATTTGATTCCAATGATTCACTTCCATTTCCAAAGTAACGATAGACATATTTATAGTAGCCTAATTCACCATATAATTTCACTTTTCCATCTTTGACAAAAAGTTGAAACGGCAAATAGGAAAGTAACTGCTTTTCTAAAGTATAAGCAAATCCTATTTGCATTTGAGAAGGGGGAATAGCTTGAGTTTGGTTTTTAAAGCGAAAGGAAAGAAATGCACCAACTCCAAATCCCCATCGAGTTTCTGGCGTAAAATAAACCAAGGGTAATGGAACAAAACTATAACGTTTGGTTTCCATCGTATCTTTTTTTTCATTATCAATTTCTTCCATTTGAACTTGAGCCATCAGAGTTTGAATTCCAAAGATCAAGAAGAGAAGAATTGAAAAAAAATATTTTTGTTTTTGGTGATTCAACTTCAATATTATTATTTTAAAATAGGTAGTAAAATCTAATTTATTACAAAAAAAAATAGAAGCATAATTTATCTAGTTAAGTCCTCTTTCAATGTCCGTGATTTGCACTTCTCAAATGCTAACATACCATAGTTACGATAAAAACATTAAAATTGGATGAACGAATAAATTTGTTTTTTTTTAAAATGTTAAAATTTTTCCTCACCTGTTACTTTTCTTATCCTTTACATTATGCATTTGAAACGGTCTAAATTGGCGTTCAAATAGCTTTTCATCACGTTCATTTTTTTCAAAAAAATGAAATTGACGTCTAGCTATTTGGCATTACAAATCGAGATAGCTGTTCAATTATTTTTTTTCATCTAAATCTCTTTACCCCTGAGAATAAAGGGATTTGTTGGAAAAAAACATTCTCATAATTGAAAAAAATTTAATGTATAAATGTTTTCAAATTTGCAAATAAGTCGTACCCTTGCAAAAAATACAGCTCGAATGCAAAGTAGTAATAAGACTGTTTCTCAGGAAGCGATGCAAGCGGAATGGCTAGAAGTTCAAGCGGCTCAACAAAACCCAGCCTATTTTAGGCCTTTGTATGACCGTTACTTTGAGCAAATTTTCCGTTTTGTATTCAAACGGACTGCGGACGAAAACATCGCAAATGACGTTTGTTCTCAGGTTTTTTTGAAAGCCATGCAGAAATTAAGCACCTATACATATAAAGGTGTACCCTTTTCCGCTTGGTTGTACCGAATCGCAAGTAATGAAGTGGCGCAGCATTTTCGGAATACACAAAAAAACCGAGTAGTAACTGTGGAAGATCATACTTTTTCGGATTTGATTGATGAAGTGAACGAAGAAGGTGATTTTGAAAAAACAAGACAAAAAATGCTTCAAGCATTACAACAATTAAAAGAAACTGATATGGTGATGATTGAAATGCGTTTTTTTGAAGAAAGACCATTTAAAGAAATTGCCGACATACTCAATATTACCGAAAGTAACGCAAAGGTAAAAACGTATCGAATCCTTGAGAAAATGAAAAAACTAATGAAGAAGAATGGTTGATTTATTTCAATCAATTATTCAAAAAGAAATTCTATGAAAAAAGACTTTTACAATATTAAGATTAATCCACCTCAGCCGAGTAGCGAAGACATCGCCAAGCATCAAGATTTCGATGCGCTACTTGCTCAGTTCAAAGAAACTCCCCTACCCGAGGAAGTTGAACCTGAGCGTAAACCAAGAGTAATTTGGTTGAGATATGCTGCTGCCGCTGCTGCGGTTTTCCTTTTGGCAGTCATGGTTCGTGGGTTACTGCAAGGAGAAAAAGGAATGAGTGAAGAGCAATATTTTGCTAGTCAACCATTTATCAATCCACCTTTGGATGATATTAAACCAACCTTTGCAAGTACAAAAATAAATGCCAATGAGGGTGGCATTTATGAATACGATAATGGTTCAAAATTAATTGTACCAGCTGCAGCGTTTAGAAATGCTGATGGAAAATTAGTAGAAGGTGAAGTAGAAATTGAATACAGAGAAATGCATGATTATGTTGATTTTTTCCTTTCTGGGATCCCGATGACTTATGATTCTGCAGGAACTAAATATGTGCTGGAAAGTGCTGGAATGGTTGAAATTATTGCTAAGCAAAATGGACAACCTGTAAAAATGCAACCTGGAAAAGAAATCAAAGTTGAATTGATTTCATACATCAATATGCCTCGATTAAACGTGAATCCGAAGTACAATATTTATAAATTAAATGCTTCTACTCGGAGTTGGGAATATCGAAATGTTGATAACATCCAAATCATTGAAGAATTGGATAATGAAGGTTTTGAAAATGAAGAATTGAATATTTTAAAAACAAATTATCAATCTTCTTTGACTCAAATTACTACTGCTGAGAATATTGAAATTTCCGAATTGGAAGCAACTATCGGAATGCCGATCAAACCTACTCGCCCACTTCGAGCTAACTCAAATGAGTTTTCTTTTGACTTAGATATTTCTGATAATGCTTCTCCAGTTGTCAAGAATTTAGGAGAGAAATACCAAAATATCATTTGGCATATTTCTCCAAATAGCCCTAAAATTAATACCAATGCTTTTAATATAGTTTGGGAAAGTATGGATTTAAAACCACTTGATGATGGGCTAGATTTTGAATTGACATTGATAAATGGAACTCATCAAGAACGAGTGATTGTTACGCCTGCTTTGAGTGGAAATGAATTTACGCAAGCGATGTCAGTTTATGATACAGCAATGGAAAATTACCGTAACTCATTGAAAGACAGGAACTTAGCTTTAACTGAAAATCGAGAAAAAATTATTAAAAAATATACTTCTCAAAAAGAAGAGGCGAAAAAAGAATTCACTCAAATCATTGAAGAATGGAGAACTCAAAACCAAAGTGATCCTGCTTTGAATCAAATGGTTCGTAAAAAAATCATTAATCGATTTGTTGCAACTGAGTTTGGCGTGTGGAATTGTGATCGACCAATTCATCCAGATGATTTGGAAATTGAAGGTGATTTTGAATTGGAAGAAGGTGCGGAAGTAACAGACGAAATTGCTTACTTGGTCAATAAAAATCGAAATACTATTGTTCGAATTTATGCGAAAGATGGAGCAAAAGTAAATTTCGATCAGAAGTCAGATAACTTGATGTGGATGGTGACTAAGGATAATCAAATTGCGATTTTCCGTCCGCAAGAGTTTAAAAAAATCAATCAGAAAAAAGGTGGTAATCATACTTTTAAACTGAAAGTGGAACCTGATGCATTAAAGTCGGAAGAAGATGTGAGGAAGGTTTTACAATTTAAGGAAATGTAATTTTAACCTGAATACTAATTTATTTCAAAGCTCCTGAGTCAGATGACTTGGGAGTTTTTTTATTTGGGAAAAGACACCATACCAAAACTCAAAAGATTTCTATCAAATTCTTACCTCGTTTATTTGAAGATAACTTTGTACTCATACTTAGAAGACATCTAATTTTGTTTTCCTTTCTCCTCAATAAACTTTGCCCAATCACTCACCTTCTTCTTCCCTAAAGTAGAAAATGCTTTCGCCTCTGATTCTGAAATTCCAAAAGTCGATTCTAGGTTTTTATAAAAATCAGTTGACCTCTTATCATCTTGTAACAATGCATTTACATTTTCATCACCACCTGCCCCATTACTTAAATCATCAACAAAAGATTTCACTTTTCCATAGGTACTTGCCGAAGTTTTTAAGATATTAAACCAATCTCTAGCATCTTGCAATTGGTCTGACAATTCATTTTCCTTTTTGATATTATTGACATGATTAATTTCATCATCGGTGAGTCCCATCTCTTTCATTTGTCGAGCGGTTTCTTTTCTTCCTGCGGAAAATGTTCGAGCCAATTTCCCCAAAACATCATCGGTATTTAACTTTTCCTCTTTTGCTTTTTTAGGAGTTGTTGCACCTTTTCTATTCCAATTGGATTCTATTTCTTTTTCATCCAAATCACGATAAGTATTCGCTGAAGTTTTACCATCAAAAATAGTAGTTTCCTCAGATTTTTCATACATCGAAATACCGCCATTTTTATAAATGCCGTATCCAAAAAAAACTACCAATCCAAGAAGAATTATTTTTTCAAAACCAGAAATTAGAGGTTTGTTTGACATTTTATTTAACGTTTAACTGTTACCGATGAATGATTAATTTTGACGATAATATTTATTAATTATACGTGACAAAAATCATATCGTCACATTAACCATTCATCGGTAATCATTAACCATTATTTAAAAATCCATTTTTAATCGAAGATTAATCCGACGAGAAGTCAGGTTATTTGGGATAGCATATTGAGTATTGTAAATCGTTTTTATCCACGTGTTGGAGGCGGTATTTGCAATTTCTAGAAGATTAAAAACTTCCAAACTTAACCATGCACTTCTCGCAAACCGAAGTGGATGTTTGGGTTTTCGAGCTCGTCTTTCTTTATCCCAAAGTTGATAGGCAAAACCAATATCAACTCGGTGATAAGCAGCAAATTCAAATTGATTTCTACGCACTATATTATTTTCTTTTAATCCAAAAGGTAAACCAGTTCCTACTGATAAATTCAAGTGCATTTTAAAGTTTTCATTCTTTGGTAAATAATCTTGAAAGAATACATTCAAATTCATAAATCGATCTGTTGGTCGTCGAACCGTGCTAATTTCAGTATCAACTGTATCACCAATTCCTCGACTCAAATGTTGCACATCAGTTATACTTTCACGAGCTCGAAGGAAGGAAATATTAACCCACGATTCTGCTCCAGGAACAAACTCACCATTGACTCTCAAGTCAATTCCTGCAACATAACCTGTCGCATCATTTTCACCTGAGTATCTAATTCTAACATTATCTAAATCGTAGATGACTAGATCCCAAAGTTTTTTATAATATATTTCTGTGATAAATCTAAAGAGTTTTGGATCTCGTTTTCCCGAATAAAAATCCCAAGTAAATCCACCTAGAATATGCAATGATTTTTGTGCATCCAAATTCACATTGACCGTTCCATCCAAGCGTCGCATTTCTCTATAAAAGGCAGGTTGAAAATACATTCCTGTTGCAAATCGGAAAGACATATCTCGCTTCCAATTCAATGGTTTGTACAATAATTGAGCACGAGGAGTAACTAGAAAATTGTTGTTTGATTCACCTGTAAAATTATTTTTCACATTCCAAAAAGCACCTCGTACCCCAGCCATAATTTTCATTTCCATGATACTATCTTTTCGCAAAGTGTAGGTATCTTGAAATGAACCAGAGAGGCGATTAGTCACTAATTCGTTTTGAGTTTTGAGAACATTTTGAACTTGCACAGCAGTTGTATCGAAAGGCAAAGAATAACCTGCAGAATCTAATCTTTCCCATTCGTTGAGGTCATCAAATATTTGCTCGTTTTGAAATTTTAAATTCCATTGTAAAAAATGACTGCTAGACGTTTCCCATGAGTCATGCATTTTTTCCATTTCAAAACCGCCTTTGTGTTCAAAATTTGAAACGATAGTGGTCAAGTAATTTCTTACAAATTGATGTTGTGTTCCAGTTCCTAAAACAGCAACGATTTCTCCAAAATTATCACTACCCAATCCAGTCTCTATTTGACCTAAAATATAATCACCGATGATATCAATTCGTTCATTTTCATTACTTTGATAAACTGATGCTAAGAATTTTAAGAACAAAGGATTATACTTTCGATCTGGCACATAAGTCAAAGAAGTCCCTGCCATATAAGTCGTAAAATCGTCCACCTCTTGCCCTTCAAAAACAGTAAAAAGATCTAATGAAAAATCAATCAAACCAAAAGCTGTTTCTCTTGAAGCAGGTGTAAATTGGTATTCACTTCGATTATAATTTCCAATCAAACCTAGTTGCCAATCACGATTAATATCAAATGTAAAATAGCCTTGAATGTCTGCAAAATTAGGAACATATTCCCCTTGCACATCCAAAGTTCCTAACAAATATCGAGTCGTTTTATATCTCGCTCCAACTAAATATCGGAATTTTCGAAAGGTAGAATCTAGATTCATACTTCCTTCAATATGTGCCGAGCCGCCCAATGCACTCAATCCAATTGATGCACGAGTAGAATCAGGACGTTTGTACTTTATATCCAAAACCGAAGATAATTTATCACCATATCGAGCTTCAAAACCACCTGAAGAAAATGATAAATCTCGAATCAAATCCATATTGGGAAATGACAAACCTTCTTGCTGTCCACTCCGAATTAATTGTGGTCGATAAATCTCAAAATCATTGACGTACACTAAATTTTCATCATAATTTCCACCACGAACATTATATTGAGAACTTAATTCCCCACCTGTTCCGCTGCTCACACCAAGTGCGATATGAGGTAATACATTTTCCAAATTCATTGTTGTGGATGGAATGTATTTTAATTCTTCTACATCTTCTTTTATCATTCCAGCCTCTTCCAATTTACTTGCGGTGACGATCACTTCGAGCGTTGATGTTTGGTTGGCGAGTTTTACATTTAGCTTTCTCGTTTCGCCGGTACGCATTGGGTTGATAATGATACTACCTTCTTTATAACCAGTTCGAGAAATCAATAATGTAAATCTCTTGTTGTGCGGAACCTTCAAAGTAAAATTTCCATTAAGGTTAGCTTCGGTGGAATAATTCGTATTTTCTTTGATATAAATTGTCGCTAATTCAATAGGTGCTCCAGTCTCAACATCAGTCACTTGGCCGACGAGTGTGGAAGTTTTTCCAGTTTGAGCTATCGCATTATTGGCAAAAAGAAAAAAGAATAGGATGGGTAAAAAAGTAAAATTTAATTTCATAACAATGTTAACGTGGATTTGGAAAGTTCATTGGAGAATTAACATAAATTAGCCACAAGCGAACTCAGGCTTTACTGACTTTCTAAATTTTCCAATTAGAAAAGTCAGTAAAGTCTGTGTTGGTCTGTGGCTAATTTTAAATCACCATTCCTTCAATACCTTTCATACGTGAAATTGTATCCAAAGGATTCTCTGATTTAAAAACTGCACTTCCAGCTACCAAAACATTGGCTCCAGCTTTGAGTAATTCTTCTGCATTTTGCAAACCAACTCCTCCATCAATTTCAATCAAAGTTTTAGCATTTCGAGTAATAATCATCTCTTTTAATTTCCTGACTTTAGGAATCACTTGATAAATAAATTTTTGACCACCAAAACCTGGATTAACTGACATCAAACATACTAAATCCAACTCTTCAATTATGTCTTCCAATACACTAATTGGCGTATGTGGATTCAATGCAACTCCTGCTTTTGCGCCAGTTGCATGAATTTGTTGAATGGTACGATGTAAATGTGGGCATGCTTCATAATGAACGGTGATGACATCAGCTCCTGCTTCTCGAAATTGTTCGATATACTTTTCTGGTTCAACAATCATCAAGTGAACATCCAATGGCTTAGTTGCCATAGCTTTCATTTGCTTGATGATAAACATTCCAAAACTAATGTTGGGTACAAATCTGCCGTCCATGACATCTACATGATACCAGTCGGCTTCGCTAGCATTGATCATGTCAAAATCTTTTTTCAAGTTTTGATAATTAGCTGCGAGTACGGAAGGTGCGATTAAATGCTTCATGGCGCAAAATTAAGTTTTCGGGTGAGACTTACATATATATTTTAGTTTTTTTTGCTAACGACTTGGATTGACTAATTTGACTTTCCAACAATGTTTCTTTAACACTTAACAAGAGAAGTCATAAAAAGTCATAATAGTCAGTCCAAGTCAGTGGCAAAAAAAACATACATAGATCACTATGTTTATCCGTCAAAAGAAATAGCAACATATATTGTAATAATAATTGCACCATCCCCAAATTCTGCCAACGACTTGGATTGACTAGTTTGACTTTCCAACAATGTTTCTTTAACACTTAACAAGAGAAGTCATAATAGTCAGTCCAAGTCAGTAGCAAAAAAACATACATAGATCACTATGTTTATCCGTCAAAAGAAATAGCAACATATATTTTAATAATAATTGCACCATCCCCAAATTCTGCCAACGACTTGGATTGACTAATTTGACTTTCCAAGTCAGCAATAAAAAATCATACATGAATCACCTGCTCATCTGTCAAAAGAGGTTGCAACATATATTTTAATAATAATTGCACCGTTGCCAAAACATCTTTTTCACAATACTTTGCAATTCGAGGTAAATCATTTTCCTCCCAAAAAACTCGTCCAACCTCCGAGCCATCAATATCATCCTTTGGAGATGGAAAACCAAAAACGGCTGCCAATAATTTTAAGGAAGTATAATTCTTATAATCACCAAATTTCCAAAGTTCTAAAGTGTCGATAAAATGTTTTGTTTCCCAAGGCTTTTTCCCAGCAATATTTAAGGAATTGGGCAAAGGCAATTGATTGATTAATAGCCTTCGGCAAATGTAGGGCATGTCAAATTCTCGAATATTATGTCCACAAAAAGCATGTGTAGATGTATTGTTATAATATTGAGTCACCATTTGAGAAAAATCTCGAAGCAACTCAGCTTCATCTTCACTCGCAAAAGATTTCAACCGTACAAATAGTTCTTTTGTTTCAGGATTTCGGCCCACGATACCTACGGAAATACAAACAATTTTTCCAAACTCAGCATAAATTCCAGCTTTATCTTTATAAGCAGCATCTGCCTCCTCTTCCGTAATTTCTTCATCGTATTTCCTTAAAACTGACTTCGATTTTAATTTCCAGAGATATTTAAAGTCGTCATTAAGTTCATCATAATTAGCTTTTCCGCTGACACATTCTACATCAAGGAAAAGAACTTTAGAGAGATCGAGGTGTCCTAACATAGTATATTGTTTTTTCTTAATATTATAAAAATAGATTTGTAATAAATCTCATAAATAAAGTTATTTTTCTTTTAAAAACCTAATGTCTATAATAGTTTCAGCATCATTAACATTTTATTTCACCTTATAAAAAACCATTAAATAAATGAATAAAAACACTCTAATACAAAGGCTTAGCGTTATCTTTACATCAAAAGTAAATACCATACTTATTAAAAAAAATTTGGTTCACCTTTTTTTCAAAACCAATTAATCAATACGACAACACAATTGAAACATTTTTTAAAATAATCCGAAAAACCAGTAGGATTAAAAAATTGTAAACTTAAATAATTTATTATGAGCTTTTCAAATGATTCAAAAC
>JBGCFD010000227.1:0-3881 GCA_045106765.1 Saprospiraceae bacterium | reverse complement strand
AAACCACCAAATATTAGTAGAAGCTGGAGGCAATATTTCTGAAGTATGTGCATCTGCAGGAAACATCTGGAGATTGGCTAAACCATGATTAGAACTTATACCACCATATTGGGTTAAATCTTCTTCTGTGCCATCTTTATGACGATGATCGTGCTTTAGACTAATTATTTTCTCGTCATTCATTTTTAAAACCCAAGTACGAGATTTGTCTTCGCCAACAAAAAAAGGAATTCTAATGTCGTTAGTATCACAAGAACGTACATGCATTACTAATTTTTTTCCTGTAAAACTATCTCCTTCGACTGCACCTGTTGTAATTTCACCTTGGTAAGCATTTCCACAATGTGCTTCTAGTTGTTCCCAGAATTTTTCTGAACTGGTTTGTGCTTTTTCTTGTGCTATGAGATGTAATGGTAAGAATAGTAAAATACAGAGTAGTGCTTTCATTTTTTATGTTTTTAAAAATTATTTATTTTTAACTTTTCAAGTTCAAAGATAATATTAAAAGCATTATCTAAATCTTTTCGGTGTTCCATAAAATGAAATCTGGTGTCCCATACCCCTGCGATACCGCTCCTGCGGTAGTGTCTGGTATTCAACTTGGCTCTGCCAACCATTGCTCCAATCACTTTATTCTTTATTAGTTTTCTTTTTCCAAAAAATACCGCTCGCTCCGCCTCTGCCTCTTTCAAAAAATCGTCGCTAGCGCCCTTGCTCCTGCAAGGTGTTCACACTAGTTTGGTGAGCGGTAAGGAATACTTATTACTTAGACACCTTGCAGGAGCAAGGGCGCTAGCGACGATTTTTTTATTACATTTTAGGGGTGGCACCAGCGGGGGGTCTATTATATTTAATTAGTTAAGATTCCTTCCTTTAATTTTCTTTGAGTATGGATTTATTGATTATGTAAAATTAATTCAGTTTCCATTCTCACTTCTCCAATACTTAATCCATTATGCTCTTCACCTATTGAAGTAAATTCTAAAAAGACATTTGCCGCTGGTGTTCGTTGGCTAGAAAAATAAAAAGTACTTGTTTTGATAAATGCCTTGTTCAAAGATTCCGCATACAATGGTTCAAAATAATCAATATTTTCTGACATTACATGTGAAACAACGCATCTACAATCTAACAAACTAGGTGGAGAATCTCCTTTAACCTTATTACTATATAGATATAAGTCTTCTAATGTTTTCACTAAAAACCAATAGTTCATAGATTCATCTTCCGTCTTTCTTTTTGACAGTCCCAATCGAAACTTAAATTCTGCGCCTGCTTTAAATAGTAACGCTAACCTTTTTACTTTCTTTGAAGAAATAACAGATTTTAATTTTTGATTAGAATCAAGTATTTCACTTTTGGTAAATTGTTGATTTAATGGGTCAGAAGTTTCAAAATGTCGGTCTTCGCCTTGTAATGAAAAATTAGCACCATCTTTAAAGTGAATTCGCTTTTCAGTTTTCACATCATAAAAATGACCATGCTTATAAATTATGTTGAGATTTTGCATTTATTATTTTTTTAAAAAATTCATAGGTTTCGTAACAGAATAATTTTACTCTTTTATTTTATAAATTCAAGCACCCCTTCCACAATCTTATTCTCTTCCATCTGCAAATCATCATTTGACAACAAGCCACCATGTAAATTCTTTTTATTCTTATTATACCTTCTAAGCAATTGAATCAAATCATTCTCCTTTGCATGTCCATCAAATATTTCCATCAATCTGTCAAAAGCATCTTCTATATTATTTTTTGAAATAATCCTTTTAATCTCTCTTTTTTCTTGTATTGTTATAGATGATGATGATGATGATGATGATGATTTAATCATTTTCTTTGGTTCGTTTTTTTCCAGACTAGTAACCTCAGATTGGTGTTTTAAAAATAAAATAAAATCATCCAAATCATTAACCATTACAGGGAAAACATTTTGACATTCTCTAAATATTTCTTCATCTGTTATATTTTTTTTTGAAAGAGGAATTTCAGGGAGCTCGGATTCATTTCTTTCATTTTCACTTTGAAATAGTTCATCGTATGATTTTCCAAAATTTGTTAAGGAAATAATTTTCTTATGTACTAAATTATTAAGGGTGTCTTCATTATTCAAAATGAATTTTAGTTTATCATTTATTTCTTCAAATTGAGAAATAAAAAATATTAACATTGGAAAATAGTCACTCCTGTTTTTTTGAATTTCTTTTTTAAGACTTACTAAGGTTCTCCTAATTTTATAATCAATATTAATACTTTTTTTCCAATATGGATTTTCTACTTGTATATAATCGCCTGTATCTTGATCCTGATACAACTCCACTAATGTATGCCCATAATAAATAGGTATGGGGCGGATTTTTTTTAGTATATCATGAAATACATACTCAAAACTATCTTCAAAATTCATCTACTATTTTTTTAAAAATTTACCCAACTCGCTCCCCATACAACCCCGCCTGAAATCCAATAAACATCTCACGTATCCCCTTCACCGCTCCCAACTCCATTTTCGCATCCGCCAACGCATGATATTTCAATACCAACAACTCCGACAACTTCGCATCATCCAATTCCTTCACCCCTTCTCTAACATATTGCTCCAAGACAAAATTTAAAAACGCTTGTTGCTTCGCATCATAATCCACGATTTGAATCTTTGCTTTTTCTGCACGTTCTAGTCTTGGCACAAGATGTTTGTTATAGGCAATAAAACTTAACACATCATATAGGTCGCTATCTTTGCCTTTGACGACTTCCCGTAAATCTTCAAATTGAGAATCCGTATAACCTTTGTCCTTTAGCTCTTCCAATAATTTTTTTCGGGTACTTGGCAAGCTCCAGATTTTTCGCAACTCTTCTTCATCTTTTAAGTAACCTTTTAATTCGCCATAGAGTTGATTGATAAATTCTTCGTGTCCGATGGGCGTGCCATCAGGACTCCAAAAAGTCGTTTTTACCGTAGCATCTATTTCCCTTGTTTTACCATCAGACAATCTGATTTTTATCATGGAGTTCGGGGGCGTTTCGCAGATACAAGGGATGTTATCACATTCGGGGCAAAGTTCTGGTTCGGGCTTATTGCAAGAGCAACGCTTTTTACCGCAAACCTTGCACGGTTCTTTTTCGCCACCACCTGTTGGTGGTTCTGGTGGGTCGGGTTCTCCGTCCCAGTCAGGGTCTTTAAAATGTTCGTGCGCTTTGACAAAATCATACACCGTAAAATAATCTTTCCCATCATAAAGCCGTGTTCCTCTTCCGATGATTTGCTTAAACTCTATCATCGAATTGACAGGTCGCAACAATACAATATTTCTAATTTCTGGAGCATCTACTCCTGTACTTAGTTTTTGCGAAGTGGTGAGAATCGTCGGTATATTTTTTTCGTTGTCTTGAAAATACTTTAATGCCTGCTCGCCCATTTTGCCATCATCGGCAGTTACTCGCTGACAATAATCGGTGTTCTTACTTTCACTCTCTTGATTGATTAAATCTCGAATGGCTGCGGCATGTGCTTGCGTTGCACAAAACACCAAGGTCTTATGATTTTGATTGATTTCATTTAAAAATTTCCTTACCCTAAAGCGTTCCACTTGGTCGATGATTATTTTTCGCCCATAATCTTTGTAGGTAAAAGTATCGCCTACTTCCGCTTCGCCTCTGATGACCGTATCATCTGCCGTAAAAGTATATTCATCATAATTGGTCTGTATTTGTTTGACTCGGAATGGCGAAAGAAATCCATCATTAATTCCGTCTTTTAATGAATAGGTAAAAATCGGGTCACCAAAATATTCGTAAGTATCTGCATTGGTTGTTCTCTTTGGAGTTGCGGTCAATCCCAACTGTACAGCAGGAGAAAAATATTCTAAAATGTCTCGC
>JBGCFD010000226.1:0-9529 GCA_045106765.1 Saprospiraceae bacterium | reverse complement strand
CCCAACAATATTTTAATATCTAAGACTTTTTTATCTTTGCATTTTTATCAGAAAATGTTGGTTTTTTTTATTTCATTTGAAAATATATTTCATACAGAAACAACATGAAAAAAGTACTCTTCATCTACTACATATTGGCTGCGATTTTCTTTGCAGGTTTTGCCTCACATGGATCTGAAAATCCTGAAATATTTATTTTCTCCAAAGTATATTTGGCGATCTTAGTCGTCATGGCTTTAGTTTTATTTATTGCCTTTCCATGGTGGATCAATAGTTACGGGAAAAAAAATGGGGCAAAAGGTCTCTTCATGGCATTGCTACCCTCTTTGATCACTTTGTTTGTCGTTTACCTTGGAGGACATTATTATTACTATCAAACACAGGAACATTTGTTTGATCCTTTTTTACAAATGCCACCCAACAAATATGAATTTAGTTCCGAAAAAGATAGCACCACTTTCCGAGTACTTTGCATCGGTGGTTCTACTACTCGAAATGTAAGATTAGATACCATGGATCGCTACCCTTCTGTGCTGCATCAAATGTTAAACAAAAAATTCCCCAATAAAAAAGTCGAAGTGCTCAATGCTGGAATGGATTGGTACACAAGTAAACATACCAATATCAACTATACTTTGTACACTAGAGACTTCCAACCTGATGTGGTAGTTTTGATGCATGGCATCAATGATTTGTACCGATCATTTTCTCCAAAAAGTTTAGCTGTGGGAGAATACAAAAGTGATTATACTCACTTTTACGGACCAAGTATTAGTGGCGCAAAACCTCCTACTTTTGAATCCCGAATAAATTATGTGGTTCGGAAATTTTGGTTCACTCCAACTTTTGAACCTTCTAGTTTTGATATTTCTGTTTTTAAATCTTTAAAAGATTTTCCAAAATACATGAGCAACGCTGTGGAGCTTTTCCAAAATGATGGAGCAGAAGTTATCCTAGTTTCTCAACCCTATTTGTACAAATCTGATTTGTCAGATGCAGAAGATAAAGTACTTTGGATGGATCGAGGTATGTGTATTTTGGATGGTAAATATCCAGATGGAGAAACAATGGCATTAGCCATGGATGCTTATAATATGAAAACTGCAGCAATTGCAGCAAAATATAAAACTGCCTTCGTGCACGGCGAACCAGCTTTGCCAAAAGATTTAGATCATTTTGTTGACGATGTACATTACACTCCACAAGGTGCTAAAAAATTAGCTGAGGCAATCGCTAATAAAATAATGGTGAAGGGTGATCTCCCCACTAATGATTAACAATGAACGGTGATTTCGCCTGTTATAAATTAACCATTCACCCTTAAAAATTAATCATTGAAAAACATATATGATTTTGGGATTCAGATATATTATTTTGGGATTTGGTTAACTTCTTTTTTTAATCAGAAAGCCGAATTATGGGTTGCAGGTAGAAAGGATATTTTTTCAAAAATAAAATTACAAATTACTGATAATCAACCTATTATCTGGTTTCATTGTGCTTCTCTTGGTGAATTTGAACAAGGTCGTCCGTTAATAGAAAAAATAAAAAAAACACTTCCTGAGTATAAAATTCTATTGACTTTTTTCTCACCCTCAGGATACGAAATCCGCAAAAATTACGAGCAAGCAGATTACATTTTTTACTTGCCCTTAGACACGAAAAAGAATGCAAAAAAGTTTCTCGAAATTGTAAAACCTCAAATGGCATTTTTTGTAAAATATGAATTTTGGTATAACTATCTCCATCAATTAAATCAAAGAAAAATTCCAACTTATCTGATCTCTTCCATTTTTAGAAGAGATCAAATCTTCTTTAAAACTTATGGTACTTTTTTCAAAAAGATGTTGTTCTTCTTCGATCATATTTTTGTACAAAATGAAAAATCTAAAACTATCTTATTGGAAAATGGCATTTCTCATCTTTCTGTAACAGGAGATACACGTGTAGATCGAGTTTTAGAAATTCAAAAAAGTAAAAAGTCTTTTGATAAAATAAATACTTTTAAAGGCACTTCTGAAATACTAATTGGAGGAAGTACTTGGCCTCCTGACGAGGATATTTTAATTGAATGGATTCATGCTCAAAAAGATTTTCGTTGGAAATTTATCATTGCTCCTCATGACATTAGTGAAAATCATTTAGAAGAAATAGAAAAGAAATTAAAAGTCAATACAGTACGTTTTTCAAAAGCTAATACGTTTAATTCAGCAGCAGCAAAAGTGATGATTATCGATAATATTGGAATGCTTTCTAGTCTTTATCAATATGGAAAAATAGCTTTGATTGGAGGTGGCTTTGGAAGTGGAATTCATAATACTTTAGAACCCATCACTTTTGGATTGCCTGTTATTTTTGGAAAAAAATATCAAAAGTTTGAGGAGGCGATAAATTTAGTAAAAACAGGTGGAGGGTTTTCTATTTCTAATTATGAGGAATTTGAAAAAATAATGGAAGATTTAGAAAAAGATGTTTTTTATAACAATGCTTCTACAAATGCTAAAAAATATATTTTAACAAATCAAGGAGCGACAAGAGAAATTTTTGATTTTATTTTTGACAAAAACTAATTAGGAATATCCCTACCTTTTTATAAAATTTGCACTCTCAATTTGAGGAAAAAGAAAGAATCAAAAATGGATGCCAATCAGCTTTTCGAAGCATTTAATCATATCAATATTGCAGTCATCGGAGATGTAATCATCGATCGATATTTAGATGGAAAAGTGGATCGTATTTCTCCAGAAGCACCTGTTCCTATTGTTCATTTGAAAAAAGAAGATAACCGACTTGGCGGAGCTGGAAATGTGGCATTGAACATCAAAGCCATGGGAGCAACTCCATTTTTATTCAGCCTGATTGGGGAGGATGAAAATGCTGAAATTTTTGAGAAATTAATGCCAGAAAATGATTTGTGGAAAGAGGGTATTTTGCAATCAAAAGAAAGATGTACGACAGTCAAAACTCGGATCATGGCCAACCACCAACAATTGCTTCGAGTCGATAGAGAAGATACCCATGACTTATCAAAATTAGAAGAAGAAAATTTCATCCAAAAAATTCAAACTTTTTTATCGGTCCAAAATATTGATGTAATTATTTTGCAGGATTATAACAAGGGAGTTCTCTCACTTTCTGTCATTAACAAAATTATTTCTCTGGCAGAAAAAAAAGAAATTCCAATTGTAGTTGATCCAAAAAAAGCGAATTTTTTAGCTTTTAAAAATGTGGAAATATTTAAACCAAACTTAAAAGAAATTCAAGAAAGTACGCCTTTTGAAGTGCTTCCCAATTTAGTTTCTCTAAAAAAAGCTAGTGATTTTTTACGAACAAAATCAAGTGCAAAAAATACCATTATTACTTTGTCAGAAAAAGGAATGTTTATCGATGATGGTCAAAATTGTAAAATCATCCCAACTCAAATTCGTAAAATTGCAGATGTTTGTGGAGCAGGTGATTCGGTAATTAGTTTGACAGCTTTAGGTTTAGCTTTAAAATTAGAATTAACTGAGATTGCTAATTTAGCCAACCTTGCAGGAGGACAAGTTTGCGAAAAAGTAGGAGTCGTTCCTGTCGATAAAATTCAATTGAAAAGAGAATTTAAAGAATTGAAAACAGTTGACAGTTAGCAGATTTTCAGTAGGCAGTTTATACTTGCCTACTGAAAACTGCCTACTGATTTAGCTAGCTTTTCCCTCCCATCATATTTTTAATCAATCCAACTACTCCAAGTCCAGCTCCTCCTCCAATTCCACCAGCAAGTACACTTGATACAATGCTCATAATATCCATCCCTCCTTCTCCAGCAGCACCAGCTGCTGCTCCCATTCCAAGCATTCCTAATACTTGTCCACCAAGACCACCGCCAAGAATACCTGCAACAGAATTCCACATGGTTCCTAATGATAAATTTTTCATAGCTGAGCCTGCAAGATTTCCACCTACTGCTCCTGTTAACAATTGAATAATTAATGGTAAATGCCCCGTAATTTAAAATTTTTAGTTTGTTAATGTTTTGTTTTAAAAAATATAGTAACAGATAAGAACCAAACTACAAAATTTTTACATTTTCTCAAACTTTATTTTTTTTAGATATGAATAAAGTTATTTCTAGGATAAATTAGGTTTCCAAGAGAAAAATGATGGGGAGAACTGCAGTTTGATTAATTTGTGCTTTTTAAGAAATCTACCTTATTAAAATATTATGGCAAAAAAAATAATTATCATTGGTGCAGGGCTGACTGGTTTAAGTATCGCATATTTATTGAAAAAAAAAGGAGTCAATACACATATTATTGAAGCTAGAAACAGAGTCGGTGGTAGAATCGAAACGATCAAAGGAAACCAAAATTCTCCGATGGAAATGGGTGCAACTTGGTTAGGAAAAAAACATCAACACCTTGTTTCATTTTTAGAGGAACTTGAAATTGGAATTTTCCAACAATACATTCGCGGAACAACTTTTTTTGAAACGATGTCTTTCACTCCTCCCCAAAAATTTGAAGTTCCTGCATCAGAAGAACCTTCTTTTCGAATACAAGGTGGGACTTCTACTCTGATTTCAAAATTAGCACATGAGGTCGGAATGGAAAAAATTTCTCTTAGTCAACCTATTGCTACAATTGAAAAAAAGGAAAAGAATATTTCTATTTCAACAACCGAAGGAAAAAAATTTGAAGCAGATTTAGTCATTTCAACTATTCCAGCGAAGCTTTTTGTACAATCCATCGAGTGTTCTCCTTCCCTACCAAAAGAGGCTACAGATGTTTTTGAAAACACACAAATATGGATGGAAGGTTCTGTGAAATTTGCGGTGGAATATGCTTCGCCTTTCTGGCGAGAAAAAGGACTTTCGGGAGCAGTATTTAGTCAATCAAGTTTGATTCCTGAAATGTATGATCACACTAATTTTGAAAAAAATAAATTTGCGCTAAAAGGGTTCTTAAATGGATCAATTGTTCAATACTCTAAAGAAGATCGAGAGAAAATGGTTATTCAAAATTTGAAAAAATTCTTCGGAACCGATGCAGAAAATCACATAGGTTATTTTGATAGAATTTGGGGAGAAGAAAAATTTACTTTTTCACCGACTGACAACTTCCTCCCTTCTCATAATAATAATGGTCATCCTATTTATCAAAATACGTTTTGGGATAATTCATTTTATATGGCTGGAACGGAAACTGTCCCGAATTTTGGAGGGTATATGGAGGGAGCAATTCAGTCTGCAATTTTGACTTCTGAAAAAATTTATAACAATATAATTACAATATAAGATGCTTCACATTCCAGGTTTATATATTGCAAATTCTGATGATCGAGGTCGAGGTGTTTTTACCGCTCAGGAATTGGAGAAAGGTGATTTAGTTGAAATCTGCCCACTCTTAATTATTCCTAAAAACGATGTTGCCAAGATTCATCAAACAGTCATTCATGACTATTATTTTTTATTAGAACAACCTGAAGGGGCAGCTTGCATCGCATTAGGTTATGGTTCTATTTATAATCATCATGCAAATCCAAATGCTATTGTGATTTTTGATTATGAAAAAAAAGAAATCGAAATTCAAGCATGTAAAAAAATCACCCCTGGAGAAGAAATTTTTATTGATTATACTGATGGAGGAAAAGAGGAAGCACCGTTGTGGTTTACGCCTTCTTAAGTAGTCGGAAACAAATAATTAAAAATGCATCGCTTACTTAAATCAAAAGGGTTTTATAAAAAAATTATTGGCAGGTAATTCAATTAATTATTCGATAATTTTATGATTCCTTTTTTTGTTACAATTTGAAAAATTATCCTGCAATAAGAAAGCCTTTCCAATTTTTGGAAAGGCTTTCTTATTTTCAATTGAATTGACTAATTGAAATTTAATGTATTGCTTCTCTAATTAATTTTTAATTAACTTGAAAGTCTTACTGCCATTTTTGGTGGTAACTTTTGAAAGATACATACCTGTTGAATATCCAGCGGTATTTATTTTTCCAAAATTAGAATTAGGTTGAATCGTCAAAATAAGTTGACCTTGTAAATTAAAAATTTCTATTTTTTGAATCATTGCACCCTCTGAAGAAATATTCCAAAAATCGTTAGTTGGATTTGGGAATACTTTTACTTTATCCAAAAATAAATTATTATTACTCAACACAAAATCCCCAAAAGCGATATTATCGAAGTAGTAAGTTTTCTCTCCAGTTGCTGCACCCGCTGTTCCGAAATTAAAAAAGATAGAAGCCTTATTATAAATCCATCCATTATTTAAACCAAAATCTAAAGCAGCTGTTCCTGGTGCTTCATTAGTAAAATCAAATTCTAGAATTTCCCAATCACCGCCAATGGTAGTGTTCACTTCAGTTTCGCAAGTTTGAGTTGGATCATTGGCATTCTCTACTTTTAATCGAATCGGAGTTCCTGCATCTGGTGACCAAACTTTTACAGTCATAATTGCATCCGTTAAAGTCAAAGGAATGTTGGTTGCAAAACCTGCTGCAGTACCAACGGTTGTTCCAGCGGAAGGTGAAGAACCTGGCATCTTCAATGACATCCCAACAGTATTGTTAGAGTTGGTAGGATCTTCTACAACAGCAGCACTATTTCCCTCAAAAGGAATTAAAGTGTAATTGATTGTCGATCCTTCAAAGCTGACTGGTAAATCAATTTGTTCTCCTCCGTACAATTGTTCCACATCATCAAATAAGAAAGTTGAAGTAGCAGAACCATTTCCAGTATTTCCAAAATCAAACATAAAAACTAACTGATTATTATCAGCAGGTGTACCGGTGAAATCCCAAGTTAAGGTTTCCCATTCATTATTAGTTGTCGTCACCACATCTCGTTCGGTGATTGAACCACCTTCTAATTTAAACTTTATAGTAGTTCCAATTGGAGTGGTTGTAAATACTTTCATGGATAAAATTGAATTGGTAGAAAAGTCTATATTTTCTGATAAAATGATTTTACTACCAGCCCATGTTGCACCACCGTCTCTTACGATTTGCGCTACCATAGTGCTTGTATTTATTCCATTAGATTGTGGATTAGCAATTACAGTACCTTCTCCTCCATCAAAATCAACGAAATTAGAAGTAGTGATATTAGTTTCAAAATCAATCGGTAAGGATTGAGAAAATCCATTTGAACAAACAAATAGAAAAGCTAAAATGTGAATAAATTTCATATCGGTATTTTTTAAAAAAAATTGAAAATTTATTTGTTAGAAATAAGAGAGAAATAATTATTTAATTTAAAATGAATAAGAAAAACTAACTTCATGAGTGTTACCTAAATGAGGTCCATATTCCTGAAAGAAATTGGTAAAAGAATATCCACATCGAAGCATCTGATTATCGATTCCAAGATTGAGAATGATGCCAAGATCAGCGCTTAATTCTTTGGTATTGGATGCGCTAACACCTAACCAAAACATTTCTTGATAATCATATGTAAGTTTTGCATTTACATAAAGTGGAATATTTTGAACATATCTAACTTCAGAGGAAGCTTCAAGCCATGATTCATTTTCTAGAGAAAAACGAGCTCCAGCAATTCCATAATAATGTCGAACTCTTTGGATATTAAAATTATTTTCGTCTGTTCTAAATTTTAAATTCAATCCAAAAGTTTGAGGAACAGAGAATCCTAGGTAGAATTTTTCTTTAAAATATAATGTAGTTCCAAGACTAAAATCTGGAAAAATTTTAGTGACGTTGGAATTTGCAATATCATCTGATTCGAAGAAAATTAAATCAGATCCTTTGACTCGGTATTGTAAAATACCTCCTTTTAATCCTATAGTTAAAAGCATTTCGTCACCCAATTCAATTCCATAAGCTGCTTTTCCAAACAATCCTGTAAAACTAGTTGGTCCAGTTTTGTCATTAATGATTTCTCCTCCAAACAAAATATTGTAATCTTCATTCCAATGAGAAAAATCTCCAATCACGGTAATTGGCATATCTTCATGCTTGGTCCATTGACTTCGAAAACGAAGTGAAAGATTAGAAGGTAATTCATATTTGAAATAATCACTATGGATAAATGAAGGATTCAGCGTTTGCCGATTTTGATTAATCAAAGGCAATTGTTGTGCGACTATTTCATTCTGAAAAATGAAAAAAACCAAAAACGTAAACCATATATTTTTCATCAAGAGTTTATTTTCCATCATAAAATTATTTTCATTAAACTATCTTAAATATTATCGAATAATTGTGATAGAGCCTCTTATAATTTCACCTCCAATTCCATCTAGGTGTAGGATATAATAATAAGTTCCTTCTGGAAGAGGTTTTCCATCTTTATTAGTTCCGCCCCATTCATTTTGGTAAGGATCAGCTTCGTAAAGCACATTTCCCCATCTATTGACCACGACTAATTTATTTTCTGGATGTAGTAAAATATCACGGATAACCCAAGTTTCATTTTTGCCATCACCATTTGGACTAAAGACATTAGTTATTTCAAAGTCATTGTGAGCAATTGAAATATTTACAATAGCTTGTGAACAAATTTCAGGACACTCCACTTGGCAAACGGTATAAACAAATTGATCATTTTCAGCGTCTTCGGACGTCACCTGATATTCAAAAGATCCATTATTATTTATCGTTACCATCCCATAAGTTGGGTCGGAAATAACTTCAAGAAAAATACTGTCACTATTATTTAATACATCATTATCAAGGACATTGCCCGTTAAGATTTGACTAGCATCAGTTTCGAATTGATCATTTTCAGAAGCGTTAGATAATGACATAGGAACACCTCCGCATGGAATACATATCGAGCCATCGCAATCTAAAACCACTTCAAAATCATCTATCGTACATGGATCGCCATCATCGCAAGATAATTCTGAAGTAGTCCCAGAATTACAATCAATTGGCGTTCCTACACAAGGTTGACAAATAGTTCCATCAGACAACAATACTATTTCAATATCATTTTCTGTGCAATCATCTCCGTCGTCACATGGTAAAGTTGTTTCGCAAGTTTCTGATGTTCCGCATGGAGCATCTACCCCTTGGCACGGAATACAAATTGTCCCATCTGAATCAAGAATGGTTTGCTCATCATTAATTGTACAAATATCACCATCATCACAAGGAACAATTGATGTTGTACCAGTCGTACAATCTACTGGTGTCCCTTGGCATGGAATACAAATGCTGCCATCACAATCTAAGATTGTTTGTTGATCATCAATCGTATTCGGGTCACCATCATCACAGGTAATTATTGAAGTTGTTCCTGTTGTGCAATTTATTATTGTTCCTTGACATGGTACACAGATAGTTCCATCTGAATCTAAAATCGTTTGTTCATCATTTATAGTACAAGCATCTCCATCATCACAAGTAACTATAGAAGTTGTTCCAGTTGTACAATCTACCGGTACTCCCATACACGGTACGCATACACTTTGATCGCAATCTAAGACAGTTTGTATATCATTAATTGTGTTCGGATCACCATCATCACAAGAAACAATTGATATTGTTCCAAATGAACAATCAGTTGGCGTTCCTT
>JBGCFD010000225.1:0-4887 GCA_045106765.1 Saprospiraceae bacterium | reverse complement strand
CGTATATTTGTATTAAGCAAAAATACGAGAAAACATGGCAACAGTAAAACTAATTCTCCGCACCGAGAGAACTAATAAATCTGGTGAAGCTCCTCTTTATATCCGCATGATTAAAGATAGAAAACCTCAATACATTTCCCTAAATTTTAGACTCCCTCCCTCCTCTTGGAATAAGGATGAACAAAAAATTAAGAGCTCTTATCCTAACTCAACACGTCTTAATGCTTGGTTAAAAAAACAAATTTCCGATGTGCTTGGTACCTATGTCGAATTGCATACTAAAGATGTAAATGTTCGAACCAAAGATATCAAAGCAACAATCCTTGGAACTGCTTCTCCTAAATTTTTAGAATATGGATATAATTTTATCGAAAGGAAATTTCAGAGCAAAGGCAAAACTAGAACTTATAAAAGATTCCGTTCAGCTCTAAATAAACTCAAAGAGCATCTTGATGGAAAACATTTTACTTTGGAAGATATGACAACTTCCTTCCTAAAAAATTATGAATACTTCCTACTCAAAAAACATGGTAATAAAGAAAACACTATACACACAGATTTGAAATCTTTCCGAAGAATTCTTAATGAAGCAGTTGATGATGAATTACTACCTTTCGAAAAAAATCCTTTCAATCGATATAAATTAAAATGGGAAAAAACAACAAAGGTCTATTTGACAGAAATGGAATTAAAAGCATTTGAAGAATGCGAAGTAAATCCAAAACATAAAATTGCAATTCATAAAGATGTTTTCATTTTTGCTTGTTATACCGGTAGACTGAGAATCTCTGATATCTGCAGATTGAAATGGATTCACTTTAATGGTACACATATCATCATCGATACCTATAAAACAAACAGTACTGTATCAATCAAACTTCCTGACAAATCTTTAGAGTTAATCGAGAAATATAAAATAGAAGGACAAAGACCAAGTGACCATATTTTCCCTCTATTAGATTCAGATAAGGATTATGAAAACTCTGATAAATTATCTGATGCCATCAATGGTAAAAATGCATATGCTAATAAAAATCTTGTCAAATTAGCTAAACTGGCAGGTATCGAAAAAAAAATCAGCTTCCACACCAGTCGTCACACCTGGGCAACTAGAGCCCTTAGCAAAGGTATGAAAATCCACCATGTAAGTAAATTGTTAGGTCACGCCTCAGTTCGGACTACGGAAGTATACGCTAAGATTATTAATAAGGATTTGAATGATGCAATGGATGTCTTCAACAATTAACTTTAGGAATGATTAAAGTATATTTATTCGCCAAAATAAGTTCTCTTAAATTAGAAATAACTTTCTTTATGAAGACAAATGAAATTGCTACAATTTCTATTATATTCAGTATCATTCACATGTCATTTCATATTCTTTTTTTAATAAAAAAAAACAAGCTATTGGCATATATTTTGGATAATATTTATTGCCTTGATGATAACAATCATGGTATTGCAGATTAGGAAGAAGTTAGTGGCATGGATGGTGATGGAGACGGAATAGTTGATAATAGCGAAATAGGTTATCTATAGAATGTAGCAGATTCAAATCTTGTGGGCTAATAATAAATTAACCATTATTGTTTTGGACACCATATTAATATACGCAACTACCCCTATAAAATTTATACGCACTTACCTAAATAAAATTAATGGAGATATTCCCTAGTCTATTTATTTTTTTAACGAAAAAAACAATAGCTTTTTCTCAATATCTCCCCACCTCCAAAAACTTTTAAAAAAATAGATTAGAACAAATGGGAGAATATAATATCAGTATATTTGGGGCGATATATGTATTTGGAGTCATCCAAGGTGTAATACATGTAAGCATATTGTACTTTGATGAAAGATATTCGACGCCTTCCAACAAATACATCATATTGCTTATATTAGCTTGTCTCAATATTAACATCATTGGAATTATTTATGAATTCAATCTATTTGATTCTGCTTATAAACTCTGGATATATCCCGTAAGTTTTTTCCCACTTATTGCTCCCGCCACTTACTTTAGTATTCAATTCATTATTAAACGAAATTATAAAATTAAAAGATGGGAATATGCTTTATATCTTCCATTCATAATGAGTATTACTCATCAATTATTTACGACTTATTATTATTCAGGACCCGTGAATAATGTTTCGGAAACACATTTTATGATTAATTTTCGCATTGAATTAATGCTGGAAATGTTAACTGCCGTAGTATTTTTATTGGTATTTATCAAAGTTATCTTTCAAATAAAAAAATATGAAGACGAATTAAAGAATCAACTATCTTACTTAGATGATAGAAGCTTACAATGGATAATAAACACCATCATTTTTGGTTGTATTCTTACCACTATATGGAGTATAACAATTTATTTGGAGTTTCTCTATGGCCCTCTGCATGACCCTGGCCCTGTTGTGCCTACCGGACAGGAGAAGATAGTTTGGATTGGGGCCTCAGTACTAGTTTATTGGATTAGTTATGGGTTGATTATACGCCCAGAGATATTTAATTCTTACTATCAGAACGTCCACCTCATAAAGCAAAATCATGATTTGGCTATTCAAAATACAAATGAGGACCATCTCGAAACCATCTCCAAACTCTCAGATAAAACTAACGAATATCACAAACAAATCGTCTATCTAATTTCAGAAAAAGCCTTATATCGAAATCCTGATTTTAATATGGATCAATTGGCAAAAGAAATTAACCTGAGCAAGGGGTACCTATCTCAAATTATCAATGTCATAGAAAAAAAGAATTTTTTCGAGTTTGTAAATGATTATCGCATCGCAGATGTAAAAGAAAAATTAGCAAATAAATCCTTTGATCACTTCAGTATTGTTGCTATTGCTATGGAATCTGGCTTCAAATCTAAATCTTCATTCTATAATGTTTTCAAAAAAGCGACAGGCATTACTCCTTCCGAGTTTAGAAAGAAGGCTCGAAAACAATAACATTAGTATGGACGACTAACATAAACATTTGTGGATACCAAATAATCTACCTTATTTTTCACTCGTTACTAAGCGTTCAAATATCCCAAATTTTGTCTTAGAACTTAAGTAAAAGAGCAGTATATCGACTTCTTTTTTTATGTCCCACAATTACATAAATTGAGGTTTTATTTTTATGAATTCTTTTATAAATTAAATGTATCCATAAAAAGTCTAACCTTAAACCTCTTCTAACCGTCCACATTCATTAAAAAACCTCATTTAGACGTCCCAATTCATCCAATTTAACCTTTTGGGAGTATTTAAGCTTCATTTTTCACTAATCTTGTGGTTCAGAATTACAAAAAACTCCTTATAAATTATATTGATCGCTCCCCGTTCAATATATGAATAAGATTAGTTGTCAATTAGTATTATCCTCCAAGAACCTAAGTTTCCAAAAATTCATGTTATAAGTAGTATTAAATAACTAAATCATTTTGATTGTGTCGTATTCATTATATGAATAGGATTAGCTGTCAATGCGTATTGCCCTCCAAGAACCTAGTTTCCAAAAAATTCATGTTATAAGTAGTATTAAATAATTAAATCATGATAACTCCCCGTCTTCATTTGAAGGGTTAAGTTATTTGTTGATATGATTTCACATAAAACATTGTCAAATATATTTTTTAACAAATAACAAGTCTTGTTTCTGTAAGACTTCAAAACATTACTTTTTTATGAAAAAAAATCCAAACAAAATCTTTAGTCTCCTACTGCTAATGAGATTATTTTCAACAGGGACCCTATGCACAGTAGTCTGCTCCCCTACTTTTTTATTCGAATAGTTCTATTCGTAAATGAAATTAAATCTACGAATAAAATAATTTATAAGTTAATAGAGTATCCTACATATAGATGTAGTTATTGGTTTTATACCAGTCTGTAAGCAGAAGAGTCTTCAACCATTGACAGTTATTTTTTATACAAAAGGTATGCTATTTACTTTAAAAAAATCAACAGAATCACTCCCCATTTTTATTAGTAATGAAGCGATATTCATAATGGGGACTTCAAAAATTTATGTTGCTTTTTACTGCGAATACTATATGAATCAAAAACGTAACTAACGCACTTTTAACTTTTACAATTTTTGTTTACTAAAAAAATTTAACATGAAGAATACATTATTTTCAAAAAAAATCTTAAAGATGACTTTATCAAAAAAACTTCTTAAGTTACTTGGCACTGCCTTATGTGCATTGCTCTTTTTAACTACAGCAACTACCAATAGTTACGCCCAAAACGATGTCGAAATCCGTGTCTACACGAATTATGTAATAGACTTCGATGCACTAGATGCTTCCTTCGATGATGTAAATGGTATTGGTGTGACGGGTGCTCCGATCACTTACAATGGATCTAACCAAGGGGGTTGGCGAATAGCGAGAAGCTTCCCTATACCTACAGATGTATCCGAATGGGATGGTGTAGACATGGTTTTCGTTAGTGAAGGTCCTAATGCTTCGCACAGCCAAGCACAAGTAGATGTGATGGTGGAATATGTAAAACAAGGTGGTATCCTTGTAGCAAATTTCCAAGATGATGCTATCCAATCACCGCGTAATGGTATTAACCCAGCTTATACTGGACAGTATCTAGCAAATACATTTATCTGCAGTGATGTATACGTTATGCATACACTTGGTGACAGAGATTTTGCTCAAGACGTAGGGTATCCTTATACAGAACATGAAAGGTGTGAAAATCCATCTCCTTATCACCCTGGAGAAGGGAATATGAACTTAACTGCTTCTGGTTGGGACCTTCAAGTTAGCAATGGAGGTACTGACCTTGTAATTAATCAATCTTCATGGTATGTAGGTGTACCGCCAGAGAATGCAGTATTATACTGTGGTGCTGATATAGGATCCGTGTATGA
>JBGCFD010000224.1:0-3759 GCA_045106765.1 Saprospiraceae bacterium | reverse complement strand
TATACGAGTCAAAAAAGAGCAATATTAGCGTGTTAAAATCATTATTTTATAAAAGACAAGAAGTCTTTAAAATAGCTGCGTAATTTTAAAATTTAATGTAAATTAGAATCTTAATAGGTAGTTTTGAGACAGACTGCCGTTCGCTTCCATGAAAAAACAAAAAAAAAGAGCAATGGTGGATTGGAAAACGATAGATGATAAAAAAGCGATTCAAATGCTAAATGAAATTTTTGATAATATCGATAATGATGAATTGCTTTTTGAATACATGACAGCCTTAGAAACGAAATACCGAAAACCAAATGGGACAATTTCAGATTTTATTTTTTATGATGACTTAACAATAGATGAAATAATGGTAAAGCTTAAAACTGATAATGTCACTTACTTATAAATACTGGAAATAAATCTTCAATTTCACCAATGATGATTTGCTAAAAATTTAGAAACACATTTTCAAATTTGACAAATAAAAAAGTATTTCAATTTGGCGAAATTCGTGAATAGCAAAAATCGATTTTCAATTTCAAGAAATAAGAATAAATAAAATTTGCTGATACGTTTGGGAAGAAGTTTTCAATCCTCGGCAAATAAATATAGTTTTCAATTTTAGGTAAATTCGTAAAGTTGAAAATCTGTTCTTCGATTTTGAGGAACGGGTAAATAAAAAAAACACGGAAGCGAACAATGTGTATGACGTTCATTGCCAGCAAAAGCTGGCAACGCCGCATACACGGGGACGTTGTAAATAATTAAAAAATGAATATTATAATTAAAGAATCTGAATTTATGAAAAGCAAACTGAACTATTTATATCCATTATTGGTATTGACGATTCTTTTTTCATCTTGTAACAATCAAACTATTGATATTGAAAAGACGAAAAAAGAAGCTGTGGAAGAATATGTATATATTTTGAAAACCGAAAGACAAAATAAATTGGATGTAATAGAAAAATTTTATAAAGTATTCGAAGATGGAGATATGTCTGTTTTATCTAAAATTCTAGCTTCAAATTACACCCAATATCCATCAGACCCAGGACAAACACCAGATATTGAAGGATTTACAAAACACGCAAAAGACTTTGCCAGTATGTTTTCTAATTTGGAACAATCTTCATCTCATATTTTAGTAGATGGAGATTTTGTATTTGTCCGTAGCGATATTGAAATGAAAAATTCTGGACCTGTTTATGGAATTCCTGCGACTAATAAAATTGTTAAAATCAATGCTTTCGACTTACACCATTTCAACAAGGAAGGTAAGATTGATAAGACTTGGCATTTAGAGGACTTTATGAGCGTTATGTCACAAATAAAATCGGAATAATAAAAATAACTATTTACAACACCGTATATAATTTATTGCTAGTTTCTCACCTACTTACGAAAGTCTTCACGGACTTTCTTGGTCGGTAATTATTTACTAAATTAGTTGATTAAACCACGCAACAAACCATATACACAAACGTTGTATGCAATTTGAGAAATTTGGCCATTATACCAATTTTTGGTATATTTGAACAAATGATATTCAAATGAATAAAAATACATCAATATCACTCGGAAATTATTTTGACCAATTTGTGCAAACAAGTATAAGTGAAGGACGGTTTAAAAACGTTAGCGAAGTTATTCGTGCAGGACTAAGACTATTAGAAGAAGAAGAAAGTAAAGTCATTGCCTTGAAAAAAGCAATTCACGAAGGAATTGACAGCGGAATAGCTCACGACTTTGACCCAAAACAGCATCTTGAATCTCTAAAAGCGAAAAAGAACTCGAATGGTTGAATATAAGTTGACCAACAAAGCTGTTGAGGATTTATCGAAAATTTGGGATTATACCTTTGAAGTTTGGTCTGAAAAACAAGCTGACAAATATTATAATGAATTGATTTCTAATTGTCAAGAAATTGCTGCAAATCCAGATTTAGGGAAAAACTACGAAGGAATATCTAAACAACTTCTTGGATTAAGAACAAACCGACACATAATATTCTACAGAACTTCGAGCAAAGAATATATTGAAATAACACGGATATTGCATGAGAGAATGGATTTGAAGAAAAAGATTGTGGAATAAAACTGCATACAACAAAGCCTAGAAACAATACGGGCTTAGGTCTTAAACGCCAGGGTTTGTGTATTTTTATGAAGTCGCGAAATCTTTGGGATTTTGCTTTTTAGCGGGACAAAGAAAAAAAGAAAACCAAAAGATTTCGCTATGTGCGTGGCGGAAAGCAAACGCTAGTTTGCTCCCGTACTGTTCATAGCTCAACCGTTGTGCGTCACTCTGAAAAAACTTCTGGACAATAATGAACTACCAAACATACGAACCACATTCTGACCTAAAACCACTTGTAGATTGCTATTGGACTTTGGCAGTTCCTGAACAGTCCGAACCGCAAAAACAACGAATTGTACCTGATGGATGTATTGAAATGGCATTTAATCTTGGAAATGACATAAAACGTTACACCTCCGAAAATGAATTTATACTTCAACCACGTGCAATGGTGCTCGGACAAACAATTGAACCTTTTTATATTGAGCCAACAGGGCTTGTCAAAACATTTGCTGTCCGATTTTATCCTTATGGGTTTGCAAACTTTGTTTCTGAACCAATCAGCAATTTGGCAAATAAGGAAACACCAATAGTTCAACTTTTTGGAACAGAAAACGCAGATGATTTGGAGCAAAAGATAATCAAGGCGGAGAATACGGAACAACGAATAAGTATTATCGAAAAATTTCTTTTGGATAGGTTGAATGATGAAAAGACGATTAATATAATTGTAAAAAACACCGTTGATTCTCTTTTATTCACAAACGGAAGTGCCTCAATAAACTCGATTCTGAAAGACGATTTATCAAAGCGAAGACAGCTTGAAAGAAACTTCAAAAAGCAAATTGGAGTAAGTCCAAAGCAATTAGGAAAAGTAATTCGATTACAGACAGCTTTAAAAATGATACTCAACCAAAAGTCGGAAAACCTGACCAATATTGCGTATGAAAATGAATATTTTGACCAAGCCCACTTTATAAAAGACTTTAGAGAATTTACAGGAATAAACCCAAAAGAGTTTCTTACTAACGAAAACTTAACCCTTTCTGCTCTTTTTTATAAATAATTCAGCGTGTCGCATTTTTACAATTTCAAACGACTTTCTAGCGCTATTTTTGTTCCGTCAACAAAGAACATAAAATGAAAGGAAAAATATTTATTACAATTTTGGCTTTAACCTTAGGCATTACTTCCTGCAAAAACAAAGGAACTTCTGCCACCAATTCAAATCCTACCACAGAAACAACAATCAAAAACGATAAAAATATGAACAGTTTTATATCAATATTTGAGATTCCGGCAACAGACATTTCAAGAGCGATTAACTTTTATAGAGAAATTTTAGGTGTCGAAATTGAAAAAATGGAATTCCCAGGAATGGAAATGGGCTTATTTCCCTACCAAGACCAAATGGTAACCGGAGTAATTATGAAAGGTGAAGGTTACGAACCTTCTGCCAGCGGAATTACAATATATCTGAATGGCGGAGATAACTTGCAAACAATTCTTGATAAAGTAGAAGGGAATGGTGGAAAAATAATTATCCCTAAAACACCTCACGCTGACGAAATTGGATTTTTTGCAATTTTCCACGACTCGGAAGGAAACAAAATCGGACTTCATTCGCCAAATTAAAAAAAGAGCGAACGCACAACAATGTATAAAAGCAATAGCGGTTCGGGTGCAAACTCGA
>JBGCFD010000223.1:0-26509 GCA_045106765.1 Saprospiraceae bacterium | reverse complement strand
CTAGGTCATCACCATGATAATTCCATTTTTTCTAAAGATTTACAAATAGATATTACTCTAATTCGTCTTAATTCTAATGGCGCTTTTGATAAAGAATTTGCAATAGATGGAGTTGCTAAATTTGAAGGGGAGCAAAAATTCTACTCTCCATATAAAATTAAAAAGTTGTCGAATGGAAAAATTATTATTGCTGGATCTAGTAATTTAAAACCAGGGAAAGGAAATCATTTTATCTTAATTTTGGATCACACAAAAACCATAAATTTGAAAGTGGAGAAAAATCAATTTGCCATTTTTGAATCGCCAAATCAACAAAATGTCCAGTTAGCTGAAATGTTTATTTTAGAGGATGAATCTTTTTTATTATGTGGAACAAATACAGTAAATCGTGAGACAGAATTACTGTTTACACATTTTACTTCTGATGGAAAACCCAATTTAAATTT
Source organism: Saprospiraceae bacterium (assembly GCA_045106765.1). Classification (GTDB taxonomy): domain Bacteria; phylum Bacteroidota; class Bacteroidia; order Chitinophagales; family Saprospiraceae; genus CAJQQY01. Next base: position 26,063 of record JBGCFD010000223.1, on the reverse strand, counting down.
AAATAAAAAAGGATTTCTTACTAAGAAAATAGAAGGTCAAATGAGATTAAACCTTACTTCAGGTATTCAACAACAAGATGGAAAAATTATCATTACAGGTTCTACTAGAAAAAAAATTGGCTATCCTGATTTGTTTTTTTTGAGATTTGAGGTTAAATGATTTGGCAATTTATTACGTCTAATTATTCTAAAGCTAAATATCACCCAACCGCTTGTATCCTAGATGACAAAATTTTTTTCAAATCAAATGCGTTAAAAAAGGATATTTTTAGCAAAAAGCTATAACTTGATTTTTCAAACAGACATTTAATTTTAAACAAACCTAAAAAATTACGAAATGAGGACTCTATCATTGGTACTAACCGCACTTCTTTTTATCAGTTTTTCTACAATTTCTAATGCTCAAACAAAAGCTTTAAAACATACTGTTGTAGTAAAAGAAAATTTGAATCAAATTGCGAAACAATATGACGTTTCTGTTGATAATTTGAAAAAGGTAAATAAGCTTAAAGGAGATAAGATTTTAAATGGACAGGTTTTAGAAATTCCTAGAAAAGGTGTTCACATCGTTAGCGGAGGAGAAAATTTATATGAAATTGGACAAAAATATAACCTCACCGCAAAAGAATTGAGAAGCTGGAATAATTTATCTTCTAGTAAAATTCGGCCGGGTCAAAAACTTAATTTAATGGCAAAGACTGTCGGAGTTCCTAAAAATATTCCTACTGCATCAGATCTTCTTACTGCAAAAGGTGGATCAGTTTATACTTCCAAGCATGTTGTTAATACGAAAGAAAATTTATTTAGAATTGCAGATCGATATGGCTTGACCGTTAGTGAATTAAAAGCAACTAATAATTTGAATAATGATGATATTTCAATTGGTCAAGAACTAGTGTTACCGCTTCAATCTCACACCGTTGCTAGAAATGAAACACTTTCTCATATTGCAAAAAAATACAAAGTAACCGTTACTGATTTGAAAAAAATCAATAACTTAAAAAATAGTATGATTAGAAGAGGAAAAGTATTATTGATTCCAGGATAAGCTTAAAATTCCGTCTTAAATCAAAAAAGGCTATCAGAATTTTCTGATAGCCTTTTTTGATCTTTATGAAAAAAATTAATGCCCTCGCATCAAATATTTTATATCATCTATTTCCATTGAACTCACCGTTCGATCTCCGTTCAGATATAAATAGAGTTCTTTTTTACCTTTCGATTTGATTGTTAATTGGAAACGTTCCTCATTGCCTTTAGCAGATGAATTTTCTCTCTCTTCGATTCCTTTTACAGGATACGTAAATATTTTTTCTTTGGTAGTTCCATCTTCCTTTTTCAAAATCGTTTTAACCTTTACAAAGTATTCTTTAGTTACTTTTCTTTTTACTACAACTTCTTCTTCCTCGAGTGGAGGTGGAGGGGCTGCAGCTTCATCATCATCTTCTTCTTCCTCTGTGATTTCTTCTTGAACTTCTTCAGTTGGAATCTGAGGTTTTTCTTCTTCCACTTTTTCGACAACTTCCTCTACTTTTTCTTCTACCGTTTCACCGTTCATTTCAGCTAAAGTCCCCCTCTCTTCTTCCTCCTCTTCTTCTTTTTCTTTTCGTTTTTTTCTTTTTCTTTTCTTTTTTTCTTTCTTTGGTTTTTTAGCTTTTGGTGCCTTCTTTTTTTTCTTTTTCTTCTTCTTTTCCTTGATTGTAATTATTTCTTCGAAAGTAATGATCGTACTATCTGCCTCATAAAGACGTCCTTGAATACTGGCTTGTTGATCCACTTTGATGTATGGAAAAATTTTTTGCCCCCACAAACTATCAGAATGTTCGACTGTCATTTCACCTAAATCAGTAAAGTATTTTTTCTCCTGATTCAAAACACTTTTTTTAGCATCAGGCAAATGAAAAATAACTTCTTGTGCTTTCTTTTCTTTTTTAAAAACAACTGCTTCCGCTTCCCCATATTTATTTAAAATAATTTTTAAATGTCCTCGATCAGAAGGATTTCTTGGATTCAATAATAAAATTCGATAACCATAATTAGCAGGCTCAATATTATTGATCTCATATAAACCTCCAATGTCTCGACTACCATTTACATATAATCGACCTCGGGTCACTCCAAAAGAATATTCACCAGCTTTAATCATAGTTGGATCATAGTTACCAGGTATTTCCATTTTGAAAGGCTTAAAATTATAACCAATCAAATCAGTTGGGTCTTTGAAAGTTCTCTCGTTTAAATAACTATAAGTTTCTTGTGCACTTGCGCAAAACGAGATAAAAATAAATACGGTTAATAGGATTAATCTCATGTCTATTTCTGTTTTTTAAAAATTATTTAAAATTAAATTTAATAGAAGCGGAGCTAGTTTCTCACTAAAATATTAAATTTTACTATTGACAATTTTTAGAATTTCTTTTTCTAATTTATCGGCTTTTTTTAGAATTTCTTTTCCTTTTTTCAATATATCGTTTACATACTTTTTATCCTTTAAGTCGCCGGTATTTATTTTTACATTTAAAAAAGCACCGTGTACCGCCGCTCTCACACAAAGTGCTCCAACACCAGCATCAGTTACAGAATTAGGATTACCTACTTCTGCCATTGCTTTGATAATTGGATAGGTTTGCATAGAGGTTTCCATCACTTTAAAAGGAACTTCAATGGCATAGCGAGTAGCATTTTGAATAGCTTTTGATCGAGTTGCTTTTTCATCCGTTGTTCCTTTTGGTAATCGAATCGAATCCATAATCGCATTAAAAGAGTTAGTATCTTCATCAACTAATTTTAGTAGTTGATCTTTCAAGATTTGTGCTCGCTCTGCCCACTCTGAAAATTCTTCCCATCGATCATCCCAACCTCGTTTGTGAGAAGAAAGATTAGCAACCATTGCTGCTAATGAAATTCCCAATGAACCAACATAAGCAGAGATAGAACCTCCTCCCGGAGCTGGACTTTCAGAAGCCGTTTCATTGGCAAATTCTCTCAAATTTAAGTTCAACAAATGTGCCGACTCAGGACTTTCCAATTGATATTCAATGATCTTCTTGGAAGCATCAAACGCTCCCAACTCATCTAATCCTAAACTCTTAATGGCAATTTTTATTAACTCTTCTTCCGAAACTCCGACAGACCTATTTTGTTTTTTCAAGAAATATTTCCCTGCATCTAACATCACTTTTAGAGGAACTAATCCAACCAGTTCAGATCCTGTTACTCGTAAACCTCGCTTAGTTGCACTTTTATTTGTTGCCTCAAAAGCAGCATGCAAAGGCGTTACATTTATATTTGTAATGTTCATCGAAATTTGTGCAATCTCATATTCTTCGATGTACCAACCAATAGCTTTGACACCTTTGCAAGTTCCTTTAGTCCTAAGAGGTTCGCCATTTTTATCATTTATAATTTGACCTGTGATAGGATTTCCTTTTCTTTTAATTCGTCCTTTTTCTCGAATATCAAAAGCAACAGAATTCGCTCGCCGAACAGAAGTTGTATTTAAATTTACATTGTACGCAATCAAAAAATCACGTGCTCCAATGACTGTTGCACCAGCACGAGAATTAAATTGAGCAGGGCCATAATCAGGTTTCCAATTGGGATCTTTTAATTTTTCAGGAAGGCCTTCGTACTCTCCAGATCGAATCGTTGCTAAATTTCTTCTATCTTTTTTTGTAGCTGCTGCTTCATACATATAAAAAGGAATACCCAAATCTTGACCAGCATGTTTGGCTAATTTATGAGCATATTTAATTACCTCATCCATGGTAATATTGGCAATCGGAATCAACGGACAAACATCAGTTGCACCCATTCTAGGGTGCTCGCCAGTTTGTTTACTCATGTCAATAATTTCGCTAGCTTTTTTGATAGCGAGATAAGCAGCTTCGATGACAGGTTCAGGTTCGCCAACAAAAGTAACGACAGTTCGATTAGTTGCTCGACCAGGATCTACGTCCAATAATTTGACTCCATCCACACTTTCGATTTCATCGGTAATTTGCTTGATGATATTCATATCTTGCCCTTCACTAAAATTAGGGACACATTCGATCAATTGTTTCTTACTCATTATTCAGTTAGATTAAAATTATTTTTTTGTGAAAAAAGAATAACCATTTTTGTGAAAAAACTCGTCGGTGAAAATAGAGGATTAAGTTCATACTTATATTAAAAAAAGGAAAAAATTCGTTTCATTGTGGCATCACTTTACTTTATTTATCGTAATAATAAAGAAGAAGTTTTGATATTTTTTTCTAAAAGAAATATTCATTAAATAACTGAACTTTTCAAGGAACATAAACAATGATTCGAATAATGCAAAAAACGATACTTTTAATTCTCCTTAACTTATTATTTTTTCAAACTGAAGCACAACAAAAAAAACGCATCAATTTTTATGAATTGGATGTAATCAGAGGTTTATATTTTCAACCTAATACCATCAAACCTTATTCGGGAAAAGCTGTTGATAAGTTTCCAAATGGAAAAAAAAGAATGGAGATGCCAATCAAAGATGGAAAAATTCATGGCGTTTCGAAAGAGTGGTCAGATAAAGGAAAAAAAGTTTTGGAAAGAAATTTTACGATGGGAATTCCAAATGGAAAAGAAAAACAATGGTATCCTGACGGAGAAAAACAAGTTGAACTCAATTACATTAATGGAAAAGTGGAAGGTATCGTAATCGAATGGTATAAAAATGGGCAAAAAAAATCTGAGGGTATTTTTAAAAATGGCAAAGAGCAAGGAGAACATAAATGGTATTTTGATCAAGGTCAAATTGATCAGATTGTAAATTATGAAAATGGTTTAGCTCAAGGCATTGTCAAAATGTGGTATCTCTCTGGTAAGTTAAAAAAGGATAGTAATTTCAAAAATGGATTAAAAGATGGGCTGACTACTGAGTGGTTTGAAAATGGGGAAAAATTTTTTGAAGGTTCCTATCGAGAAGATAAACCTGATGGTAAATCTTACAACTGGACAAAAAAAGGACAACTCATCAAAGAGGAAAAACATAATTTTGGAAAATTAATAGAATCTAAAAATTATCTCAGCGGTACTATTTTTACCGGCGATGGTTACTTGCAAGTATTCAATGAAATGAATGATTTTTTTCGATTAAAAATTTCAGGAGTCTCTGTCAAAGCTAGAAAAGCAAATGAGATTACATTTGTTGTTGAAGGTGATTTAGTGCAAATTTTTAATCAACCTGCTGCTTTGTTTTTTGATAAAAAAAATACCGAAAAAAGTGAAATTGAAAAGTTAGAACAATTTATTGAAAAAGAATCTGCCTACATTCAATCAGCAACAAAATTTGAACTCGATATAAAAAAGGAAACTAAAAAAAATGCGTCTGGCAAAAATTATATCCATTGGTATTTTGCTTCACCAAGCAGTCAAGAAGCTGACCAAAAACCACGAACCGTTCAAGAGGAACACTATATTTCTTTCATTTGTGGAGACAGAATATTAAGTTTGTACGGAGTGGTTACGAACAATGATCAGCCTGAAGATGTTGTAAAAATATTGCAACGAATCGCGAATACTTTAAAAGTTGAAAAAGAACGAATTGATTTAAATGCTTTGGCAGCGTCATTGAAGTAATATTTCCTCAAAGCTCTTTTTCTAAAAATATTGAATATGAAAAACTTTATAACAATACTTTTACTAATTCTTAGTTGGTCTTGTTTTTCTCAAAATATAACAGTCTCAGATCCGATAACAGTTCGGTCTGATGATACTTATGATTTTATCGGAAAAATAAAAAATCAATATTTAATTTTTCATAACAAAGGAATGGAATTCGAGATTAAAGCTTTTGATAAAAATTTATATTCCGTTTGGGACAAAGAAATTGAATTAGAAAAAAGGCGATCAAATGTATTAGGAATAGTACCTTCTAAAGATGATTTTTCTGTTATTTATACTTGCCGAAAAAAGAGAAAATTGAATTTATTATTGAGCCGTTTTAGTCCTGCTGCTAATTTGTTGGATACTGCTACGATTAAGATTTTTCATAATGCTCTTTTGACTCCAAGTTTAAGAGTTATTCGATCTGAAGACAAGACGAAAATTTTGATTTATCATATCAAGGAGCAAAAGAAAATGGAGGCACTCGTTTACGATTTGGAAACAATGAAGGTACTTTGGGAAAGAAAATTACAACCAAAGGAAATGGCTTACTATGAAAAGTACAAACAATTTTTACTGAGTAACGATGGTGATCTTTTTTTCATATTACAAAAAGAAAATAAAAAGCTTCAAAGAGAAAAACATCATTATGAAATACATCAAGTGACTGCTGATAATAAATATGGATTTTTTAGTATTCCGATGCAAAATCATTTGACTTATGATATTCTTTTTTCTTATGATAATAAAAATAACCGACTGACTGCTGCAGGTTTATATTCTAAGAAAAATAGAGGTCGAGCTAATGGATATTTTTTTATGAATATTCCACCAAGTAATCCTGAAAGTCATACGCTTATCTTTGAAGAGTTTGATGAGAAAGTAGTTGATAATTTATTAGGAAAAAAGGCAGACATTGAAAAAGGAATTGCTGATCTTGATGTACAAGAAATTGTACATAGATTTGATGGGGGTATCTTGATGATTTTGGAACGGAATCGAATATTGGAAAGAGGTGGTCTTGGAGGAGCAGGAGATTTTAATAATAGGACGATTGTTGATTATTATTTCGATGATGTGATTGTGTTTTCAATTCACCCTGATGGAAAAACTCATTGGAAAAATGTGTTACATAAAAAACAATATTCACAAGGCGACCTTGCCGTGTTCTCTTCTTATTTCTTATTAAAAACTCCTTCTAATCTTCGCTTTATTTTTAATGATGAAATAAAACCTGAAAATACGGTCAGCGAATATGTGGTAAAAGGTAGCGGAGAATTTGAAAGAAATAGTGTGCTCAGTACTGATGATCAACGGATTCAATTACGATTTGCAGAAGCATTGCAAGTTGGTGCGAGTGAGTTCGTGGTGCCGAGTGTTTTGAGAACGAAAATGAAATTGATCCGAGTGAAGTATTAAATTTTTACCACATAGAAAAGATAGATTATTAAATCAGCAACGATCTATGTTTTCTATGTGTTTATGTGGTGAAAAATCATAGCCCATGTTTCACCACATATTGCGAAGGAGTAAATCCAGTTATCTTTTTAAACTGCCGATTGAAATTTGAAAGGTTCGTAAAACCTACCTGATAACAAATTTCTGAAATAGAGAAATCATCCAACAATAATTTTTTGCAAGCTACCGAGATTCGAAACTCATTAACGAATTGCGAAAATGTTTTCCGAGTACGTAATTTAAAAAAACGACAAAAAGCAGAAACACTTAAATTGGCAACCTTTGCAACCTCTTCTAGTTTTATCGTTCGTTGATGATGATCCAATATATATTGAAATACTGTTTCTAATTTTTTGCTTTCACTCGAAGTTGGATTCCCAAAAAAACTTAAATTCGAAAGGAACTCTACTTCTTTCGAAATGGATAATTGATTTAAAATTTTTATTAAAATTAAGAATCGTTCTAGTCCATTTTTTCCCTCAATCAGTTTTAGTTGAGTAATAATTTCTTCTTTTGTTTTTCCATTGATGCGATAACCTTTGTCTGCATTCTTGATAAAGTGTTTAATATTTTTCATTTCAGGTAAATCAAAAAAAGATTTTCCAAAAGCATTTTTATCAAAAAGAATCGAAGTTGCTTCCGCCGATAAATTTTTATTTTTTTTATAAAAAATTTCATCGTTTTGAAAACTGTGGGGAACATTTGAGCCAATAACCAACAAATCATTTTCTTCAAAAGTCGCAATGGCATTTCCCATTAAGAGAGAACCATGACTTTTTTGAATCCAAGTAATTTGCACTTCTTGGTGATGATGGAATTTATCATAAAAATGTCTCATCCGATCCACTTGTACTCGAAAAGAAGTTTCTTCACTCACCGGAACTTTGAAGGGTAAAACTTTCATAATTATACTATTTTTTATTTTTTTATTCTAAAAGTACCTTTTTTGAGTAAAATAGTATCAGTTTTAACTATGATTTAAAAAACGGGAAGAAGAATATTGTTTTAAATTTGCAAATATGTGGCTGACTGTTTTAGCAGATCTAAAAAAAGTGTTATTCACCAAAAAATAAAAATCATGCAAGTAGATTGGAATGGAGTTTACCCTGCGGTAACTACAAAATTTAACAAAGACGAATCAATTGATTTCGAAAATTTTGAGCGAGGGATCGATGCTCAAATCAAAGCCGGTGTCGATGGAATTATCGTTGCTGGAAGTCTTGGCGAACAAAGTACTTTGACCGCCGATGAAAAAAAGGATATTGCAAAATCTGCTATAAATGCGAGCGCAGGAAGAGTACCGATTGTTTTAAATGTAGCAGAAGCAAGAACTTCCGTTGCAATTCAAACGGTAAAAGAAGCAGAAAAAGCAGGACTCGATGGGATTATGATTTTGCCTCCAATGAAATATAAATCAGGCGATCACGAAACGGTGGAATATTTTAAAGCGGTGGCAAGTTCATCAGGTTTACCATTTATGATTTATAATAATCCAGTTGACTATAAGATTTTTGTTTCGGTTGATATGTTTCAAGAATTAGTGAAATTAGAGAACATAACTGCCGTCAAAGAATCTACTCGAGACATTACGAACATTACTCGAATCAAAAATGCTTTTGGTGATCGCCTTAAAATTTCATGTGGAGTAGATACTTTGGCGTTGGAATGTCTGGCAGCAGGAGCTGATGGTTGGGTAGCAGGTTTGGTGAATGCTTTTCCTCGCGAAACAGTTGTCATTTATAAATTGGTCAAAGCAGGTCGTATAGAAGAAGCTTTAAAAATTTATCGATGGTTCATGCCATTATTAGAATTAGATATTCATCCAAAGTTAGTTCAATATATTAAATTAGCAGAAGTAGCGACGGATCTTGGAACTGAATTTACTCGTGCACCAAGGTTACCTTTAATTGGTGAAGAACGAGATCGGATTTGGAGAATTATTTATGAAGGAGTTTCTTTGAGACCAGATTTAAGCCCCTATTCTAAATTGTAACAGATTATTAAAGAGTCATACAGATTCTTATTTTTTGTTGTGTGGAAATGAAGATTTCAAAAAAGATTTAGATAAAATTTTATCTTTTATTTATATCATTTGAAATACAAATTTCTGCACAACTATTTTATACCCTTGCTTAAAAAAAATATATACAAAATGAAAAAAGCCATTCCCTCTGGAGAAAATATTATAGGATTTAGCGTTTCGAAAATTGCAAAAGAAGTAATGCGATCAACGAACCCAGCTATGATGAAAGAAATCGAAGGTGAATTTCACAAAGCTACTTCGGAAGAAATTGACGCAGCCTTAGAAAAAGCAACGGAAGCATTTCGAACTTATAAAAATAGTGCTGGAACGATTCGAGCAAAATTTTTAAGAAGAATCGCAGACAATATTTTAGCACTTGGTGATCCATTAATTGAACGAGCTATGGCAGAGTCAGGTTTGCCAAAAGGAAGATTGGAAGGAGAACGAGGGAGAACGATTGGGCAGCTTCGAATGTTTGCTGATTTGGTAGAAGAAGGATCTTGGATAGAAGCAAGTATTGATACAGCCATTCCAGATCGACAACCATTTCCAAAAGCTGATATTCGAAAAATGTTGGTGCCAGTTGGACCAGTAGTAGTTTTTACTGCAAGTAATTTTCCGTTGGCATTTTCGACTGCAGGAGGAGATACAGCTTCGGCACTTGCTGCAGGAAATCCGGTTATTGTCAAAGCACATGAATCACATTTGGGAACGAATTCGATGATCGCTGCAGCAATTCAAAATGCAGCGATGGCAACTAATATGCCTGATGGTGTTTTTTCTTCATTGAATGGAACTGGACTAGAATTAGGTCAAACTTTAGTGAAGCATCCTTTGACAAAAACAGTTGCGTTTACTGGTTCGTACCGAGCAGGGAAAGCATTGTTTGATGCGGCGAATCAGAGAGAAATTCCAATTCCAGTTTTTTCAGAAATGGGAAGTATCAATCCTGTAGTTCTTTTGCCGAAGGCGGTAAAAAATAGAAACGAAGCATTGGCAAATCAATATGTTGGATCAGTAAATTTAGGTGTTGGGCAATTTTGTACGAATCCAGGTTTATTGATTGGAATAGAAAATGAGCATCTAAATTCTTTTATCAAACACTTGGTCAACGGTTTTGAAAAAGTAATTCCGAGTACTATGCTCAATGAAAATGTCTGTAAAAATTACGAAGCAGGTAAAACTAATTTACTAGAACAAACAGGTGTGAAAGAGGAAGGAGTTTCTAATGAGGTAGGAGATAACTCGACAGGACGGCCAACGGTTGCATCTGTTGCTGCAAGTAATTTTTTGAAAAATAAAAAAATGCAAGAGGAAGTTTTTGGTCCGTTCACTTTAGTCGTGAAATGTCAGTCTGAAGAAGAACTGATGGAAGTGGTTTTGAATATGCAAGGACAATTGACCGCAACTTTGATGGGAGAAGATGAGGAATTTGTAAATTATTATCATCTGATTGATGAGTTAAAGGAAAAAGCAGGAAGAGTCATTTTTAATAATGTACCAACAGGTGTTGAAGTGTGTCATTCGATGCATCATGGCGGACCATTTCCAGCAACGACGGATAGTCGATTTACTTCAGTTGGAACAGGTGCGATCAAAAGATTTGCTCGGCCATTATGTTATCAAAATTGGCAGTCGAATGTTTTGCCATTGGAATTGAAGGATGAGAATTTGAGAAAAATTTGGAGATTAGTCAATGGAGAATGGACGAAGAGTCCAATAACTTAAACGTAGAAATAAATAATTGTTGATGATAAATATTTCGAAAGAACAATTAGTAGAAAATTTAGATTATTCAATTTTGATTGAAGCTTTGCGGAAAGCCTTTCAAGAAAAATATATTGTTCCTACTCGACATCATCATAATTATCAAAATTCAAAAGAGGGAGTAGATTCTACTTTGCTGCTGATGCCAGCTTGGCAAGTTGGAAAATATTTAGGCGTCAAAATGGTAACTGTTTCTCCAAAAAATGGGAAATATAATTTACCATCTATTCATGGAGTTTATACTTTGTTTGATGCGGAAAAAGGAATGCCTTTAGCTCAGATAAATGCGACTACATTAACTGCTCAAAGAACAGCTGCAGCTTCTGCCCTAGCGTCAAGTTTTTTATCAAAAAAAAATAGCAAGACTTTATTGATGGTTGGAACAGGAGCATTAGCACCTGAGTTGATTCGAGCACACACTTCGGTTCGAGAGATTAAAACAGTTTATGTTTGGGGAAGAAATTTGGAAAAAGCAATAACAGTTTCTAAAATCATAACAAGACATTTACAAAGTTCTAAAAAGACAAAATTTGAAATTTTTCCAATAAAAAATATCGAAGAAGGAATTGAAAAGGCAGATATTATTTCTTGTGCAACACTCAGCTCAACTCCTTTAATTTTTGGAAAAAAATTGAAAGTAGGTCAGCATTTAGATTTAGTAGGCGCGTATCGACCCGAGATGCGAGAAACTGATGATGAAGTAATTTTGAAAAGCTCTATTTTTATTGACACCTATGATGGAATGCATGAAAGTGGAGATATTGCAATTCCCATAGAAAAAGGAATTTTAAAAAAGGAAAATATTTGTGGAGATTTATTTGAGTTGTGTCGAGGGGAAAAGACTGGTCGAAAAAATGAAAACGAAATTACCTTTTTTAAATCAGTTGGACATGCATTGGAAGATTTAGCTGCGGCAAAATTGATTTATGAAAAATTGAAATAAAATAAGTTAGATACATGGCTTCTAAAACTTTTTTTTGCATAGATGCACATACTTGTGGAAATCCAGTTCGAGTCGTTGCAGGAGGTGGACCGAATTTGGAAGGAAAAAATATGAGTGAAAAACGCCAACATTTTTTAAAAGAATATGATTGGATTCGCAAAGGTTTGATGTTTGAACCACGAGGACATGATATGATGTCAGGTAGTATTTTATTTCCACCTGCTGACCCTCAAAATGATGTAGGTGTTTTATTTATTGAAACAAGTGGATGTCTACCAATGTGCGGTCACGGAACTATTGGAACAGTTACCATCGCACTCGAGCAAGGTCTTGTCATGCCAAAAAAAGAAGGACATCTTCGTTTAGAAACTCCCGCAGGTTTGGTCAAAGTCGAATACAAAAAAGAAGGTCAAAAAGTAAAGTCGGTCAAACTCACGAATATTCCATCTTACCTCGCAGCTGAAAATATTGAAATTGAATGCCCTGATTTAGGGTTGTTAAAAATGGATATTTCCTACGGAGGGAATTTTTATGCCATTGTTGATGAGCAAGAAAATTTTTCTGGTATTCAAAATTATACCGCAGGAGATTTAATTCGTTGGAGTCCGATTATTAGAAAACGGATTAATGAAAAACATATTTTTATACATCCTGAGAATGAAACGATTTCGGGACTAAGTCATCTGCTTTGGACTGGTTCGACGATAGCTGAAAATGCAGATGCTCGCAATGCAGTTTTTTATGGAGACAAAGCAATTGATCGTTCTCCTTGTGGAACTGGAACATCTGCTCGCATGGCGCAATGGGCTGCAAAAGGGAAATTAAAGAAAGGAGATTCTTTTGTGCATGAAAGTATTATTGGGAGTCAATTTATTGGACGAGTAGAAGATGTCACCAAGGTTGGAAATGTAGATGCGATTATTCCAAGCATCGAAGGCTGGGCAAAAGTTACGGGTTTTAATACGATCATCATTGACGATGATGATCCGTATGCACACGGGTTTCAAGTAATCTAAAAATAAACCAATGAAAAAAGTTATTATCATCGGTGGCGGAATCGTCGGATTGTCTTCCGCTTATTTTTTACAAGAAGCAGGTCATGAAGTTATTCTTTTGGAAAAAGGAAAAATGACCGACGGAGCTTCTTATGGAAATGCAGGATATATTTGTCCAAGTCATGTTATTCCTTTGGCACAGCCTGGAATGATTTCGAAAGGGATTCGATGGATGTTCAATTCTGAAAGTCCTTTTTATATCAAACCAAAACTAGATTTCGATTTGATGTCATGGGGATGGAAATTTTACAAAGCTGCTACTCATCGACATGTGGATAATGCAGCAACTGTTCTGCGAGATTTAGCTTGGTTGAGTAAAGGCCTGTATCAAGATTTTTCTAAGAAGGAAGGATTCGAGTTTGCATTTGAAGAGAAAGGCTTGGTTGATCTTTTTCGGACAAAAAAAGGAGAAGTTAGCCTAAAAACGGAAAGCGAAGTTGCTAATAAGATTGGTATAAAAATCGAATATCTTTCTGCGGAAGAAACTCAAGCGCTAGATCCTCATTTGAAAATGGATATTTTAGGATCAGTTTATTATCCTGGAGATGCACATTTATATCCACACTTATTTATGCAATGTTTGCGTGATCAGATGAAAAAAAGTGGTCGAGTAGAAATACATTTTGAAACAGAAGTAGAAAAGTTATTTTTTTCCAAAAATAAAATAACAAAAGTAAATACTTCAAAAGGAGAATTTATAGCCGACGAATTTTTAATCACCAATGGTTCGTGGGCACCAGGGTTAGTGAAAAATTTAAAAATAAATATTCCAATTCAAGCTGCAAAAGGATACAATGTTACCTTATCAAGTCCAAAAATAAAACCTTCCCATCCTTATCTTTTGTCAGAAGCAAAAGTAGCGGTGACTCCTATGGCTGATGATTTACGATTTGCAGGAACTTTGGAAATCGCTGGAATTAATGATCGAATCAATCCTCGAAGAGTCAATGGAATCATCAAAGCGGTACCTGATTATTTTCCGCAATTCAAAAATTACGATTTTAAAAATATACAGCCATGGTCTGGTTTGCGCCCTTGCTCACCAGATGGAATGCCTTATCTCGGGAGATTAAAACATTATGAAAACTTGACGGTGGCAGCAGGTCATGCAATGGTAGGAATGAGTCTTGGTCCAGCAACTGGGAAAATTGTAGCTCAAATTATTTCAAATGAAAACCCTCAAATTACTCATCCAACTCTAGATCCAGATCGATTTAATTAGTTGAACAGTTGATTTGGAAATCAGAAAATTAGGTGAGCTGTGAAACCATAAATTTAAAATCTGATGAACTCTCTACTGACTTCCCAATTCACCAATCACCTGTTTGAATGATTCACTAATCGACCTTCTGTAACAAAAAGTTATATCGTTTCGTCTTCTTTTTAAATCCACCTTTTGTAACTATTTAGAATTTAAAAGGTATTGAATGTGTAATTGAGTTGTTAAGAAGTGGTTAAAAAACTTTATACTTTTTAGTCTTCAGTTATCAATTTTTCAAGACCTAGTATTAAATTTATGTAAAATTTTATTTTATATATAGCTTTATAACGATATTTAAAATAGATTTGCATAATGTATGTTTTATTTTATCGAAATTTTATTCTGTTTTGGAGAACTTTTTGATGTTTACAAGGGTTTTATATTTTTGATAACATTTCATCGAATAAATTTAATCAACTGTCGAACGAACGACCATTTTTGCAACTGTGGATATAACTTGGAGTCATTATAGAAAACAATACATTTTACAACATTTATTTTTTACGAACCAAAGGAAAAGAAAACTTAAAATGAAAAAGATATTATTAGTAGCCGCGATTTTAGTTTCAAATATGAATATGTTCTTTGCACATAATGGAGATTCTACATGTACTAAGAATTGTAAAGAAATGACAATGAATACTTTAACAGGTGAGTGGGCTTACACTAATTTTGCTTACCAGATCGTGGATAGAATTCATGCTTGTGAAGAAATCATTATTGTTAAAGATGCTTTCTTGAAATTTCAATTTGATAAAAATGGAACTTACTCTAAAATATATGGAAGTGGTGATAATGAAATTATAGAAGTAGGAAATTGGGATATTACAGATGATAATTACAATCTAGTTTTGATGCCAAAAGATGGATCGCCTGCACAATTTATTAAGATCAATAAAGTGGAAGAAGAAACGATTGAATTAGAATTGAATATTCAAGAAGCAGGATTAGATAATATTTTTTGTACAGAAATTAATGTATTGAATTTTAGCAAAAACATTTTGCCTTTGAATAATTCAGTAATAAGATAATATACATCCGATTTTAAAATACAAAACTGGTTACTTACTTAGGTAGATAATCAGTTTTCTTTTCTGTGAAGGTCAAATAATAAATTTCCAATTTTATTATTCAAACTGAAGTGCTTTTTTCATCTTTTCAAAAATTTCAGTATTGTCATATATTCCATGAAATAATTCTGCTTGTGGACCAAAAGCAAAAACCGGAACCATATCAGCAGTATGCCCATTATTCGTAAATGCGGTAACTAATTCATCCTTCGTTGATCCATTATTTATGGAAAACCCTCCACACTCATGATCTGCCGTAACGATGACTAAAGTCTGTTCTTCTTTTTTTGCAAACTTTAGAATCCTACCAATTGTAGTATTAAAATCATCCATCTCAGAAATTAACCATGATGCATCATTTTGATGTTCTTCCCAATCAATTTGAGAACCTTCGATCATTAAGAAGAAGCCCTTATCATTTCTTTTTCTTAAAAAAGAAGCTCCTTTACTTGCAATGTAAGGAAGATATTTTCGTCCATTCCTAGCTTGTTGAGGATCTTCATCAGCAGTAAAAAAAACAAAATTTTTCTTTGGATTAATATATGTTTCAAAAATATCTTTTTTGAAATAATCATTTACATAGTATCCATCATCTTTCAGTTCTTGATATAAATTTCTTTCATCAGATTCTCGTCGATCAAAATATTTTTTTCCTCCTCCAACTAAAAAATCAATTTTAGTATTCATAAATCCTAAAGCAATTTCCTCCATAAATTGTCTATGAGCAACATGCGAAATAAAGGAAGCTGGTGTTGCATGTGTTACGGGCGAAGTAGCAATCAATCCAGTTGCTAGTCCATTCTTTTCAGATAACTCCAAAATAGATTGCACAGGTAGCGTATCCATATCAACTCCAATTGCATTATTATAAGTTTTGATTCCACATGCCATGGCAGTTGCACCCGCTGCAGAATCTGTAATTACATTATCACCTGAGAATGTTTTTTGAAAACCTACAACTGGAAATTGTTCAAGGTAAGACCCTTTCTTGTTCAAATACATAGAGGCTGTGATTTGAGCTATTCCCATTCCATCTCCAATCATTAAAATAATATTTTTTGGATAACGAATAGTTGGTTCGGTATGATCATGAATTTCTTTAGTAGAAATTGGACTTGTTGTTTTTTTATTTCCACAGCTTGAAAAAACAAAAACGATAAGTAGTATAATCCATTTATTTAGCGGCATGAAAAATTAATTCTAAGATAAAAGTAGTGATGAAAATGTAATATTATGCAGCTCTCTTATTCTAAAAAAAAGAAGAAAATTGCAGCAAAGCAAATTACAACAAAATAAAACCTTTTCAATAACAATAGTTTTAGTTTTTATGATTATTTTTGAAATGTTACGCTGTAATGGTCAAAGAATAACTTCCCAATTTTAGGGTGAATTCCTTTGTCAGTTACTTTGGCAGTATTATTAGGATGAAGTACTTTTATTTTAAAAAAAACTATGATGGAAAACCTGCAAATTTTATTTTTCTTAATTCTTCCATTTTTTTCTTTTGGACAAAATATTAATTCGGATTCTCTTTCAATGAGTTCTACGAATTTATCTATTATAGAAACCGACTCTGAGGAAGAGGAAGGAAAAGAAAAATCGAAAAAGAAAGAAAGTATTTTTGATTTTATTTCAAAAGACGAAATCTTTGAAATGACTTTGGAAGCTAATTTTGACTCCCTTCTTTTTCATAAGAAGAAACTAGTTGAATACCTTCCAGGGAAAATTTCTTTTAAAAATAACGAATTAGAAGAAGTTGATCTTAAAGTTGAAATAAAACCTCGAGGAAAATATCGAAGAAAGGTTTGTGAATTTCCTCCTTTGCGATTGAAATTTAAGAAAAAAGGATTAAAAAAAATGGGACTCTCCGGTAAATACAATTCCCTCAAATTAGTCTCTCATTGCCTTGAGGATAAAAAAGAGGCAAAGCAAAATATATTAAAAGAGTATTTGATTTATAAAATTTATAACCTTCATTCGGAATATAGTCTACGTGCTCAATTAGTCAAAATTAATTATGTGCAATCCGGAAGTGGGAAAAAAATGTTTGAGCGGATGGCGATGCTTCTTGAAGATGGAGATGAATTAGCAAGACGAACTAATGCGAAGATTGTTGAAAAAAAACATTGTCCTGTAGATTCTATCGATACCTATAATGGTACTGTTCAAGCAATGTTTCAATGTATGATTGGAAATGCCGATTGGAGTACAATCTTTATGAGGAATGTAAAATTATTGCGCCCGGAACCTAATAGTTTACTTTGCACTTTTCCCTATGATTTTGATTTTTCAGGTTTTGTTTCTGCAACGTATGCTATTCCGAATCCTGATTATAAATTAAAAAGCACAAAGCAACGAGTATTTCTTGGAAAAATATATTCAGAGGAAGAAATGAAAAAAGTAGCGAAACATTTTTTAAGCCAAAAAGAGGCAACCCTACAAATGGTAAAAGAATTTGATTTACTCAATAAACGCTGCAGAAAAGATGTTACCAAATATTTAAAATCGTTTTATAAAATTTTAGAAGATGAAGAAAATATGGCAATGGAATTGAACAAACTTTGTCCTAAAAAATGATAATTTTGCCTTTTCAAAAATAAAGGTAAATGTTACTTAAATCCATAGCATATTTTTTTTCTATCGTTTTCCATCCCTTGCTGATGGTTACTTATATGTTGCTTATTTTGCTTTCTGTAGACCCGCATCTATTTGGGACGAATAGCATAAAAGGTGGAATGCGAAATATTTTGATGGTTTTCTTTTCTACTTTTTTTATTCCAATTATTTCAGTTTTAATGATGAAAGCATTAAAACTGATTCCTTCTCTCGAATTAAAAAATGCGGAAGATCGTATCGGCCCCTTCATTGTTACAGGCGTTTTTTATATTTCCACTTACTATTTAATCTATCGAAGTCCTGAGATGCCTATTGCTTTTAAGGCTTGTTTTTTAGGTGCGGTGATCGGATTATTTTTGGCATTTTTTATCACACTATTTTCCAAAATCAGTTTGCATGCAGTAGGTATGGGCGGATTTTTGGGAATGATTTTGATTACGACTCAACGATCAGAATTATTTCCTTTTGTGTGGAATGCTGGATTTTTAGGAATGTTTGAGGTAAGCCTTTTTGGTTTATTAACGACTACAATTTTAATCTGTGGAATCGTCGGAACGTCTCGACTAATTTTGGATGCGCATGAGCCAAAAGATTTATATGGAGGATATTTGGTTGGATTGGCAACACAGTTTATTGCACTTAGTTTTTTTAGCTAAAGACACATTGTTTAAAATGAAAATACATTGTTATAGAATATAAACCTATTTTTAAATCATAAACAAATCATACAAAATTTAAAATGAGCGATTTACAAAATACTATCGAACAGGCGTGGGATAGCAGAGATCTTCTCCACGAAAATCCAACTAAAGAGGCTATCCGAGAAGTCATCGAACAACTTGACAAAGGTAAACTTCGAGTAGCTGAACCAACTACTGATGGAGATTGGAAAGTAAATGATTGGGTAAAAAAAGCAGTTGTGATGTATTTTCCCATTCAACAAATGGAAACATTGGAAGTAGGGATGTTTGAATTTCATGATAAGATTCCATTGAAAAAGGGGTATAAAGAATTAGGTGTTCGGGTAGTGCCTCATGCAATTGCACGGCATGGCGCATTCCTTGCGCCAGGTGTAATTATGATGCCAAGTTATGTAAATATTGGAGCACATGTAGGAAGCGGAACAATGGTTGATACTTGGGCAACGGTTGGATCATGTGGTCAGATTGGAGAGAATGTTCACTTGAGTGGAGGTGTAGGTATTGGTGGTGTATTAGAACCATTACAAGCGACTCCGACAATTATAGAAGACAATTGTTTTATCGGTTCACGAAGTATTATTGTTGAGGGAGTTCGAGTGGGAAAAGAAGCGGTACTTGGAGCAAATGTTGTTTTGACAAAATCAACTCATATTATCGACGTTACTGGTGATGAACCTGTGACACATCGAGGAATTGTTCCACCAAGATCAGTTGTGATTCCTGGAACATATACAAAGAAATTTCCAGCAGGAGATTATCAAGTAGCTTGTGCTTTGATCATCGGTCAAAGAAAAGAAAGTACCGATAAAAAGACTTCGTTGAATGATGCATTAAGAGATCATAGTGTGGCGGTTTAGTCAAGTTATTCACAAGGTGACTTTAGTCACCTTGTGAATACTCATTCAATTTTAAATCAAAAGGCATCCTATAAAACTAGCTCCTTCTAATTTCGCATTTTCAAAATTAGCTCCTCGCAGATCACAGTTTTCAAAATCTGCATTTCGTAAATCTGTATTTTTAAAATTTACATTTTTTAAATCACTTCTGGAAAAATCTACATTTGTAAATGTACTGTTGGAAAAGTCTGCTTCTTGTAGAAATGCATCGGAAAAAATACTTTTTTCAAAAGTTGAATAAGAAAAATTTACGCCTTCGGCAAATACGGAGCAGCAGTTGGAGAATGGAAGTTCTATTTTTTCAAAAGAAATATTGGTTAAGTTTTTTCTTTCGAAATTGACTTGTTCTCCTTCCTGTGCATCTATTTTATTTCCATAAAAAGCAGTGACGATTCCTCGTATTTCCAAAACTCGCCAAGTGCCGCCAACTCCTCCTGACATTAAAAACTGATGATGTTTTTCAATAATTCCTTCAAGTTGAGAAAGAGAAATTAGTTCTCCTTTTTCTGCCATTTGTCGGAGTCCAACGTGATTGATATTATTTTGGATAAAACGGACTTGATCGCAAAATGGAAATTTATGATTGAGTATAGCTTGGTTAAGGTTTAAAGTTTTGCCATTTGTCCAAAATGACGAAGGAGTGGAAATATGTGTGGAGATTTTTTTTAGTAAGAAATTATCTGTTCGTTTGTAAAAAAAATTGCGACGAGAAACTAACCCTTTTCCTGCGAGCAAAAATTCTAAGTAAGAATCAAGATCTGTCGTCAAAAAACTTTCCGAAAAATGATCGTCCTCACTCAACGTTAAATGAAAATTTTTAAGAGAAAAGAGCATGTTATAAAATGGAGAAAAAGCATCAAAAATATTTTTCCCCAAAGCAACTTCTAGAGGCAAAAGCATAATTACTCCATCTTGGTATTTTAAATTTTCTTTGAAAAAATCCCAAGGTAAAATTTCGTTAGAAGATGAGTACCTTTCTTTGGAAAAATGTTCGTTATTTTTTAAAATCCAACTTAATTGGAGCCCATTGGTTTCGCGATAAAATGTTCGAATATTTTTTGGAAATGTTATGTTATGTTTTTTTTCTAAAAAATTAAACTGTTCTTCTTCGATTGGCAGAAAAGAGTTAAAAGACAATAATTCTACTTGAGAATGTTGTCTTAATTCATCAGCCATATTTTGAAATCGAGAAAGCCAATTCATTAGTTAAAAAAGGTAATTTGTTTAAAAACTAAAAATACATTTCCTTTGATGAATTATGAAAAATCGCTTTGGAAATAATTATTCAAGCAACAATTGCTTAGAAACATTCTCCTTACTTTTGCACCTTTCCAACAATCAATTGCATCTAACTTAAAAATAGATACTCAAAATGAATTTTAAATATTTTTTCCTACTTGTTCCTTTTCTTTTCAGTTGTAAAGCTAAAAAAATTGCAGATGCTGCTGAATATGAATTTTCTATCGAAGAACGAACGTTGGATTCCCTTGTCGTCACCGCTCCTCGAATTATCAAAGAAGACAAAGATTATAAATTGCCAAAATACAATGAAAGTTATCCTCGAACGCATGACTTGGTTCACACTAAATTAGATTTGAAATTTGATTGGAAAAATGAGCAAGTGATTGGGAAAGCGACTTTGACTTTGGAACCACTTTTTTATTCGAGTAGTACTTTAACTTTGGATGCGAAAGGTTTTGTATTCAATAAAGTTACTTATGAAGGTGCAAGTGAAAATTTAAAATATAAGTATGATGGAGAGTTGCTTCAAATTGATTTGGGAAAAGAATATAAAGCAAGGGAACAATATAAAATCTTTATAGATTATATCGCAAGCCCTGCGGCCACGGGAGGAAGTGAAGCAATTACTTCTAATCAAGGTTTGTTTTTTATCAATCCTAGGAATGAAGATATAGATAAACCTCAGCAAATTTGGACACAAGGAGAAACGGAATGGAACTCTCGGTGGTTTCCCTCAATCGACAAACCGAATGAACGATGTACCCAAGAAATGTACTTGACCGTTGAAGATAAATTTAAAACTTTGTCGAATGGTTTACTCACCTCTTCTAATAAAAATAATGATGGAACTAGAACTGATTATTGGAAAATGAATCAACCTCATGCACCTTATTTATTTATGGTTGCGGTGGGAGAATTTGCGGTAGTCAAAGATACTTGGCGAGGCAAGCCAATTGAATATTGGGTGGAGCCAGAATTTGAAGAAGATGCCCGAGCGATTTTTTCAAATACAATTCCAATGTTGGATTTTTTTTCGGAGAAATTAGGTGTAGAATATCCTTGGGATAAATATTCGCAAATCGTTGTACGAGATTATGTTTCGGGAGCAATGGAAAATACGACGGCAGTTATTTTTGGAGAGTTCGTGCAGAAGAAAGAACAAGAGTTGATTGATGCAACAAATGAGTTAATTGTGGCGCATGAAATGTTTCATCATTGGTTTGGCGACTTAGTGACTTGCGAGAGTTGGGCCAACTTGACGATGAATGAAGGCTTTGCAAATTATAGCGAATATCTTTGGTTTGAACATCAATATGGAACAGACGAAGCGGACTTACATCGGCGAGGTGAACTGAATTCATATATTAATTCAACGATGAGAGGAGTGCATGACTTGATTAATTTCGGGTATAATGATAAAGAAGATATGTTCGATGCGCATAGTTATAACAAAGGTGGTTTAGTTTTGCACATGCTTCGAAATTATATTGGTGATGATGCTTTTTATGCTTCGCTCAATCATTATTTGACAAAGAATGCATATAGTGCTGTGGAGGCTCATAATTTGCGATTGGCGGTAGAAGAGGTAACGGGTAAGGATTGGAATTGGTTTTTTAATCAATGGTATTTTGAAGCAGGACATCCTATATTAAAAGTGACTTATGATTATGATGAAGCCTCAAAAAAAGCAACTACGACAATCGAACAAACTCAAAATGTGGATACTAGCATTCCGATTTTTGAGTTGCCGATGAAAGTGGATGTTTATTTTGAAAGTGGAAAAATGACACGCCATAACATTACTCTTACAAAAAGAATTCAGACGTTTGAATTTGATGCAGAGACGAGACCAAAGTTAATTGATATTGATTCAGAAAAGATTTTGTTGGCAGATGTAAAAGATACACATACGGAGGAGGAATTTATTTTTCAATATATAAATACTAAAAAATTCATGGCGAGATTTGAAGCAATTGTTGCTTTAGACGAGTCAAAAAATCCTGCAGCCAGAAATGTTTTTAAAAGAGCTTTGGATGATAATTCTTGGTTGATTAGAATGCGAGCATTGGGGAAAGTTGATCTGGTAAATAATATTTCTCTAAAAACGAAGGTAGCCAAGATGGCTAAAAATGATACGAACTCCAATGTTCGAGCTGCGGCGATTGAAGTACTTGCGGAGACAGGAGACAAAACATTTATTCCAAATATTAAAGATGCAATTCAAAATGAAAAAGCGATGCGTGTTAAAACGTCAGCGATGCGAACGCTGTATCTTTTGGATGCTGATGAAGGGGTGGCTTTTGCCAATCAAATGAAAAATGACCCGAATCAAGAAATTATTATTACCGTTGGAGAAATTTATGCCGCAAGTGGCGACTTGAAATACCTTTCCTATTTTGAAAAAAAATGGATGGAGATGGATGACTTTGAATTGATTTCTTTTTTTGATAGTTATCGAGGATTGGTTCAGTTGGCAGATGAAAAAAACTATGAGTCAATTATTTCTAATTTAGCAAAAATAGGATTAGACTCGAATGATTCAAAATGGAGAAGATTTTCTGCGATAAAAACTTTAAATGATTTGAGAGAGGAATATCGAATAGCTTTGAATGAAAAAAATGGGGATGTAAAAATGAAAGGTTTTTTAAATAAGAGAATTAAAAAATTGACAGAGATGATTGAAGAGGTGAAGTCAAATACGAAAAATGAATGGTTGTTGGAAGGGTATGAATATTATCAGTATTGATTTTAAATCTTAAGATAGAATTATGAGTAAATCATTCATCCAACAAATTATACCGTTTGGCATAAATCGTAATCGCCTGAGCTAATTCGTCTAGGTTAGTCGTTTCTAAAATTACTTTTTCTTTAAATAAAAAATCAAAGAAACTAGTTTTTCCATCATGTCCATTTCGCATAGCAGTCATAAAACCTGCATGGTTATTTTCAATTCGACCTGCTCTAACCAAACGAAAAGTATCTTTGAATAGATCATATTCGACAATCAATAATAAACTATGAAACCGTCGATGGAAACAGGAAATGAATAAAGGGTTATGCAAAAAATCTTTGTATTCATGTCCAAATAAAACTCGCTCATAAAGTGGATATAGAAAAAGATTTGTTCTAATATTTTTTTCATTTAAATATTCTCCGAGTTTGTCTAATTTGGTTTTTAAAAGATTGCTCGACAACTTTTCGAAATCCAAATCAGAAAAAGGAAACCATCGATTCTTATCAGGATCAAAATACTCGGTATCTCCAATTCGTAATTTATAATCAAACTTAAAATAGTTCGGAACAACATAGCCTGGGTAATAATATTCTGCTCCTGATCTCAATCCAAAATCAATCTCCAAAAGCATTGTATAAAATCCTAAACTATACTTTGAATAATCAGGATGGAACAATCCCATTATACTCGCAATACTATCATTTCCTAAGTCAAAAAAACTTGCTGCCGCCAAAGTATCACCATCATAAACACAGGTTTCCCAAGTATCATAAATATTATAATCGGCATCGCCAAAAAGTGACTTTCGTAAGTTGGAAGAAACGAAACCACCAAATCGTTGGCGATGAATTAAATACAAATCATTTTTCTCTTTATCAAAAATCGCTCTTCGGATGACGATTCGAAATCGTTTATTATTTCGATTGAAAACTTTCCGAACACTTTTTCTAAAAGTATAATCTTTTAAATCAAGACGTGTCCAAACTGCAGTATACAATTTCCCATCAAAGCATAAAAACCGACAAGTAAAAATCATTTGTCCCATACGAAACCACCCTCTAGCGAGATACTCGTCTAGTTTTTTATGTGGTAAAAATTCGGGATAATGGATTTCAGTAAACATTAGATTTTTGACTAAAACAAAGAATTAATTTAAAAATAAGAATATTCCAATTAAAAATGCAAAGAGGACAAAGACTAAAATCATGATCTCTTTAATTACTTTATTTTTCTTTTTTTTGTTGGCTTGAATTAATTTAGAATCAGATAGTTTATTTTTATCTAGGTCAGTACTCAACTTCCTTTTGCGACCAAAAAAATTTCTAGATTTTTTAGTCATATGTTCTGTGATTCCTCCCCAGTTATTCATAGCCATAATTTCATTTTTTAAATGAAAATTATTTCCACTTAATTCCACAACCTGCACTTGGCCGCTGAACTGAATTCGTAGGGCGACTCACTAAAACTGCATCCAAGGCTGCTCGCAAATCTTCACCAGTTACAGGCACTCCACTTCCAGGACGTGAACCATCCATTTGACCTCGATAAACTAGGTTTGCTGCTCCATCAAAAACATAAAAATCAGGAGTGCAAGCTGCATCATATGCTTTGGCTACTTCCTGCGATTCATCATAGAGATAAGGAAATGTATAACCACTTTCTTTGGCAAACTCAGTCATTTTATCAGGAGAGTCTTGCGGATATTTTTCTACATTATTACTGCTGATGACCACAAAAGCAATTCCTGCATCTTGATATTCTTTAGCAAGTTTGGTCATTTCTTCATTTACATGAATGACATAAGGGCAATGATTGCAAGAGAAAATTACAACTGTTCCAACACCAGATTTGATGTCATCGAAACTCATCATTTTTCCACTTACAGTATCTGGTAAATTAAAACCAGGAGCCTTTGTTCCCAAGGCAAGCATGGTTGATTCGGTAAGAGCCATAGTATTTTTTTGTTTTAAAATTAATTATCTAATAATCTTCGATGATAATTTATTTGTCCGAGATGATAAGTTAGATGTGTTGTCAGATGAATTAAAAGGTATTCAGTTGAAGTTTTTTTATCAAAAACTAGAATTGGATACTCCTCTTGTAGTTCGCATTCTGATAACTTATCTAGTGCAGTATCAATAATTAAAATCGTTTCTTCAATTTTTGTTATCAATTCAGATTTAGGAATATTTTTTAAGGAAAACTCTAATTCACGTTGCCTTACATAATTTGTTTTTCCAATTTCTGAACCAATATAAGTATTTAAATTTCCAATCAAATGCAAACAAAGATTACCTGCCGAATTTGCGATTTCTTTTTCAAAATGCCAAAGCATCTTTTCATTTTTATAGGAATTGATTTCGATTTTCAACTTGTTGAGATCTCTGTTGAAAAGGAACTTTAATGTATCAATTAACATGAGTAGAAAATTATAAACATTCTTGATTAATACCCAAAATATATTTTTCCACCACACCTATTTCTTTTGCCACTTCCGCTCCTTCAAATCCTTTGACCAACTCATCTTTCATCCTCAATTTCATCTGCTCAATATATTTTTTTGACAAAGGTAAATATGACCAATGCCATTTTTCTTCGTTGTATCCATGCGGACGTTCACTTCCTTTTTTTGTGTAAGGTTGATAAAAACCGAATTTGTGCGCATT